>NZ_CP040518.1:0-600000 GCF_005848555.1 Blautia sp. SC05B48 | reverse complement strand
AATCACAAAAAAAATATTGCTGTACGTACTTCTGATAATTTTGGCACTGATCTGGATCGTTCCGATCTTTACATTGGTCGCAACAGCATTGAAACACAAAAAGGATTTTATGAGCGGACTGAGTCTGTTCCAGCTTCCTGCTGAAATTGCCTGGGATAACTTTACCAATGCCATTACAAAGGGAAATCTTTTTACTTATATGAAGAATGATCTGATCATTTCCTGCCTGAAGGTACCGCTTGGTATTTTTGTAGGTGCTATGGCTTCCTTTGCACTGACAAGACTGAATATCAAGCACCGTATAGGTATCTTCGTATTCTTCCTTATTGGTATGATGCTTCCGATGCAGACAGCACTGGTACCGATCAACATCATCTACAGCAAATTGAATCTTCTGAATACATATTTCGGATTATTCTATGTATATATCGGATTTGGTATTTCCTACTGTATCCTGATCATGCGAGGTTTCATGTTGGGAATTCCGAAAGATATTGATGAGGCTGCATGTATTGACGGATGTAATAAATGGCAGCTTTTTTACAAGATCATCCTGCCGATCGCAAAACCGGCGATCGCAACACTGTTTATCACAGATTTCCTTTCCACATGGAATGAGTATCTTCTGGCCAGCGTTATCATCAACGACAATGCCATGAAGACAGTACCGGTTGGTATTATGACATTCGTAGGTGAGCACGGAACAGACTATGGTTATCTGTGTGCAGGTGTACTTGTTTCCGTTATTCCGGTTATGGTGGTATATCTGATCTTCCAGAGATATTTCGTGGAAGGTATGGCCGGAGCAGTTAAATCATGATATTTGATGCAGACTGCTGCATGGCGGTATCGTGAACAGCAGCCCGCGCATGAATACAGAAAGAAAGAGGACGACTTATGAGTACTTGCAAATATACAGAATCCGTAGAAAAATGGGGAACCTTTGAAGCAGAAATGTCAGGCAGACATGAGGGAAATCCGTTTACGGATTATACAATTCAGGGAACCTTTAAGGGCAAGGAAGAAACAAAAACCGTAGACGGTTTCTATGATGGAGACGGAATCTACCGCGTACGTTTTATGCCATCTTTTGAAGGTGATTATACATTTGAGATCAAAGGAAGCTTTTCTGATGAAGTGTATACAGGTGCATTTCATGTAACACCGGCAGCAGAGGGCAATCACGGACCGGTCCGTGTATCCTACACCTATCATATGGCATATGAAGATGGAAAACCTTATTATTCCATCGGAACAACATGCTATGTGTGGGAACTTCAGAGCGAGGAGCTTCAGAAACAGACACTGGAGACACTGGCAGACAGTGCATTTAATAAGATCCGTTTCTGTGTATTCCCGAAACATTATGACTACAACCTGAATGAGCCGATCAGCTATCCATATGAAGGAACTCCGATGGACAGCTCTGTACTGACATCTGAGAATTTTCTGGAATATGTTGGCTGTACAGCAGGCAATGATTTTGATCACAAGAGATTTAATGTAAAACATTTCCAGCACATTGATGACTGTATAAAGAAGCTGATGGACCTTGGGATCCAGGCTGACATCATTGTGATGCATCCATATGACAGATGGGGCTTCAGTGAGATGAGTGCAGAGTGTGATGATCTTTACTGGAAATATCTCATTGCCAGAGTAAGTGCATACAGAAACGTATGGTGGTCACTTGCCAATGAGTACGATCTTTTCCCGAAAAAGACAACAGAGGACTGGGAGCGTTACGCAGCTATTATCCAGGAAAAAGATGTATACAATCATCTTCGTTCCATTCACAATTGCAAGAGTTTCTATGATTATACAAGACCGTGGATCACTCACTGCAGCATTCAGAGACAGGATCTTTACAAGTCCTCCGAGATGGTAAATGAGTGGCGGATCCGTTACAAAAAACCGGTAGTTCTGGATGAGATTGCATATGAAGGAAATATCCAGCATGGATGGGGAAATATCAGTGGAAAAGAAATGACAAGACGTTTCTGGGAAGCATTCTGTCGGGGAGCATATCCGGGACACGGAGAAACCTATATGAATGATGAGGGAATTCTCTGGTGGTCTCATGGCGGCAAGCTTCACGGAGAAAGCCCCGAGAGATTTAAATTCCTCCAGAAGATTATGGAGGAGACACCGGCACCGGGACTTCGTCCGCTGGAAAATCAGTGGGATGAGGTTGGTGCAGCAGTAGATAATAGTCTTCAGGATATTAAATATTATATTTTCTATTACAGCTTCATGCGTCCGTCATTCCGTGAGTATCATATCGATGATGAGACAGAATTTGAGGTAGAAGTAATTGATACCTGGAATATGACGATCGAGAAGAAAGGAATCTTTAAAGGCAAGTTCCGGATCGACCTGCCTGGAAGAGAATATATGGCTGTACGTGTACGTGAGGTCAAATGATCATTTTTGCGGGGAGCTGCCTGTGAGCAGCTTCCCGCTTTGTGTTGACAGTGCAGAAGAAAATGTTTAAAATCAAGGAGAGAATGTTTAGTAAGAGGGAGCGGCATGAAGATTAAAGCAGCGGATATAGCAAGAAATCTTAATCTTTCCAAGGCAACTGTATCTCTGGTTTTGAACAACAAGCCAGGGGTCAGTGAAAAGACCAGACGGAAGGTTTTCGATTATATAGAAGAAGTTACCGGAGAACCGGAAAAACAAAAAGAAGAAAAAGATAAACAGAATCAGGAATTGGAAAATAAAAATATCATCAAGGTGCTTTATATTGACAATCATCTCAGGTTCCTCAAAAATTTTGAATTGGATGTATGCCCGGATAGTCTGACGATATTTGAACAGGAAGCCAGAAGAATGGGCTGTATCGTCAGTGTGACTTATGCTTCTTCCACAAAAAAAGAAGACGTGGAGCGCGTAGTGCGTGAGGCCAATGAGGAAAATGTGGCAGGTGTGATCCTGTATGCAACAGAGATGCAGCCGGATCAGTTTCCACCGTTTCGGGCGATCCGAAAGCCAATGGTGATTTATGATAATGATCTTGGAAATGAATATCATTGCGTTACCTTCGGTGGAGTGGAAGGAATCAGAGATTGTGTGGATTATCTGGTTTCCAGAGGATGCCGGAATATCAAATATATGGCCAACACCCAGGATATCTTTAATTTCCAGCAAAGGCGTGCAGGATTCCGTGCAGGACTTCGGAAGAATGGCCTGCCGCTGGAGAAAGAGTCTATTTACTCGCTGGGAGAAACTACCAGTGAGGTATGTGAGGCAACACTGAAATATCTGGATACTCATGAATTGCCGGATGCCTTTATCATGGAAAATTATCAGATATCCATTGGAGTGATGCGTGCGTTACGGCAGAAGAAAATTTCGGTTCCGGAAGACATTTCTCTTCTGGGTGTGGATGAGATCCCGGACTATCTTACCGGAGATATCCTTCTTACCACACTTCGGATGGAGCATCTGGAACGTGCGCATGTAGCCATGCTTTTCCTGGAACAGGAGATGAAGGGGGCGATTTCCTGTAAATTCAAATCGTTTTCTACCTGTAAGATCATTCCAGGGCAGACGGTCAAATAAAATGAAAATACAGATGAGGAGAAAATAAAATGTTATTTTTTGTAAACGATTACTGCGAGGGAGCTCATCCGGCGATCCTCCAGAAGCTTCTGGAAACCAATATGGAGAAACTTTCCGGTTATGGCACAGACAAATACTGTGATTCTGCAAAAGAGAAGATCCGTAAGGCCTGTGGCTGCCCGGATGCTGAGGTGCTTTTCCTGGTGGGAGGAACCCAGACCAATGCCACGGTCATAGGTTCTGTCTTGAACCGTTATGAAGGTGTTCTTGCGGCGCAGACCGGACACGTAAGCTGTCATGAGGCCGGAGCGATCGAGTATACAGGACATAAGGTACTGACACTTCCGGCAGAAAACGGAAAGATCAAAGCAGAAAGTATCACAGATTATGTGGAAACTTTTTACGGGGATGAAAGTCACAACCATATGGTATTTCCGGGAATGGTTTATATTTCCCATCCGACAGAGTACGGAACACTTTATACGAAGAAAGAGCTGGAGGAAATTTCCGAGGTATGCCATAAATACGAGCTTCCGCTATTTCTGGACGGAGCAAGACTTGGTTACGGTCTGGTAAGTCCGGAAGCAGATGTGACACTTGAGGATATCGCCAGATGTACAGATATGTTCTACATCGGCGGAACCAAGGTAGGAGCACTTTGCGGTGAGGCAGTGGTCTTTACGAAAAAAGCTCCGAAGCACATTATGACTATGGTGAAACAGCAGGGAGCCCTTCTGGCAAAAGGCCGTCTTCTGGGAATCCAGTTTGACACACTGTTTACCGATGATCTGTATACAAGGATCAGCAAAAATGCTATTGAAACAGCTATGAAGCTGAAAAAAGCCCTTCAGGAAAAAGGATATCAGCTTTTCTTGGATTCTCCCACGAACCAGCAGTTTGTAGTTCTGGAAAATAAAAAGAAAGAAGAACTGGGCAAAGAAGTGCAGTTTGATTTCTGGGAAAAATATGATGAAGATCATACAGTGATCCGTTTTGCCACAAGCTGGGGAACAAAAATGGAAGATATTGATGCGCTGATCGAGCTGCTGTAGGGCTGTCGGCAGATGATAAAAGAGATGAGATGGAAAAACTCCGTAAGGTCCGGGTGAATGCAGGCCTCACGGAGTTTTTGTTTTCGGAAATTATAACTTTTTACCCTTTTCAGCAGCTGCGGTAAGCGCTTCAAATACGGCACTGCGGAAGCCGCTCTTTTCCAGGGTGCGGACACCTTCAATGGTAGTTCCTGCCGGTGAGCAGACCATGTCTTTCAGGTCTCCAGGGTGTCTGCCGGTTTCCAGAACCATTTTTGCACTGCCGAGAACAGTCTGGGAAGCAAATTTATAAGCCTGCTTACGAGGCATTCCCTGGCTGACAGCGGCATCTGCCATGGCTTCGATAAACATAAACACATAAGCCGGTGCACAGCCGCCTACAGCGCCTGCGGCGTCCATCAGACGCTCCGGTATCACTTCGGTACAGCCAAAGCTGTCTGTGATCTTAAGGATTTCTGCCAGTTCGTCTTCCGAAACCCGGTCATTGGCACATACAGCAGTCATTCCGGCTCCAACCTGTGCAGGCGTATTAGGCATAAAACGAACAACCTTCAGAGGAAGACCGGCTTTTTCTTCCAGCCATGCAAGCGTCTTGCCGGGAGCGATTCCGATGATGGTGTGCTCTGTCGTGAGGCTGTCGTGGATCTCCGTGAGAACTTCCTCATAAAACTGCGGTTTTACTGCAAGAACGACAGTTTTTGCAGATCTGACTATTTCATTGTTATCCAGAGTGGTGACAACACCAAGAGTTTTTTTACTGCGCACTCTGCCTTCTTCTGTAAGGTTGGAAACAATGATCTCGTCCTTTGAAAAGATCCCATGACGGAGAATACCGCCGATCATGGCAGAGGCCATATTTCCACATCCGATAAATCCAATCTTCATAAACAAAAATCCTCCTTAAAATTTATAAAAAAAGACACGCCTGACTGCGTGCCCTCTTTGGCAATGAAAGCAGATAACGGGAATCGAACCCGCCTCCTCAGCTTGGGAAGCTGATGTTCTACCGATGAACTATATCTGCCTGCATTACTAATTATAACACCTGAAATAAGAAATACAAGTGCGATTTCCGATTCGTTTAGCGATCAATCTACGTTACTGAGAACGGAGTGAACAGTAATCAGTCTGCCAGCCCTGGCTCATGGTACTGTTATGATATCTGGTAGAATAAGTCACATCTTCTCCGAACCAGTCCGGCGCAGTGTAGGCATTGGCGGCTTCCTCTGTAGGAAATTCAACCTCAGCCAGAAGAACTCCCTCGTATTCTCCGTGGAACACATCCAGCTCAATAAAAAGTCCGTCTTTTTCCGGGATCACATAGCGGTCCTTGGTAATGAGGATACCGTCTGCTTTAGACTTCAGATGCTCATAGGCTTCAGCGGTGAGCGGAAGATTATATTCTTCACGGCTCATGAGACCTTTGGATTTGTAAGTAAGAAAATAGTCATCATCCTGCCGGCGGATGCGGACAACAGGGGAAGTGCAAAGATACCCCTGCTCAATCCGGTGGCAGGGATAGGAAGCCAGATCCTGCGGAAGGTCATCCTTCCGGATCAGAAATTTACGTTCAATCTCCATAATAAAAAACCTCCGGGTTTGTGAAATGAAAAGATATTATGTTCAGTCTACAGGAAAAAAACAGGATTTGCAATGGGATATCTGTTGAAATTTCTTGACATTTTCAGATGGAAAAAGCATTATGGAAGGGAATGGGGAATACAGAAAATATTTATGGATTTTATAAAAGAAAGGATGAACAGGATCATGAGTAAAGTGTATATTTTTTTCGCAGATGGTTTTGAGGATATTGAAGGACTGACAGTGGTAGATCTGATGAGAAGAGCCGGGATCGACATCCAGACAGTATCTATCAAAGAGACAAAAGAGATCAGAACCTCTCATGAGATCGATCTTCTTACAGACCGTACCTTTGGAGAATGTGATTTTTCCGATGCGGATATGCTTGTAATTCCGGGAGGAATGCCGGGAACAAAATATCTGGAGGAATATAAACCGCTGACTGAACTTCTGACAGATTTCTATCAGAAGGGCGGCAAGGTAGCAGCTATCTGTGCGGCACCAGGTGTATTCGAAAGACTTGGATTCCTGAAAGGCAGAAATGCTACATCTTATCCATCTGTTATGGAACAGCTTAAAAGTGCCAGAACATCTCTGAAGCCTGTAGTGGTAGATGGAAATGTAACTACCAGCAGAGGCCTTGGAACAGCCATCGACTTCAGCCTTTCCCTGATCGGACAGCTGGAGGGAAGCGCAAAGGCAGAAGAGATTGCTGAATCGGTGGTGTATGTAAGATCATGAAAAAAGAGATGAAACAGATCCTGTGGGTAGTGGCGCTTCTTGTTATACTGATGACCGCCACAGGACATTTGGTGTCAGCTGCCGGCTTTGACTGGTCGGATGGTACATCCAGGAACGCCTGCAAAAAGATGTATTCCGTATCTTTCAGGTCAGGCAGAGGAGTCTCCTCTGCTGTATATGAAAAATTGGGAAAGAAACAGAAATTTGGTTCCATGATCACGATTCCCAAAGTGCCGCAGGTCCCAGCAGGATATCAGGCAGAGGGATGGTCTCTGAAAAAAGGAGGAACGGAGGCAAGATATAAGCCGGGAAAAAAATATTTTGTAAGAAGAAATGTAACGTTTTATGCAGTGATAAAAAAGAAGAACAATCTCAAACTGATCCTGCACAGGAATGACGGAGGTATCTACAAGATCATACGGGTTCCAAGCGGAAAACTGAAACTGCCGGTGATGGCCAATGAAGAGAATTCTACATTCCTTGGATGGTCCACCCGAGCAGGTCAGAAGACCTCGCCAAGGTATGAAGCCGGACAGGTGATCACAGTCAGTGGGACCATGCATCTCTATGCAGTTAGATTCTGGCGTTATCAGGAACCGAATCTGGTCAGGAACAGCTTTCATTATCCTGAGAACTACGAAAGGATCATCTTCGTGGGAGATTCCAGGACATATGGTCTTCAGAAGGTATTGTACGAACAGTTTGGGGAGGAGTATGTGGACAGCCATGTCAGCTTTGTATGCTGTTCTAATACGGAACTGGACTGGCTGAAGTTGACGGGCGCACAGGCTCTTTTGAAAGAAATAGAAAAATATCGTAAAAATGAAAAATACGCAAAGATCGCGGTGGTGTTTAATCATGGTGTCAACGATCTCAGAGATATTAAAGGAAAACAGGATCTGAATGATAAACTCTCACAGTACGGGTCTTACATGAAAAAGCTGGGAACAGAGCTTTCCATGAAAAACTGCAGTCTGTATTATATGTCTGTGAATCCGATCAATGGAGGGGAAAGGGGAAGTACCCGGAATCGTAAATGTGAGAATATCCGGGCTTTTAACAGCGGTCTTGCCAGTAAGCTTGGAAGTCAGTACCATTATATCGATGTTTACAGTTATCTGATGCGGACAGGATATGGTACTGTATCCAATACGGGAGACGGTACAGACGATGGTGTTCATTATACGCCCGGAACTTATAAAAGAATTTTTGCATTTTGTCTTGCTTACATAAGAAAAACAGAAAATTACTTTGATATTGAGGAAATACACCGCACGGATTTTGGCGATTAGCATAAATTCTGTGCATTGCGAAGTGCGTTGCTGAGAACGAAGTGAGCAGTGACAAATGCCCTGTGTGGGCATATGGAAAACTGAAAAAAATACTGGCGTTTTTACAGTGGTTATGCTATACTACAGAAATGACTGTAAATATATATAATGCGAGTGTTAACTATTTTATATAAGGTATTTACTCGATATGATTAAGGAGGAACAAGAAACATGAGTTTACAGGTGGAGAAAATGGAGAAAAACATGGCGAAACTTACAATCGAGGTTTCCGCCGAGGATCTTGACAAAGCAATGCAGAATGCATATCAGAAAGCAAAAGGCAGAATTTCTATTCCGGGATTCCGTAAAGGAAAAGCTCCAAGAAAAATGATCGAGCAGATGTACGGAAAGGGAGTATTCCTTGAGGACGCTGCAAACGCTCTGATCCCTGAGCATTACAGCAAAGCACTTGCTGAGTGTGATCTTGAGATCGTTTCCCAGCCTAAGATCGATGTAACACAGGTTGAGCCTGGCAAACCATTTATCTTTACAGCAGAAGTAGCTACTAAACCAGAGGTAACTCTCGGTGACTATAAAGGACTTGAGGTTCCGAAGTCTGAGACAGAGGTAACAGACGAGGAAGTCGAGGCTGAGCTTAAGAAAGAGCAGGAGAAAAACTCCAGAACGATCACAGTTGAGGATCGTGCAGCACAGAACGGCGATACAGCAACTATCGATTTCGAGGGCTTCGTAGACGGTGAGGCATTCGAGGGCGGTAAAGGAACAGACTATCCGCTGACACTTGGTTCCAACACCTTCATCCCGGGATTCGAGGAGCAGCTTGTTGGTGCTAACACAGGTGATCACGTAGAAGTTAAGGTTACATTCCCAGAGGAGTATCAGGCAAAAGAGCTGGCTGGCAAAGAAGCTGTATTCCAGTGCGATGTTAAGAAGATCGAAGCAAAAGAGCTTCCGGAGCTTGATGACGACTTTGCTAAGGATGTATCTGAGTTTGATACACTTGCTGAGTACAAGGAAGACGTTAAGAAGAACCTGACAGAGAAGAAAGCAGAAGACGCACGTCGTGCAAAAGAAGACGCAGCAGTAGATAAAGCGATCGAGAATGCACAGATGGATATTCCGGAGGCAATGATCGAGACACAGACACGTCAGATGCTTGACGATTTCGCAAGAAGAATGCAGTCTCAGGGCCTTTCCATGGAGCAGTACTTCCAGTTCACAGGTCAGAGTGTTGACAAGATGATGGAAGACATGAAGCCACAGGCTCTTAAGAGAATCCAGACAAGACTTGTTCTTGAGAAGATCGCTGAGGTAGAGAACATCCAGCCAACAGAGGATGAGGTTAACGAAGAGATCTCCAAGATGGCAGAGATGTACAAGATGGAAGCAGACAAATTAAAAGATCTCATCGGTGAGAACGAGATGGAGCAGATGAAGAAAGATATGGCTGTTCAGAAAGCTGTTACATTAGTTGCCGATGCAGCTGTAGAGGCGTAATAAACCTCGGAAATGGAGGGCAAAATGAGTTTAGTACCTTACGTCATTGAGCAGACCAGCAGAGGAGAAAGAAGTTACGATATCTATTCAAGACTTCTTAAGGACCGAATCATTTTCCTTGGAGAAGAGGTAAACGATGTCAGTGCGAACCTGATCGTTGCGCAGCTTCTCTTCCTGGAAGCAGAAGATCCTTCCAAGGATATCCAGCTTTATATCAACAGCCCGGGTGGTTCTGTAACTGCCGGAATGGCAATTTATGATACAATGCAGTATATTAAGTGCGATGTATCTACGATCTGCCTTGGAATGGCAGCCAGCATGGGAGCTTTCCTCCTGTCCTCCGGTGCCAAAGGCAAGAGATATGCACTGCCGAATTCGACGATCATGATCCATCAGCCATCAGGCGGTGCACAGGGGCAGGCTACAGAAATCCAGATCGTAGCTGACCAGATCGCAAAAACCAAAAAGAAGCTGAACGAGATTCTTTCTGCGAATACCGGACAGCCTCTTGAGATTGTGGAAAAAGATACTGACCGTGACAACTATATGACAGCGGAAGAAGCTAAGGCATACGGCCTGATCGACGGTGTTGTGATCCACAAATAATGCGTAAGAAAAGACTCCTGTAAAGACACAGGAGTCTTATCTTGCTTTAAAAAGGAATTTTAAATGTCTGCGAGAGACGGACATTTACGTTTAGAAAGGAAACAAAAAGATATGGCAGATAAAGTAAAAGAAGGAAAAGTAAGATGCTCCTTTTGCCATAAGACTGAAGATCAGGTACGCAAGCTGATCGCAGGTCCGGATGGAGCATATATTTGTGATGAATGTATCGGGATCTGCTCCGAGATCATGGAAGAAGAATTCAGTATGTATGATCATGAGGCAGATTATGAAACAGGGATCAACCTTCTGAAACCGGAAGAGATCCACAGTATCCTGGATGAGTATGTGATCGGACAGGATGATGCCAAGAAGGCACTTTCCGTAGCTGTTTACAATCATTACAAGAGAATTCTTGCTTCAAGAAACCTGGACGTGGAGCTGCAGAAGAGTAATATCCTGATGCTTGGTCCGACCGGTTCCGGTAAAACACTTCTTGCACAGACACTGGCAAGACTGCTGAATGTTCCCTTTGCCATCGCAGATGCCACTACTCTCACAGAGGCGGGCTATGTTGGCGAGGATGTTGAGAACATTCTTCTGAAGATCATTCAGGCAGCCGATTACGATATTGAGCGTGCCCAGTACGGAATCATCTATATCGATGAGATCGATAAGATCACAAGAAAATCCGAGAATACATCCATCACCAGAGATGTGTCCGGTGAGGGCGTACAGCAGGCACTTCTGAAAATTTTGGAAGGAACCGTTGCAAGCGTACCTCCTCAGGGAGGAAGAAAGCATCCTCATCAGGAATTTATCCAGATTGATACTACAAACATCCTGTTCATTTGCGGTGGTGCCTTTGACGGACTGGAGAAGATCATCGAGGCAAGACAGGATACCAAATCCATTGGTTTCGGAGCGGAGGTTTCCGAGAAGGAAGACCGCAATGTGGGCGAAGTTCTGAAGGAGGTTATGCCGGAGGACTTTATTAAATTCGGTCTGATCCCGGAGTTTATCGGACGAGTTCCGGTCGTGGTAACCTTGGATTCTCTGGATGAAGAAGCACTGATCCGTATTCTGAAGGAGCCTAAGAATTCTCTCACAAAGCAGTATGACAAGCTTTTTGAGCTGGATGGCGTGAAGCTTGAGTTCCAGGATGAAGCACTTGAGACAGTTGCCCGGAAATCTCTTGAGAGAAAAACAGGTGCCAGAGGACTTCGTGCTATCATGGAGCATACCCTGATGGATCTGATGTACAAGACACCATCTGACGACACCATCCGTAAGTGTATCGTTACAAAAGAGGCAGTGGAGGGAACCGGAGAGCCGGAGATCATCCACGGGGAGGCCAAGGCTCCTGCAAAAAAAGCAGGACGCAAAACATCCCGTTCGAGAAAGAAAGGCAAGCCGGAAACAGCTTGATGAAGGGAATGACATAAATGACAAATCAGGTCAATATATTGCCAATGATCGCTCTCCGTGGGACCACAGTCCTTCCGGATATGATCGTACACTTTGATGTGAGCAGGGAGAAATCTATCCGTGCCGTGGAAGCAGCCATGCTCCATGACCAGAAGATCTTTCTGCTGACACAGAAGGATCCTGAGGTGGAAATACCGGAACTTACGGATTTGTATCAGGTAGGAACCGTCGCTTATATCAAGCAGGTGGTGAAGCTTCCGCAGGATCTTTACCGGGTTCTGGTAGAGGGACTGGACAGGGCAGAGGTTCTGGGCCTGGAGCAGGAGGAACCATTTCTGAAGGCGGAATGCGAGATCGTTACGGCGCAGGAAGAGGATTACCCGGAACCGGTAAAGGACGCCATGCTTCGCAGCATCCGGGAGCTTTTTCAGAGATACTGCAGAGAAAGCGGAAAAGTAAGCAAGGATCTGGTAACCCAGATCATGAACATCGAAGATGTGCAGGAAACCATCGACCAGATCGCAGTAAATCTTCCGATGGCGTATCAGAACAAGCAGAAACTTCTGGAAGCAGTGTCTTTGAATGACCGTTATGAGATCCTTGGAGCGCTTCTTGGCAGCGAGATCGAGGTGATCCATATCACCAAAGATCTTCAGCGCAAGGTGAAATCCCATATCGACAAGAATCAGAGAGAGTATATCCTCCGTGAACAGCTGAAAACCATCCGTGAGGAGCTGGGTGAGGAGAATACTGCAGATGATATCGATGAATTAAAAAAACAGCTGAAGGAGCTGGATGCATCTGATGAAGTAAAAGAGAAGATTTCCAAGGAGATCAGCCGTTTTAAAGGAATGGCAGCCAGTGCCGCAGAGGCAACGGTGCAGAGAGGCTATCTGGAAACCGTTCTTGCACTTCCGTGGAATAAGAAATCCGAGGATTCCGAGGATCTTGAGAACGCATGGAAGATTTTGGAAGAGGGGCATTACGGACTGAAAGAGGTCAAAGAGCGTATCATGGAATTCCTTGCTGTACGTAAGCTGACCCACAAGGGAAAGAGTCCGATCCTCTGTCTGGTGGGACCTCCGGGAACCGGAAAAACTTCCATTGCACGTTCTGTGGCAGAGGCTATGAACAAGAAATACGTCCGGATCTGTCTTGGAGGTGTCCGTGATGAGGCAGAGATCCGGGGTCACAGAAAGACTTACGTCGGTGCCATGCCAGGAAGGATCACAGTCGCACTGAAGGAAGCCGGAGTCAGCAACCCGCTGATGCTTCTTGATGAGATCGACAAGACCAGCAGCGATTATAAAGGAGATACATCCGCAGCACTTCTGGAGGTTCTGGATCCGGAGCAGAACAGTAAGTTTAATGATCACTATGTAGAGATTCCCCAGGATCTTTCCGAGGTACTGTTTATTGCCACTGCAAATGATGTTCAGGGAATCCCGAGACCTCTTCTTGACCGTATGGAGCTGATGGAAATCCCGGGATATACGGAGAATGAGAAGGAACATATCGCAAGGGAACATCTGATCCCGAAGCAGATGGAGATCAACGGTATTCCGGAAGGCAAGCTGATGATCCAGCCGGCAGCTCTTGGCAAGCTGATCAACAACTATACCAAGGAAGCAGGAGTCCGTTCTCTGGAGAGAAGCATCGGACGTATCTGCAGAAAGACTGCACGTGCTATCATGGAAGAGGGTAAGGATAAAGTAGTTGTCACATCCAGAAATATTTCCAGATTCCTTGGCAAAGAACGATATAACTATCTGATGGCCAATGAGAAGGATGAGATCGGGATCGCCCGCGGTCTTGCATGGACACAGGTAGGCGGTGATACCCTGCAGATCGAGGTCAATATCATGCCCGGAAAAGGCGAACTGCTTCTTACCGGACAGCTTGGAGATGTGATGAAGGAATCTGCACAGGCAGGTATCAGTTATATCCGTTCGGTTTCTGACCAATATGAGATCGATCCGGAATTTTTCCAGAAGCATGATATGCATGTACATATCCCGGAGGGTGCCGTTCCGAAGGATGGCCCGTCTGCAGGTATTACAATGGCAACTGCCATGCTGTCTGCAATTATCGAAAAACCGGTACGTGCGGATCTTGCCATGACCGGTGAGATCACCTTAAGAGGCCGTGTGCTTCCGATCGGCGGACTGAAAGAGAAGCTGCTTGCAGCTAAATATGCCAGAATCAAAGAAGTCCTTGTTCCGGAGAAAAATCGTCCGGATATCGAGGAGATGGACAGAGAGATCATCCAGGGACTGAATATCCGGTTTGTGGATAACATGAAAGAAGTTCTCGGTGAAGCTCTTGCATAAAAAACAGAAAAACCCTGCCCTGGCCTTCAGGACAGGGCTTTTAAAAGAAAAGGGAGGAATAACGAATGGTAATCAAAAACGTATCGCTGGATATCGTCTGCGGCATCACAAGCAAGATCCCGGACACAGGAAGGCCGGAGGTAGCTTTTGCGGGAAAATCAAATGTAGGGAAATCCTCCCTGATCAATGGTCTGATGAACCGCAAGGCCCTGGCAAGAACCAGCGCACAGCCGGGAAAAACACAGACGATCAATTTTTATAATATTAATGAAGTAATGTATCTCGTAGACCTGCCGGGCTACGGCTACGCCAAGGTCTCTGCAGCAGAAAAGGAAAAATGGGGAAAAATGATCGAGGGCTATCTCCATAATTCCAAAGAGCTCCGTGCGGTTTTTCTCCTGGTGGATATCCGCCACAAGCCTTCAGCCAATGACAAGCAGATGTATGACTGGATCTGTCACAACGGATATGAGCCGGTGATCATCGCGACCAAGCTTGACAAGCTGAAACGCAGCCAGGTGGCAAAAAGCCTGAAGGAAATCCGCATCGGACTGGGCCTCCCGAAAGAGGGAAAGATCCTTCCGTTTTCTGCGGAGACAAAGCAGGGAAGAGACGAGATATGGGCACTGATCGATGAGTTGACCGGCCTTGGTGAACCGGCAGCTACAGAGGATTAAGGAGAGCAGAAAAGATGGGAATTATCAAGGCGCTCAAGCTGGGATTTGACTATCAGAGATACGATGATGACGGCAATGTGGTAGACATGCAGCGTGCAGTCAATGATGTGAACCTGGACATTGAAGCAGGAGAATTTGTGGCAGTTCTGGGACATAACGGATCCGGAAAATCCACACTGGCGAAGCATATGAATGCGCTTCTGATCCCAACAGAGGGAACGATGCTGGTGGACGGGATCGATACCGCCAGAGAGACCAAACTCTGGAAGGTACGCCAGAAGGCAGGAATGGTATTTCAGAATCCGGATAACCAGATCATAGGAACCGTTGTGGAAGAGGACGTAGGCTTTGGCCCGGAAAACATGGGAGTTCCTACAGATGATATCTGGAAACGTGTGAATGACAGCCTGGAAAAAGTCGGTATGACAGCCTACCGTTATCAGTCCCCAAACAAGCTTTCTGGAGGGCAGAAGCAGAGAGTGGCTATTGCAGGCGTGATGGCCATGCGCCCGCGGTGCATCATCCTGGATGAGCCTACCGCCATGCTGGATCCTAACGGAAGAAAGGAAGTCCTGGAGGCAGTGCGGGAGCTGAACCGTAAGGAAAAGGTAACAGTCATTTTGATCACCCATTACATGGAGGAAGTGATCCATGCTGACCGTGTCTACGTCATGGACAGCGGAAATGTTGTGATGCAGGGAAATCCCAAAGAGATTTTTTCCCAGGTGGATACCCTTAAGGCGTATGGACTGGATGTACCACAGGTAACACTTCTTGCATATGAACTGAAGAAATCCGGCGTGGATGTTCCGGATGGAATACTGACTACAGAGGAGCTGGTGAGCGCATTATGTCAATCGAATTAAAAAATGTAACTTATACCTACAGCCCCGGGACAGCCTATGAGAGCCATGCGCTGAAGGATGTCAGCCTTGTGATCCCGGATGGCCAGTTTATCGGGATCATCGGACACACAGGAAGCGGAAAATCCACGCTGATCCAGCATCTGAATGCGCTGGTACAGCCAACATCCGGCCAGGTTCTGTATAACGGAGAAGATGTGTGGGCTGAGAAATATGACCGGAAACAGCTCCGAAGCGAGGTTGGCCTGGTGTTCCAGTACCCGGAGCATCAGCTGTTTGAAAATGATGTGATCTCTGATGTATGTTTTGGCCCCATGAATCAGGGACTTTCCAGGGAAGAAGCAGAGAAAGAAGCGAAGCAGGCTCTGATTCAGGTTGGAGTAAAAGAATCCAATTTCAAGAAATCACCTTTTGAGCTTTCCGGAGGCCAGAAAAAAAGGGTAGCTATTGCAGGGGTTCTTGCAATGAACCCGAAGATCCTGATTCTGGACGAGCCCACAGCAGGGCTTGATCCGAAGGGCAGGGATGATATCCTGGATCAGATCGCAGAGCTTCATAAGGTGCGAGGGATAACCATTGTTCTGGTTTCCCACAGCATGGAGGATATTGCGAAATATGTGGAGCGTCTCATTGTTATGAACCACGGAGAAGCTGTATTTGATGATGAACCGAAGAAGGTTTTTTCACATTATAAGGAACTGGAAACCATGGGACTTGCCGCACCGCAGATCACTTATATCATGCATGCGCTGAAGGAACATGGGCTGCAGGGGGATGCAGATGCCACAACGGTGGAGGAAGCCAGAGACAGCATCCTTGCCGCACTTACGCGGGCAAACTCTCCATTACTGAACAAAGGAGGGGCGGAAAAATGATCAGAGATATTACTATCGGTCAGTATTATCCGGCCAAATCCGTTCTTCACAGACTGGACCCACGGACCAAATTTCTGGGAACTCTGGGATTTCTGATCTCTGTGTTCCTGTTCCATACATTTCTCGGATATGCGGTAGCAACAGTATTTCTGGTTGCTATGATCGCAATATCCAAGGTTCCGGTGAAATTCATGTTCAAGGGTCTGAAGGCTATCGTTATGATCCTTTTGATCACGGTTGTGTTCAATATCATCCTGACGCCTGGCGAAGTGCTGTGGCGTTTCGGGATCATCAAGGTCACAAGGGAAGGCCTTGTTCTTGCAGGAAGAATGGCGATCCGTCTTGTTTACCTTGTGATCGGTTCTTCCATCATGACATTGACTACCACGCCGAATCAGCTGACAGATGGTCTGGAGAGACTGCTCCGTCCGCTGAACAAGATCCGGGTGCCGGTACATGAGATCGCCATGATGATGTCCATTGCTCTTCGCTTTATCCCGATCCTTCTGGAGGAGACGGATAAGATCATGAAGGCACAGATTGCCAGAGGTGCAGATTTTGAAAGCGGAAATCTGATCCAGAAGGCGAAAAATATGGTCCCTCTTCTTGTGCCGCTGTTTATTTCAGCGTTCCGCCGCGCCAATGATCTGGCAATGGCCATGGAAGCAAGGTGTTACCATGGTGGAGAGCACAGAACCCAGATGAAGCCGCTGCATTACGAAAAAAGAGATTATGCGGCCTATGGGATCCTTGTGGTATATCTTGCTGTGGGGGTTGCATTCCGCGTGGCAGGACTGTAACCGAATCCTGCAGGTACTTAGACATGGAACGGTCCGAAGCGTTGCATTTTGCATAGCGGAACTGTAACCGAATCAGGCAGGCATTTTGCTGGACGGTATGTCTGTTTTGGGATGGGAAGTACTGCAGGGATGTCTGTATCAGGAGGGAATATATTATATGAAACGAGTAGGACTTGTTGTAGCTTATGATGGAACCAAGTACTCAGGCTGGCAGACACAGCCAAATGGAATCACCATTCAGGGCGTTTTAAACGATACCTTAAGTGAGCTTCTGGGAGAAAAGATCGAGACGATCGGCGCAAGCCGCACAGACGCAGGGGTTCATGCACTTGGAAATGTGGCGGTTTTTGATACCGAATCCAGAATACCCGGAGAAAAATTTTCTTATGCATTGAACCAGAGACTTCCGGAGGATATCCGTATTCAGCTGTCGGAGGAAGTGGAACCGGATTTTCATCCCCGTTACTGTGACAGTGAAAAAACATATGAATATCGTATCCTGAACCGGAAGTTTCCGGTGCCAACGGAGCGTTTGTACTCTTATTTTTACCATTATAAACTGGATGTGAATAAGATGAAGGAAGCAACATCTTATCTGATCGGACGCCATGATTTTGCCAGCTTCTGCGGCTCCGGCGCACAGGTGAAGACCACCATCCGTACCGTGACGTCCATGGATGTGTGGAGAGATGGTGATATGGTGACCATCCGCATTTCAGGAACAGGTTTCCTTTACAATATGGTGCGTATTATTTCAGGAACTCTGATCGAGATCGGGAACGGACAGTATCCGCCGGAACGTATGGATAAGATTTTAAAAGCCTGTGACCGCGGGGCTGCAGGCCCCACAGCGCCGGCGCAGGGGCTGACATTGATGGGAATTGAGTTTTTCTGAAAACAGGAATTTTGTTGAAAATTACAAGAAAAAACAGTTGACAGGCAAGGTGCCTTATAATATAATAACTCAATGTGACGTAGTGCGAAGATGCTTGAGCCAATAGCCCCGGCGATGGCATTTTATCAGCGGTTTCGGACATTTCCGCGATTTATTTTGCACCCGCGTTTCCATTTACTTTTTTTCGCGGAAGTACCGCGGTTTGAGAAACATTATCGTTGATAAATAACAGGAGGTAGGACCATGCAGACTTATATGGCTAATCCGGATAAAATCGAAAGAAAATGGTATGTAGTTGACGCAGAGGGTTGCACTCTGGGACGTCTGGCATCCGGTGTTGCAAGTGTTTTAAGAGGAAAGAACAAACCTCAGTTTACACCGCACGTTGACACAGGAGATTATGTAATCGTTGTAAACGCTGATAAGATCAAAGTTACAGGCAAGAAGCTTGAGCAGAAGATTTATTATAACCACTCCGACTATGTTGGTGGAATGAAAGAAACCACATTAAAAGAAATGTTAGCAAAGAAACCTGAGAAGGTTATCGAGCTCGCAGTTAAGGGAATGCTTCCGAAAGGACCTCTTGGAAGAGCTATGAACAAGAAACTTTTCGTATACGCAGGACCAGAGCACAAACATGAGGCTCAGAAGCCTGAAGTTTTAACATTTTAATAGGAGGTAGAAAACATTGGCTAGCGCAAAATTCTACGGAACAGGAAGAAGAAAGAAATCAATCGCAAGAGTTTACCTGGTACCTGGAACAGGTAAAATCACTATCAATAAAAGAGACATCGATGAGTACTTCGGACTTGAGACTCTGAAAGTTATCGTTCGTCAGCCACTGGCTTTAACAGAGACAGAGGGTAAATTCGACGTGATCGTTAACGTTCACGGCGGTGGATACACAGGACAGGCTGGAGCAATCCGTCATGGTCTTTCCAGAGCACTCCTTGAGGCAGACAAAGACTACAGACCAGCTCTTAAAGCTGCTGGATTCCTTACACGTGATCCACGTATGAAAGAGCGTAAGAAATACGGTCTCAAAGCAGCTCGTCGCGCTCCGCAGTTCAGCAAACGATAATCGACTGCTCAGACTATATCAAAATGATTCAAAAACCCCGGAAAATCAAGGTTTTCTGGGGTTTTCTTATACCTAAACGCATCTGTGTGGTTTGACCAAATTTGTCTAAACGAGAGCCGTGTTCACCCAATTTTTAGTGGTTAAAAAATAGGACAACCAGAGCGTAATTTCGGGGGTATTTTTGAGGGTGATTTTGGCACTCTCAGATTTCAGATTTTTTGCTGGTGAGTTTGGCATAATCAGACCAAATCTGAACAATTAAATACGATTCTAATGCAGACACTCAGTAACAAATAACTGGGTGCTTTTTGTCATGGCGAGGGAAAAAGATTCCGGCATTAGAAAGGGCCGTCACTTTATGATTTTGAAGTGGCGGCTTTTTCTATTTATTCGGAACGAACTGTAATATATTTTTGATTGCGACTTTTAGGTTTATCGGGAATAGTCATTTCTAATTGCCCGGCTTCTAAAAGCGGATTGATATGCTTCAAAGTGAAGTTTCTTAAATCTTTGAAGCCGCAAAATACTGCAAGCTCTTTCTTGGATTTTGGTGTTGTGAAAAAAGTCAAAATCTGTTTGGACACCGTTGATAGTTCAGTATCTTGGTGGGTAACTTGGTGGATAACTTGGTGGGTGTCACCCTCTAAGTTGTAGTTTACATTTTTCAAAATAACTCTGAAATCTGTCGCTGTAGAGGAAAATTCGGGTTTATATGCCTCAGTGTATCCAGGCAGCTTTTCAGTTTCACTGACGATTTTGCGCAGACCACTTCCACAGCGTTCCATGTACTTCATGCGGTGGAACAGGTCGGCAATCACAGGGTTTCGCCGCATCGAACGAATACTGTAAATATCGTATTCCTGAATTGAGCCGCCACCAAACATACCGCCAGGAGGTGTGATTTCCACCCGATCATCAAACATATCAATATGGATTTCGCTGCCAAGCACAATATAATCACGATGGATAAGCGCATTGACAAGAGCCTCTGTCACAGCTCGTTCAGCATAATCCGGCTTGTCTACACGATACTGTGCCTCTTTGACAAAACGGACGTTGGAATTATTGCGAATAAATTCACTGCCGCTTTTCAGTAGATAAATCAGATTCCCTTCGTATTCTTTATCGTCCAGCGCATCATCAAAGATAGAGCCTTTTTCCAAGCCATTCCACCGGGTACAGAACATACGGGAGTTATAAACTGTGTGCTGATCGGTCATGAGCATTCTGGCATTGGTCAAGAACCCATTTTTGTCAGCCAAACCGAAGGAGACATAATCGGAAGGCTCAAAGCGGAGACCGGTTCGTTCCAGATAGGTTGCCTCCAGGAGTGTGAAGCTGTAATCCTTTTTCACAGCTTCTGTTGTTAAGGTGTCAAAGGACTGATTGGTTCCCTTTAAGATCAGTTCATTCACAATGTAATCCGGTGCAATTACGCTTTCATTTCCAACACGGATGTATGCTTCCATTACTCCGTCTGCCTTGTAATAGTATGGGGTGCTGCGGCCAGGAGAAACTTCCAGAGCCAACAGGTTTTTACCATCTTCCTGCAATGGCTTTAAGATAAACTGCGGTAATGGTGTGATACGTTCTTTGATTAAGCGGCTGATCGCTTCAGCATCCTTTTGAACATCGGACAAGCCGATAGGCTCCCGGTCATCAGAGACTCCGAAAAACAGAGTGCCGCCGATTCCATTGGAAAAAGCACTGACACTTTTTAACCAGCTTTTTGGCTTTTTTGTTTCGAGAGCAACTTTGAAATCACATTCTGTTGCTTCAGCAATGAGCTGTTCTATCATAGAAATCCCTCCTTTCCGTGGGGAGTGAGCAGGATGATCCTGTCCGTTGTCAGGGGCCTATGCTGGCCCTGGTCTGCTGACAGCCTCCTTTTCCATCTGATTTTTTGCCGGAAATGACAATCCGCGAAAATCGACAAAAATCGCCCGGCAGGTCGTAAACCTACCGGGCGACGATTTGAAGCGTTTTGTTGTTTTCTTACATGGTATAGTTCATACTCATAGCCGGAATATTCCCGTGGCGGGGCAAGGCTTTTTTTAAGCGGTAGAAGTGGATTAGATTATAATGATAGTAAAACAGCATGGCGGCGTCCTCCCGTGGGCCGCCATGCCTTTAACTGCTGGGAATGACAGAAAGAAAGCAGCGGCCTTGATTTCTCAAAACCGCCACCAGTGAATATAAATTAAGCGTGAAAATGGGTCTGCCCAGCAGCGTTTTTTTTTCTTTTCTGCCGCTGGGCAGATGTTTTTTCTTTAGATACATGATAAGAGGAATTTTGAAGATTCCATGAAGATTTGAAAAATGGACGGACATAAAAGACGTCCATTACACTATCGGAAAATCAGCAAGGAAGTTTCATAGTAACCTTTGCGCCGCCGGTTTCTTTTGAATTTTCTAAAATAAGCTGACCATTATGTTGTTCCATAATCGAATTTGTAATATATAGACCTATACCAAAGTGTAACTTTGAATTGCGGCTTTGATCGCCCATATAGAACCGTTCCTGTGCGTGGCATAATGCCTCTTTAGAAAACCCCGTTCCCTCGTCTGTGACTGAAATTTCCACGAAACCGTTGTTACTCTGAACATCCACATAAAGCGTTCCGCCTTGCGGGGAGTAGTCCAGCCCATTACTGATAACATTCATAATAGCACGTTCTATCAGCACCCTATCAAATTTCAGCATTTGAGGGAGTGAAACAGTATTCATTTGCAGCCGGATTTCTTTTGTCCGGCATAGTGATTCCATATAACCGAACAAGTGCTGCATGAACGCTGGCAAGTCTATACTTTCAATATGGAGCTGATAACCAACCGCCGCCCGTGATATATCAATCAGGGTTTGAATATATGACTGCATCTGGCCGGAGCTTTCCACGACGTAACCAGCGTATAATCGTTGCTCATCATCAAGATTTGTTTCTGTGAGTAAATCAGCATTTCCTTGAATAACCGTCAGAGGCGTTTTCAAATCATGGGCAAGCGCGGCGATTTGATCTTTCTGTGTCTGTTCGGTTTTCCATTGCCGTTCTAACGAAATTTTCAGATTATCTTTCATATCTGAAAAAGATGCAAGGACATCTTCAAACTCTTTGATTTTGGCGTGTCCTACTTCAAAATCAAGGTTTTGCTTTGAAACCTCCGCAGTTGCTTCAAAAAGCGGGGTCAGTTGTGTACGCAGGTTCTTAGCAAATCTGGCGGTCAGTATGATAATGACCAGCAGCGAATTTACAGCCATCAGGATAAACGCAAGCGTGTCAGGAGATGGAAAATATTCCGGTAGCCATGACACTGTAAATTGAGAACCAATATAATACCTTAAAACGCAAAATTCGTTTTCCCGGACAACAAGTGCAAACTGCCTCCCCGTAGCATATTCAATATATTCTCCCTTTGCGTACAGCAGGGCAATTTCTTTTTCATCATCGTCCATATTGCTGTAAAGCTCATTAAAGTTCTTGTCCAGAATTAAGTAGCCGCATCCCTGTGGAATCACAACCTTTGTAATATCCGGGGCAATCGTCAGCGTTGGAATGATCTCTTTTACCTGCAATTCACTTAGATTTGCTCTTGTAGCTAATCCAGCATTTATAGCAAGTCCCTCCAAACCAAAAGGGACAATAATTGCCGCTACCAGCATGACAATGAGGGAGATAGCAAACTGGCGAAACAATATTTTCAATGTAGGTTTCTTTTTCACTCCCATTTATATCCTATCCCCCATACGGTGCTGATCGGACTTATTTTGAAATGCTCCAATTTCGCACGAATATTTTTTATATGCGTTGAGATCGTAGAGTTATCGCCTATTCCATCAAACCCGAAAACGGCTTCATAGATTTGTTCTTTTGTAAAAACCTGTCCCCGGTTTTTCGCAAGGTATTCACAGATTGAATACTCGCTTTTGGTAAGGGGAACCGGCTGTTCTGAAACATACAGTACCTTTGCGGAAAGGTCAAATCTTATATCAGGCTCAAATGAAAGTGTGCTGTGATGCTCCCTTTTTTCTCTGCGTAAATGTGCCGTGACACGGGCGCGAAGCTCCTGAATACGAAAAGGTTTCGTAATATAATCATCCGCACCGATGCCCAATCCAAACAATATATCTTCCTCTAATGTCTTTGCGGTCAGAAAGAGAATCGGGCAGTCTACCATATTCCTGATCTGTTTGCAAAACTCAAACCCGTCTGTGCCAGGCATCATCACATCCAAAAGAATGAGGTCATAGAAATGCAGCTTTTTGATGTCTACATCATCCGCATTTTGACAGACTGTTATCAAATATCCATCTTTCCCCAAACTGTTCTTAATCAATTCCAAGATAGAAACTTCATCGTCAACTACAAGTAAGTGGGTCAAAAAATCACCTCCCGCCCCATTATACCACATTGTCGAGGTTACTCATCATTATTTTTAATGTCAGCTTTCCGATATTCATTGTTGATATTTACAGCTACGGCATTGCTTATATCCACATCCACAATACTGTAAACGTAGCCGAAACTGAAATCTTCCCCCGCCACATTTTTGAAGCGTTTCGATACCTGCCCGATTTCTTCTTGCAGTTCTGACATTTCAAGACATTCATCCGTTATGGTATATGTCAGGCCGTTATATGAAATTTCATCATAGTTTGCGGCGTTCAGCTCATAATACGGCAGAGATTCATTTAACGCCTTATTTTTATCGGCGGTATCGCGGAGCGCACCGCAGGCCGATAAGCATATAAGACTTACAAGCACAATTACCACGGCAAACAGGCACTTTTTATTCACTGTTTTTACCTCCCTCCCAACCATGAAACCAAACCAAACTGGCAATCAGCAGACAAACAGTGCAGCATACAGAAATAATCATACCGCTGAAAAAATCGGTTTTTACCTGTGCATACAGTTGGGGGCTATCCCATGCAAGCACAGTGTAATCCATAGCACGAACGCCCCAGGCCCAGGGAATATATTTCCATGTAGCGTCACCAAGCCCTGTTATCATAAGGGCAGCTATTAAACTCCCTGCAATTCCCAATCCCATAGATGCACCTTTTCCGAAGCTCATTCCCACAAACAAATGAATCAGGTAAATGGGAAGCATGGTAATCAACAATAGAATCCCTGCTTTCAGGTAAAGGCTTGCCGGAGCATCCCTATATAGTGCAGCGAATGTTCCTAACGCTAAAAATGTTGCGCCAAAAGCACAGATCATCAGAAAACCAAGTTTACCAATATACGTTGCCATGCGAGATGGGATTGTTCCCAACAAAAGCTGATAATGCCCGGCCTGATTTTCGATCTGAACAACCAGGCCCACAATAATGCCGATCAGAAACGGGAACGCAACGGCCAGCACTTCCAGATAGGCACTGATTTTGGTTGCCAGTTCCCATCTGGATATATGATAGTAACCTGCAAAAATCGCCGCACATATAATCGGAATCATGTTGTGCATATAGAGCAAAATGCTATGTTTACACTTCTGATATTCTGCTTTCCAGCAGCGAACCACAGATACCATAGTTACCCCACCTCCTTTTTCTCAAACCATCTTGCAGTTAAAAATGACAGCGCCGCAAACCAGACCAGCGAAATGACCAATACAAGTATAATCATCCAAAATGCCATTGCCGTACTCTGATCTGCAACCGGCTCACCATTAGGCAAAATACCTAACACGGAAATCATAAGATGCGGCACCCAGCTATACGGGCAGATCATCCACAAAGAGGTTGTAGCCGTAAAAATCCCTAAAACGCTTCCAAGTCCGGCATTAAGAATAACCGTGACAAAGATACCAACTTTTTTTGATAACCATAAGCACAGCGGAACTTCCCATAGGCTTGCAATGACAATACAAGTTGTTCCGGCCGCAGCCTGCCAAATTTCGATTGTCAGGGGAATTTCGTTGATAACTAATATTGCAAAACCGCCCAACAGATTTAGCGCCAGGAAAATGAAATTCCCCACACAGGAGTAAATACCGGCCACTCCAATTTTTGCTTTCCAGACTTTGTTCTGCGAAACAGGCAATGAAGCAACGGCACGATATTTTAGTTTGCCATTATCCCGCTGTTCAATCAAGGCACAGGTGAGCGTAAGGAATCCAGGATAAAGCAGGATATACCACCAATTATAAGAATTGAGCTGGAACCAAAGAGGGGCAAAAAAGTTCATAAGCGCAGTTACAAACGGGGCCAGAACGATCAGCGTTTTTGTGAAAGTTCTCTTATGCTTTAGGTTCTCTGCCTGAATATATGCCATCTCCATTTAATATCCCTCCTTACCATTTCTGCGAATAACATCCATAAAGAGTTGTTCCAAATCTTCACCGGCGCGAAGCTCTCCCTCATATCCAAGGACGCCGCCAGCAATGATACCCACATGATCTGCAATCTGCTGGACTTCTGACAGAATATGGCTGGACAAAATAACTGTAATCCCTTTGCAGGGAAAAGAGCGAATTAACTCTCGAAGTTCCTCAATCCCTAAAGGGTCAAGGCCGTTAGTCGGTTCATCCAGAATCAAAAGCTGGGGACTGTTCAGCAATGCAATAGCAATACCAAGCCGCTGCTTCATACCAAGAGAAAACTGCCCGGCCCGTTTCTTGCCGGTATTCGTGAGCTGGACAATTTGCAATACCTCGTTAATTCGTGCATCGTCCAGGCCGAGCAATGTAGTTCTGACTTTGAGATTTTCGTATGCAGTCAGATTTTCGTAAAGCGGGGGCATCTCAATCAAAGCACCGATATGCTCCAGAGCATTCCGCTTCCACGGGTGGCCGTCAAACTCGATGCTTCCCGATGTGGGGCGCAAAATGCCGGTGAACATTTTTAAGATCGTGGATTTGCCAGCCCCATTCGGCCCCAGCAGACCATAAACCGAGTTGCGCCGGATGTTCAGTGACACATTGTTTACCGCCATTTGCCCCTTGAAATTTTTGCAGAGGTCAGTCGTTTTCAAAATCATATCCATATAATCAAGTCCTTTCTTTGATTTTACGGATAGCATACCGTGCAATTTTGAAGATTTCATAAAGATTCCCGAAAACAGAATATGAACAATACACCGTAACCGTGGAGCATATCGCAACAAAGCACCAACCTACGCATTTGGTGGTCAGCTATGCCGGGGAAGCGGCGGTTTCCGGTGTTTCTCTGGTAAACCAGTTTAACACGATTTTTATTTACCTGTTTACGGCACTGGCATCCGGTGGCGCAGTGGTGATCAGCCAGTATATTGGCAGAAAGGCAATAGATGCTGCCGGGGAATCTGCAAGCCAGCTCCTGCGGTTCTCCGCAATTTTTTCCACATTAGTCTCAGCACTTGTGCTGATCGGTAATGAGGGAATGCTGCGTCTGATGTTCGGAAAAGTGGAAAGCGATGTGATGCAGGCCTGCATTACTTATCTTAAAATTTCCGCTTATTCCTATCCGGCTCTGGCGGTCTATAATGCCGGTGCTTCCCTTTTTCGCAGTGTGGGAAAGACCAGCGTGACCATGTATCTGTCGGTGGCTTCCAATATCATCAATGTCATTGGGAACCTGATCGGCGTGTTTGTGCTGCACGCAGGCGTTGCCGGTGTCGCCTGGCCCTCTTTGATCGCCCGGACATTTTCGGCAGTGGTAATCACCGTGCTTTGTTTCCGCAAGAAAAACCATGTATTTTATACGCGCAAATGGATTTTTCAGTGGAACGGGGCGCTTATGCGGCACATTTTAAGGATAGCCATTCCAAATGGGTTGGAAAACGGCGTGTTTCAGTTGGTAAAGGTGGCACTCAGCAGTATTGTGGCACTCTTTGGTACTTATCAGATCGCGGCAAACGGCGTGGCGCAAAGCATCTGGTCTTTGGCTGCCCTGGCTAGCGTTTCTATGGGGCCGGTGTTTATCACGGTCATTGGGCAGTGCATGGGAAACAATAATACACAGATTGCAGAGAGTTACTTAAAAAAACTGACAAAGATTACGGTGCTGCTTTCATTCGCATGGAATCTGCTGATTTTCGTTTTGACTCCTCTGTTTATGAGGTTCTATGCGTTGGAGCCGGACACCAAGCAGCTTGTCATTTGGTTGGTTCTGATACACAATCTGTTCAATGCCATTGCCTATCCTTTTTCCGGGGCACTTAGTAATGGGCTGCGTGCCGCAGGCGATGTGAAGTTCACCATGTATGTTTCGGTCATATCTACCATAGCAGTGCGCCTGTTGCTGTCCTGGCTTTTAGGGGTTGCCCTGCAGATGGGCGTCATAGGAATTGCGATTGCAATGGTCAGCGATTGGGTTATCCGGGCTGTTATTTTCTTCTGGAGACAAAAGTCCGGGAAGTGGAAAACTTTTCAGGTAATATAATTTTATTAGAAAAATGATGGAGGTACATTATGAGCAAGAAAATTTTAGTGGCGTATTTTTCAGCCAGTGGTGTGACTGCAAAGGCAGCGTGGAAACTTTCAGAAGCGATTGAAGCTGATCTGCACGAAATCAAACCGGAGGTTCCTTATTCTTCTGCTGATTTGAATTGGATGGACAAAAAGAGCAGAAGCTCTGTTGAAATGAATGACCCGTCATCCCGGCCGACGATTGCAGAGAAGCTAGCTGACATGGAAAAGTATGATGTTGTTTTCGTGGGGTTCCCTATCTGGTGGTATGTTGCTCCGACGATTATCAATACGTTTCTGGAAAGCTATGATTTTTCCGGTAAGACGATTATTCCTTTTGCAACCTCCGGAGGCAGCGGTATGGGAAAGACAAATGAGAAACTGGAACCGAGCTGTCCGGGGGCAACACTGCTTCAGGGCAAGCTGCTGAATGGAAACTTATCAGAATATTCCTTAAAAAATTGGGTGAAGAATCTGAACTTATAAAAACAATGGCAGGGAGGACAAAGCGGGATGAATGCGATGGGATATCGAATATCGCCCAACGGATGGGAAGTAATCCCTGAAGATGGACTAATAATTAAGCTTGATTTTACCGTTACTGTTCATTCCGTTCTCAGTAACACGCTTCGCGATGCACAGAATTTATGCTGATCGCATAAATTCGCGCAGTATGTCTCGGGTTTTCTGTGACCTTCGCTCACAAAAAACACCTCACGGAATATTGCCAGTGAACAGTAACTTTTCTTTGAAATCCATTGACAGGGACGAGTACAA
The DNA here is from genome assembly GCF_005848555.1 of Blautia sp. SC05B48. Taxonomy (NCBI): domain Bacteria; kingdom Bacillati; phylum Bacillota; class Clostridia; order Lachnospirales; family Lachnospiraceae; genus Blautia; species Blautia sp. SC05B48. Next base: position 571,559 of record NZ_CP040518.1, on the reverse strand, counting down.
AGAGTATAATCATGACCGAAAGAACAAAAATGGTCAAAACGATTTGGAGGTTATCACTTGGCGTTTACAGAACAGAAAAATGAAATGATCCGCAAGGATTTGTTAGACGAAGCGTTGCGTTGTGCCGTGACCATCGGGGTGCGGAAAACATCGGTGGAACAGCTCACGGAGGCGGTGGGTATTGCAAAGGGTTCGTTCTATAAGTTCTTCCCATCCAAAGAACTGCTGTTCTTTGCTGTGCTGGAAAATATTCATGCGGAAACGTATGCCGTAGCGGAGAAAGCCTTGCAGGACAATGCAGAACTTCCACCAACGGAGCGAGCAACGAAGATCATTCTTGCCGCCTGCAAATACCTTTCCGATACCAAAGCTATGACCTTCATCGAAAACAATGCGGAGTATTTGTTGCGGCGGATACCATCTGACATCAAGGCCGCCCACTATCACGATGACGAAGTTCATATTCGCCAAATTCTGGAGGCAAGTGGACTTGTGCCGAAAGGCGGAATGGATCTGGCTGCCGCCACCATCCGTGGACTGATCTTAACTGTCTCCCATCAGGGGGAAATCGGCGAACTGTATCCGCAGGTGTTGGGAATGCTGGTGCATGGTGCTTGCAGGGAATTATTTGATTAAATCGAAAAGCTGCCGTCTGGCGGCTTTTCAAAAGACAGAGAGTTAGATGCGACTAATCGGAACGCAGGAGTGATGTTATGAAGGTAACATTTTGGGATCGCACAGCGAAAATCTATGACCACTTTATAAAGAAAGACCACAAGGCATATAAGCAAATGTATTCTCTAATCTATCCTGTGGTGCGGCACAAGCAGGTGCTGGAGCTGGCAACCGATACAGCAGCAATATGTTTCCTATCTGTCCGATTGGCGTACCAATCTTGGTGGGAAAAAGAATTTCCACAACAGCACAGGCGCACTTATGATTGTATTGCACTGATGAGCTATTATACCGTCTGCAAAGCGGTGACAAGCGTTGCGGAAATTACCAAACAGCATGACCTATTGGAAGTTATACCTGCCATGTGCAATCCCGATCATGCTGCCTGTTGGGGCGAGTCTGTTTGTGAAAATGGCGTTTCAGAGTGCAAAGAAGCATCCGAAGGAATGCAGATCGGCTCGTGTGGATATTGATCGGCGTATCACCGCCACCATTGAATCGTGGAAGAAGGCTGCGATATGAAATTTTGATAAATTAGAAAATCGCTTCGAAGGGGAGTAAAAAAAATGTGAGCACCCATCGGAAATTTGGATGGGTGCTCATTGCTGTTTATCAGGAGGGATTGATATATGACGGCTTTTTATGGAATCCTGCTCCCGTTTTTCGGAACTGTAATGGGAGCCGGATGCGTATTCTTTTTGAAAAGATCACTTGGAACGCAAGTACAGCGGGCATTGACCGGCTTTGCCGCCGGGGTTATGGTGGCGGCCTCTATCTGGAGTTTGCTGATTCCAGCTATGGAACAGGCGGCGGATATGGGTAAAGGTGCGGTGATTCCTGCCGCAGCCGGTTTCTGGCTTGGCATCCTGTTCCTGCTGATTTTGGATAGGCTCATCCCACACCTGCATCGTAATGCTGACCAGCCGGAAGGTGTAAAAAGTGGATTTGGCAGGACAACTATGCTGCTGGCAGTAACGCTCCATAACATTCCCGAAGGAATGGCAGTAGGCGTGGTCTATGCAGGCTTTTTGACCGGAAACGATGAAATCACAGCAGCGGGTGCGTTGGCATTATCTCTCGGTATCGCCATTCAAAACTTCCCGGAGGGTGCCATTATCTCTATGCCTCTGCGGGCAGAGGGAATGAAGAAAGGGCAAGCCTTTCTAAGCGGTGTCCTATCCGGCATTGTAGAGCCACTGGGGGCGGTGTTAACAATTCTTGCAGCACAGTTTGTTGTCCCCGCTTTGCCGTATTTGCTGAGTTTTGCCGCAGGAGCTATGCTCTATGTGGTAGTGGAAGAACTGATTCCTGAAATGTCTGCTGGAAAGCATTCCAACATCGGTACAGTATTCTTTGCGTTAGGATTCAGCGTGATGATGGTGTTGGATGTGGTGCTGGGATAAGAATTTCAGCTTTGCTGCAAATATTTTTTACCAAATGGAGCGAAAAAAGCGGATCGGATTAGAAAGTAAACTGTAAAATGAATATAATTACTACGGAAGCCGTGAAAACCGGCTTTCCTTAATTAATACGAGTTAGCTGCCTATAACTTTCCTTTAAGGAGGTGTTAATTTGGAAAATGAATATAGTCCCTGGGCAATGTTTCACAGTACGGACATGGGTGACAATCTGGAAGAAATGGTGGAGACTGAGGATTGCAAGGTGCTTCGGATGAGAGATCCCAGCGGCGATGGACTTATGACCATTTATCGGGTATTTGACGGTGTGTACCTGATATATAACGATTTTCACATGACCCATTGTTACAGCCGTTTTAACAGTTCGTCCCGCATCTTCTGCATCGACCATTGTCGGGAAGGACGAATCGAGCATCGGACGGACAAAGATATGCGGTATTACATGGAACAGGGCGATTTGCGAATGGATCGCCGGGTGCATCACAGCGGCGATATGTATTTTCCTGTGTCTCACTATCATGGTATCACGGTTGGCTTCTTCCTCGATCATGCGGAACAATCCGTGCGGGAGGCAATGCCTGGTGTGTCCTTTGACTTATCGGAACTGGCAGACAAGTTCTGCGGTAAGGACAGTATCTATATCCTGCGCAAACACCCTTCCATTGAGCATATCTTCTCGGAGCTTTACAATGTTCCGGCAAAGATACGCATGGACTATTTCAAAATTAAGGTCATGGAGCTGCTGGTGTTCCTGCGGGCTTTGGAACTGTCTGAGTACAAGGATGAACGCCCGTATTTCTATTCCAGCCAGGCTGAGAAGATCAGGGCGGTACATAAGCTGCTGACCGACGATTTGACCCGAAATTACACCACTGAAGAACTGGCAAAGCAATTTGATCTCAGCACATCGGCCCTGAAAAACGGCTTCAAGGGTGTGTATGGCAGCCCCATCTATACCTATATCCGCAACTACAAGATGAATGTGGCAGCGTCCATGCTGGTAACAGACCGTAAAAAGCGGATTATTGAGATTGCGTCTGCTGTCGGCTACGATAATCCAAGTAAATTTGCAGCGGCTTTCAAGGAAATCTTTGATACGCCCCCTGCTGAATACAGAAATGACAGGAGGTAGAACATGAACACAAAAATGAAACGCTCTACAGCAACGTGGATCTGGGACTTTGCGGGAGAATATCGCTCCCGTTATGTACTCAGCGTACTCAGTGCTGTGTGTGGCGTGATCTGCGGCATTTTGCCCTATTTCGTCATGGCAAATATGATTGGCGATTTACTGGGTGGATGCCGGGACACGAATATTTACTTACAACACTGCCTTGTGATGGCGCTTCTTTGGGTGGGGCGATGCGGCTTTCACAGCATTTCCACCACGCTTTCTCACAAGGCGACCTTTGCGGTGTTGGGCAACATCCGCAAACGGGTATGTGAGAAGCTGACTCGTGTGCCGCTGGGCACGGTGCTGGATATGCCCTCCGGTTCGGTGAAAAATGTACTGGTGGAGCGCATCGACAGCATCGAGACCACTATGGCGCATATCATTCCCGAATTTACATCAAACCTGTTGGTGCCTATTGCCCTGCTGGTGTATCTCTTTGTACTGGATTGGCGCATGGCTCTGGCTGTGCTGGTAACAGTGCCCATCGGATTCGGGTGCTATGCAGGAATGACCCGTGGCTATGCGGAAAGCTATCAGAACACCGTGGATAAAACCAAGATACTCAATGATACTGCGGTAGAGTATATCAACGGCATTGAGGTCATCAAAGCGTTTGGCAAGGCACAAAGCTCCTATGAAAAATTCGTGGTCGCCGCCAAAGAGGGCGCAAGCTGTTATGTGGAATGGATGCGGCGATGCAATATCTATTTCTGCCTTGCCATGTCCGTTTTCCCGGCGACCATGGTGGCGGTTCTTCCCATCGGCGGTCTGCTGTTCCGTGCCGGTACGCTGGATGCCAATACCTTTATTCAGGTCATTTTGTTCTCCGTTGGTTTGATCACATCCCTGATTACCGTTATGTCCTACGGCGACGATCTGGCAAAGCTGAGTACTATCATCGGAGAAGTGACCGGTATTTTAGAGCAGGAGGAGCAGACCCGCCCGCAGGTTTCCGCATCTCAGCCGAAAAATAACGATATTGCGCTGCATGACGTGACCTTCGGCTACCACGAGAAAGAGGTGCTTCATGGCATCAACATGACCATTCGGGAAGGCACGGTCAACGCCCTCGTTGGTCCTTCCGGCAGCGGGAAATCCACCATTGCAAAACTCATTGCGGGACTGTGGGATGTGGACGGCGGCAGTATTTCTTTCGGCGGCGTGGATATTCGCCAAATGACCCAGCAGGACTACAATCGGTACATTGCCTATGTCTCTCAGGACAATTACCTGTTCGACACCACCGTCATGGAAAATATTCGTATGGGCAACCAGAGCGCAACGGACGAAGAAGTCATTGAGGCGGCCCAGAACAGCGGTTGCCATGACTTTATTATGAGTTTGGATCACGGCTACCAGACTATTGTGGGCGGTGCCGGTGGGCATCTCTCCGGTGGCGAGCGTCAGCGTATCACCATTGCCCGTGCCATGTTGAAAAACGCTCCTATCGTCATTCTGGACGAGGCAACAGCTTTTACCGATCCGGAAAATGAAGCCCTCATTCAGTCCTCCGTAGCCAAGCTGACAAAAGGAAAGACCCTGCTGGTCATTGCCCATAGGCTTTCCACTATCACCAACAGCGACCGGATATTTGTGGTGGAGGATGGCAATATCCGCTCCAGTGGTACCCACCAGGAGCTGCTGGAAAAGGACAGCCTGTACGCACAGATGTGGCGTTCTCATATTGCTGTGCGGGATACGGAGGAAGGAGGTGCAGCACAATGATCCAGATATTTAGACGTTTTTTCAATTTTTGCGGTGAGATCAACAAACGCAAATTTACAAAGTCCATTTTCCTCGGTGTGCTGAAGGCTATGTTTGAGGCTTTGAAAATTCCGGCTATCGCCGTGACCTTACAGGGCGTTTTGAGCGGAAATCTGACGGTACAGCATATCTTGCTGTCTTTCGGTATTATGTTGCTTAGTATCGCAGGCAATGCTTTTGCGAATTACTGCTCCACCATGCTCCAATGCGAGGCTGGATACGGCACCTGTGCCGACAAACGCATTGAAATTGCCGAGCATTTGAAGTATCTCCCTATGGGCTACTTCAACCAAAACAGCCTTGGCTATATCACCTCCGTCGCCACCAACAGCATGGAGGCTCTGGCAGATGTTGCCACCCGTGTTGTCATGATGGTGACCCAGGGCATTCTGACTACGGTGGTGGTTGCGCTGATGATTTTGTACTTTGACCTGCGGATTGGCGGCATCTCCGTAATTGGTGTGCTCCTGTTCTTTGCCGTCAACAGCTACTTGCAGAAGAAAGCAAAGACGGTCGCACCGGTAAAGGATGCTTCTGACCGCAAGCTGGTGGAAAAGGTGCTGGAGTACATTCAGGGCATTGCGGAAGTCAAGTCTTACAATCTGACCGGAGAAAAGAGCAAGGCTCTGAATCAGGCCATCGACGAAAACACAGCAGCAAACATAAAATCGGAGATTACCTTTGTCCCCATCATGTTCTTGCAAAGTCTGATAGCCAAGCTCATCGGCGTGGTCATTGCGGGCGTATCCGTTGCGTTTTATCTGAACGGCACAATGGAACTGCTGAACGCCGTGGTCATGATCATTGCCGCCTTTATTCTGTTCGGCGCACTGGACAGTGCTGGCAGTTACTCGGCACTCCTGCGAAATGTTGACTTGAATGTAAGCAAGGCAAACTCTGTGCTGGATATGCCTACTATGGATATTGACGGAAAAGATATTACCCCGGATAGTTATGATATTGATGTGGAGAATGTAGAGTTCTCTTACGACAAGCGAAAGACTATTGACGGCATTTCCGTGCATATTCCGCAGAAAACCTCCACAGCCATCGTGGGTCCTTCCGGTGGTGGCAAAACAACGCTTTGCCATCTCATCGCCCGGTTCTGGGATGTGGACAAGGGCTGCGTTAGCTTAGGAGGTGTGGATGTAAAGGAATACAGCATGGACAGTTTGATGCGCAATTTCAGCTTTGTGTTCCAGAGCGTCTATCTGTTCCAGGACACCATTGCCAACAATATCCGTTTCGGTCAGCCGGATGCACCGATGGAAAAGGTTATCGAAGCAGCGAAAAAAGCCTGCTGTCACGATTTCATCATGGCACTACCCGATGGGTATGAAACCATTATCGGTGAGGGCGGCGCAAATCTTTCCGGCGGTGAAAAACAGCGCATTTCCATTGCCAGAGCCATTATGAAGGATGCACCCATTGTCATTTTGGACGAGGCAACCGCCAATGTTGACCCGGAAAGCGAGCAGGAGCTGACTAATGCCATTGAAGCACTGACCAAAGAGAAAACCATCATCATGATTGCCCATCGACTGAAAACCGTTCGCCACGCTGACAACATCCTCGTCATTGACGGCGGCAAAATTGTCCAAAGCGGTACTCACGAACAGCTCATGCAGCAAGGCGGCATCTATCGCAGATTTGTGGAGTCCAGAGAACTGGCCGTTGGCTGGAAAGTATAAAAAAAGAAGAAAACAACAAGAAAGACAACAAACTCCCAATCGTGGATTGCAACGGTGGAAATTTCCTTCTGAGTCGTTAGAAATTGCAAAGATGTATCTGCATACTGCTGATTATAGTATGAAAAAGCCATGTGGTATTTATGAACTGAAAAATATACAGAGTATATTGCGAAGAAAAATCGCATATGATATAATGCTCGCAGGCAAAAAAGAATTAAAGTGTTTATAACAAAAAAAGCAAAAGCCCTCGAAGTTGCAGCTTCCAGGGCTTTCTTCATATTTCATTTTTTATTACAGTGGACAAAGAATCAGCAGGTCAGAGCTGCGCTGTTTGCAGTATAGAAGATAATTGCTGATTTTATTACGCAGCAGGAATATTCAGTTAGGCTTACGCACAACAGGAAATTCCCATTCAATGCAGAAAGGGGCGGTTTTATGAAGCAGGATACATTGGAGGGCAGAGCAAAAACGAAAAACGGTGTCATTCGATTATGCTTTTCGGTGCTTTGTATTTTATTGGAAGCAGCTTTTATCATTATCATGATCACAAGGCTGAATGAGTATGCGGAGATCGTTAATCTGCTGACCAGAGTCTTTGCAGGAATTCTGGTTCTGGCACTATATGCATCTGATCAGACCTCTTCCATGAAAATGCCATGGATCATTCTGATACTTGTGTTTCCGATCATGGGTGTAGCATTATATCTGCTCATCGGATTAAATGGCGGAACCCATAAAATGCGAGAACGATATGCGGATATCGACAGAAAGCTTCTGCCGCTTCTGCCGGACAATCGGGAAAAACTGGAAAATATCAAAAACAAAATCCCCAAAGCAGGAAATATCAGTGAGTATATTTGGAAAAACGCAGGTTATCCCGTATACCAGAACACGGATATTGTTTATTATGATGAGGCGGTAAAGGGATTAGAAGCACAATTATTGGCACTGTCAAAGGCTGAAAAATTTATTTTTATGGAATACCATGCGATAGAAGATGCAGAGGCCTGGAAAAAGATCCAGAAAGTACTGGAGGAGCGTGTGCAGGCAGGCGTGGAAGTGCGAGTATTTTATGATGATATGGGATCTATTGGATTTATTAATACGGATTTCGTAAAAAAGATGGAGCAGATCGGAATCCACTGCCGGGTATTTAATCCATTTATGCCGGGGCTGAATGTATTTCTGAACAACCGTGATCATCGAAAAATAACAGTGATCGATGGAAAAGTAGCTTTCACAGGCGGCTATAATCTGGCAAATGAATATTTTAATTACACCAATCCTTACGGACAATGGAAGGATACCGGGATCCGTCTTGAAGGCGATGCAGTTCAGTCGCTGACAGCAACATTCCTTGAAATGTGGAATGCAGCCAATGACAGGAATAATAATGAGGATTTCAGCAAATATTTTATAAGATCAGAATATAAGGCAGCTCAGACCGGATTTGTACAGCCTTATGCAGATAGTCCAATGGATGATGAACAGGTAGGAGAGGAAGTTTATATCAGCATGGTCAACAAAGCAGAAAAATACTGCTGGTTTATGACGCCATATCTGATCATTACGGATGAAATGACACATGCTCTGTGCCTTGCTGCAAAGAGGGGAGTTGATGTAAGGATCATTACACCGGGAATCCCGGATAAAAAAATGATTTACAGTGTTACACGTTCTTTTTATCATGGACTGGTTAAAAATGGAGTGCGGATCTATGAGTGGACACCTGGCTTCTGCCACGCCAAGATGAGTGTGGCAGATGACTGTATGGCAACCTGCGGAACCATAAATCTGGATTACAGAAGTCTTTATCATCATTTTGAAAACGGATGCTTTATGGCAGACAGTCCGGCTGTGTTATCCATAAGAAATGATCTGGAAGAAACAATGCAGGAATGTCGGGAAGTAACAGAACAATACCGGACAGGACGCAGTGCATATCTTCGTCTGGGACAGCTTTTCATGAGATTATTTGCAGGATTATTGTAAGAAAGAGGTGTAGATCTATGTGTACAGCAGCAACTTATCAGACAAAGGATTTTTATATGGGAAGAACTCTTGACTATGAGTTTTCCTATGGGGAAGAGGTGACCATAACTCCAAGAAATTATGAGTTCGATTTTCGATATGCAGGAAAATCAAAAACACATTATGCTCTCATAGGAATGGCATTTGTAGCAGGAGATTATCCGCTTTATTATGATGCGGCTAATGAAAAGGGACTGGGTATGGCAGGACTTAACTTTGTGGGGAATGCGGCATATGCAGATGAAGTGACAGAGGCAGATAAGGATCTTATCCAGGTGGCGCAATATGAATTTATTCCATGGATCCTTACCCAATGTGCTTCGGTGGCTGAAGCAAGGAGGATGCTTTCTAATATGAAGCTTATGGGAACACCCTTCAGTGAACAGCTTCCAACTGCACAGCTTCACTGGATGATCGCAGACAAGGAGGAATGCATCGTTGTAGAATCCATGAAAGACGGAATGCACATCTATGATGATCCTGTTGGCGTACTTACAAATAATCCTCCATTCCCCGGTCAGATGTTTGCACTTAACAATTTTGCAGGTGTATCCAGAAAGCAGCCGGAAAGTACATTTGCAGGAGTGCTGGAGCTGGATCCATACAGCAGAGGAATGGGCGGAATGGGAATTCCGGGAGATCTTTCAAGCCAGTCAAGATTTGTAAAGGTTGCATTTACAAAACTAAATGCAATATCCGGAGATGGGGAAAACGAAAGTGTCAGCCAGTTTTTCCATATTTTAGGCTCTGTTGATCAGCAGCGGGGATGCTGTGAGGTATCAGATGGCGCATATGAGATCACGATCTATACTTCATGCTGCAACACGACAAAGGGAATCTATTATTACACCACATATGATAATCATCAGATAACAGCAGTAGATATGTATGCGGAAAACCTTGATTCAGACAAGCTGATCCGTTATCCGATCATATTAAATGGTGAGATCAGATGGCATAATAAATGAGATCAGGATTTTTACAGAAGATAATGAGGTAGGAAGATGGAAAATTATTCAATAGTATTCAGCAGCTTAACCGGTAATACAAAAAAGTTGGCTGAGGCGATCTATGAAGTGCTGCCAAAAGATAAGTGTGATCACTTTGGGGAGACCGGATCACAGGTACCTGGATCCGATCTGCTGTATATCGGATTTTGGACGGACAAAGGGAATGCAGATAAGAAGACCCTGGAATTGTTATCCAAATTAAAAGGGAAGAAGATTTTTCTGTTTGGAACAGCCGGTTTTGGTGCAAGTGCGGCATATTTTGAAAAGGTCCTCGGTCAGGTCAGACAGTCTGTTGCTCCGGGTAATGTTGTTATCGGAGAGTATATGTGTCAGGGAAAGATGCCCCAGTCTGTGCGTGAACGATATATAAAAATGAAAGAAAATCCGGAACACCCTGCGAATCTTGATCTGTTGATCAAAAATTTTGACTGTGCTTTGTCTCATCCTGATACGGACGACCTGGAAAAACTGAAGAAGATCATTATGAAATAAAAACGGTGTACCAGCAACTGCCAGTCAGCCGATCGCAGTGTATACAGAGATTTGACTTTACAGCAGAGAAAAATATCAAGTATAATACTATAGCATTATTAAAAATCCCTTCCGGGAAAACACAAAAACCACAATGATAAAGGAATATAACAAATGAGTATTTTAAATGTAGAACACCTGACCCACGGGTTTGGAGACAGAGCAATTTTCGAAGATGTATCTTTCCGGCTTCTTAAGGGAGAACATATCGGACTTGTAGGCGCCAACGGCGAAGGAAAGTCCACATTTATGAGCATCGTGACCGGAAAACTGATGCCGGATGAGGGCAAGGTAGAGTGGGCAAAAAATGTCCACGCAGGCTATCTGGATCAGCATGCGGTTCTGGAAAAGGGGATGACCATCGGCCAGGTGCTGAAATCCGCTTTTGATCCTCTTCTTAAAAAAGAGGAACGGATGAACGAGATCTGCGACAGGCTGGGAACTGCAGATCCTGACGAGATGGATGGGCTGATGGAAGAGCTTGGAACGATCCAGGATGAACTGACACTTCACGATTTTTATGCGATCGATGCCAAAGTGGAGGAGGTTGCCAGAGCTCTGGGCCTTCTGGATCTGGGGCTTGACCGTGATGTTACGGATCTAAGCGGCGGACAGCGAACCAAGGTACTTCTTGCGAAGCTTCTTCTTGAGAAGCCAGATATCCTGCTTCTGGATGAGCCTACCAACTATCTGGATGAGGAGCATATTGCATGGCTGAAAAGATATCTTTTGGATTACGAGAATGCCTTTATCCTTATTTCACACGATATTCCGTTCCTGAATTCTGTAGTTAACATTATCTATCACATGGAAAATCAGGAACTGAACCGTTACGTAGGAGATTACGATCATTTTCAGGAGGTCTATGCGGTCAAGAAGGCACAGCTGGAGGCTGCTTACCGCAAACAGCAGCAGGAGATCAGTGAGCTGAAGGATTTCGTGGCAAGGAATAAGGCACGTGTTTCCACAAGGAACATGGCTATGTCCCGTCAGAAAAAGCTGGACAAGATGGATGTGATCGAGCTGGCAGCAGAGAAGCCGAAGCCGGAGTTCAAATTCCGTTATGGCCGAACACCGGGAAAGATGCTTTTTGAGACCCATGATCTTGTGATCGGTTATGATGAGCCACTTTCCAAGCCGCTGAATTTTACTATGGAGCGAGGACAGAAGATCGCACTGGTGGGAACCAATGGAATAGGAAAAACAACACTTCTTCGGAGTCTTCTCGGACTGATCAAGCCTCTTTCCGGAAGTGTGGAGCAGGGCGAGAACCTTGAGATCGGATATTTTGAGCAGGAAGTTAAAGGTGAGAATCGAACTACCTGTATCGAAGAACTCTGGCAGGAATTTCCGGCATTTTCCCAGTATGAAGTGCGTTCCGCGCTGGCAAAATGCGGACTGACGACCAAGCATATTGAGAGCCAGGTACGGGTTTTAAGCGGTGGTGAGCAGGCAAAAGTGCGTCTTTGCAAGCTGGTGAACCGTGACACCAACATTCTTCTTCTGGACGAGCCTACCAATCATCTGGATGTAGATGCAAAAGACGAGCTGAAAAAAGCTCTCAGGGAATACCGCGGAAGTATCCTTCTCATCTGCCATGAGCCGGAATTTTACCAGGATGTGGTAAATGAAGTCTGGGATATGAGCAGGTGGACAACCAAGATATTCTGATAATGGATATAGATATATGTCAGAAAAGACAGATATAATTCAAGAAGTACAATAAATGGGACATAAAAGATGACAGCATAAGGGCAGCAGAGTCTGCCAGACAGAATACGAGGACAAATAAATGGAAGAAACACAATTGAAAAAATTCAGTATCGTTATGGAGGGCGGCGGTATGCGAGGCTTGTATACAGCCGGTGTGATCGATGTTCTGATGGAAAATGAGATTTACGCAGACAGTGCAGTGGGCGTATCGGCTGGAGCTGTTTTTGGATGCAATTATAAATCCAGGCAGATCGGAAGAGTTCTTCGCTATAACAAAAAGTACTGCAAGGATAAAAGACTTGCAAGCATCCGGAACTGGATCACCACAGGAGATGTATACAGCCGGGAATTCGGATATTATGAACTGCCTTGGAAACTGGATATTTTTGACCGTCAGACCTACGCGGAAAATCCCATGAAATTTACAGTGGTGTGTACGGACCTGGATACAGGAAAACCGGTGTATCATGAATGTCCCAACGGAGATGTGGAGGATATTGAATGGATGCGTGCATCTGCATCGATTCCGGTAGCCTCCCGGCCGGTGATGCTTGGGGGGAAGAGACTTCTGGACGGTGGTGTGTCTGATCCGATCCCGGTTAAATGGATGCTTTCCCGGGGATACGAAAAAAACGTAGTGGTGCTTACCAGAGATGTGAAGTACCGAAAAAAAGCAAACCCGAAGATGCAGCTTTTTCTGAAAGCAGTATTACATAAATATCCGGCTTTTCTGAAGGATCTGGAGGAACGGCATATCCATTATAATGAAACACTGGAGGAACTGGCTTCTCTGGAAAAAGAGGGGCGTATCCACATCATCCGTCCGAGCAGTCCCATCCAGGCGGCGATGATCGAGCGTGATGAGAGCAATCTGGAGCGGATCTACCAGACAGGAAGAGCAGATATGAAAAAGGATTTGGAGAAGCTGAAAGCCTACCTGGATTCCTGAATCACAGACCGAAACAAAATTCGACTTATACCCCTTTCTATGTTATGATATTGGATATCATTACAACAGAAAGGGGTATTTTCAATGGGAGAAAAACCTCAGAATATAAAACACAGACATATAAGCCTGGGCGTGCTTGCCCATGTGGATGCAGGAAAGACGACATTATCGGAAGGCCTGCTTTTTAAATGCGGAAGGATCCGAAAAATCGGAAGAGTCGATCACAAGGATGCGTATCTGGATACCTATGAGCTTGAGAGGGAGAGAGGAATCACCATTTTTTCAAAGCAGGCAGTTTTTTCCATGGGGGATATGGAAGTGACACTTCTGGATACGCCGGGGCATGTGGATTTTTCTGCTGAGATGGAGCGTACCCTGCAGGTGCTGGATTATGCGATCCTGGTGATCAACGGAGCAGATGGTGTGCAAGGGCATACACAGACATTGTGGAGACTGCTGACACAGTATAAGATCCCAACATTTCTTTTTGTAAATAAAATGGACCAGGAAGGAACGGACAGGGAAAGACTTCTTGAGGAGCTGAAGAAGAAATTAAGCGGATGCTGTGTGGATTTTAGTGGAGAACTGGAATGCTCCGGTGCAGAAGCAGCAGGGAAAAAGGAGAATCCTGTGGATAACTCCGGGAAATCTCCGTCAGCTGAAGGAATGCAGCTGAAAGACAACGCCAGTGAAGCAGAAAAAGAGAATATATCCGGAACGCAGGGTGCTTCTGATAAAATAAATGGTACGGATGATTTTCTGGAAAATATCGCCATGTGTGAGGAGAACCTTCTGGAAAGCTTCCTGGAAACAGGAACGATCGCAAAAAAGGATGTGGCAGAGCTGATCCTGGAGCGAAAGCTTTTTCCATGCTTTTTTGGATCTGCCCTGAAGATGGAAGGCGTAGATGCTTTTATCCATGGAATGGAGACCTACATGGCAGTACCGTCCTATCCCGCAGAATTCGGAGCCAGGATCTTTAAGATCGCCAGAGATGAGCAGGGAAGCCGTCTCACTTATATGAAGATCACCGGCGGCAGCCTGAAGGTTAAGGAGACGCTGACCAATGCAGGAAGAAATGGTATTCCGGCAGAGGAGATCTGGGAGGAAAAGGCAGATCAGATCCGTATCTATTCCGGTGCAAAATTTGAAATGCTCAAAGAGGCAGAGGCAGGAACCGTCTGTGCAGTTACAGGTCTTACCGAAACATATCCTGGAGAGGGACTTGGCATTGAGGCGGATTCTGCCATGCCGGTGCTGGAACCGGTACTGAATTATCAGATCATCCTTCCGGAGGGCTGTGACGCTCACAGGATGCTGAAAAGCCTGAAGGAGCTGGAGGAGGAAGAACCGCAGCTTCATATCATGTGGGATGAGCAGCTGGGAGAGATCCACGCCATGCTGATGGGCGAGGTACAGATCGAGATCCTGAAGCATCTGATCTGGGAGCGTTTTCATGTGGCAGTAGAATTTGGGACCGGTAATATCGTATACAAAGAAACCATTGTCGCACCGGTGGAAGGCGTGGGACATTTTGAACCGCTTCGTCATTATGCAGAGGTGCATCTTCTTCTGGAACCGGGAGAGAGAGGAAGCGGACTTCAGTTTTTTACTGCGGCAAATGAAGATCAGCTGGATCGGAACTGGCAGCGGCTGATCCTGACACATCTGGAGGAAAAAGAGCATCTGGGAGTCCTTACCGGATCACCCATCACCGATATGCAGATCACACTTCTCACCGGGCGGGCACATCAGAAGCATACGGAAGGTGGAGATTTCCGGCAGGCGACCTACCGTGCTGTGCGCCAGGGCCTCAAGAAAGCGGAGACGCTTCTTCTGGAACCCTATTACAGCTTCCGACTTGAGGTTCCGGCAGAAAATGTAGGACGTGCCATGACGGATATCCAGAGGATGCAGGGAACCTTTCAGGGGCCGGAAACCCAGGGAGAGCTATCGGTGATCACAGGAAGTGCGCCGGTGGCAAAAATGAGGGATTATCAGAGTCAGGTAGTTTCCTACACAAGAGGCAGAGGTCATCTGACCTGTACTCTGAAGGGCTATGAACCCTGCCAGGATCAGGAGCAGATCGCAGAGGAGATCGGATATGATTCCGAGAGAGATCTTGAGAATCCTACAGGTTCTGTATTCTGTGCCCATGGAGCAGGCTTCGTGGTTCCCTGGTATGAGGTAGAAGAATATATGCATCTGGAAGGAACTCAGCTTCCGGACAGTAATGATGCCTATGAGGATTCCGACAACAGCTCTGCAGGAGTGCGTGCAGGTCAGGGAACAGCCAAAAACAGTCCTGATCACAGAGCAGCCAATGCCGGCCGTGGAAAATATACATCCATGTATGGAAGCTACGAAGAGGAAAAAGAACTGAAGGCAATCTTTGAGAAAACTTTTGGTCCGGTGAGCTCAAAGAAATACGGCAGTAACAGCCGAAGCTTCGGAAATCCGGAAAGCGGAAGCAGCTTTTCCGGAAAGGGAGACAAAGGTGCAGCAGATTCCGGCCTTACGGCAAAAACCGGTCACGGCGCTTGGAGAAATAGCAGTCCGGCCATCCACAGAGAGGACTATCTGCTGGTGGACGGCTGCAATATCATATTTGCCTGGGAGGATTTAAGAGATCTGGCACAGGCAGACTTTCATGCGGCACAGTCCAGGTTAATGGACATCTTAAGCGATTATCAGGGAATCAAGGGATGTATCCTGATCCTGGTATTTGATGCCTACCGTGTGGAGGGCCATCCGGAGGAAACCTTCCAGTATCATAACATTCATGTTGTCTATACAAAAGAAGCGGAAACAGCAGACCAGTATATTGAACGCACTGTCCATAAAATCGGACGGAAGCATAACGTGACAGTTGCCACATCAGACGGACTGGAGCAGATCATCATTATGGGACAGGGAGCCGCCAGGATCTCAGCGCGCGGATTCAAAGATGAGATCGCTTCCGCAAAACAGCAGATGAGAGAAGAATGGCAGGAGCGCAGGGACAACAGCAAAACCTATCTCTTTGACAGTATGACACCGGAACTGAAATCTCATATGGAAGACATCCGTCTGGGAAGAAAGAAAAAAGAAGAATTATAACAAAAAATATATGCCCTCATTGTGGGCATATTTCACAAAAATAAAAAAACTTTTTGAATTCTTTTGCAAATAAATGGGAAAAGTAGTAAAATAAGGATAGAATCCTCAGTGAGAAGCTCCTTGTCTGGATATATAACCTGGCAGGGAGCTTTCATTAGAGCACAATAAGCGCCAGGATAACAAAAGAAAAGTAAAAAAATGAAAGGAAGTGGAAAAATGTTTGAAACAGGCGAATATGTTGTGTATGGTCGTACCGGCATCTGCCAGGTAACAGGAGTTACCACAATGAGGGTGGATGGTTCCTCCGGCGAGAAGCTTTATTATGTACTGAGACCCGGAGGAGAGACAGATGGGAAGATATTTACACCGGTGAAAGGTGGAAAGCAGGTGCTTCGCGGAATCATTACGAGGGAAGAAGCGGAGAGGCTTATCGATGAGATCCCATCCATTGAGACACTGAGTATTGAGAATGAGAAATTCCGGGAGGATAGCTACAAGAAATGCATCCGTACCTGTGAATGCAGAGATCTTCTTCGGATCATCAAGACGATCTACGTCAGAAAACAGGCCAGATTATCTCATGGCAAAAAAACAACCGCTACAGACGAGCGGTATCTGAAGCTTGCAGAGGATCATCTCTATTCTGAATTTTCCATGTTACTGGATATCCCCAAAGAACATATGGCAGATTATATTGAACAGCGAGTACACCAGCAGGAGGAAGCCGAAGAACAGGTATGCGCTGTTTGACAAAGCAGAGCGTATCTGCTATGGTATTTCCGGTAACCTTCCAGAAATCCTGTATCTGTGACAGAAGCTTCACAGGAAGTGGAGAACAGATCCAGGATCAGTCTGAATGTTATAAAGAAAAGGAGATGCCAGAGAAATGAGAGAACAGCTTACCCGCAAGGATGTTGAAAAAATAGAGCAGGAGATCGAACACCGTAAACTGGTAGTACGTAAGGAAGCCATTGAGGCGGTCAAGGAGGCACGTGCCCAGGGAGACTTAAGCGAGAACTTTGAGTATTATGCAGCCAAGAAGCATAAGAATCAGAACGAGAGCCGCATCCGTTATCTGGAGAGGATGCTGAAGACGGCATCCATTGTATCCGATGCTTCCAGATCTGACGAAGTGGGAATGGACGATATCGTGGAAGTTCTTTTTGAAGAAGATAATGAGGTGGAGAAGTACAAGCTGGTTACTTCCATCCGCGGAAATTCCATGGAAAACCGTATCAGTATTGAATCGCCTATCGGCAAGGCACTGCGCGGTCATCGTGTAGGAGACCGGGTGGAAGTAAAGGTCAATGATGATTACAGCTATTACCTTGTAATAAAATCCATCGACAAGACCGGATCTGAGGATGAGGAGATCCGCGGATTCTGAACGATATATAGGACAGAGAGATTCTGACGGGAAATCTGTTTCCCGTAGCAGGATCCTCTGTTTTATTTTTTTACACAGATTTTACATTCCAGTGGGGAAAATTTTACAATAGGCCGCTATTATGAAAATCGTTGAAATGAGAAAAAAGGAAATCAAACATATCAAAAAGAGAAAGTGAAGGAGAGTATTATGGACTTTTTCAGCGTACTGGCATTGCTTGGCGGCCTTGCTATTTTCCTTTATGGAATGAACTTAATGGGAGACGGGCTTGCGAAGGTTGCAGGCGGAAAGCTTGAGCGGATCCTGGAGACACTTACCTCCAATCCCATCAGAGCCGTTCTTCTTGGAATGGGTGTGACTGCAGTGATCCAGTCATCCTCGGCAACTACCGTTATGGTCGTTGGTTTTGTAAACTCGGGAATCATGAAGCTGTCCCAGGTTGTGGGAATCATCATGGGTGCCAATATCGGTACTACCGTAACCTCATGGATCTTAAGTCTTACAGGTATCCAGAGTGATAACTTTATTATCCGGCTTTTTAAGCCGACGTCATTTTCACCGATACTGGCACTGATCGGCGTGGTTCTGATCATGTTTACAAAAAGCCAGAAGAAAAAGGACGTGGGAGCGATCTTTGTAGGCTTTGCGATCCTGATGTATGGAATGAATGCCATGAGCGGAGCTGTGGAACCTCTTGCAGAGGTACCGGAGTTTACCGGAATGCTGGTGAAATTCTCCAATCCGATCCTTGGAGTTGTGGCCGGAGCAGTGCTGACAGCGATCATCCAGTCGTCCTCCGCATCGGTTGGTATCCTCCAGGCACTGTGCCTTACCGGAATGGTACCGTTCAGTGCAGCACTTCCTATTATCATGGGACAGAATATCGGTACCTGTATCACTGCGATCCTTTCAGCCATCGGAGCCAGCAAAAACGCAAAACGTGCGGCTATGGTCCATCTGTATTTCAATCTGATCGGAACCATGCTGTTCATGGCAGTATTTTATGCGATAAATGCAGCAGTACATTTTTCATTTATGGCACAGGCAGCGACTCCGGCCGGGATCGCGATCCTGCACAGTGCCTTCAATATCACGGCAACTCTTGTTCTTCTTCCGTTTGGAAAGGCTCTGGAGAAGCTTGCCTGTCTTACTATCCGCGACAGAAAGGAAGAGGAGGAGAAGGTGGCAGCAGATCCGGATTTCATGATCCTGGAAAGCCGTTTTCTGGAGAAACCTGCATTTGCAGTTGAGCAGAGCAGGAATGCAGCGAAAAAAATGGCAGAGGATTCTCACAGAACTCTGTTTACCGCCCTGGACCTTCTGAAGAATTTCAGCACAGAAGGAAAGGCTCTGGTGGAAGAAGCAGAGAAAAAGGTAGACCGTTATGAGGATGAACTTGGAACCTATCTTGTAAAACTGAACCAGAAGGATCTTTCCGTTCATGACAGTCACAGTGTTTCCATCATGCTCCACTGTATCGGTGATTTCGAGAGGATTTCCGATCACGGTGTGAACATCATGGAATCCGCACAGGAGCTTTATGAAAAAGGCCTGAAGTTTTCGGATAAGGCGCTGGAAGAGTTACGTGTCATGGAGCATGCGGTGGAAGACATTGTAGATATTGCTTACAAGGTTTACGAAAATCAGGATGTGCAGCTTGCGAGAGAGATCGAGCCACTGGAGGAAGTGATCGATGAACTCAGCAAGGAACTGAAGTACCGGCATATCCAGAGACTTCGCGCCGGGGAATGTACCATTGAAATGGGATTCATCCTGTCCGATGTGACGACCAGCCTGGAGCGTGTGGCAGATCACTGTTCCAATATCGGTGTTTGTGTGACACAGGTTCATGAAGATGCTTTTGATACACATCAGCACCTGAAGCAGATCAAACATGGGCCGGACGAAACCTTCTACCGTGCGCTGGAGGTGATCCGGAGTCAGTATCAGCTTCCGGAAATAAAGGATGAGCCGGCGGCAGCCCAGATGGCAGCGGCAGGCAGCCAATAAAAAGATATCGAAATAATGCTATGCCCTGGTTATCTGTATCAGCAGACGGCCAGGGCTTGTGCAGTAAAAAGAAAGCAGTTATACTGAAGGCATGGAACAAAAAAGACCAGACGATTATGAAGTGCCAACGGCAAAAAAACGAACAGAGAGGATATAGAATGATCTACTGTGTGGAAGATGAGAGAAATATCAGAGAGCTTCTTGTCTATACCCTGGAGACAACAGGCTTTGAGGCAGAAGGTTTTGAAACCGGGGCAGAACTTGACACAGCCATGAAAAAAAATCTACCGGAGCTGATCCTGCTGGACATCATGCTCCCGGGTGAAGATGGGTATAATATTTTGAAACGACTGAAAAGCGATACCAGGACCCGGGATATCCCGGTGATCATGGTCACAGCCAAAGAAGCGGAGTTTGACAAGGTAAAAGGTTTGGAGAGCGGCGCAGATGATTATATCACCAAGCCCTTCGGGATGATGGAATTTGTAGCCAGGGTCAAAGCGGTCCTTCGGCGCTGCGCAAGGCAGAGTGAAGAGAGGGAGCTGCACTGCAAGGGCCTTCGTGTCAATGTGTCCCGTCACGAAGTCAGCTATCAGGGTGAGGTGAAAGAGCTGACCAGAAAGGAATTTGAACTTCTGGAATATCTTATGGAGAACAAAGGACTGGTCATGTCCAGAAACCAGATCCTGTGCCATGTGTGGGGCTATGATTTTGACGGAGAAACGAGGACGGTAGATGTTCATGTACGGACTCTCCGACAGAAGCTGGGGGAAGCCGGAAATCTGATTGAGACAGTACGTGGCGTGGGATACCGGATCGGAGATCATGTATGAAAAAGAAAATTCTGCATCATACAAGCATTATGATCATTTTTGCTGTTCTTGTCACGTTTCTGGCAGCAAGTGTGGTCACCTACAATAAATTAAACACATACATGCAGCGGGGAGTCCGTGAGGAAGCTCAGTATATCTGCCTTGCCATGGATGAGTATGGAGATTCCTTTCTCACAAAAAAGCTCCAGACAGTATCATCAAGTCGTGTGACTCTCATCCGTAAAGACGGAACCGTTCTCTACGATTCTGAAACATCTCCGAAAAAACTGGCAAATCACAGTGATCGTCCGGAATTTATACAGGCAGAAAAAAACGGAAAAAGCGAAAGTATCCGTTATTCAGAAACCTTTGCAAAAAAGACCTTTTATTATGCGGTGAAGCTGGATGACGGAAACGTGCTCCGGGTGGGAAAAACCGTAGATTCCATATATTCCACATGGACCTCAAGTCTTGCAGTGCTGGGACTTCTGATGCTCCTGGTACTGATCCTGGAGTTTGTTTTTGCACAGAGACAGACCAGAGAGCTGATCCGTCCGGTCAACGATCTGGATCTGGAGCATCCACTGAACAACGTGTGCTATGAGGAGCTGCGTCCCCTTCTTGTGCGGGTGGATGAACAGAATCGGCAGATCCGGCAGCAGGTAAAAGAACTGAAGGAGGCAGAGGAAATCCGGAAGGAATTTTCTGCAAATGTTTCCCATGAGCTGAAGACCCCGCTGATGTCCATTTCCGGTTATGCGGAGCTTATGATGAACGGCATGGTTCCGGCAGATCATATACAGGAATTTTCCGGAAGGATCTACCATGAATCAATAAGACTTTCCAATCTGGTGGCGGATATCATCCAGCTTTCCAGACTGGATGAAAGCAACAGTGAGGTCCCTTTTGAAGAGGTGGATCTTTATGAGCTTGCAGAAGATGTGAGGAATAACCTCAGACATCCTGCCGGAAAGAAAAATATTTCTCTTGAGCTTGCCGGAAGTACAGAGAAGATCCAGGGCGTCCGCCATGTACTCTATGAGATGCTTTTTAATATTGCAGATAATGCAGTTCGCTATACAGAACAGAATGGTCATGTGCGGATCATGGTAGGCAACCGGAAAGGGCATCCGTTCTACTGTGTGGCAGATGACGGGATCGGAATCCCGAAAAGTGAACAGGGAAGGATCTTTGAGCGTTTTTACCGGGTAGACAAAAGCCATTCCAGACAGACCGGCGGAACAGGTCTGGGTCTTTCCATTGTGAAGCATGGAGCAACGCTTCATCATGCACAGATCAATGTGGAAAGTGAACAGGGAGTTGGAACCAGGATGGAGATCGTTTTCCCGGAGAATACTTCTGACCGAAAATAAACTGAAAATAATCAGTAGGATTTCACGGTGAAGTGTAGTATAATAAAAAAAGGTTCAAAGGCCGGTCGGATGAGAATCTGACCGGCTTAAACTATGTATGGGAAAAAATCCCTGTATTTCTAAAAAATCAGGAGGAACAAGATTATGAAAGAGCCGGTTCTGGTAGTAATGGCAGCAGGAATGGGAAGCCGCTACGGCGGACTGAAACAGATCGATCCTGTAGATCAGGAAGGTCATATCATTATGGATTTTTCCATTTATGATGCCGTACGTGCAGGCTTTAAGAAAGTGATATTCATCATAAAAAAAGAGAATGAACAGGATTTCCGCGATGCCATCGGCGACCGCTTAAGTGACAAGGTGGAGATCGTTTATGT
Organism: Blautia sp. SC05B48; assembly: GCF_005848555.1. Classification (NCBI taxonomy): domain Bacteria; kingdom Bacillati; phylum Bacillota; class Clostridia; order Lachnospirales; family Lachnospiraceae; genus Blautia; species Blautia sp. SC05B48. The sequence goes on along the minus strand of NZ_CP040518.1, from coordinate 549,545 downwards.
GCATCAGGATCTCAACAACATCCCGGAAGGCTTCCGGGTTCCGGAAGGCCGTGTGAAGCCATGGGGAACCGGACATGCGGTATTAAGCTGTGCCGGAGAGATCGACGGACCGTTTGTGGTGATCAATGCAGATGATTATTATGGAACCCATGCCTTTAAGATGGCGTATGATTTCCTGATCCAGACCCAGGAGGACACCGTACCTGCCCAGTATATGATGGTAGGCTACCGTCTTGAGAACACCCTGACAGACAACGGCTACGTTTCCAGAGGTGTCTGTGAGACAGATGAAAATGGATATCTTGCAGATATCAATGAGCGAACACATATTGAGAAACGTGACGGCGGAGCAGCCTACACAGAGGACGATGGAAAAACCTGGACAAGTCTCCCGGGAGAGACTCCGGTATCCATGAACATGTGGGGATTCACCGGTGGATTTATGAAAGAGCTGGTAAAACGCTTCCCGGTATTCCTTGAAAAGAGCATCCCGGAAAATCCTCTGAAATGCGAATATTTTCTTCCGTTTGTAGTTGACGAGCTCCTTCAGGAAAAAAAGGCAGCAGTCAAAGTCCTTACCACACAGGATAAATGGTACGGAGTGACCTATAAAGAGGACAAACCGGTAGTGGTAGCTGCGATCCAGAATCTGAAGGATCAGGGACTTTATCCGCAGGGACTCTGGGATTAAGTAGTAAACCTGGTTTTCGGCTATTGTGGAAACAAAGGAACAGTGCTAAAATAAACAGGAACAGTTAGATCCAATAGAGGAGGAGAAAAACTATGGCAATTTTAGTAACAGGCGGAGCAGGATACATTGGAAGTCATACCGTTGTAGAGCTGCAGAACGCAGGATATGATGTTGTAGTAGTTGACAATTTATGCAATTCCAGTGAGAAGGCTCTGGACAGAGTATCCAAGATCACAGGCAAAACGGTGAAATTCTATAAAGCAGATATCCTGGACCGCGATGCATTAAATGAGGTTTTTGACAAGGAAGAGATCGATTCCTGTATTCATTTTGCAGGACTGAAGGCAGTTGGTGAATCTGTTGCCAAGCCGTGGGAGTATTATGAGAACAATATCGCGGGAACCCTTACCCTTGTAGACGTGATGAGAAAGCATAATGTTAAAAATATTATTTTCTCTTCCTCAGCAACCGTATACGGAGATCCGGCAATGATCCCGATCACCGAGGAGTGCCCGAAGGGACAGTGTACCAACCCGTATGGCTGGACCAAATCCATGCTGGAGCAGATCCTTACAGACATCCAGAAGGCAGACCCGGAGTGGAATGTAGTTCTTCTTCGTTACTTCAACCCGATCGGTGCTCATAAGAGCGGAACCATCGGTGAGAATCCAAATGGTATCCCGAACAACCTGATGCCATATATCACACAGGTAGCAGTAGGTAAGCTGAAAGAGCTTGGCGTATTCGGAAACGATTACGATACACCGGATGGAACAGGTGTCCGTGACTACATCCACGTAGTAGACCTTGCCAAAGGCCATGTAAAAGCCCTTAAGAAGCTGGAAGACAATTCCGGATTAAGCATCTACAACCTTGGAACCGGAAAAGGCTATAGTGTTCTTGATATCGTTAAGAACTTTGAGGCAGCTACCGGCGTCAAGATTCCATATGTGATCAAACCACGCCGCCCAGGCGACATCGCAACCTGCTACTCCGATGCAACCAAAGCAGAGAAAGAGCTTGGCTGGAAGGCAGAGAACGGAATCCGCGAGATGTGTGCAGACTCCTGGAGATGGCAGAGCCAGAACCCTAATGGATATGAGGCTTAAAGAACAGAAAGCCTAATTACATAAAAGTGATATAAAATACGGCAGACAGCCCCGGAGGGATGTCTGCCGTGTTGTTTTTTTGAGGGGAAAAAAGTCGCTTATCATTTCCATAAGCGACAAACAGGCCGGAAACCCGTATAAAAGCGGACTTCCGGCCTTGCTTTGACCATAATTCTGACTGCTAATAGCTTAACTTTTCCATGCACTTCTGCTTTTGTTTTATACTGCTGTGCACATAAATATCCATGGTGATCTTGACGGACGAATGCCCGAGAATTTCAGAAAGTGTCTTGCTGTCAAATCCCATCTCTGTACATCGGGTGGCAAATGCATGCCTGAGAGAATGGATGTTGATGCTGGGGATTTCGCATTGCTGAAGAACCCGCTGGAATTTTCGCTGGATATTTCTGGGTTCCATGCATTTACGATTCGTACTCGTCAGCAGGTATGAATCAGGTTCAGCAGCAATCCGTTCCATTTTTTTCAATAAAAAATCAGGGATTGGAATATCCCTGATGGATGAGACTGATTTAGGAGGACCTATCATTAAAACGGTTTTGGGTTCGTCATCAGATGCACCAGAATAATCAAGATTTTTTATTCGTGAGATCGTTCGTCTTATATGTAGCAGTTTTTCATCAAAATCAATATCTTCCCAGCGAATGCCGCTGAGCTCTCCAACACGGATCCCTGTGTAAATGCATAACAGGATGCCGATGGAAAACTCAGAATCCTCAGCGGAGAGAGTCGTGATCAGTTTTGTAAGATTTTCAGAAGAAATAAGCTCGAAAGGACTGGTATTTATTTTTGGATACCGAAAATCCAGTTGTGAAAGATTCAGATAACCCTGCTTCTCACCATAGCGTAAAATACTGTGGAACAGGATCAGAAGATTTTTGATCGTACGTGGCGAAAGCCCCTGACGTTTCAGCTTTTCGGAGAAAGCGTATACAGAAGCAGAAGAGATATATTTCAGAGGTGTATCTCCAAATTCCGGAAGGATATGTGTATCGAGCAGTGTCTCATAGCATGCATAGGTGCTAAGTTTCACTGCATAACGCATGGAAAGCATCCATTCTTCACTGAGATTTCGAAATACGTAGCGTTTTCCGCAAAATTTCCGAGGATTGTTCTGACACAGGATGTCCAGTTTTTTCTGTTTTACAGCTTCATATGTACGACCATACAGATATCCGTACTGGATCCGTCCATTCTGGTCACGGCATTTTTCATAGCGCGCCTCCCATCTTCCGTCTTTCCTTTTTCTGATATTTTCCCCTTTTCTAGGCATAATCGTAGTCTCCTTTTCGCACTATTATAGCAAAAGTCTGACCATTTTTGTGACCACTAATAAGCGAAAAAAAGGAAAATTTGTCGTATATAAAAAAATCAACCGAAAAAAAACTGCATTTTTGGTCGAAAGTGGTGCATTTTTCGCATCTTGACAGCGACAGGGTGCAATGCTATCATTGATTAAGATTCAAAAACTATGCAATTTGAGAGAAAATCACCTGTCGCTTATGGAAATGATAAGCGACAGGAAATAATAATTTAGATAAGTTATATTATAATGATTTTTCTTTACAAAAAACGGAGAACCAAAATGAAAGAACCGGAAACTGGCAAAAAAGAAAACACCGGAAAAAGCGGCTACAGCATCACAACCTGGCGACTGCATCTCTGGTGCAGACATCCGGAATGGCTGCGGACCACGCAGGAATTTTATAACCGGATCGCTGAATTTTATTACAACCTGCTTCTGGATCATACGGAACTCTGGGAACTGGGAAGCCAGCAGACTTTACGCGAGCTGGAGATCATGAGCATTCCGGGACGAGGCGGACGCATACCATCAGATCCCCTCCCCTGGCAAAAGGTTCCGCTGTATTTTCGAAGAGCAGCAGCCAATGAGGGAATTGCTTCAGCCAAAAGTTATCTCAGCCGTTTTACCCAGGATGAGAAAATCGGCAGAGCAGAGAAACTAAATGCAGCAGTTACCTATTACAAAGGAATGTATCAGGATTTTTCCGCTAAAGAGATCACATTGCGTGTTTGGACAGGAGACACATGGACCTGGATGCATTGCCGGCTGTCAGGCAGAGACTTTCCGGAAAACGCCAGACTCATGTCACCATCCGTAGTTTTTGAATACAAATATGACATGCTGCATGTTCCAGTACGTCAGAACAATGAAAATACAGCAACAGTACGTCAGAGGATGCAGGCAGGATGCAGGATACTCTGTATTCAGTTTACAAACAGTGATGCCTTTGCAGCAGGCGTTGTTCTGGATGGAAACGGTCAGGAAATCGCAGTGAAGTTCTGGAAAGGCGGAAAGGAATACAGCCACCATTGCAGAAAGCTTCTGGAAAAGATCCAGAAGTCCCAGGAAGCAACCGGAGGCAGACAGACAGGCAGAGTTGATCAGAAATATTGGATGCATCTGAAACATCTTTCTGAACACTATGGACACCAGGTCACAAGCCAGATCCTCCGTTTTGCCGTAGAGCAGGACGTTTCCGTGATCGTACTTCCACGTTATAACCAGGAATATTCCAGAAACGTAATGAAAGGCTCAGGAAACTGGGGCCCGCTCCACCTAAGCACCAGGATCCGCCAGTACCTGGACTACAAAGCCTGGAAAAACGGAATCATCGTTATCGAAGTCCACGCCACCGGCATCAGCAAAATCTGTGCAAAGTGCGGTGCAGAAATCATTCGGACCGACACCAAAACAGAACTATGCTGCTGTGCCAACGGACATCAGACGAACCGGTATCTGAATGCTGTGAGAAATCTCGGGAAAAAGTGCCTGACACAGTTTGGACGCAGAGCATGAAGGGAAGAACAAAGGAAACAGAACAGAATATCAGTATGAAAAGCAAGCAGGTGGATTGACCTTATGGCATGTCAGAAAACAGATGTCATAAGGTCAGTGCATCGGCTTTGCCGTGCTGACAAAAAGAAAGCGAAAGCAAAACACGGTGTATATCAGTGATAAACACCGTCGGGTTGAATACCGCCTGTCGTGTGTGTACCTGAACAAGGTGCGGGCACGGCGAAGAATGTACCGGCTTTTGAGTTGGGGAGTGTATTCGAAGTTATGAAAAATAAAAACTTGCATATGGAGGATGAATAGAAAAAGAGAGAAAGCATGTAAGGAAATATTGAAATGACGAAGAATACGCCTACAGTAAAAATTATAGTAGCAACACATAAAAAATATGAAATGCCTCAAGATGCAATGTATCTTCCACTGCATGTTGGCGCAGAGGGGAAAACAGATCAAAATGGAAATCCGCTGGATTTAGGGTATCAAAAAGATAATACAGGAGAAAACATTTCAAACAAAAACGCTGCGTATTGTGAGCTTACAGGCTTATATTGGGCGTGGAAAAATCTAGACACGGATTATACAGGATTGGCACATTACAGACGCCATTTTGGAAAGAAAACCAAGACACCATTTGAAGGTGTTCTTACGTATAATGAGCTGTGCCCAATGCTTGGAAAATATAAAATCTTTGTACCTAAAAAAAGAAAGTATTATATTGAAACCTTATATTCCCATTATGAACATACACATTATGCAACTCAATTAGATATCACCAGAGAGATAATCGCTGAAAAATATCCCGACTATCTGAAAAGCTATGATGAAGTTGTAAAACACACTTATGGTTATATGTTCAATATGATGATCATGCAAAAACGATATCTGAATGATTATTGTGAATGGTTATTTGATATTCTCTTCGAGTTAGAAAAACGCATCGATCCACAGGAATTATCAGCATTCCAGGGGCGATTTTATGGAAGAGTAAGCGAGATAATATTTAATGTGTGGCTTGATGGTGAGATTAAACTGGGGAAAATTAAGAAAAATGAGATTAAAGAGTTACCTTACCAGCATATGGAAAAGATTAATTGGTGGAAAAAGAGTACAGCGTTTTTAAAAGCTAAGTTTGGTGGGAAAAGATATGAGGGGAGCTTTTAAATAAGAGAATTATGAATGAAAAAATACTAATGTCATATATTATTCCAGCATATAATGCGGCTGATACATTAGAAAGAGCTGTGGAAAGTATTACACATACTTGTAACATGGAGAAATGTGAAATATTGATTGTTGAAAATGGATCAACTGATTACACCAATAGCGTTGCATTAAAATTAATTCAAAAATATGGAGAGAATGTTAAACTAATTCATTCGAAAAAAGGAGTGTCAATAGCTAGAAATGAAGGATTGAAAAACGCCGGAGGAGAATGGATTGTCTTTGTCGATGCAGATGATTATATAGTATCTAAAAGCAAAAAATATATTTACGAAGATATATTAAATGCTAAAGCGGATTTATATGTATATAGTTACGAGATTGGTAATAGAGCAAATTATATAAACAACAAAGAAGAGAAAACATATTATTTTAATGACTCCGCAGAAAACATGAAGTTGGAAATGATCGCAAATCCGACAAAATTTATGCAGGTTTGGGGAAAGATTTTTAGGAAAAGCATTATTTATGAAAATAGAATTGGCTTTAATACAAAAATGCAGCTTTCAGAGGATAGTGATTTTACATTACATTATTTAATGCATTGTTCCAGAATCAGCATAAGTGATACGATATTTTACCATTATTCTATAGACAATGAGTCTACGATGAGAAGTAACGCAGATAAAAAAGTGCTTCAATACATTGAAGCTATGAATATAACGAGTAAGTATATTGAAAAACAACATGAAAATGTACAATTGGCATTTAATGATTATATTTTGATGCATTTAAATATAGCCTGTGTTAGAGGTATATTTTGCGTTAATAATAAAGAAAATTATGTAAAAAAAATAGAGCATACAAAAAAAATTATAAATACACCTGTATTCAAAGATGCGATAAAAAAGTTCCATATAAAGAATAATTTTTCAGTGAGAACATTGCCTGTTTTTTTTATGAAATATAAATTGGTTCATATTGCAAGTATTATATATATTGTGCGGGCATATCAAAATTATATTTACGAAAAAAGTAGAAATTAAAATAGTGAAACATTAAATTGTGAGGAAACCTATGTATAAAATATTAGTTTTTGGTATGACAGAAAATCCAGGTGGGGTAGAGAGTGTTATTATGAATTACTATCATTACATGGACAAGAATACCTTCCATTTTGATTTTTTATGTAATTCATATAATAAAATCGCTTTCGAAGATGAAATTATTTCCAATGGATCACAAACATTTCATTTTCCTGCGAGAAGTAAGAATTATAAAAAATACAAAAAAGAATTAAATGATTTTTTTAAAAATAATGCCGCTAAGTATGATGCAATATGGGTGAATGTGTGTAGTCTTGCCAATATTGATTATTTAAAAATGGCAAAAAAATATGGGGTAAAAAGAAGAATTATACATAGCCATAATTCTCAAAATATGGATAGTAGATTAAGAGGAATTTTACATCAATATAATAAAAAAAGAATTGCTTATTACGCAACGGATTTTTGGAGCTGCTCAAAAGAAGCTTCGGAATGGTTTTATGATTCTTCAATAATAAAAAAATCTATTATTATCAGTAATGCAATAGACGTAGAAAAATATTGTTTTGATGATGTGAAGCGAAAAAAATTGCGGCGAGATTTGAAGTGGGAAGAAAATTATGTCATAGGAAATATAGGAAGGTTACATTTCCAAAAAAATCAAATGTTTATTTTAGACATATTTGAAAAACTTATAAAAAAAGAACCAAAAGTAAGATTGATTTTAATAGGTGATGGAGAAGACAGGACAAAGCTCGAAAAAGAGATTGATAAAAAGAAACTAAATAAGTATGTATATATGGCCGGAATTCAGAAAGACATATGTGGATGGTTGAGTACATTCGATCTGTTTTTATTTCCATCTAAATTTGAAGGACTCAGCGTGGCTGCGATGGAAGCTCAGGCAAATGGAGTACCTATGTTAGCATCTGACAGCGTAATTCCTAAAGAAGTTAAAATTAATCCATCATTTATATTTTGGAATTTGGAAAATTCAGCGGAGTCTTGGGCAGAAGAAATTTTAAATATCAAAGCAAATATAAACCGAGTGTCCCAAAAGGAGATAGTGGATAATTTTACAATGCGAGGATACGAAATTCATACTGAAGCAAAAAAATTAGAAAAATTATTGTTGAATGGTGTGGTGAATAAATTAGTTTAAAAATAAAAGAAACAGTAATGGAATAACGGACTGATAAAGAGAGAATATAAAAAAACAATCAGATAATAAGGCTATTTCTATGAGACATTTAATAGGGGAGAAAGATAGGAGCGTATATATCGCACAATAACTATTTAACCTTTATATATTAAAGAAAGGACAGTGAGATAAGAGATTTGTGTTTTATCTCTGTAAAGTATGAGAAAGTTAGACAATACGGAAGTTAAAAAGTATATTTTGAATATATTATGTGAGTTTGCGGCATTCTGTGATCAGAATGGGCTGAGATATTATTTATCGGGAGGAACTTTGTTAGGAGCAGTACGCCATAAAGGTTTTATTCCATGGGATGATGATGTTGATTTATTAATGCCTCGTCCGGATTTTGATAAATTACATGATCTGTTAAGAAGAGAAAATATTCGACCATATTATAAATTAATTAGTCTGCAGATGGAAAACAGCTTTTGGCCATTTGCTAAAATTATTGATACAAGAACCTATGTGAAAAATGAATATTCAAATGTTGATCAACATTTGTGGATTGATATTTTTCCGATGGATGGTCTTCCAGATGATAAGGAAGAAAGTGATATATTGTTGAGTAAAGCGGAACCATTAAAAAAATGGATTAATCGGTGCAGTGCAACTATAGGAAAAGGAAAAGGTTTTGTACGAAGTATAGTTAAAATACCGATGATTCTTTTTTTGCGAATGTATACACCAGAAAGATTTGGGAGAAAATTAGATAAGCTGGCTCATCAGTATGATTTTGACAAACAGGAGTATATTGGTGGAGTTGCTTGGAGCTTGGGTCCTAACGAAAGAATGAAAAAGAAAGAATACTTACCATATAATGATGTGGAATTTTGTGGGAGAAAATTTCATGCGCCAGCATGTTGGAAGTTTTATTTGACACAAATATATGGAGACTATATGCAACTTCCGCCAGAAAGTAAGCGGATAAATCATGAGTTTGATGCTTATATTACGGAATGATTGAGGGAAAGGCGGATATAATAAATGAATTATTATGTTGTGGAAACCGATAAACATAAGTTGATACAAAAAACAGCTGGAGTTAAAGCCAGACAAGATGTAGAAACTATTTTTAAGTGGAATAATTTAAAAAAAATTGAGATTCCATGCCTGATAGAGGGACGTGAAAACAAAACAAGACTAGGAAAAATAAAAGCACATTATGATGTTTATAAGTTATGGAATAATGCATTAAAAAAAATAAAAAAAAATGATTGGATATATATTCAGTTTCCATTGTTAGAACATACAATGCTGTTTTCATTACTTATAAAAAAATTGGAAAAAAGAGGAATACATACTTCTATAATCATACATGACGTTGAGGCAATTCGTTTTACATTAAGAAATGATGTTCCATTATCTCGAAAAATTAGAATGAGATTTGAAGAAATTAGTTCATTTAAGAATTGCAGTAAAATCGTTGTGCATAATGAAAAAATGAAGTCATTTATGCATGAAAAATGGAAAATACATAAAGATAAAATGGACATATTAGAAATATTTGATTATTTAGTTGAGAATTATAATGAAGAATTATTAGAAAAGAGAAACTTAAGCAGAAAAGGTCCAGTTATCATAGCGGGGGCATTGAGTAAACACAAGGCTGGATATATATATAATTTACCGGAAAATTGTAACTTTAATTTATATGGGATTAATTTTGAGCGAGAAAAAGCTTCTTCAAATGCAAATTTTGTTGGGGCATTTAATCCAGAAGAATTAATTTATAATCTAGAAGGTAGTTTTGGCTTGGTCTGGGATGGAGACAGTAGTGCTACTTGTACTGGAGTTTATGGAGATTATCTTAAAATTAATAATCCGCATAAGACATCAATGTATTTAGCAGCAGGAATTCCTGTAATTATATGGGAAGAAGCTGCATTAGCAAATTTTATTAAGAAAAATCATTGTGGAATAACAATAAAGTCAATAGATGAAATTAGAAACATAATAGACAATATGTGCGATGAAGAATATGAAACATTAAAAACTAATGCATGCAAAATTGGTGGGGAATTAAGAAGAGGATATTTCTTAAAAAGTGCAATGAAACAAAGTATATAATATTTGTGAAATTATATTGAACTTCTAATATATGAGGAACAGGTGAAAATGTTTAATCTTATAGTACTTATTTTAGTAACAATTGTATTTTTAATGTTTGGGTATTTAATTACTCATGCAGATATTTTTTCTCCATTTTGCGTTTTTTGTGAAATGTTTTTAATTGCAGAATTTTTGTGCCTTTTTTTTGCAAGGATGTATAAGGTAGAAATTCATTTGAATACTATTTTAGTAATTTCTTTAGGAATGATTTCATTTGGAATTGTTAGTGCTTTTTTTAACATGAAAAGAGTTGATGTTCGAAATTATGGAGAACTACATTCCAGAAATTATATTTCTATAAATTATTTTATTCAACTAGTATTTCTTATTTTGGAATTTCTAGTAGTGTTTTATCATGCTAAATATATAAAAGATGTTGTAGCAGCGTTTGGGTATAGTACTTCATCAATTTTTGATATAGCCGGCAAGTACCATGTCATTACACTGTTCAATTATAATAATTTTATTGAAAAGGCAGTCTCTGCATCTTTTATATATAGACATGGTATTGTTTGGATAACTGCATATGCATATGTATTGCTTTATATTTTAATTAATAATTTAGCCGTAAAGAAAAAAATAGAAATTATACAGATAATATATTTGGGAATTTATGCATTTGATCAGATGTTATCGGGTGGTAGAACTGCATTATTTAGGATGATAACTGCAATTTTGATAATAACGGTAATACGTTTTGGACTTAATAAACGTCGAAATTTTACAAAGTTATTATTTAAAATTGTAGGTATTATTTTTGGAATAATTTTATTACTTATCGGAATCAATATGCTTTTAAATCGTACGGGTGAGAATAGCACTTTAAATCTAATTCTGGAATCAATTTATGTATATATTGGAGCTCCAATGCAAAATTTGGATACGTATTTACAAGGAACTCGTCATACACCTGAATTGTGGGGAAGTCAGGTGTTTCGTAATATTTATACATACTTGGGGGGAAAATATGGAATAAGTCAATATTTATATCAATTAGATCTTCCATTTTTAAAACATAATGGCTTAAATACTGGTAATGTATATACTACCTTTTATCAGTTTTATTATGATTTTGGTTATGATGGTATTGTACCGCTTATGGCAATAATTGCTTTATATTTTAGTTGTGCATATAGAAAAATATATAACAATAAACCTTTTACACTAATAATATATGCATATTTATTTAACGATTTAATTATGTTGATTTTTTCAGATAGATTTTACGAAACGGTAGCATCAATAGGTTTTGTGAAGCACTTGTTAATCACATTTATATTATATAAGGTGTTGATTGATAAAGGAGTTGCATTGGAGTATAGACATGGGATTAAACTTAAATTCAAAAGGCAAAAGAAAACAGTAATACCAATGGGAACAAATTAGAACATAAAAAATGGACAAATAATCAAGAGATAATTGAATTTGATTAACACGAGTTAGAGACTAGGAGGTTCAAGGGATGAATATTGCAGTGATTTTTGCTGGAGGTGTTGGAAGCCGTATGCATAGTAAAGATCGACCGAAACAGTTTCTTGAAATGTATAATAAACCAATAATAATACATACATTGGAATATTTTGAAAACCATTCTATGATAGATGCGATTGTGATTGTGTGTATAAAAGATTGGATTCCATATTTAAATAAACTTCTTTATAAATTTCGTATTGAAAAAGTAAAATCTGTAGTTCCTGGAGGGGAAACAGGTCAATTATCCATATACAATGGTCTTAAATCTGCAAAACAGATTGCAAAAGATGAAAAAAGCATTGTTTTAATTCATGATGGCGTTAGACCATTGATTAATGAGAAAGTAATTAGTGATAATATTCAATCGGTGATTAAATATGGTTCTGCAATCACAACAGCTAAAGTAAAAGAGACAATACTTGTTGTTAATGAGGGAACAGCAACAATTGATTATGTCCCAAGTCGGAACAATTCAAGAGTTGCCAAAGCTCCACAAAGTTTTTGGCTAGATGATATTTTGAAGGCTCATGAAAAAGCACTTTCAGAAGGTGAAAAAAATTGTATTGATTCTTGCACAATGATGCAAAGATATGGATATGATCTTTATTTGATTGATGGACCAGGAGAGAATATTAAAATTACAACACCAGAAGATTTTTATACTATGCGAGCTATTCTTGAAGCAAAAGAAAATGAGCAAATATATGGGCTTGAATAAGGATAATAAAAAACTCTCATAAAGAAAAATAAATTAAAGGAGGAGATGCTGGATGAGAAAAGGACCGCTAGAAGATGATTTGCAATATATAGCAAAATATCTGTTACAGTATGAGCAATTGAAGGAAACCACTGTTATGGTAACTGGAGCAACCGGGCTTATCGGAGTTTCAGTAGTAAGAGCGCTTATAGCTGTAGAAGGCATTCATATTATTGCACTAGTGAGAAATATTGAAAAAGCAAATAAATTATATAGTAGACATGAGTTGGACAATATTGAGCTTATTGTTGGTGATATCACATTTCCTATTAATGTTAATAAAAAAGTTGACTGGATCTTTCATTGTGCTGCTGTAACAACATCTAAATTAATGATTGAAAAACCAGTAGAGACATTATCTACAGCAATAGAGGGTACAAAAAATATTTTAGAATTTGCTCGTAAAAATGAATGTAAATCAATGGTATATATTTCATCAATGGAAATGTATGGAACATTTAATAATTCTGATACAGAGATAACAGAAGATAAGATTGGTTACATTAATCCATTGAAAGTACGTAGTAATTATCCTGAAAGTAAGCGGTTATGCGAAAATATGTGTGTTGCATATATGAAAGAATACGGAGTTAAAGTTAAGATTGCTAGGTTAGCACAAACGTTTGGCGCAGGAATTTTGCCAGGGGAGAATCGTGTATTTGCTCAATTTGCTAAAAGCGTTATCTCAGGAAGAGATATAGTATTGCATACGAGAGGATTATCGGAAGGAAATTATTGTTATACTCGAGATTGTGTTTTAGGATTATTTACAATTTTACTTTGCGGAGAAAATGGTGAAGCATATAATGTGGCAAATCCAAAATCACATACTACAATTGCAGAAATGGCGCATATGGTTGCGGATAAAATTTCAAATGGGAAAATTAAAGTAATATACGATATTCCTAAAGATAATGTATTTGGTTATGCAGAAGATACGAAAATGAAATTAAATTCTGATAAATTACAAGCTTTAGGGTGGACACCAGAAATAGGCTTAGAGGATGCATATAAGAGAATGATTGAACAGATGAAGATTGAGGGAATATAGAGTAAGTACGAAAATCTTATAAGTAAGAGAGTAGAAAAAATAAATGAAAAAGAAATCAATAAAACTAAATTTTATTATGAATATAATTCTGACAATGTCTTCTTTCATTTTTCCATTGATTACTTTTCCGTACGTATCAAGAGTTTTATTGCCAGTTGGAATAGGAAAAGTGTCGATGGCAACATCTGTTATTACATATTTTTCTATGTTTGCTCAATTAGGTATTCCTACATATGGAATTCGGGCATGTGCAAAAGTTAGGGATAATCGTGAGAAACTTTCCAAGGTGGCACAGGAACTTTTGATTATTAATATAATTATGAGTATGATTTCTTATATGGTATTGATTGTATTGTTGTTTTATGTACCTAAATTTAGATGTGAAAAAGAATTGTATGTAGTATTGAGTTTTAACATTATTTTGACATCTATCGGCATGGAATGGTTATATAAAGCCTTGGAACAGTATACTTATATCACAGTACGATCAGTTATTTTCAAATTTATCGCACTGATTTTTATGTTCTTTCTTGTACATAAACAGACGGATTATGTTATTTATGGTGGAATAACAATTTTTGCAGCTTCTGCATCGAATATTTTAAATTTGATTAATGCACATAAATTTATAAATCTGAAGGCTGTTGGAAATTACAATTTTAGACGACACCTAAAACCAGTATTGATATTCTTTGCTATGTCATGTGCAACAACAATATATACAAATCTTGATACGGTAATGTTGGGATTTATGACAACAGATACAGATGTGGGATACTATAATGCAGCAGTAAAAATTAAAGTAATCCTTGTGAGTGTTGTAACATCATTGGGGACAGTATTGTTGCCCAGAGCATCTTATTATATACAAAAAGGAGAATTGAAAGAGTTCCATAGAATTACAAAAAAGGCATTGAATTTTGTCTTTTTAATAGCAACACCTTTGTTTGTATATTTCATCTATTTTGCAAAAGAAGGGATTTTCTTTTTGTCAGGTAATAATTATGTTGGATCTATTATACCCATGCAGGTGATTATGCCAACTCTTTTATTAATTGGTATTACAAATATACTTGGAATTCAGATACTTGTACCAACAGGACGAGAGAAAATTGTATTATATTCTGAGATCGTTGGTGCTATCGTGGATGTCATTATTAATGCATTATTGATTCCGGTTTATGCATCAACAGGAGCTGCAATAGGTACATTAGTTGCTGAGTTTGCAGTTTTTGTTGTCCAGTTTTATGCGCTAAAAGATGAAATTTTGAATACTTTTCGACAGATACATTATATAAAAATATTAATTGCATTGTCTGCCGGTAGTATTGTATCTTTGTGGGTGAAAATATTAAATTTAGGATATTTTTTTTCATTAGTAATATCATCCCTTCTTTTTGGGGGTGCATATGGACTTGTATTACTGATTTTGAAAGAAGAACTGTTTCTTGAAATTTTTAATACGATAAAAAATAAAATAAAATAATATAATATCTGTTGCATTAAATAATGAAAGTGAGAGATTTAATAAAAAGAATGGAAAATACAAACAAAAACAACATATATTGGCAAGAAGATAAGGATATATTAAGAATTATATTGGTAGTTTTGGTGGTTATAGGTCACGGGACATATTATAATATAACTACAAAATTTGGAGGCATTAATTACGGAACTATGATGTCAGATGCGTTTATATCTGATACAATGTTTCATAAAATTACAAGCATTTTAACAAATTTTATTTATACATTTCATATGCCAGCATTTATAGCGTTATCTGGAAGTCTTTTTTCATTGAAAAAGAATATTAATACCAGAGGAACTATTATTAAAAAGGCAAAAAGGTTACTGATTCCATTTATTGCTGTATGGCTTTTCTGGAATTTACCTGTTAAATATTTTTCGGGTTATTACCATGGTGTTAGTATAAGGGGAATGCTATTGCAGTTGATTTTTCCTTCATGTGTATATTTATGGTATTTAGAATGTTTGTTTTTTGTGTTTGTCATTGCAAGTTTTGTTTGTAAATTAGAAACAAAAAAGCAAATAGTTATAGTTGGCTTTTGTTGGTGTATAGGAGTAATCTTATATAAAGGATTGGGTCAATATCACGTTTTGGGAGATCCTTTATATTATCTTTTATGGTTTTATTTGGGATATAGATTGGAAAATATGATTGAGTGGTTGAAAAAACATAATATTTGGAAGGATTCATCGATGTTATGTTTGTTTGGGCTGGTATGTTTATCTTTTATTGTTGATAAGATAGTAAAGATTCATTTTTTCCATTTTTTTAGTTCGTATATTGTATGTCCATTTCTTATGTTGATAGTTTTAAACTATATGGTAAGGCATATAAAAATAAATGGTAGAGCAGTAAAGTCATTGAGTGACTATGGAATGGGAATATATTTGTATGCAGAACCATTAAATTATTTATTTTTGTTTTGGTTTTATCGTTTTTGTGGAATTGAATTTTTTGGTTCAGAGTTCGGGGCAGCAATAATATATTTTTCAAGAATTGTTATAACACCAATAATAGCAATAGGTATTACATGGATATTAAAAAGATTTAATTTGAAATATTTATATTAATAAGGCAGACAGAAAGTTAAAGATGTAACTAAAGAAATTGATAACAAGGAGAAATTAAAATGATGTACGATTATTTAGTAGTAGGTTCCGGCTTATACGGAGCAATCTTTGCACACGAGGCAAAAAAAACAGGAAAGACAGTTCTTGTAGTAGACAAGCGACCGAATATTGCAGGAAATGTCTACACAGAGAAAACAGAAGGTATTAACGTACATAAATATGGAGCACATATCTTCCATACAAACAACAAAAAAGTATGGAATTATATCACTCAGTTTGCAGAGTTCAACAGATTTACAAACAGTCCGGTTGCCAATTATAAAGGGGAGCTTTACAGTCTTCCTTTTAATATGTATACATTTAATAAAATGTGGGGTGTGGTAACACCAGAGGAAGCAGCAGCGAAGATTGAGGAGCAGAGAAAAGAAGCTGGAATTACAGAACCAAAAAATCTGGAAGAGCAGGCAATTTCACTGGTCGGGCGTGACATTTATGAAAAGCTGATCAAGGGTTATACAGAGAAGCAGTGGGGACGTGACTGCAGGGATCTTCCTTCGTTTATCATTAAACGTCTGCCGGTTCGTCTGACATTTGATAATAACTATTTTAATGCTTTATATCAGGGTATCCCAGTTGGTGGTTACACGAAGATGGTAGCAAATCTTCTGGAGGGTATTGAGATTCGTTTGAATACAGATTATCTGGAAAACAAAGATGAATTAGATGCGATGGCTGAAAAAGTAGTTTACACAGGTCCGATCGATGCATATTTTGATTATAAGCTTGGTACACTGGAATATCGTTCCGTGCGTTTTGAAACAGAAACTTTGGATAAACCGAATTTCCAGGGAAATGCAGCTGTGAATTATACGGACCGGGAAACTCCATGGACGCGTATCATTGAGCATAAGTGGTTTGAATTTGGCAAGGATGAGGAAGGTAATGATCTTCCAAAAACAGTGATCAGTCGGGAGTTCAGTTCTGAATGGAAGCCGGGAGATGAGCCGTATTATCCTGTTAATGATGAAAAGAACGGAGCTCTTTACGCAGAGTATAAAAAGCTGGCAGAAGCTGAGACAAATGTGATTTTTGGCGGACGTCTTGGTGAATATAAATACTATGACATGGATCAGGTTATTGCAGCTGTATTGGATCGCTGCGAAAAGGAATTACATTAAGATCAGGAAATGAGGGAAAATTAAATGCAAACAACATTACTTATCATGGCTGCTGGTATTGGTTCCCGTTTTGGCGGTGGTATCAAACAGCTGGAGCCGGTTGATGAACAGGGGCATATTATCATGGATTATTCGATTCATGATGCGATCGAAGCAGGTTTTAACAAGGTGGTTTTTATTATCCGAAAGGATATTGAAAATGAATTTAAGGATGTGATCGGGAATCGGATTGAGGCGGTCTGCAAGGTGCATTCAGTTACTGTGGAGTATGTTTTCCAGGATATCAACGATATTCCGGGAGAACTTCCGAAAGGCCGTACGAAGCTTTGGGGTACCGGACAGGCAGTTCTGGCTGCAAAGGATGTTTTGACAACGCCTTTTGTTGTGATCAATGCGGATGATTATTACGGAAAAGAAGGCTTCTGTGAGGTTCATGATTATCTTGTAAAGGGAGGCCAGTCCTGCATGGCTGGTTTTGTGTTGAAGAATACGTTGTCTGATAATGGTGGTGTGACACGTGGTATCTGCAAAATGGATGAGCATAATGACCTGACAGAAGTTGTGGAGACTTCCAATATTGTAAAAACTGTGGATGGTGCAGAGGCGGATGGTGTGAAGCTGGATACAGAGTCACTTGTTTCTATGAACATGTGGGGCTTGAGACCGGAGTTTCTGGAAACTCTGGAAGAGGGATTTGCGGAATTTTTTGAAAAAGTAGTCCCGGGAAATCCCATGAAGGCGGAGTTTCTGATTCCTACATTTATCGGGGAACTTCTGGCAGAGGATAAGATGTCTGTTAAGGTGCTGCGGACTAATGATACATGGTATGGCATGACCTATAAAGAGGATGTTGCGGTTGTAAAAGCGAGTTTTCGCGATATGCTGGAGCGTGGTGTTTATAAAGAAGAACTGTTCTGTGATATAGAGTAATATTGTGAACTTCTGTAATAATTAACTCTCGTTTGTGTCCTAAAAGACAGTAAAGACGACAAAAGCCCTTACTTTCAGCGGTGTGAACTTTCATAATAAAGTGCAACACAAGTGAATCATACGGATTGAGAATGCCCTGAAAATACTGAAAAAATAAGGAAAAACCTGCATTTTGTTGTTGCAGAAATGCAGGTTTTATGTTATACCATATTTAGTCGTAAATACAACTACAAAGAAGTGAGATGTTCATGTATCTGGATTATGTTGTTGATATACCTGATGTAAAAGGAAAAATCACATTTCGAACCAAAGGTAAGGCACGCTATGTTTATTATGAGTACAGCCGTGAGTACGATCCATCCAAACAGTATACAAATGTAAAAAGGGTCACCATCGGTAAGGTTTTACCGGAAGATGAAAATAAAATGAGACCTAATGAAAATTTCAGGAGATATTTTCCGGAGGTTGAACAGCCTGAGGAAAAAACAGTTTCATGCAGGAGCAGCTGTTTGAAGACAGGTGCATATATGATCATAGATAAAGCTGTAAAAGATCTCGAACTGGATACAAAACTGCAGGATTCATTTGGGGCAAAAGCAGCCGGGATCATGCTTGACCTGGCAGCCTATTCCATTATTACAGAAGGGAATGCAGCACAGTATTATCCTGATTATGCTTACAATCATCCGCTTTTTACTCCGGATATGAAATGTTACAGTGATTCATTTATTTCAGATTTTCTGAGGTCAATAAAAGAAAATCAGAGGCAGGATTTCCTGGATCAGTGGAATGCAGACAGATGCAAACGTGAGCGTATTTATATATCATATGATTCAACAAATAAGAACTGTCAGGCCGGAGATATAGATATAGTGGAATTCGGAGCAGCAAAGGTGGATGCAGGACTTCCGATATTCAATTATGCTGTTGGCTATGATGTAAACAACCGGGAGCCTCTCATGTATGAAAAATATTCCGGAAGTATCAATGATGTTTCCCAGTTACAGTTTATGGTTGATAAGATAAAATGCTATGGTTATAAAAATATCGGGTTTATCCTGGACCGGGGATATTTTAGCAAAGATAATCTTAACTACATGGACAGCAGTGGATTTTCCTTTATCATTATGGTGAAAGGAATAAAGGATTTTATAAGCAGTCAGGTGAGAAAACAGAAAGGCACTTTTGAAAATAACTGGGGAAACCGGATCGAGGAATTCGAAGTGTATGGAAAAACGGTCTACACTTTTGTGTATGCCAGTGACACAAAGAAACGATACATACATATTTATTACAGTGCTGCCAAAGCGGTTGGTGAACGTGCAAGACTGGAAGAAAAAATCCATGAAATGCAGAGATTTATGGAACAGCATGAAGATAAGGAGTATGAATTCGGACCGGCATTCCATAAGTATTTTCATATGCATTATAACAAGGAAAACGGACATTTTGTTTATGGCGAACCCAAGCTGCCGGTGATCCAGGATGAGCTGGAGCTTTGTGGATATTTTGCTATCATCTCATCCGAAAAGATGGATGCAAAGGATGCGATAAACCTTTACAAGAGCAGGGATGTATCGGAAAAAGTATTCCGGGCAGATAAAACTTATCTCGGAAACCATTGTCTGAGAGTGGCATCAGAAGAGGCGGCATCAAATAAGATATTCATTGGTTTTCTTGCACTGATCATCCGGTGCAGGATATATACAGCCTTAAAGGAAAAGGCGAATGGACTGGCAAAAAAGCCGAATTATCTTACAGTTCCGGCAGCAATCCGGGAACTGGAAAAGATAGAACTGATCCGCCAGAGCGACTGGGGATACCGCATGGATTATGCGGTTACGGCCACGCAGAAAGAAATCCTGAAGGCATTTAACATGACGGCGGCAAACATCAGAACCCAGGCTGCTGCAATGAATGAATATCTGATGCAGATAGAGAAAGAAGGATAAGAACGATGGCAAGGAGAAGTGTTCCGATAGAAGAAAAGATTGAATCACAAAAGGAAGTAGTTTCGAAAGCAAAAGACAGGTATGAGAACGAATTGGATAAGCTTGAGAAGCTGGTGCAGAAACGGGATGAACTTCGCAGTAAGGAATTAATGGAAGCATTTGCCAGAAGCGAACGTTCTTTTGAGGAAGTAATGAGATTTTTATCTGGAAATGAGGTGGATGATGAGTAACCAGTATACGATGAAGATATATCCTGCAGGCAGAGGACGTGATGTTTACCGAAATATCGAAATCTGCGGTAACAGTACATTAAATCAATTGTGCCAGATTATCCTGGAATCATTTGATTTTATAGATGAGCATCTGTATGAATTTTGTATGGATAACCGTATGTACAGCGAATATGCTTATCAGTCAGATCCAGAGGGAGACGAACCTTCTGCAGATATCACACTGGATGAGGTCAGGCTTTGCAAAGGACAGAAATTTGCACTTCATTATGATTTTGGGGATGATTGGATGTTCACGATTACAGTTTCAAAAATCAGTGAAGTTCAGGGAGATTTTAAGCCTCGTATCGTTAAGGCAAAAGGAAGCATTCAACAGTATCCAGACTGGGATGAAGATGAGTTTGACGAAGAATAATGTGATGTTCGCGTTTAACGAGAGCTAATTGTACAGGAAGTTAAGATCACAAATATTTGCCGTGTGGACAAACTGAACTCCAGGAGTTCACACGGTATATTTTAAGGGTCGCTATATAGTTTATGACGGAAATAAAAGAAGAACATAATTAAAAGAAGAGGAGCGTGATACAAAATGAATTTATCAAAAATACATCATATTGCAATCATCGTATCTGACTACGAAGCCGCAAAGGATTTCTATGTGAACAAGCTGGGATTTTCTGTCATCAGGGAGAATTATCGCTCGGAATGCAAAGATTGGAAGTTGGAGCTGCACAAATAATTATGGAAGAGAAAAGAGCACATAAAGTCAGGAAGTCCGGCGGTGGCCGGAAGAAGCGGAAGCCGGATTACGATGCCGGGAAAAATCTGAAGGAACAGATGGAAAGTGCTGTGGCACTTTATAATACTATGTCCCTCCAAGCCATAGCAGATGAGCTATCGTTCAATCCAATAAAGGTACGGAAGCTGCTCATCACGGCTGGTGTGTATGAGTCGGATGTGGCGAAGAAGGTGCAGGACACTTTTGAAGAATACCGAGAAACACAAGACTACAAAACCTCCATCGTCTCAACATCCTCTACTCTTCAACTCTCCATAGCCTCTGTCACCTCGTACCTGCCATATAAAAAAGGTGTGTACTTCCCAAGTACAGAGAAAGAGAAAATCAGTGTTGGAGCAGAACGGCAGCGGAGATATAGAGCGATGAAACGGTGGAGGGCTGATCCGACAGAAGAAAACTTCTGGGGTGTGGTTTTGGCCTATGCAGGTGTGAAATTCAAAACTTACTCCGGGTTGCCATTCTCTTATGAGGTACGGAAAGGCAGGAATGGCGAGTATACGAAAGAACTGTGGATCGATAGACGGGAGAAGAGTAAAAGTCTGGCATGGAGTTCAGTGCTGTTGGCACTGCACAATATTAAAAAGGTAGGAGCAGTGGTAGATCGCCCAAAAGCTCTGGGAGATATCAGGGGCGTGACTTACATCTACGGGATGTTCTACCGATTCGGACTGATTGATGTGCCGGATGATGCGAAGGAGAAGATGGGTCATCCGAAAAAATGCAAAAAATAGGTTGCTATGTGCAAAAGTCTACGGTAAGATGTGCCGCAACCGTATAATTGAATAATCCGGGCTCCGTGTCCCTACTGCCCGGACTCACCGCACAAGAATATTCATTTTTGTTTTTTGGCTGTCTTGTATTGCTGAAAGTATACGAAAGATGCCTAAAAGAATTGTAAAGATATTGGAGCAGTTTGGAAAAATGTCTTATGAATTATATTTGACTCATGTTGCGATTAGAGCACTTATGAATGTTATAGGGATAAAGACATTTTATTTTCAAAATTATGTTTTGTGTATTTTGATAAGTTTGTTTTTAACATACACAATTATAAAATTACAAAAAAAGCTGATTTAGTATCTGATCCAGTTATAGGGTATCATACATCAGGGTGTTTGAGAAGCGGATCTCTGATGTTTTATAAATGACAGATATGCTGGTGTTACCGAGGGTATTGTAAAATAGAAAAATGCTCAGATTCCCTACAAAGGATCTGAGCATTTCCAATACGAACTATTTTTTCTGTAATTTCAGCACGTCCTCAAGAGAAAGGCCAGAAAATCTGGAGATGTCTTCAGGGGAGAATCTTGGATCCTGAAGCATACGCTGTGCTGTCAGCATAGCTTGTTCCTGAAGACCTTCTGCGAGCCCGGCAGTACGGCCTTCGGCACGTGCATCATCGCACATTTCTTGAACAGCCTGACACATATTAACACTCCCTTCTGTTTCTGTGAAACGTAAGTTGATACCTGTTATGGAGTCGATGACCCGGGCTGCTTTGAGCTCGAGTGAGCGGAAACCGGGGCTCTGTGTGGTGAGCTCCTTGAGCTTCCGTTTATCTTTGGAATATTTGATGAAGAGCATGACTTCTTTGAGATTGCTCTGGAGTTTATCAAGTTCTTCATCCTTTATCTCAGCAGGTGAGAAGAGATTGATCCGGTAATCCGGGACCAGAGAAAGGATCTCAGGGTCCTGAACAGAGAGCATTTCGTGGAGGCTTCTGGGAGCGTTCCAGGTGTCGGAACCGAAGTACACGACTGTGGTTATGACCGGGATCAGCCGGTCATCCTTGTAGAAGCCGGTGAGATATTCTCCGGATGTGGAAGGCCATTGCTTTGCTTCTCTGTGGGATCTTGCGGAATTTTCTACCTGCCCTGCGTATTCTAATGCATCATAGACCATGTTCTTGACCGGCATTGCATAGTGTGCTTCCGACTGGTTTTCAATCCCCAGGAGAAGATAGATCCTGGAATCATCATGCATAACATTAAGAGATTTGAATTCGTCCCGGAATTTCTGGACAGGAATTTCTGAAGTGCCGGATCCGTAGGGGACAGCGAGAGCTGTGGTATCTAGTGGATGAAGAGTGTCAGGGTCTATGACGTTTTTTCCTTTGTACAGCATATGGTTGAACACGTCCGCAAAAACGCGGTTGTCAGCCATGTAATCTTTGGTGATGGTATCCTTTGTACCCATAGGTTTCACCACCTTCGATCTGTTTATGTGATCAGGATAGTTTTATCATCTGATCCAGTTATAGGGTATCATACATCAGGGCGTTTGAGAAGCGGATCTCTGATATTTTATAAAAAGATCATAAATGACAGATATGCTGATCGCATAAATTCGCGCGGTATGTCTCGGGTTTTCTGTGACCTTCGCTCACAAAAAACACCTCGCGGGACATTACCAGTGAACAGTAATAATTGCTGGTCCGGGACTGTGGATTTATGTGGTTGTAAACTTTACGGAAAAACGGTTTCATGGTATCATTGTTTCATCAACAGAAAAGTGGGGAAATGACAAAAATGGATCAGAAGATAGCAAATCTGGAGGGGAAGCTGATCGTATCCTGTCAGGCGCTGCCGGAGGAGCCGCTGCATTCTTCATTTATTATGGGAAGAATGGCTTTGGCAGCAAAAATCGGCGGAGCATGCGGGATACGGGCAAATACCAAAGAGGATATCAGGGAGATACAGTCGCAGGTGGATCTTCCGGTCATCGGGATCGTGAAGAGGGATTATGCGGACAGTGAGGTTTACATTACGCCAACTATGAAAGAGATCGAGGAACTGATGGAGGTAAGGCCGGAGATCATAGCAATGGATGCAACGATCTCAAAAAGACCCGGAAATAAAACCCTGGAGGAGTTTTTCCATGAGGTAAAAGAAAGATACCCGGATCAGCTATGGATGGCGGACTGTTCTACAGTAGAAGAGGCACTTCATGCAGATGAGCTGGGATTTGATTTTATAGGAACGACGATGGTTGGTTATACGGAGCAGAGCAAGGGCGCTAAGATCGAAGAGGATGATTTCGCAATTTTAAGAGAAATCGTGGCGAAAGCAAAACATAAGGTGATCGCAGAGGGGAATATCAATACACCGGAAAAAGCGAAGCATGTGATCGAGCTGGGAGCTTACAGCGTTGTGGTGGGCTCGATCATCACAAGGCCACAGCTGATCACGAAATCATTTGTTGAAGTAATGGAACGAAAATGACGGATGAGAGTGTAAATGAGGATCACAGGATGAAAATGTATGTCAGTCTTGATATTGGCGGTACAGCCATCAAGTATGGCCTGATCAGTGACAGCGCTGAGATTATTTTTAAGGGATCGACAAAAACGGAAGCAGAAAAGGGTGGCCCGGAAATTCTTAAAAAGGTTATTGGAATAGTGGAAGATCTGCTCACACGGACACAGGATACAGTTTCCGGCATCTGTATTTCAACAGCCGGTATGGTGGATACAAAAGAGGGATCTATTTTTTATGCGTCTCCGTTGATACCAAACTATGCAGGGATCCAGTACAAAAAAATTCTGGAAGAAAGGTTTCACATTCCGTGTGAGGTAGAAAATGATGTAAACTGTGCGGGTCTTGCGGAATACAGCTCCGGTGCGGCAAAGGGAAGCCGCATTGCCCTGATCCTTACGGTGGGAACAGGAATCGGCGGCTGTATTGTGATCGACGGAAAGGTTTTTCGCGGGTTTGGGAACAGTGCATGTGAGGTTGGCTATATGCATATGGGAGACAGTGATTTCCAGACCCGGGGAGCGGCCAGTACGCTGACCAAAAAGGTCGCACAGTGGAAGGGTGAGCCGCAGGAAAAATGGGATGGCCGCCATGTTTTTGAGGAGGCCGGAAGAGGAGATTGGCTCTGTATTCAGGCAATTGATGAGATGACGGATGTTCTGGGCAAGGGGATCGCAAATATTTGCTATGTGATCGATCCTGAGGTCGTTGTGCTTGGCGGCGGGATCATGGCACAGGAGGATTTTCTGAAGGAAAAAATAGAAAATGCCCTGAAAAAATATCTTGTTCCCAGTATGGCGGAGCATACAAGGATCGCATTTGCACGACATCGGAATGATGCGGGTATGCTTGGCGCCTTTTATCATTTCTGCAGCTTGGGGTAATCTGTTTGGCAACATTCTTACATAAGATTTACCGGGATTTTACAGTGGCTTCTTGCCAGCTGCCCTTTTTCGGTGTTAAAATAACAGCATCAATGAAAGAACAGGGAGAATGAAATCAATGTACGATTATCTTATCGTAGGTGCAGGTCTTTACGGTGCGGTTTTTGCACAGGAGGCGAAGCGTGCCGGGAAGTCAGTGCTTGTGATCGACAAGCGTCCGCATATTGCGGGAAATGTATATACAGAGAAGGTGGAAGGGATCAACGTGCATAAATACGGTGCACATATTTTCCATACTAATAATAAGAAGGTCTGGGATTATATCACCCGGTTTGCCACCTTCAATCGTTTTACCAACAGTCCGGTTGCCAATTATCACGGGGAGCTGTACAGTCTTCCGTTTAATATGTATACCTTTAACAGGATGTGGGGCGTGGTGACTCCGGAGGAGGCTGCGGCAAAGATTGAGGAGCAGCGTCAGGCAGCAGGTATCACGGAACCCTCAAATTTGGAGGAACAGGCTATCAGCCTTGTAGGTACGGATATTTATGAGAAGCTGATCAAGGGCTACACGGAGAAGCAGTGGGGACGTCCATGTACGGAGCTTCCTGCTTTTATCATCAAGAGGCTTCCGGTGCGTCTGACCTTTGACAACAACTATTTCAATGCGCTGTATCAGGGAATACCAGTGGGTGGTTATACGAAGATGGTTGCCAATCTGCTGGACGGTATCGAGGTACGGCTGAATGAGGATTATCTGAAGAAAAAAGAGAAGTACGATGCAATGGCGGAGAAAGTGATCTACACAGGTGCCATTGATGCGTATTTTGACTATAAGCTGGGAACTCTGGAGTATCGTTCCGTGCGTTTTGAGAACGAGACACTGAATAAACCTAATTTCCAGGGAAATGCAGCAGTGAATTATACGGATGTGGAGACTCCTTGGACACGTATCATTGAGCATAAATGGTTTGAGTTCGGAAAAGATGAGGCGGGCAATGATCTTCCGAAAACGGTGATCAGCCGGGAATACAGTTCCGAGTGGAAACCGGGGGATGAGCCCTATTATCCGGTCAATGATGAGAAGAACGGAGCGCTTTACGCACAGTATAAGGCGCTTGCAGAGAAGGAACCGAAGGTGATCTTCGGCGGCCGTCTTGGCGAATATAAATATTATGACATGGATGCGGTGATCGCTTCTGCGCTGGATATGTGTGAGCGGGAGCTTGCATAAAAAAGATACTGGATATAACAAATGATAAGATCCTCTTATATTTCGGAGCCAAGGCAAAAGAGAAATATAGGGGGATTTTATGCATATAGAATGGCAGTAAGATTTTTTGAAGGAGGAAAGAGCAATGAGAAGGTGCAAAGGTGTGCTTCTGGCAGGAATGCTGGTGCTGAGTATGAGTGTTCCGGTGTATGCGGACAAGTCGGTTGTAGTGAAGGTGGAGGCTCCGGCAGATACCACAGATTATTATATGACTGTGGATTCCGGCGGAGTTGGTGTGGATATCTATCCTTCCACCGATGAAAAAGGTGAAAAGCTCAATGATAAGACGGTAAAGGATGGTACTGTCCTGCATATCGAAGGGGAGACAGAGAAGAATGGTGAAACCTGGGGATATACAGAGTATAATGGCAGATACGGTTATGTGCCGCTGGAGGAGCTGCGGCCCTCAAGGGATGCGGAGCTGGTGAAGGCCGGAATCGCAGGGAGCACGGAGAAAGAGACTTCCGGAGTGAAGCAGGGAGGAACATCCGATACACAGAACTTTTCAGCCGGCGAGACTCAGGGGGAAGCAGCAGGGACGGACAGCACAGGCAGCGCTCAGGCTCAGAATGGCGAAAGACCGGGAACGTCTGCAGGGACGGACAGCACAGGCAGCTCACAGGCTCAGAATGGCGAAGGACAGGGAGCGTCTGCAGGGACGGACAGCACGGGGAGTTTGCAGTCTCAGAATGGCGAAGGACAGGGAACGTCTGCAGGGACGGACAGCACAGACAGCTCGCAGGCTCAGAGAGGCGAGGTCCAGGGACCACCTGCGGCGTCGGACAGAACAGGCAGCTCACAGGCTCAGAGCGGTGAGGTCCAGGGACCGCCTGCAGCGGAGGGAACAACAGAAGATGGAGATTATGCGGAAGAAGCTGTCACCAAGCCGGTCAATGGCACGGCTGCTACATCCTTTAAAGAAGAAAATTCCTGGTATAAAAGTCCGTTTATCTGGATCGGGATCGCAACAGTACTTGCAGTAATCGGAATTCTGGGTTATCATTTGAAGAAACGTTAACAGATAGACCAGATCAATATAAGAAAAATGGAGAGTTTTGTGAAGAGATTACAGCTTGTCAGGAAGAAATTATTGCCGCTTCTCCTGTGTGTGGCAGTTGCGGGCAGCCAGGTTCCGGTCATGGCAGCCGATGTGGAAGGCTTCAGTGATTCTGCGGAAGGCTTCAATGAAGAATGGTCAAAAGATACACAGACGCAGTCGGCGGAAGCAGAGGATACAACGGAAACCGCAGAAGGGAACACCGCAGAAGGGAATACCACAGAGAACACCGGTATCCCGGATGAACAGACAGAGGATATTGCAGAGGCAGCCGATGGGGATACCAAGGATATAGCCTTGCAGAGCTCCGAGGAGGATACAGAGACTCCTGAAACATCAGAAGGATTGTCTTCTGATTCCCAGGAGGATACCTTGGGTGACGGTGAGGAGAGCTTCGGGGATGCCTCAGACAGTGGTGAGTCCGGCATCGAATATATCAAGGGCCGTCCGCTTACGGAGGAAGAGGAGCAGGAACAGCTGGCACCCTTTGATAATTTGACCTCTTATTCCACCGCTGTGGAGATCGGAAATGATGTGGATGAGGTACCTATGGGAAGAGCTGCGGCCTATCCGTCCTATTATAATGCAGCGGATCAGGGATATGTCACTTCCGTAAAGAATCAGGAGCCCTACGGTATGTGCTGGGCATTTGGAATGGCCTCTCTTCTGGAAACCTCGTTTCTGGCCCAGGGGCTTGGAACTTATGATTTGTCGGAAGAGCATCTGGCGTATTTTTTTGCAAACAGAAAGAATGACCCACTTGGAAATACCTACGGGGATGTCAATAAGCATATGGGGACAGATGATAAAGGAAACGTAGATTATCATGAGGGTGGAAATGATCTTCTGGCTTCTATGTTTCTGAGCACCTGGTCCGGAATGACAACAGAAGCGGATGTGCCTCTGGCTACAGATTCCACACATACACAGAAAACCGGTGTGACTCCTGTCGCATCCAAGGCGTACAATGCAGCTGCTTATCTGAAAAATGCCTATTTTTCCGATTATTCCGTAAATGCCATGAAGAAGCTTCTGGTTGCAAATAATTCGGTCACTGTGATGTATAACGCACAGAATGCCTATTACAATGCAAGTACAGCGGCCTATTCCTATCCTGCCAGCACCAAGAACGTGAATCATGTAGTTACAGTGGTGGGGTGGGATGACAATTATTCTGCAAAGAATTTCCGGGCATCTTCCAAGGTAAAGGGAGACGGAGCCTGGATCGTTAAGAACAGCTGGGGTACAGGCTGGGGAAAATCCGGATATTTTTACATGTCCTATGAGGATAAGTCTGTCAGTGAGCTGGTTGCGGCTACGGCTGTCAATACACCGAAATATAGAAACAATTATTTTTATGACGGAACGTCGGGGCTTGGTTCTATCCGCATGTATGCAGGGGAACAGCTGTCTACGGTTTTTCGTGCCAGTGCAGGAAACGGAAAAGCGGAATCGCTTGGCGAGGTGACTCTTAGCTCCATGTCTGACAATAATTCCTATACTGTGCAGGTATACACAAATCTGAAGGATGCCAGTGATCCTACCAGTGGAACACCGGCGTATTCCACACCGGTTTCCTGCAGTCAGCCGATGGCCGGGGTTATGACTTTTCAGATCCCGGAGGTTCTGCTCAGCCAGAACAGTCTGTATTCTATTGTGGTGACAAATGCAGGAAGCACATATATAAAATACTGTGTGGAGGCAGAGGTCAGTTATGGCTGGTGCAGCTTTTCTCCGTCTATCGTATCCGGTCAGAGTTTTCTGCGATATAATGCGGAGGATACCTGGATGGATGCGGTTGAATTTAATCCATCGGTAACTCCGAGGATCAAGGCGCACACCAGGACTCTGAGCAGCGCTGCGAGGATACAGCTTTCTTCGTCTGAGATAGATCTGTATTCCGGAGATCATAAAACACTGAGTGCTTCAGCTACCAGATCCGAGATGGATGCTTCCGGCATTGTCTGGGAAAGCTCAGATACCAGTGTGGCTGCTGTAAATGGAAGCGGCGTTGTTACTGCAAAAAATCCGGGAACAGCAACCATAACCTGCTACGGAAAAAATGCCAGGGGGATCCGGGCTACCTGTAAGGTTACGGTGAAGCTTCGTCAGACCACAGGTGTAAAGCTGGTTTCCGGCGCATTTAACAGGATTCGGATCTCCTGGAAAGTAGTTCCCGGCTGCAATCGTTATGATATCTATCGCCGGGATGAAAGCGGAAATTCAAAAAAAATGGCAACCGTGACAGCAGATGTAGTGACCTGGCAGGATACTGCAGTGAAAACAGGAAGCACTTATACGTACAGGATCAGGGCTTCTTATGTACGTTCCGGAAAGAATACGGTTTATGGAGCTGCATCTCCACCGTTAGCAGCAAAAGCGGAACTGGGGAAGGCCCGTGCAGTGGCGGAGGCTGTCAGCGGACCATGTAACAGGGTATCCTGGAAGAAGGTTTCCGGAGCCAGTGGCTATCATATCTACCGGAAGCTTCAGGGGAAAAGCTGGGTTCGGATCGGAACCGTTAACAACAAAGTATTGTCCTGGAAGGATACGGAGATTGAGGGAATCACCTCCTACGCTTATGCTGTGAGACCATATAAGAAGGTAGACGGGAAAAAAGTTTTAGGAGGATATCAGGCAAGTAGCTATATCCTGTCTTATCCGGAACTCCAGAAGATATCCTGTGTCAGGAAGACCTCCAGGGGGCTGAAAATCTGCTGGAAAGCGCAGAAGAAAGCAGATTGCTATCAGATCTACCGTAAGACTGGAAAGGGGTCATGGAAAAAGATCAGTACAGTTTCCGGAGGCAGCAGTTCTTCCTTTGAGGATAAGACCGCAAAAAAGGGAACAACGTATTACTATGCGGTGCGTGCAGGGATAAAAACCTCCGGTGGAAAAGTACTCTGCGGAGGATATGCCGCAAAAGCAGCAAAGAGATAAAAGTGTCAAAACATAAAACGCCCGGATCTGGAATGTTTCAAGCCAGATCCGGGCGTTTTATGTTTTGGTTGAATAAGTGTATTATATATGATTATATCAGGCAGTTCAAAAGAAAGATCAGTCGTTGTTGATCACAACGCCTTTCTGAAGCATGATGTTGGCATAAAGTGCTTTCTCACTTGTGGAGATGATGCAGTATGCAGTTTTTGCTTCGTCATAGAATGCGAAACGCTCGATGTTTCCGACAGCTTTTTCGCCACGCTCGTCATGCTTGGAAACGATTTCTTTATATGTATCCCAGATCGGTGTCTCTACAGTATCACCAGGCATTACTTCCATCAGGTTTACCGGATGCTCTACATAGGTATCCAGCGGGAAGAGCTTCAGGATGGCATCCAGGATCTCCGGAACGCCATGTCCGTCACAGCGGATGGTGATGGCATTTTTTCCCATGGATTCTACAGGGAAGTTTCCGTCAGCGATAACAAGACGGTCACTGTGTCCCATCTCACATAAAACCTTCAGTAATTCTGGTGATAAGATTTCTGGAATTCCTTTTAACATAGTTCATATCCTCCTAAGATCATTGTGTACTTACAGCATTTCGGAAATTACAGCATCAGGCTCAGGTGATCAGAACAGGATACATGGATTTCCGAAACTGTTATGACGCCGGTAGTATCAGACAGACCTGCCCGGCCACAGGCTTTAGAACTCATACTAATTAATCTAACGGTATTTGGTCTTCTTTTCAAGGGAATATTTTCCTGTAAATGATGAAAATTTTATGGTTGACAGAAAACGTATGGAGCGCTATGATGAACTCAAACGGAAACGTTTCGGTTTCTGGACCAAATGAGGAAATAATACAAAACAAACACAATGATTCCAAGGAGGAGAAGATTATGCCACTGGTTACATCGAAGGAAATGCTGTTAAAGGCACAGAAGGGCGGATATGCAGTAGGAGCATTCAACGCAGAGAATATGGAGATGGTGAAGGCGATCATCCAGGCAGCTGAGGAACTGAAAGCACCGGTTATGATCCAGACAACACCTTCTACTGTTAAATATGGTACGGTTGAGACTTACGCTGCGATCGTAGCAGCAGAGGCAGCCAAGGCTTCCGTTCCGGTATGCCTTCATCTTGACCACGGCAGCAGTTTTGCGCTTGCGATGCAGGCAATGCATGCAGGTTATACCTCTGTGATGATCGATGGTTCCAAGCTGGATTTTGAGGATAATATCAGAGAGACCAGGAGAGTTGCGGATGTGGCAGCAGCCCTGGATATCCCATGTGAGGCTGAGCTCGGTAAGGTCGGTGGTAAAGAGGATGATCTTGAGGCTGAGGCGGACACTAACACCGACCCGCAGGAGGCGAAGGAATTCGTGGAGCGTACAGGTGTTACTTCCCTGGCAGTTGCCATCGGAACCGCACATGGTTTCTACGTAGGAACACCGGTTCTTGACAAGGAACGCTTAAGCGAGATCCGCAAAGTCGTAGATATCCCCCTTGTTCTTCACGGGGCATCCGGACTCAGTGATGAGGATGTCAGAGACTGTGTAAAACGTGGTATCTGTAAGGTTAATTTTGCAACAGAGCTCCGTGCCGCATATTCCAGGGCGGTGAAGGAAACCTTTGCAGAGAATGAGAACACCATCGATCCGAAGGCATACGGAAAGAAAGCGATCCAGGCAGTGAAGGAGCTGGTTGAGGCGCGTATGAAGGTTTGCGGCTGTGATGGAAAGGCAGAATGATCTTCTGTAAAAAAACAGAAACGGAGTGATCTGTATGGCAGCAACCATGAAAGATATTGCCAGGCGGACCGGACTTGGGCTCGCAACGATTTCTTCTTATTTTAACGGCGGAAACGTAAGAGAAAAAAACAGAATAAAGATCGAGGAGGCCATTCAGGAGCTGCATTATGAGGTTAATGAGGTGGCCAGAGGGCTTAAGACCAATGCTACCAAGACCATCGGCGTGGTGATCCCGGAGCTTAACAATACCTTTTGCGCGGAGATCATCACAGGGATGGAGGATGTCTTAAGGAGTCATGGATATGCGACCATTGTCTGTGACTGCCGTACCGATAAGAGACTGGAGCGGGATGCAGTGGAGTTTTTAAGCCGGAAGCGTGTGGACGGGATCATCAGCATGCCGGTGGATGCGGAAGGCAATCATCTGAAAAAATTCCAGAAAACCGGAAAGCCCATCGTACTCATTGACCGCAGGATCCGGGAGCTTTCCTGTGACAGTGTTCTTGTAGACAACGAGAAGGCGGCTGAGGACGCAATGAGAGTTTTTTTTCAGGCAGGACACCGTAAGATCGGGATCATTGGCGGACCGGAGGAAATTTCCACAGCTCAGGAACGTCTCCAGGGGTACCGCAATGCATACGAAAAAGAAAATATACCGGTACGGGAATCTCTGATCTATCACGGCGATTATACCATTCAGGGCGGTGTGCAGGGAATTGAGAAGCTTGTTGCGGACAATCCGGATATGACGGCTGTGTTTGTTACCAACTATGAGATGACCATGGGGGCGGTGATCGGGATGAATGAGCTGGGTCTTAAGATCCCGGAACAGCTGTCTATGATCGGCTTTGACAATCTGCAGTTTGCCAGAGCATGCAATCCCAAGCTTACCATTGTGGCACAGCCTACACAGGGGATTGCCGGAGAAGTGGCGGGAATCATGCTGAAACGACTGGAAGAGGCTGCAAGTGAAGAAACAGAACCGATCACGGAGAAGCTTGGCGCAGAGATCATCATGGGAAAATCCGTCCGTGTGCTGGACGAGAAGGAGAATCTATAATGAAACCATATTTATTAGGTATTGATATCGGCACCAGTGCCTGTAAGGTTGCGGTTTTTGAAAAATCGGGAATGGTTGTGGCTGCGGCCAACGGCGATTATCCGGTTTACTATCCGAAGGAGGGCTGGGCAGAACAGGATCCGGAAGAATGGTGGAGTGCTGTCTGTCAGGCGGTAAAGAAGGCCATCCAAAAAGCGGGGATAGCACCTGAGGAGATCGCAGGCATCGGTATTGACGGCCAGAGCTGGTCAGCCATTGCCATGGATAAGGACGGAAATGTACTGACAAACACTCCGATCTGGATGGATACCAGAGCACAGTCTATCTGTGACAGACTGAATGAAGAGATCGGGGCAGAGCAGATTTTTGAAGTATCCGGTAATTCCCTTCAGCCGTCCTACACAACTGCAAAGATCCTCTGGTATAAGGAAAATCTCCCGGAGGTGTACCAAAGGATCCACAAGATCCTGCAGTCTAACAGCTACATTGCATATAAGCTGACAGGTGTGATGAGCCAGGATGTTTCCCAGGGCTATGGCCTGCATTGCTTTGACATGAGAAAGGCAGCCTGGGATGAGGATATGTGCAGAAAACTTGGGATTCCCATGGAATTTCTTCCTGAGATCTGTGCCTGTGATCATGTTGTGGGAACTGTTACAGAGAAGGCGGCGGAGGAATCCGGCCTTGCTGTGGGAATACCGGTTGTTGCCGGTGGTCTGGATGCGGCATGCGGAACACTGGGGGCCGGAGTGATCCATCCGGGTGAGACACAGGAGCAAGGCGGACAGGCCGGCGGAATGAGCATCTGCATGGATGAGTACAAGGCAGATCCCAGACTGATCCTTGGCTATCACGTGGTTCCGGGACAGTGGCTCCTTCAGGGAGGAACCACCGGAGGTGGTGGTGTCATGCGCTGGTTTGAACGTGAGTTTGCAGATTATGAGCGTTCTGTAGCAGGGGAAAAAGGCTCTTCTCTGAACCAGCTCAATGAGATAGCGGAAAGAATCGCGCCAGGCAGTGACGGAGTGGTATTTCTTCCATATATGTCCGGTGAGCGTTCTCCAATCTGGAATCCCAATGCAAAGGGCGTATTCTACGGACTGGACTTTTCCAAGACCAAGGGCCATATGGTACGTGCCTGTATGGAAGGCGTAGCACTTTCTCTGAGACACAACCTTGAGGTGGCAAAGGAAGCAGGAGCAGATGTGGAAGTTCTCCGTGCAATGGGAGGCTCTGCAAATTCTCTTCTCTGGACACAGATCAAATCCGATATCACAGGAAAACCTATCGTAGTGCCGTCCTCTGATACGGCAACAACACTTGGTGCAGCCATTCTGGCAGGTGTTGGCGTTGGAATGTATCAGGACTATGATGAGGCTATCCGCCTTACGGTAAAGGAAACAAGAAGACATGAACCGAACCCGGAAAACCGGGATGTTTATGAGAAAACCTATAAAACCTATTTAAATCTCTATAAATCTCTTGAACCTATAATGAGAAATGAGGAGGAAAAGTGATCATGAAAGCAGCAGTAGTAGTAGCAAATGAGGATGTTCAGTATCAGGAAGTGGAGGAACCCCAGGTAACACCGGGCCATGTGAAGATCAAGGTAAGATATTCCGGGATCTGCGGATCTGATATTCCGCGTGTATTAAATCACGGCGTACATTTTTATCCCATCGTGCTTGGACATGAATTTTCCGGTGATGTGGTGGAAGTGGGAGAAGGCGTTACCAAGGTGAAGGTCGGTGACCGTGTATCCGGTGCGCCACTTCTTCCCTGTATGAAATGTGACGACTGCCAGAAGGGTAATTTTTCTCTCTGCAAGCATTACAGCTTCATCGGTTCCAGAGAACAGGGAGCAAACGCAGATTATGTAGTGGTTCCTGAGCAGAATGCAGTACCATTCGCAGACAATGTTCCATATGAGCAGGGAGCCATGTTTGAGCCTGCAACCGTAGCTATCCACGGTGTATTCCAGAATGATTACCACGGCGGTGAGTATGTGGCGATCCTTGGTGGCGGTACGGTTGGTATGTTCACTATGCAGTGGACAAAGATCTTCGGCTCCAAGAAGGTAGTGGTCTTTGATATCAGCGATGAGAGGCTTGCGCTTGCAAAGCGTCTCGGCGCAGATGAGATCATCAACACAAAGGAAGATGGATATATGGAAAAAGCCATGGCCATTACAGGCGGCAAGGGATACGGCTTCGTATTCGAGACAGCCGGACAGGTTCCGACCATGCACATGGCATTCGAGCTTGCAGCAAACAAAGCACATGTATGCTTCATCGGTACTCCTCATGAGAACCTTACTTTCACACCGAAGCAGTGGGAGAATATGAACCGTAAGGAGTTCAAGCTTACCGGTTCCTGGATGTCCTACAGTGCACCATATCCGGGACGTGAGTGGGATCTGACTGCTCATTATTTTGCAACCGGCCAGCTGAAGTTTGACCCAGGCTTCATTTATAAGAAAATCCCGATGAGTCAGGCACAGGAGGCCTTCCAGCTGTTCAAGACACCGGGCCTTGTAAAAGGAAAGATCCTTCTTTCTAATGAGGAAGACTGATATGATCCTGACAGTAACCTTAAACGCTGCCATTGACAAGCGTTATGTAGTGGATGATTTTAAGGTGGGCGAAGTGAACCGGGTGCGTGAATGTACCTATGTTCCCGGCGGAAAGGGACTGAATGTTTCCAAGCCGGCGTCCATTTACGGTGCTGAAGTGGTTGCCACCGGCTTTGTAGGCGGCCACGCAGGCAATTATATAGAAGCTGCCCTGAAACCCTTTGGCATTAAAAGCGCTTTTTACCATGTAGAGGCGGAGAGCCGCTCCTGTATCAACATCTGGGATGAGGTGAATCATGTACAGACCGAATTCCTGGAGCCGGGATTTACACTGACAGAGGCAGATTTTGAGGGCTTTGAGAAAAAATTCCGCCAGCTTGTAAAAGATGCTTCTGTTGTGGCGATGTCCGGCAGCGTGCCGAAGGGACTTGACGGAAGTGCCTACCAGCGCCTTGTGAAGATTGTGAAAGACGCCGGAAAACCGGTGATCCTGGATACCAGCGGCAAGCTTCTGGAAGAGGGAATCAAGGCAGCACCGACACTGATCAAGCCTAACATTGATGAAATCCGTATGCTGACAGGCAAGCATTGTGACGATATCAACGATATCATTGAAGCAGCGAAAGCCATCCATGCCGGTGGTGTGGAGATCGTGGCGGTCTCGCTTGGAGCAGATGGTTCCCTGGCAGTCGGAGAGGAAGGGATTTTCCGTGCGGTGGTTCCGAAGATCGATGCGGTAAATACCGTAGGCTGCGGAGATTCCATGATCGCAGGTTTTGCCCTTGGATTAAGTGAGGGACTTTCCCTGGAAGAGACTCTGCAAAGAGCCAGTGCGATCTCAGCGGCGGCAGCCATGCGAGAAGAAACGGGCTTCTTTGTGATGGAGGATATGGAGGCTCTTCTTCCGAAGATCGAGATCAGGCGTTTATAAGATAAGCTTATAATAAAAAAATTTTTATAAAAAAGGAGATGTAAAGATGGCAGAAGTTATCAATCCGGCAATTGTGCCGAAAGTGACACTTCCTTCCGGAGAGCAGGTTCCGTGTGTCGGAATGGGAACATTCGGTTCCGACCGTGTATCCGCAGAGGATGTATCCGCAGCTGTTGCAGGTGCGATCCGCAGTGGTTACCGTATGTTTGACTGTGCTGCATGTTACGGAAACGAGCATGAGATCGGCCAGGTATTCAAGGACGCTTTTGACGAAGGTGTTGTAGAGCGTAAGGATCTTTTTATCATGACAAAGGTATGGAACGACATGCACAGAAGAGTAGAGGAAGCCTGTGATAAGAGCATTAAGGATCTTCAGTGCGATTATGTGGATATGTATTTCATCCACTGGCCATTCCCGAACTATCATGCACCAGGATGTGATGTGGATTCCAGAAATCCGGATTCCAAACCCTTCAGTGTGGAGGAGTTTATGGATACATACCGCCAGTGTGAGGCGTTGGTAGAAAAAGGAAAGATCCGTTATATCGGTATTTCCAATATGACCATTCCGAAGCTTGAGGCAGTTCTTCCGCTTATGAAGATCAAACCTGCAACCTGTGAGCTTGAGCTTCACGTATGTTTCCAGCAGCAGGAGCTTTATGATTATCTGGTAGCACATAACATCCAGCCGGTAGGTTACATGCCGATCGGTTCCCCGCGCAGACCTGAGAGAGATATCTGCCCGGAGGATGTTGCAGATCTGGAAGTACCGGAAATGCAGGCAATCGCAAAAGCACATGGGGTTCACCCGGCTCTGATCGCTCTGAAGTGGGCACATCAGAGAGGCGAGATCTCCATTCCGTTCTCTGTCCACAACTATGCAAGCAACCTGAAATGTGTCACAGAGGATCCACTTACAGATGAGGAAATGGCAACCATCGCAACTCTGGAAAAAGGCAACCGTCTTGTAAAAGGCCAGGTATTCCTGTGGCATGGTGCAAATGACTGGCATGACCTCTGGGATGAGGATGGCGTTATCGTAAAATAATAAAAATATGCAGGAAAATCCCGTATCCCATATGTTGGATGCGGGATTTCTTTATATTTAATTTGGACTAAGAAACTCCGTTGTAAATTTTAACCAAACATGTTAACATATAAAAAGAATTAACAGTTATTGTTCACAGAAAGGACAGTAATCTTACCAATGAAAATGACAGAGACGGGGGGAAGGATCTGTCAGGGGGATGTGCAATAAAAACAACAGAAACTGATCAGAGGGGGACAACAGAAATTATGTATCGTATTTTACTGGTAGATGATGAGATACTTGTTCGAGATGCGATCCGGGAGAATATTGACTGGAAAGCAATGGACTGTGAGCTGGTAGGAGACTGTGATAACGGGAAAGCAGCAGCGGAATTTGTGCAGAACCATCCGGTGGATATCGTGCTGACAGATATCCTTATGCCATATATGGATGGTATGGAACTGAGCCGTTTTCTCCATGATAATTATCCGGACATCGTGATCGTAATCTTCAGCGGATTCGGAGAATTCGAGTATGCCAAGAAGGCAATCCAGTATGGTGTCAGTGAATATATGCTGAAGCCGGTGACAGCCATGGAGCTCAGAAATGTTATCGGAAAAATGAAAGAGAAGGTGGACCAGCAAAGAAAAGAAAAAGAGAAGCTGGAACGTCTGACACAGACTTCCGAGAATTATCAGAAAAACGCTATTGTGATCCGTTCCAGAGCGCTGCAGGGCTTTGTGGATAATATCAAGACACGGCAGGAAAGTCTGGAAGAGCTTGCAGCACTGGGAATCGATCTTGAGGCAGCCTGCTATCGTGTGGCTGTTTTTGAGCTGGATCTGTATTCGGACGGTAGTCAGCTTACTGCAGAGAAACGCCAGGAGAGTGCACTGATGTCTTTTGTTCTTTTTAATATCAGTGATGAGATCATCAGCAAGGAAAAAGCAGGAGTGGCATATCAGGACGGAGACAACAAGGTTGGTGCTCTTTTCATGGGAAACCGTACCAGAGAGTTTGAACAGAAGATCATGGAGATCTGCAGGACGATTCAGGATAAGCTGAAGGAACTGATGTCGCTGGATATTTCTATCGGTGTGGGAAGCTGGGCCAGAACTCAGCAGGAGCTTCGTGTATCCCATGAACTTGCTGAGAAAGCTATTGAATATCGTTATCTTCTTGGCGGAAGCCTTCTCATTGATATGGAAGAACAGCCGGCGGAAAAAAATCTTTCCATTAAAGATTATGTAGAGAAGCTGGTAGCTGCTCTGAAAGCGGGTAAAAAGGAAAACGCAGAGCATATTCTGGAACAGATCTCTTCTGAGATCAAGGAAGCGCGTGTGGATAAGAGTCGTGCCTGCGTGTATCTTCAGCAGATCATCCGTGCAGCAGATGAGACCTGTGAGGATATGGTTCCGGACAACAGGCTTTTTTCCAAAAGAGAAGCACTTCTGCAGCAGGTTACGGAGCAGAATTCTTTTGACAGTGCTGTTGAACTGGTCAGGAATCATATCGGAGAAATTTTCCAGACACTTTCCGATGCAAACAGCTCCAGCGGACAGCGTCAGGCTAGACTTGCCCTGGATTATATCCAGAAGAATTATATGGATCCGGATTTAAGCCTGAACAGTATCTGTTCTTATCTGAATATCAGCACAAGCTATTTCAGTACGATCTTTAAGGAGCTTACGGGAGAGACTTTTACAGAGGTTCTGATCCGTACCCGCATGGAGAAGGCGAAGGAACTTCTGGAGAATACAACTATGAAGAATTATGAAATTGCCGAGAAAGTCGGATTTGCAGATCCCCATTATTTTGGGATCTCCTTCAAAAAAATGACAGGCTGCACACCGACAGAATATGCAAGGGAGAAACGTAAATGAGAGATATCCGGTTTGCGGCAAAGATCATAGGAAAATTTAAGAGTATCCAGAGTGCGATCTTTGCGGTGGTGACGGTGCTGCTTTTAAGCGCGGTGCTGGTCATAACAGGTGTTTCCATGAGATATACCCGCAATTCTATTTTTGAAAATTCTGCTGTCTACACCCAGAATATCGTGCAGCAGATGAATCAGAATATTGATTCCTATATTGATTACATGGAAAATATAGCTTATATGATCTCCAGTAACGAGGATGTACAGCAATATCTTTTTGGCGACAATGTGGACGATGGAACAAGAGAGCGCCTGCTCAATCAGTTCAAGACTATTCTGGACGGACGAAGTGATATCCGAAATCTTGGGATCATTGGAAGTAATGGACGGAAGCTGATCAACGACGGCAAGCAGTCTGTGAATCCGGATCTGAAGCTTTCCACCCAGGAGTGGTATCTGGAAGCTTTACAGAAGCCGGAAGGCCCGCTTCTTACATCTTCTCATGTACAGCACATCATCAGCGGAGAGCGTCCGTGGGTGATCACTTTAAGCAGGGGAATCCGTAATTTTTCCAACAGTGGTGAGAAAGAGGGAGTCTTTTTTATTGATCTGAATTATAGTGCCATCAGTGAACTTTGTGATCAGAATACGATCGGGAAAAAGGGATACGCATTCATTCTGGATGAAAGCGGAAATATAGTATACCATCCCCAACAGCAGCTTTACAATGAATTGCAGACTGAGAATATCGACCTGATCGTGAAATCAAAAGAAGATACGGTGCGTACCGAAAGGGGAAACAGAGGAAAGCTGTATTCTATTTCCAGATCAAATAAAACCGGATGGACCGTTGTGGGCTGTATGAGCGTCAGCGAACTTCTGCGCAAGAGCAATCAGGCACAGAGTATTTATGTGCTTATTTCCGCACTTCTGATGATCGTGGCACTGCTTTTTTCCAGATTTCTGGCAAAGAGTCTTACATATCCTCTTCAGCGTCTCAGAGATTCCATGTCCAGAGTACAGGAAGGGCATTTTGACGGAGCAGATGTGGAAATCGATTCAGAGAATGAGATCGGAAGCCTGACGAAATCTTTCAATGTGATGACACATAGGATACAGGATCTTATGGAGCAGAACGTGAAGGAACAGGAAGCAAAGAGAAAAAGTGAGCTTAAGGCCCTTCAGTCCCAGATCAATCCTCATTTTCTCTACAATACCCTGGATTCGATCATCTGGATGGCAGAGGGCAGAAAGTACGAAGAGGTTGTTCTGATGACAGCATCCCTGGCACGTCTTCTTCGTCAGAGCATCAGTAATGAAGATGAAGTGGTTCCTCTCGCAAGGGAAGTGGAGTATGCCAAGGGTTATCTTACGATCCAGAAGATGCGTTACAAGGACAAGTTGGAATTCGAGATCGATGTAGAACCTTCTATACTAAATATCCCTCTGATCAAGCTGGTTCTCCAGCCGATCATTGAAAATGCCATCTATCATGGACTGAAATATAAAGAGAGTAAGGGACTTTTGCAGGTAAAAGGCTTTATGAAGGATGGAAATGCAGTTCTTCAGGTGATCGACAACGGTGTAGGTATGGATGAGGAAACATTGTCACATATTTATGATAAACATAAGGTGAATTATCATTCCAATGGTGTGGGTGTTTACAATGTACAGAAACGTCTGAAGCTTTATTATGGAGAAAATTACGGGATCACCTATGAAAGTGAAAAAGGTGTCGGAACCACTGCCACGATCACCATTCCGGGAATACAGGAGGAATCAATATGAAAAAACATAGAAAACTCCTGACTTTTGGAGTGGTCATCTGCCTTGTGGCGGGGCTTGTAGCCGGAATATTCTATTATAAACAGGTAGAAGAAGAGAGAAAACTATCGCTGATCTATATTCCGAAGGTTGTGGACGGTACCAACGATTTCTGGACATCACTGATCCAGGGGGCGGAGATGGCTGCAAAGGAATATAATGCAGATATCCGCGTATGGGCACCTGAGGAAGAAAATGATGTGGATGGTCAGAACAAGCTGATCGAAAGGGCAATAGAAGAAAAACCGGATGCGATCCTGATCTCGCCGTCCAGCTTCACTGAATCTGACCAGCTTTTGAAGAAGGCAAAGGAACAGGGAATACATATTTCATTTATTGATTCCTACACACAGGAAGAGGTTCAGGACCTTACCGTTGCGACCGATAATCTGGAAGCAGGGCAGATCCTTGGCAGGTTTGCGAAGGATCTTGTGGGAGCGGATGATCAGATCGCGATCGTTTCACATGTAAAGGGTGTATCTACGGCAGTTGAAAGAGAAAAAGGTTTCCGGACAGGACTTGGCAGTCGGAAGGATAATATCGTGGATGTGGTATACTGTGATTCTCAGTATGACAAGTCCTATGAGCTTACAAAAGAGCTGATGAAAAAATATCCGGATCTCAAGATGATCGCGGGGATGAATGAATATTCCTCTGTAGGTGCTGCAAGAGCAGTAAAGGCAGCAAAAGCAGAGAACCGGATTAGGGTGGTGGGAGTAGACAGCTCACAGGAGGCCGTTCAGCTGATGGAACACGGAATCTTCCAGGGAATCGTTGTACAGAGGGCATTTAAAATGGGGTATGTGGGTGTTCGGGAAACAGTTAAGATGCTGCGTGGAGAAAACTATAAAAAGAATATTAATTCCGGGTGCCAGCTGGTAACTCCTGACAATATGTATACCAGTGAGATCGAAAAACTGCTTTTCCCGTTTAATACGTTAAAAACATATGGTGATCTTACACCGTAAATAGTCATAAATGCACAAAGAAAAGGGTTAAATATTTACAGTACAGTAAATATTTAACCTTTTTTTGAAAGATATTCTATTACAATTATTGATTTTTGACGGTATTATAATAACCAAGAAAACACAAGATACGTGCAAAACGTGAGGAGGGTAAAAATTGGAAAAGTTAAAACAAAATCCAATCGTTAAGAAGCTCGGATTGAACAGAATACTTCTTGTCTGTGTTCTGATTCTTATGTTCCTGGTTTTTAAAGTAGTTCTTGGAAACAAGTTTCCGGCTGTTGACAGTATCAAGTCTACTTTGAACTATGTGTACTT
Organism: Blautia sp. SC05B48; assembly: GCF_005848555.1. NCBI lineage: Bacteria > Bacillati > Bacillota > Clostridia > Lachnospirales > Lachnospiraceae > Blautia > Blautia sp. SC05B48. Next base: position 506,680 of record NZ_CP040518.1, on the reverse strand, counting down.
CCTGGGCTTTTTGTCACTTGGCGTTACATTCGTAATCGCTACAGGAGGAATTGATTTCTCCATCGGACCTGTAATGTTCTGCTGTGCACTGGTATCCGGTTACTGCATGACATCCTACAAGGTTCCGTGTGCAGTTGCCATGATCCTTTGCATTCTGATCGGTCTCTGCTTTGGTATTTTCAATGGCTGGATGGTTTCTTACATGTCAGTGCCACCATTCATTATTTCCATGGCATCCATGAACATTGCAAAAGGTATTGCTTCTGTATTCACGAAAACACAGTCCGTAAGCTGGCCGGCAGCCAGTGAGGCAAACGGCTGGTTCCGTAATATCGTTTCCGTAAATGGCTTCCCTGTAGGAATTGTTATTTTCCTGGTAATGGCAGTTATCTGCGGTATCGTTCTTTACAACACAAAACCAGGACGTTACATCCTCTGCCTTGGATCTAACAAAGAGGCTGTCCGTCTTTCCGGTGTCAACACAAAGAAATGGGAAATGCTTGCTTATATGATCTGCGGATTCCTGGTAGGTATTGCAGCACTCTTCTTTGTAGCTACATACACAACTGTTCAGCCAGGTTATGGCGATCAGTACAACAATGAGGCTATTGCAGGCTGCGTTATGGGTGGTACATCCATGGTTGGTGGACTTGCTTCCATCGGCGGTACTGTAATCGGCGTATTTATCATCTCTCTTCTTCAGCAGGGCATTATGGCATTTGGCCTTGGTAAAGGACAGCAGATGATCATCACAGGTATCATCGTTATCGTTGCAGTTTATATCGACGTTTCTGCAAGACGCAGAAAGAACTGATCTTAGAGGGAGGATGCGACAATGGGTGAAGTTATTTTAACTATGAAGGACATTGATAAGTCCTTTCCTGGAGTTCATGCTCTGGATCACGTTAATTTCGAAGTAAAACGCGGCGAAGTACATGCACTTATGGGAGAAAATGGTGCCGGTAAATCAACACTGATGAAGGTTCTTACCGGTATTTATCAGAAGGATTCAGGTTCCATTGTTTACAAAGGACAGGAAACAGAATTCCACAATACACGTGAGGCACAGGATGCCGGCGTTGTAATCGTACATCAGGAGCTGAACATGGTAGGTGATCTTACCGTTGCTCAGAACATCTTCATCGGACGTGAGCCGAAAAAAGGTTTTACCATCGATGATAAGAAAATGATCGAGGATTCCAAAAAGCTTTTCCAGGATCTGAACATTGAGATCAATCCAAAGGAAAAGATGAAAAACCTGACAGTCGGAAAACAGCAGATGTGTGAGATCGCAAAAGCAATCTCTCATAAAGCTGAGGTTATCATCTTCGATGAGCCTTCTGCAGCGCTTACCGAGAAAGAGATCGCGGATCTGTTTGAGATCATCCGTGACCTTCGTAAGAAAAATCTTGGTATCGTATATATCTCACACCGTATGGATGAGATCAAAACGATTACAGACCGTGTAACAGTCATGCGAGATGGTGGTTATGTAGGAACCCTCATCACAAAAGACAGTACAAAAGAAGATATCATCAACATGATGGTTGGTCGTGTTATTTATGAAGATCCGAAGCAGGAGAGTGCAGTTCCGGCAGATGCACCGGTAGTTCTTAAGGTTGAGCACCTGAATGCAGGCAAGATGGTTCAGGATGTAAGCTTTGAGCTGAGAAAAGGCGAGATCCTTGGTTTCTCAGGACTGATGGGGGCAGGACGTACCGAAACAGCCAGAGCACTGTTCGGAGCAGATCCGAAGCAGAGTGGTAAGATCTCCATTATGGGTAAAGACGGTCAGCTTCATGAGGTGACCATCAACAGCCCGCAGGATGCTGTTAAATGTGGTATCGGTTATCTGTCAGAGGATAGAAGAAGATACGGTGTTGTCGTACAGAAATCTGTAACAGAGAACACAACACTTGCTACAATGGAGAACTTTACAAGTGGTCTCTTCATTAATAAGGCAAAAGAAAAAGAAGTTACTGAGAAATATGTAAAAGAGCTTGCAACAAAGACACCTACAACAGACCAGCTGGTAGTAAACCTTTCCGGTGGTAACCAGCAGAAGGTTGTTATTGCTAAATGGCTGACACGAGACAGCGATATCCTTATTTTCGATGAGCCGACAAGAGGTATCGATGTTGGTGCCAAGAACGAAATCTACAAATTAATGAACAGACTGGCAGCAGAAGGCAAATCCATTATCATGATTTCTTCTGAGATGACGGAAGTTCTCCGAATGAGTGACCGTATCATCATCATGTGTGAGGGTAAAGTTACCGGATGTATTGATATCTCCGAGGCAACCCAGGAAAACATCATGGACAAGGCCACACGGAATATCGATTAAGGAGGAAAGTCATGACTAAGAAGAAAAAAAGTATTTTAAGTGATCAGAGATTTATTGTTTTGCTCGTTATCATTGTCCTGTGTGCAATATTCTCAGGCTTGAGTAAAGAATTCAGACAGTACACCACGATCCTGAGTATGCTGGATTTCTCATATTACGATCTTCTTATGGCGATCGGAGTTACATTCCCGCTTATCACTGGTGGTGTTGACCTGTCAATCGGAACTGGTATGGTAGCATACGCACTGATCGCCGGAACACTGATCAGAAACAACAATTGCCCGGTAGCTCTGGCAATGCTGATCTGTATTGTTCTTGGTATCGCAGTCGGTGCACTGAACGGTGTACTGATCGGTGTTATGAACCTGCCGCCGTTCCTGGCAACACTTTGTACCTGTATGATCACCCGTGGTGCCGGATCTCTCTGCAGTGCGACACCTTGGCCGGGACTTACACAGGATGGTGGATGGTTCCACACAATCTTTAAAGTAACTGTTGGTACAGGAAGAAGTGCTTCACGTTATCCACTCGGCTTCCTGTGGATGATCATTCTGGTTCTTCTTATGGAGTACATCCTGAACCACACCAAATTTGGTCGTTACACAATTGCAATCGGTTCCAACAAAGAGGCAGCAGCCCTTTCCGGAATCAATACAAAGTTCTATCACGTAATGGTATACGTTGTCTGCGGTCTGTTTACAGGTCTTGCAGCAATCGCATACGCAGCAGTAACACCTACTGTACAGCCTGGTACTGGTGCCGGACTTGAGATGGATGCTATCGGTGGTGTATTCGTTGGTGGTGTAGCAGCTACCGGTGGATATGGTTCCGTAATCGGTACATTCGTTGGTATCTTCGTCATCATGCTTCTGAAAACAGGTCTTCCATACATCGGCCTGCAGGCAAACTGGCAGCAGATCATCACAGGTATCGTTCTGATCGTAGCCGTTCTGATCGATATCCTGAAAGAGAAAAAAGCAGCACACTAATATTAAGAAGTGTGGTACAATAAGCAAGGGTGCTGTTCACAGAGAAATGTGAACAGTATCCGATAATCAAAGATGTGAAACGCCAAGGGGTAGCAATGGCGTATGAACATAAAAAAACTATATAATATATTTTAAGGAGGAAATATTATATGAAAGCAAAAAAGGTTATGGCATTAATGCTCTGTGCAGCAATGGTAACAAGCATGAGTGCAACAGCAGCTTTTGCAGCTGAGGAGAAAGAAGATGCAGCAACAGAGGAGTCCGCAGATTCCACAGCATCTGAGGATCCTACCGCACAGTTTGACGGACTGAAAGCAAACGAAGCTTATGTGTTCCCGATGATGGTTAAATCTTTCCAGTCCACATACTGGGATGCAGCTCAGGAAGGTATGAAAAAAGCATCTAAGGAGCTGGGCGTTGATTATAAACCACAGGGACCGAACAGTGAGTCCGATATCGCTGACCAGGTTAACATGATCAACACAGCTATCGCTTCCAATCCTGTTGGATTAGGACTTGCAGCTTGTGATACATCTTCTGTTACAGATGCACTTAAGACATGTGCAGAAAAAGGAATCCCGGTTGTAACATTCGATACAGGTATCGCTGATGCTCCGGAAGGATCTGTAGTATGCGAGGTTTGTACAGACAACGCACAGGCTGGTGCAGTAGCAGCTGAGAATATGTACAACAGCATTAAAGACGTTGTTAAAGATGCTGAGGGACAGGTTGTAATCGGTGAGGTTAACCAGGATGCAACAGCTCAGAACATCCAGCAGCGTGGTACAGGATTCATCAACAAGATGATCGAGCTTCTTCAGGCTGATGGCAAGACTGTAGCAGTAAGCGGCAACGAGTTCTATGTAAACGCAGCAGAGGGTGCTGACGCAGACGCTAAAGACGCAGACGTTGTTATCCAGGTAGCTGTACCTGCACAGACAACTGTAGAGCTCTGCTCCACAGAGGCACAGGCAATCCTTTCCCAGGAGAACTGTATCGCAGTATTCGGTTCTAACCAGGTTTCCGCAGAGGGTGTTCTTGCAGCAAATGCTAACCTTAACGTTCTTGGTTCTGACCCGGCAAACGGTGATGTAGTTGGTGTTGGTTTCGATGCTGGTTCTATCATCAAAGCAGCTGTTAAAGATGGCACATTCATCGGTGCTGTTACACAGTCTCCTCTTATGATGGGATACTATGCAATCTACGCTCTGACAGCAGCAGCAAACGGCCAGGAGCTTCAGGATGTTCCTACAGACGGTTACTGGTATGATGCAACAAATATGGAAGACGAGGATATTGCTCCTAACCTTTATGACTAATCATATAATTGATAAGATCGTGAAGTTATAATGAACGCGGATTGCGTTCACGGACGTATGAAATAAGAGATCCGCTGGCTGATTCAGTCAGCGGATTTTTTAAACAAATAATGTAGCAGTTCATAAATAATCGCTGTATTATTTGCAAATAAAGACACTTTTTTTGACAAAAGAGGTTCTTATCACCGGAAGGATCCTGATGTATGATAAATACAACATCAGATATGAAAGTGATCAGAGGCTTACATATTGAGGAGGATTTAAAAATGGCAACATATTATTTAGCAGTAGATATCGGAGCATCCAGTGGACGTCACATTCTGGGACATATGGAAAACGGAAAAATGATCCTGGAAGAAATCTATCGTTTTGAGAACGGTATGGTTAAGAAGGATGGAGAGCTCTGCTGGGAGTTTGACCGTCTTTTCACCGAGATCGTAAATGGTCTCAAAAAATGTAAAGAGATCGGCAAGATTCCGGTAAGCATGGGCGTTGATACCTGGGGTGTTGATTTTGTACTTCTTGACAAAGATGATAAGGTTCTTGGAAATACTGTAGGTTATCGTGATCATCGTACAGAGGGAATGGATGAGGAAGTTTATAAGACAATTTCTCTGAAGGATCTGTATGCAAGAACCGGTATCCAGAAAGCAATCTACAACACTGTATATCAGCTGATGGCAGTGAAGAAGAAACATCCGGAGTATCTGGAGCAGGCAGAGACACTTCTTCATGTACCGGATTATTTTCATTTCCTTCTTACAGGAAAGAAAACCTGTGAATACACAGAGGCAACCACAGGACAGCTTGTATGCCCGACAACTAAGGACTGGGATTATGAGCTGATCGATATGCTGGGATATCCGAGAAAGATTTTCCAGAAGCTGATCATGCCTAGCACAAGCATCGGACATTTAACAGACGCAGTGAAAGAAGAAGTTGGCTTTGACCTTGAGGTTGTAGCACCGGCTACACATGACACAGGATCTGCAGTTCTGGCTGTTCCGGCAAATGATGACGATTTCATTTATATCAGCTCCGGCACATGGTCTCTGATGGGAATTGAGAGAAAAGAAGCAGACTGCTCTGAGAAGAGTTGTGAGATGAACTTCACAAATGAGGGTGGATATGCGGGACGTTTCCGTTATCTGAAGAACATCATGGGTCTCTGGATGATCCAGTCTGTACGTCACGAGTTTGATGACGCATACAGCTTCGCACAGATCTGTGAGATGGCTGAGGAGGCTAAGGATTTCCCATCAAGAGTAAACGCAAACGACGAGTGCTTCCTTTCTCCTGAGAACATGACAAAAGAGGTTCAGGATTATTGCCGCAGAACAGGACAGCAGGTTCCGGAAACTCTTGGAGAGATCGCAACAGTTATCTACACAAGTCTTGCAGATTGCTACGCTAAGATCGCAAAGGAGATCGAGGAGATGACAGGAAGAACCTACAGCCGTATCCATATCGTAGGCGGTGGTTCCAATGCAGGATACTTAAATGAGCTGACTGCAAAAGCTACAAAGAAGGAAATCCATGCAGGTCCTGGAGAGGCAACTGCAATCGGTAATATCACAGCACAGATGCTGAAGGCCGAGGAGTTCAAAACTATCGAGGAGGCTCGTACAACCATCCATGAGTCCTTCGGTATCAAAGTATACAAAGCATAAATAATTGGAGGTCTTATTATGTTAGTTAACACAAAGGCAAAAGTTGGTGTATTTTCAATTGCTTTAGGTGCATACCTTCCGCAGTTCCCGTCTCTTGTACCGGAATTTGAAGCACAGTATGATGCGTTCAAGAAAACACTTCCGGGTACAGTAGAGATCATCGACGGTGGAATGGTTACCACAAAAGAGCAGGCTATGGAAGCTGGGGACAAATTCCGTGCAGCAGATGTTGATCTTGTATTTCTTCAGATGCTGACCTATGCAACATCCTACAACATGCTTCCTGCAATCCGTGATCTTGATGTTCCGGTCGTTCTTGTGAACGTTCAGAAATTGAAAGCGCTGGATTATGAGCACACTGACATTGCCTCCTGGCTGGGTGAAGGCTATGCATGCGGTGCTGTAGGCGAGGCAGTTGCTGACCTTGAGAGAGCAGGCAAGAGACATGCGGTTATCACAGGCGTTGTAGAAGGCGGAGATCCGTCAGTTCAGGCTGAGATCGAAGACTGGTGCAAGGCTGCTCAGGTAAGAAGAAGATTCCGTGAAACTAACATTGCACAGATCGGAAGACCATATCCGGGTATGATGGATCTGTATATTGATGAGACAAACCTCTATAACAGAATGTTCCTCTACACAAAACAGTTTGACTGGGAGAAGATGTGGGCGATCGCTGATGATATCACAGACGAGGAAGCAATCCGTGCAAAGGCACAGGATATCCTTGATACATTCGATATTGAGGGCGGCGGCACGATCGAGAAAGTATGGGATATGGCCAAATACGTTGTTGCTTTTGAGAAATGGGTAAAAGACGAGCATCTTGGAATGATCGCTTCCCATTACGACGGATTTGCACAGGGTAAAGCCGGTGTCCTTGACAGTATGCTGATCCCGGCATTCTCCATGCTGATCAAACAGGGTACTGCATGTGCGGTAGAGGGTGACATGAAGGTTGCCATGGCAATGAGTATCTTAAAGACAATTTCCGGTACAGGTCAGCTTTCTGAGATGTACTCCATCGACTTCAACGATGATATCTGTATTATCGGACATTCCGGAAGCGGTGACGCGGACATCTCTGACAAGAAGCCAACCATGAAGATCGTAAAAGTATTCCATGGCAAAACAGGCGGCGGATATCTGACACAGTTCTATCCGTACACAGGTCCGGTGACATACCTTGCGATCACCCAGGATAAAGACGGAAACTTTAAATTCGTTGTAGCTGAGGGCGTAAACGAGGAGGGACCGATTCTTTCCTTTGGTGATACAAACATGAGAACACGCTTCACATGCGGAGCAAGAGAGTTTGTTAACCGCTGGAGCGAGGCTGGCCCGACACATCATATGGCAGCTGCTACAGGAAGACACATCGATACGATCCTGAAGGTCGCAAAAATCTTTAACGTACCGGTAGATATCGTGACAAGATAAATTCTTTCTTATATATTTAACCTAAAACATATTCAAAAAAGGAGACTGCGCGGAGCGGTCTCCTTTTTCAGTGGGAAAAATAAGATAAAAAAATCTGCCGGAAATGCAGCTGGCAGATTCGGCAGATCAAAGCTTTGGATTTTTATTTATTTTTTATGCATAAGTGAGTGCTCTTTGAGAAGCTCATCGTGCAGCTGGACGGAAGACCAGTGCTGAGTTACCGGTGTGAGCATGGCCTTCAGTGCAACAGGCGGGAGCTGGTTTTCACGGAAAAAAGCAAGAAAACCATCCATCTGTGCACTGGAAAAATCCTTCAGTACGATCATTTCATCGTTGAAATTGATTCCCAGATTAAACTGGGAGGAGGGATGAAATCCCGGAATCTCAAAAAGATATCCAAGCGGATGAAGAAATTCCGGTGCTGTGACAATCCGTGTCTTAACCTTCTGTCGGTTCAGATAGCGGCGGATATGGCGAAGCCGTTCTGGATCCTTGAAATTATATAAAAGTGCTGTCGGCTGTGTATTCATATAGTGTTATACCTCTTTTCTGTGTAAAGATTTTTGTGGAACGTAAGTTACTTTTCACGATGTGCAGGGAACCGGATTTCAACCTCCGTACCCTCTCCAGGCTTGCTGGAATAAGTAAGTCCGTAATCAGTTCCATAGAGAATCTGGAGCCTCCGGTGGGTATTATAAACTGCGATATTTGTGCCTCCGGACTGGCTTTTTCCCTTTCCGGAAAGGATAGTTGACAGGATTTCTGGCGAAATCCCAACACCGTCATCAGAAATCAGAAGAACAACATCCTCATTTTCCATCCATCCGGTAATAACAATAGTTCCGGATTTTGATTCTTTTTCCAGGATCCCGTGGAGAATGGAATTTTCCACAACAGGCTGAAGAGTCAGTTTCGGAATCTGGTATTCTGAAAGCTCATCCGGGATATCCGTGATCAGCTCAATGCTGTCATGGTAGCGCATATTCTGGAGTTGCACGTAGATGGTTACATGCTCCAGCTCCCTTGCAATGGTAGAGATTCCCTTTTTGCGGCTCAGGGTCAGCTTATAAAAACGGGAAAGGCTTTGTACTGCGTGACTGATCTCATCGGTCTGTCCCTGCAGTGCCATCCAGTTGATCATATCCATGGTGTTATAAAGAAAATGTGGATTGATCTGTGCCTGGAGGGAATTGAATTCTGCGATCCGGAGATCTTCGGCAGCCTTAGCCTGCTTCTCCATCAGTTCTTCCATTTTTCGAGTCATATAGTTGTAGGTATCGATAAGATTACCGATCTCATCATGTGCCTGTGGACTTTCCATAGGAGTAGGCGGGCCGTGGCGGACGGTCTGCATCTGCCGGATCACAGAAGAAAGTCTTCCGGTAATGGAATGAGCCAGTACATTGGCAAAAATAAGTGCCAGAACCAGAAAAACTGCATAGATCAGTACGATCTGGATCATCAGCCGGTTGCTCTCATGTATCAGCGGCGGGGAAGGCAGGACCGTCACCATAAACCAGTCCGTATTGGAAATACTGTAAAAACCGGCATAAACCTTTGTGTCCAGAATGTTCCGTTCAATGAAGTTATTGGAAGACATAAAGGAAGCCTTGATGGTGTCGTAATCCAGTTGGTAGATTCCGGATAATGACAGATCTGAGGTAGCAACAATGGCATCACGTTCGTTTACAATATATGAAACACTTCCCTCCAGAGATAGATTGTCGGAAAGAATGGAAGTAAGCTTGTCATCAGAATAATACACTGCCAGATAAGCCTTATAAGCAGTGGAGTGATAATAAAGGCTCAAAGGACAAATATATGCCATATCACCATAATTCTTTTTTTCCCTGGGACCAAGATAGAAGGAAGGACAGAACATTTCCTGGGTGTTACGGTTTCCCTGAAAGATACCGTACCAGTAGGTACCTTTCGCCTGACTTAAGGGGGCAAGGATATTCTCAGTGTTGGGATAAGTATCCAGTGCCTTCAGATCATCAGGAAAATCCACATAGATCTGTACATCGGTAACAATGGAATCGGTGGTCAGACGCTGAACGGCATTTTTAAAATCAGTGGCATGGTTAGATGCTGCAAGCTGTTCTGCTGAATCGCTGACCGGCATATAAAAAAGTTCCTGAAAAAAATTCTGTCCTGTAATATTACGGGTAGTAGCGAGAATCGTATCCATAGTCCGTTCGATCAGAGGTGCAGTTTTTGCGGAGGCATCCTGTTCCTGCCGGATGGTATTGGAAACCACCATGCTATAAAGTCGCCCATAAAAAAGAAAGGCGATAAGACATGCAGGAACTACCACAATGCTGATCAGCGCAATGGTGAATTTTGTCTGCAGGTTTAAATTCAGGTAGCCGTTTTTGAAACGGCGCCAGAGGGCCCTCATGACATTTTCTCCCGGTATTCAGACGGGGAAAAGCCGGAGTATTTTTTGAAGCTTTTTCCGAAGTAATTACCATCCGTATAGCCTACCTTGGAAGAAATCTCGGAAATCTTGTATCTGGGATCGGAAAGCAGCTGCTTGGCCTTTTCCATTCGGTATTCTGTCAGATATTGATTGAGAGTCTGTCCGGTCTCACTTTTGAAAAAAGTGCATACATAAGATGCGGAAAGGTATACATGGCCGCTGATATCTTTTACGGAAAGTGTATCGTTCATATAGTTCCGGCTGATATAATCCTTGATCATAAAGATCGTGGAATTTTCCGGCTGGGAATTTTTCGCATCTTCAAAATACTGGGCGGTTTTTTCTTTCAGAGCTTTGTGAAGCTCTTCGTAGGTGAAGGCGTTGTTTAACGTATCCACAATCAGATCCTGCTTTTCATGAAGTTCGGTTTCCAGCTGATTTTTTTTACGGGAAGCCGAAAGTGTATTAAACAGCTGGTAATAAAGATCACGGATCTGGTTGGGCATAAATGTGTGATTGCAGCTGTAATACCGGAAAAGCTCATCAAGAAACTGAGAACAGTGTTCTTCTTCTCCGGCCAGGAGATATTTGGAAAAAGTATTTTCCGGTGACTGCAGGAAATCCGGAACCGGTCCCTTCGGGGAAAGCCGGCGGATGGCATTTTCCGTCAGAAATGTTTTTTCCGGAAAGAAAAAACAGTTCTGCAGAAGGATCACGGCAGAAGCGTAGGACTGATAAACCCTGAAAATATCCGTTACGGTATTTCCGGCTGCGATCAGATGCTTTCCGCAGGTGTCATATTGTCTGGAAATATAGCTTCCCACTGCGGAAAGGGTAGTCGGGGAAAGTGCATTTCTTCCATATATATGGTGAACCAGATACTGAACCCTTTTTTCCGCAAAAAGACATTTCAGATGGTAATGCTCCAGAAAACGGGAAATGTCGTTCTGGAGATCTTCCAGGAAAATGCCGGAGGCCTCCACAGATCCATTGAGCTTCACGATCACAGAGGTAAAATTCATGCCGTTCTCAAGAAGTTCCGACTGTCCCAGCTCCAGACAGAGAGCTGCAATTTTGTTGTTATCGGAAGGTGGAAGAGTCAGCTGTTGTGCCAGCCGGGTGGCGATTTCCTGGGAATGGATCGCTTCGCCACGATGGGAGCGGAGCTTTTGTTTGTAAAGAGTCTGCGCTTCCAGAACTGCAGCCTGTACTTCCTCGGGATGCAGAGGCTTTTCGATGTAATTGATGGCTTTTAGTTTGATGGCAGCTTTCAGATACTCTTTGTCAGAATATCCGCTCATAAAGATAGGGATACTGTCCGGCAGGAATTTTTCCAGACGTTCCAGCATGGCAATGCCGGTCATCCGTGGCATCCGTACATCGCAGAGAATGATCTCCGGTTTATACAGTTTGGCCATTTCCAGTCCGTTCACACCATCGTCTGCCTGAAGGATCTCGGTGATCCCCAGAGAATCCCAGTCGATAGATGAGATCAGCCCGGTACGCGTAAGTTCTTCGTCATCAACGATCAGTAATTTCATATACAGTTCTCCAATCGAGCATAGCTTCATAGCTTTGTAAATCGGACGTTTACAGTTCTGTTTATATTCCCAGAAAACTGTAACGTCAGCGTTATCATTATAGCATAAAGTATATAGAAATACGAGAATGGGATAATGGTTTATGAGTAATATTTTACAGGGAAAAGAATAATATTTTACCCTTATCCAAAAATATTCCCATTATCAGCCTGTGGGCCGGATGATAGAATATAATCAGATCAAAGGAAAGGGAGGAGAAAGAGCCGTGTCAGAATATGTTCTTGAATTAAAAGGTATTACGAAGATATTCCCCGGTGTCAAAGCTCTGAATAATGTACAGTTCCAGCTCAAGCCTGGTGAGGTTCACGCGCTGATGGGTGAGAATGGTGCTGGTAAATCTACGTTTATCAAGGTTATTACCGGAGTACATAAAGCAGAAGAAGGTGAGATGTTCCTGAACGGACAGAAGGTTGACTTCAAGGGTCCGAAGGATGCTCAGGAGGCAGGTATTGCAGCCGTATATCAGCATCCGACATCATATCCGCACCTTACAGTTGCAGAAAATATTTTTATGGGTCACGAGATCATCAAACATCATATGATCCAGTGGAAAGAGATGAATCAGGAGGCGAACAAGTACTTAGGTGAGCTGGATGCAGATTTTGATGCAACCGCTGAGATGGGAACTCTTTCTGTTGCACAGCAGCAGATGGTTGAGATCGCCAAAGCACTTTCCACAAATGCAAAGATCATCATTCTGGATGAGCCTACAGCAGCACTTACCAGAAACGAGTCCGAGAAGCTTTACACACTGGTTGACAAGCTGAAAGAGAATGGTGTTTCCATTATCTTTATCTCCCATCGTTTCGAAGATATGTACCGTCTGGCTTCCAGAGTTACCGTATTCCGTGATTCCCAGTACATTGGAACCTATGATGTAGATGGAATCACAAACGCAGATCTGATCAAGGCAATGGTTGGCCGTGAGATCAATGATCTGTTCCCGAAACCGGAAGTTGAGTTGGGAGATGAGATGCTCCGTATCGAACATCTTTCCAGAACAGGATTTTTCAAGGATGTTTCTTTCAATGTACATGCAGGCGAGATCGTAGGTCTTACAGGTCTGGTTGGTGCAGGACGTACAGAGGTTATGGAAGCTGTCTGTGGAATCACCCGTCCGGACGAAGGAAAGGTTTTCCTTGAGGGAAAAGAGGTTTATATCAAGACTCCTTCCGAAGCAATGGAAAAAGGTATTATCCTTCTTCCTGAGGACAGACAGAAGCAGGGCCTTGTCATGAGCTGGGGACTTGGAAGAAACGTAACACTTCCGATCATCAGCAAATATGCAAAATCCGGATTCAATGACGAGAAAGCAGAAAGAGAGCTTTCCAAGAAGCTTCTTGAAGAAGTAGATACCAAGGCTGTTGATATTTTCCAGCCTGCAAGTTCACTGTCCGGTGGTAACCAGCAGAAGGTTGTTGTTGCCAAGGCACTTGCTCAGGAAATGAAGGTCGTTATCATGGATGAGCCGACAAAGGGTGTCGATGTTGGTGCAAAAGCCGAGATCTATGCGATCATGGGAGATCTTGCGAAGAAGGGCTATGCGATTATCCTGATTTCTTCCGAGATGCCGGAGATCCTGGGTATGGCAGACCGTATCATCGTTATGTGTAATGGCCGTAAGACAGGAGAACTGAACAGAGGAGAGGCAACACAGGAAGGAATCCTTGAGCTGTCCATGGAAAAGAGCACTGGAAAGGGGACTAAATAATGGAAAAGAAATCTGTTATCAAGAAGATTACAGGCTCCCGAGAGGCTCTGCTGGCAATTATCGTGGTCGTGCTGTTTGCCGTTGTCACAGTGATCAGCCCGTCATTCCTTACGCCGAAGTCACTCATGGAGATGCTGAAAAATAATGCAGTAACAATGGTAATGTCACTTGGTATGCTGTGTGTCATGCTGGTAGGCGGAATCGATATTTCCATCATGTCAACTCTGGCACTTTCCGGTATGTCCATCGGTATGCTCCTGAAATATGGACATATTACAAGTACATTACTTGCTTTCATCATTGCAATGGCGATCGGTATTGCCTGCGGACTGGTTGTAGGTCTTGTGATCTCAAGAGCAAACGTTCCGCCTATCATTGCAACCATGGGCTTTATGTACATCTACAGAGCAATGGGTTATCTTGTTTCCCACGGTGGTGAATGGGCAAGTGCCGCAGCTCTCGGTGAGTTTAAGAATTTTGCAACAACCAGCTTCCTTGGCATCAACAAGGTTATCTGGGTGATCATCGTATGCTACGTGGTATTCTTCTTCTTTATGAAATGGACAAGAACGGGACGAAGGATCTACGCAGTAGGAAGTAATGCAAGCGCAGCACAGGTTTCCGGTATCAATGCAAAGAATATCAACCTTCTTGTATATGTGATCATGGGATTCCTCGCAGGTCTTGGCGGAGCACTTCAGGTATCTGTTTATGCTTCTGCAATGCCTGATATGCAGTACGGCGGTGAGATGGATGTTATCGCAGCCTGCGTTATCGGTGGTGTAAGCATGAGTGGTGGACGTGGAACCGTAGTAGGTGCATTCCTCGGTTCCATTATCCTTGCAACGATCGCAAAAGCTCTTCCGCTTGTAGGTATCAGTTCACTGTGGCAGAACATGATCAAGGGTGTTATCATCCTGGTAGTAGTTGTGATCAACGTTGTTCTGCAGAGAATCGCAGATAAAAACGCATTAAAGGGAAGGGAGATGTAAATCATGGCTGGAAAATCTGGAAGAAGTATTAACAATGTGCCGGAAAATCCGATGAAACACATCATATTCAGTTGGGAAGGCATCCTGGTCATTCTCTTTATCCTGGTAAATATTTTCTGCGCATCATTTTCTGAGTTTTATAATATGAAGAGTGTTCTTCGTCAGATGCCGGTTTACCTTGCAGAGGTATTCATGATGTTCCCGATGGCGTACATCCTGGTATTAGGCGAGATCGATATTTCCGTAGGTGCGATCGTGTGTCTCTCCGCTACCTTAAGCTGTATGGTCTGCAACACAAACGCTCCGTTCATTGTAGTAGTACTTACAGCACTGGTTGTTGGTGCCCTCTGTGGTGCGGTTAACGGATTTATCCTTACCCGTTTCAAGGAGCTGCCTCCAATGATCGTAACACTGGCAACACAGATCATCTTCCGTGGTATCGCTGAGGTAACACTTGGAGCCGGCGGAAGTATTGCAATCACAAACACAGACGGCTTCCGTGCCATCGGTGGAAAGGTTGGAAATGTTCCATATATTCTTTTCCTGGTACTGATCCTTGGTGTGATCTTTGCAATCTTCCTTGGAAAGAGCACATTCGGACGCCGTACATATGCGATCGGAACAAACCGTGTGGCAGCTTATTACGCAGGTGTCCACGTAGAGAAGATCCGTTTCATCATCTATACAATTATGGGGCTTATGTCTGGACTTTGTGCAGTGTTCCTGGTATCCTCTTCCTACGGTGCAAACACAACGACCGGTAACGGATTTGAGATGGATGCCATCGCAATGGCAGTATTCGGAGGTATCTCCTCCACAGGTGGTAAAGGAAACCTGGCCGGCGGTATCATTTCTGCATTCATCATCGTATGCTTACGAGTTGGCCTTGGACAGAAGAACGTAAATGCACAGGTGATCCTTCTCATCATCGGTGTACTTCTGGTAGCAGCAGTAGCTCTTCCGAATATCATCGGCGATGTGAAAAAAGCAGTCGCAATGAAGAAAAACTAAATATCACTTTTGAAACTCATATGATTGTTAGCTGCCTCCATTGGTGTAGCGGAGGCAGCAGCATATAAAAAAATTATATTCTTATAGGGAGGAACAACAATGAAAAAAAAGGTAATTAGCGCAATCCTTTGTGGAGCAATGGTTCTTGGTACAGTTTGCCCGGTTCTTGCAGCAGATGACAAATCCGAAGATACTAAGACAGAAGCAGCAGCTGGCGATTCCGCAAAAGGCAAAAAGATCGCTCTGGTTGGTAAAGCAGCCGGTAACGCATTCTTCGAGATCGCAGCGAAATCTTTCCAGGAGACAGTAGAGGCTGAAGGTGGCGAGGTTCAGGTCGTTTATCCTGAGACAGCTACAGCTGATGCACAGATCAAGGTTCTTGACAACCTGATTTCCCAGGACTTCGATGCAATCTGTATCTCCGCTAACGATGTTAACGCTCTTCAGGCTAAGCTTGAGGAAGCTATGGATGAGGGAATCAAAGTATCTTCCTTCGACTCCGCACCGAACAAAGACAGCCGTGAGATTTTCGTAAACCAGGCTGGTACAAAAGAAGTTGCTCAGGCACTTATGGATGCAGTTCTTGATATTTCCGGTGGTGAGGGACAGTTCGCTATCCTTTCCGCTACATCTCAGTCCGCTAACCAGAACGCATGGATCGATGCAATGAAGACTATCATGGAAGGCGACGACAAATACAGCAAGCTTGAGCTTGTAGACGTTGTATACGGTGATGATGAGCCACAGAAATCCACAGACCAGACAGCAGCTCTTCTTCAGAACTATAAGGATCTGAAAGTTATCTGCGCACCTACAACAGTTGGTATCGCAGCAGCAGCTAAATATCTTCAGGATAACGGATCTTCCTGCAAGCTGACAGGACTTGGACTTCCATCTGAGATGCAGGAGTACACAGGTGATGATGATTCTCATTCCTGCCCATACTTCTATCTGTGGGATATGCAGGGCCTTGGAAAACTCAGTGCTTACACAACAATCTCTCTGATCAACGGCGACATCACAGGTGCTAAAGATGACAAGTTCACAGCTGGTGACCTTGGTGACTACACAGTAACAGAGGCAGATGACGGCGGTACAGAGGTTGTTCTTGGTGCACCTCTGAAATTCGATACAAGCAACATCGAGGAGATGGCTAAGCTGTACTAATCAATCCTCAGATTGACTGTATAATCATATGATAAATCCTTTCGGGACAAGGCGGAGTCTTTGGACTCCGCCTTGTTTCGTATATTTGAATTTGGTGTATAGAAGGTTTCCGAAAAAATTTCAGTCTTTTGATTCTGGTTGTACTCTTATGGCTGCGGTGTTAAAATGAGGACAGCAGAATAGAAAACCATGAACAGATGAAGGAGCAAAACACATGCAGCAGGCATTACTGGATCAGCTGAGAAAGATCACAGAGGAAGAGAGAAAAATCCTGGATGGAGAAGCAGAGGTGGATAGAGATCTCTACACATCCGGTCGGGACTTTACCGTGGACAGCCGTAAGATGCTGAAAGAAGGCAGGCTGATCGCTGTGCGTACACACACCCGTTTTGTGTATTTTCCGGCGCACAGGCATAATTTTGTGGAAGTGCTGTATGTGTGTGAGGGATCTCTGACGAATATCATTGACGGAAAAAAAGTCATAGTTAACAAAGGTGAGCTGCTTTTTCTCAATCAGTTTACGAAGCATGAGATTCTGAAAGCGGGACAGAATGATATTGCGATCAATTTTATGGTGCTGCCGGAGTTTTTTGATGTGGCCTATTCCATGGCGGGCAATGATAATATGCTGGCAGATTTTCTGGTGAATGTCCTGCGTCAGGATGAAGAGCGTGGGGAATATCTTCATTTTAAGGTTGCGGAAGTGCTGCAGATCCAGAATCTTCTGGAAAATATCATCTATTCTCTTGTAAACGGTGAGGAGAACAGAGAGCGGATCAATCAGACCACAATGGGCCTGATATTCATGTATCTGATAGAAGCGGTGCAGTATGTGGAGATGCGTCTGCCCAATCAGTACGAAAATATGATCTCTATGACAACACTGGATTACATTGAGCAGAAATATCGGACTGCTACCTTGACTGAGCTGTGTAGCCGACTTCACCTGCCTATGCATGTTTTAAGCAAAATGATCAAGAAAACGACAGGATTTAATTTCAAGGAGCTGCTTCAGAGAAAGAGATTGAATAAAGCTGTAGAGCTGATGTGTGAAACAGATCTGCCTGTCAGTGACATCATTGCAGCTGTAGGCTATGAAAATAACAGTTATTTTCATCGGGTATTCAAGGAACATTATCACATGACACCGCGGGCGTTCCGGGTGAAAAACAGTGAGAAAGAACAGGTGAGGCTGTAACAGCCTCACCTGTTTTTTAAATATCATGGAATTGTCCGATCTTGTTTTTGATCCGCTGCATTTCGTTATCCATATCGATCACAGCGCGAGCGCAGTTCAGCAGCTCATTGCTGACTTCCTCATAACCGTCCATTTCTTCGATATTCTGTTTGTAACGCAGCTGATGTTCCAGAGTAGCCCAGAAATCCATTCCATTGGTACGGATCTGGATTTCCGCACGCATGGGAGTTTTTCCCTTGGAGAAGAATACAGGGATTTCCACAATCATGTGATAACTGCGGTAGCCGTTTGGTTTTGGATTTTTGATATAGTCCTTTACCTGAATGACGGTAATGTCATCCTGCTTGGTGATCAGGTCTGCAATGGTGTAGATATCATCGATAAAAGCACAGACAACACGGATGCCTGCCACGTCATTCAGTTGATTCTGAATATTCTCCGCAGTAAACTCATAGCCGAGCCTTTTGAGCTTTTTGTAAATGCTTTCCGGCTTTTTGATCCTTGTCTTGATGAAGGAGATCGGGTTACGTTTATATTCCAATGAAAATTCATCGTTGAGGACTTCCAGCTTGGTGCGTACCTCACGGACCGTACATCGATACATCATCATTAAATCATTAAATTTTGCGGAATTTTTGATAAAAACCTGTGGATCGGAGGTATCCAGCCAGGTGTTTGTATTTCTTTCTGCCATAGTGTTTTTCTGGTCCTTTCCATGTGACATTTATAACAATTACTTTTATACAATTATAGAACAAAATGATATTTTTTTCAACTTTTGTATTGACATATCAGAAAAGCTGTGCTATTTTATAGAAAAAATTTAATTGAGTAAACCACTAAACCGTTGAAGCGGAGATAAAGATATTCATGCGCGCACAGAGAGTCCGGGAGGGTGAGAGCCGGGTCGAGAGGCAGTTTATCAAATGGACCGCAGAGGGCACAGGGAAAGATATTTTCGGGTATCAAGTATTCTGTGACGTGAGGGCATACGTCAGTTGCCGGGAATATGAAGGTATTCCGCCAAGTGCACGGGTCAGACCGTGAATCAGGGTGGCACCGCGGGTGATTTTGAATTTAGAGCTCGTCCCTGACAGAACCAGATTCTGTCGGAGACGGGCTTTTCTTGATTTTATGAGCAAGCAGCGAATGCAGATCACGAATGTCCCGTCCTCCGGTAAGGAATGAAAAACTCAGGAGGGCCTGTATATGTATCCAACATTAGAAAAAATCAAAGAACTCGCACAGTCAGGCGAATACCGGCGAATCCCTGTATGCAGAGAGCTGTATTCCGACCGCTATACACCCGTAGAAGTCATGAAGACCTTACGCACAGCCAGCAGACATTGCTATCTTCTGGAAAGTGCCAGCCAGACAGAGGTATGGGGACGCTATTCCTTCCTGGGATATGAGCCATCCATGGAGATCACCTGTACAGACGGAAAGCTTCAGATCCGCAGGATCCATGAGGACGGAACGGAAGAAAAAACCGTACAGCAGGTGAAGCATCCGGGAGATGCTATTCGGGAGATCCTGAAAGAATACAAAAGCCCGGTGCTGGAAAATATGCCGACCTTTACCGGAGGTCTGGTAGGATATTTTTCCTACGATTATATTAAGTACAGCGAGCCGAAGTTGAAGCTTACCGACGAGACAGTACAGGATTTTCGGGACATGGATCTGATGCTTTTTGACCAGGTGATCGCCTTTGACCATTACAGACAGAAGGTGCTTCTGATCACCGGGGTGATGACGGATGATCTGGAAAATTCCTATCAGAAGGCGGAAGCAAAATTAGAAGAGATGACAGATCTGATCCGAAACGGAAAACAGAAGGAATTTCCGTCTTTGAAACTGAAATCTTCCATTGAGCCGCAGTTCCCGAAAGCAAAATACTGTGAGATGGTTGAGAAAGCGAAGCATTACATCCACGAAGGAGATATTTTCCAGGTGGTGCTCTCCAATCCGATGCGAGCGAAAGCAGAGGGAAGTCTGTTTGATACATACCGTGTTCTTAGGGCTACCAATCCTTCGCCGTATATGTTTTATTTTTCCAGTGATGATATTGAGATTGCAGGAGCCTCCCCGGAAACACTTGCCAGGCTTGCAGGAACAGAATTAAGTACCTTCCCGCTTGCAGGAACAAGACCAAGAGGCAAGACAAAAGAAGAGGACCTGGCGCTGGAAAAAGGACTCCTGGCTGATGAGAAGGAATGTGCCGAGCATAACATGCTGGTGGATCTTGGTCGAAATGATATCGGAAAGATCAGTAAGATCGGTACTGTGAATGTAGAAAAATATATGTGCATCGAGCGTTTTTCTCATGTGATGCATATTGGTTCCACAGTTACCGGCCAGATCCGGGATGACAGGGATGCGGTGGATGCAGTGGATGCCATCCTTCCGGCAGGAACACTTTCCGGAGCACCGAAATTCCGTGCCTGCCAGATCATCCAGGAACTGGAACAGATCAAGCGAGGCATTTACGGCGGTGCTATCGGATATCTGGATTTTGCCGGAAACCTGGATACCTGTATTGCCATTCGCCTGGTTTATAAGAAAAACGGTGAGATCTGTATCCGGTCAGGAGCAGGGATCGTAGCAGACAGTATTCCGGAAAGTGAATTTCAGGAGTGCTGCAACAAGGCAAGAGCCGTTGTACAGGCAATCGAAACTGCACAGGAGGGACTGGAATGATAGTACTGATCGATAATTATGATAGCTTTTCCTACAATGTTTACCAGCTAATCGGTTCTGTGGAGCCGGATATCAAAGTGGTAAGAAATGATGAAGTGACCATCAAAGAGCTGGAGGCCATGAAGCCGGAGGCATTGATTCTTTCCCCTGGTCCGGGAAAACCGGAGGATGCGGGAATCTGTATTGAATCCATAAAATATTTCAAAAACAAGCTGCCGATCCTGGGTATCTGCCTTGGACATCAGTCCATCTGTGAAGCCTTCGGAGGGACAGTATCCTACGCAAAAGAGCTGATGCATGGAAAGCAGAAAGAGATACATAAAGTTGGAAAGAGCCGGATGTTTGAAGGACTTCCGGAAACTTTTCCGGCAGCCAGATATCACTCACTGGCAGCTATCCGGGATACCTTACCGGAGGAACTGGTTGTTACCGCTGAGTCTGAGGACGGAGAGGTGATGGCACTGGAGCATAAAGAATATCCGATATTCGGATTACAGTTCCATCCGGAATCTGTTATGACACCGGATGGAAAAACAATGGTCGAGAACTTTATGAAGGTTATCAGAGACAGATAAGACAGAGAACAGCAATCCATAAAAGATAGAATCGTTACAGAACAGGAGGAAACAACAATGATCAAAGAAGCAATCATCAAGCTTTCAAAAAAAGAAGATCTTACATATGACGAAGCAGAAGCCGTAATGAATGAGATCATGGACGGAGCGGCAACACCGGTACAGATGGCATCCTACCTTACTGCACTTTCCCTGAAAGGAGAGACTATTGATGAGATCACTGCATCAGCAGCCGGAATGCGTGCACACTGCATCAAGCTTCTCCACGATATGAATGTTCTGGAAATCGTAGGAACCGGTGGTGACGGAGCAAACTCCTTTAATATTTCTACGACATCTTCTCTTGTGATCGTAGCAGGTGGCGTTCCGGTAGCAAAACACGGAAACCGTGCAGCATCTTCCAAGAGCGGTGCAGCAGATGTTCTGGAAGCACTTGGCGTAAAGATCACTATCCCGCCGGAAAAAAGTGCAGAGATCCTGAAAAAGATCAACATCTGTTTCCTGTTCGCACAGAATTATCATATTGCCATGAAATATGTGGCACCGATCCGTAAAGAGCTGGGAATCCGCACGGTATTTAATATCCTCGGACCATTAAGCAACCCGGCAGGCGCAAACATGGAGCTGATGGGAGTCTTTGACCAGTCTCTGGTAGAGCCGCTGGCACAGGTTATGATGAAGCTTGGCGTGAACCGCGGAATGGTAGTTTTCGGGCAGGATAAGCTGGATGAGATCTCCATGAGCGCACCGACTTCTGTGTGCGAGATCAAGGACGGATGGTTCCAGTCCTATGAGATCACACCGGAGCAGTTCGGCTATACACGCTGCAGCAAAGAAGATCTGGCAGGCGGCACACCGGCAGAGAACGCAGAGATCACAAAAGCCATTGTAAACGGAACCGAAAAAGGCCCGAAGCGTCAGGCGGTCTGCATGAACGCAGGTGCAGCACTTTATATCGCAGGAAAGGCGAAGACTATAGAAGATGGCGTGAAGATGGCTGAAAACCTGATCGACAGTGGTGCAGCTGCTGCCAAGCTTGCGGAATTTATCAAATTAAGTAACGAGATTTGAAAATAATAGCGGCAGAAGAGAAATCGGCAATCCCTATCGGAAGAGATATGAACGGAAACATTAATCTGTCAGACTTTTTGAAATTGCCAAATGAGTGTTGAAATATCAAGGAGAGAAACAAAGAATGAGCGAAAAAAACATTCTGGAGGAAATTGCAGAAAAAACAAGAGAACGTATCCGGAAGGAAAAACGTCAGTTTCCCCTGGATCAGCTGAAAACCTTGGCAGAAAAAGCACCACAGCAGCCGTCCTTTCTGGAAGCGTTGAAAAAGCCGGGTATGTCCTACATCTGTGAAGTAAAAAAAGCTTCCCCCTCCAAGGGGCTGATCGCACCGGAATTTCCGTATCTGGAAATTGCGAAAGAATACGAGGCAGCAGGTGCATCTGCGATCTCCTGCCTCACAGAGCCATTTTATTTCATGGGAAGTGACACTTATCTCCGTGAGATCACAGAAGCAGTGGATATTCCTATCCTTCGGAAGGACTTCACGGTGGATAAGTACATGATCTATCAGGCAAAAGCATTCGGCGCATCGGCTGTACTTCTGATCTGTGCTATTTTAAATGACCAGGAACTCCTGGAATACAGGGAGTTAGCAGAAGCTCTGGGAATGGATGCACTGGTGGAAGCTCATGACGAGAATGAAGTGGCAAGAGCATTAAAGACAGGTGCAAAGATCGTCGGCGTAAATAACCGTGACCTGAAAACCTTTAAGGTTGATATGAACAACAGCGTCCGTCTTCGAAACCTGGCACCGGACAATGTGGTATTTGTGTCTGAGAGCGGAATCAAAAACGCAGGTGATATCGCTATCCTGGAAAGAAACCGGGTAGGTGCAGTCCTGATCGGTGAAACCCTGATGCGAAGCCCGGATAAGAAAGCAGCATTGGAAAATCTGAATGGTGGAGCACTTGTATAAAGGCCAAACGAAAGAATAGAGCAAATAAGTAATAGAGCTGACCAGCGGCAAATAGTAACGAAACAGGAAAGGGCAGGATTGGCTGAATATGAGAGAACAACCGTTGAAACATGGGAGCAGAACCAGGATCAAGATCTGCGGCCTGACCCGCCCGGAAGATATCCAGGCAGTGAACCAGGCTAAACCGGACTTTGCAGGATTCATTGTAGAATTCCCAAAAAGTAGAAGAAACGTCACCGTGGAGCAATTGAAGGCTCTCCGGGAAGAACTGGATGATAGCATTTTGCCGGTAGGCGTATTCGTCAATGCACCGATGGAGCTTCCCGCACAGCTTTTAAACGAAGGAACCATCGCACTGGCACAGCTTCACGGCCAGGAGGACGAGAATTATATCAGACAGCTTAAGACCATGACAGACCAGCTTCTGATAAAGGCTTTTTCCATAAAAACAGAAGCAGATATAAAGAAAGCGATCCGTTCGGAAGCAGACTATATTCTGCTGGATCAGGGCGCAGGAGGAACAGGAGAAACTTTCGACTGGAGTCTGGTACCGGCGATCAAACGTCCCTGGTTTCTGGCCGGAGGTCTGGGCTGTGAAAATCTGGAATCGGCCATACATCTGCTTCACCCCTGGGCAGTAGATTTAAGCAGCAGTGTAGAAACCGACGGTCACAAAGACCCGGATAAAATATTAGAAGCAGTATACGCAGTAAGGAACATAAAGGAGGAAATATAACATGTCAAAAGGAAGATTCGGCATCCATGGCGGACAGTACATCCCGGAAACACTGATGAACGCCGTTCTGGAGCTTGAGGAAGCATACAACCATTACAAAAACGATCCGGAATTCAACCGTGAGCTCACAGAGCTTCTCAATGAATACGCAGGAAGACCATCCCGTCTTTACTATGCGGCACATATGACCGAGGACCTTGGCGGAGCCAGGATCTATCTGAAAAGAGAAGACTTAAACCACACAGGAGCCCACAAGATCAACAACGTACTTGGTCAGGTGCTCCTGGCAAAAAAAATGGGCAAGACACGTGTGATCGCTGAGACAGGAGCCGGACAGCATGGTGTTGCAACTGCAACCGCAGCAGCTTTGATGGGGATGGAATGTGAAGTTTTCATGGGAAAAGAAGACACGGAACGTCAGGCCCTGAATGTTTACAAAATGCGTCTCCTCGGAGCAAAAGTCCATGCAGTCACAAGCGGGACTGCAACCTTAAAGGATGCTGTTTCGGAGACCATGCGTGAGTGGACAAACCGTATTGCAGATACCCATTATGTACTGGGATCTGTTATGGGGCCGCACCCGTTCCCGACTATCGTCCGTGATTTCCAGGCAGTGATCTCCAAGGAGATCAAAGAACAGATGCTGGAAAAAGAGGGAAGACTTCCGGATGTTGTCCTGGCCTGTGTGGGCGGCGGCTCCAATGCTATCGGAACCTTCTACAATTTCATTGAGGACAAAGACGTTCGTCTCATCGGCTGTGAGGCAGCAGGACGTGGCGTGAATACTGCGGAGACTGCGGCAACCATCGCAACCGGTCGTCTCGGAATCTTCCATGGTATGAAATCCTACTTCTGCCAGGATGAGTACGGACAGATCGCACCGGTATACTCCATCTCCGCAGGTCTTGATTATCCGGGTGTAGGTCCGGAGCATGCACACCTTTATGATATCGGAAGAGCAGAGTACGTGCCTGTTACAGATGACGAAGCAGTAGATGCTTTTGAATATCTTTCCAGAACAGAAGGAATTATTCCTGCAATCGAAAGTGCTCATGCAGTGGCTTATGCGAAAAAGATCGCACCGACACTTGGAAAGGACAAGATCATGGTAGTTACTGTTTCAGGACGTGGAGATAAGGACTGTGCGGCGATCGCCCGCTACAGAGGGGAGGATATTCATGAATAGAATTACAGAAGCATTTGCAAACGGAAAAGCATTTATTCCTTTTTTGGCCTGCGGAGATCCGTCTCTGGAGGTAACAGAGCAACTGGTTTATGCAATGGAAGAAGCAGGAGCAGATCTGATCGAGCTTGGAATCCCGTTCTCAGATCCTACCGCAGAGGGACCTGTGATCCAGGAAGCCAATGTTCGGGCACTTGCAGGCGGCGTGACTACAGATAAAGTTTTTGCAATGGTAGAAAAAATCCGTAAAAACACAAAAATCCCAATGGTATTTATGACCTACGCAAACGTAGTATTTTCTTACGGAACAGAGCGTTTTATCAGGAAAGCAGCAGAAGTTGGAATGGATGGACTGATCCTTCCGGATGTTCCGTTTGAGGAAAAAGAAGAGTTTGATGTTGTGTGCAAACAGTACGGCCTTGATCTGATCTCCCTGATCGCACCGACTTCCCATGAGCGGATCGCCATGATCGCAAAAGAGTCGGAAGGTTTTGTTTACTGCGTATCTTCCCTTGGGGTAACAGGAATGCGTACCAGCATTACCACAGATATCGGAGCTATGGTGAAGCTGGTAAAAGCCCAGAAAGATATTCCATGTGCAGTAGGATTCGGAATCTCCACACCGGAGCAGGCAAAAAAGATGGCAGACCAGTCGGACGGTGCCATTGTAGGATCTGCCATTGTGAAGCTTTGTGGTGCCTACGGCAAAGACTGCGTGCCGAAGGTGAAGGCTTATGTGAAAGAGATGAAGGATGCGATCAGATAAGTTTCCGGCTGAAATCGTAACACAGATCACAAAGTGTAATAAAAATCTGCTTTATCCAAAAAAAGGGTAAAGCAGATTTTTTTCGTGCTGAGCAGATTTCGGAGAAATTACAGAAAATATCTACTTGACAGTTAGAGACCAGGTGATAGATGATATAAAAAAAGGTGAGGAGGAAATTGGGGATGAATCGGGAGGAAGCAAAGAAGAAAGCAGAAGCGCTGGTTGCCAGAATGACGCTGGAGGAAAAAGCCAGTCAGTTAAGGTACGATGCACCTGCAATAAAAAGACTGGGAATTCCGGCATATAACTGGTGGAATGAGGGACTTCACGGTGTTGCCAGAGCAGGGCAGGCAACGGTTTTTCCACAGGCGATCGGAATGGCGGCAACTTTTGATAGGAAAAGTGTGGCAGAGATGGCCGGTATCGTGGCAACAGAGGGCAGAGCAAAGTATAATGCATATTCCGTAAACGGTGACAGAGATATTTATAAGGGATTGACGTTCTGGTCTCCTAATGTCAATATTTTTCGTGATCCACGATGGGGTAGAGGACATGAAACTTATGGGGAAGATCCGTATCTTACAAAAGAACTTGGAGTTTCCTTTGTAAAAGCACTTCAGGGAAATGGGGATACAATGAAGGCAGCAGCCTGTGCCAAACATTTTGCAGTACATTCCGGGCCGGAGGCACTTCGTCATGAATTTGATGCGGAAGCATCCGCAAAAGATATGGAAGAAACGTATCTGCCGGCATTTGAAGGTCTGGTAAAAGAAGCGAAAGTAGAAGCGGTTATGGGAGCTTATAACCGGACAAACGGGGAACCCTGCTGCGGAAGTCCCACATTACAGAAAAAACTCAGAGGCGAATGGAAATTTCAGGGGCATTTTGTATCAGACTGCTGGGCAATCCGTGATTTTCACGAACACCATATGGTAACGGATACAGCCGTTGAATCTGCAGCACTGGCTATTAATAATGGTTGTGACCTGAATTGTGGAAATACCTATCTTCACATTATGAAAGCATACGAAAAAGGGCTTGTCACAGAAGAAACCATAACCCAGGCAGCAGTGCGGCTTTTTACTACAAGGTATCTGCTGGGCTTGTTTGATGGAAGCGAATATGACAATATCTCCTACCTGGAGGTGGAATCTCCCAGGAATCTGGCTGCAGCGGAGAAAGCAGCGGAAAAAAGTTTTGTTTTGCTGAAAAATAACGGGATTCTTCCGCTTGATAAAGAAAAACTGAAAACAATAGGAATTATTGGACCAAATGCAGACAGCAGACAGGCGCTGATCGGTAATTATCACGGAACAGCTTCCAGGTATATTACCATACAGGAAGGCATCCAGGATTATGTGGGAGACGATGTAAGGATCCTTACTTCCAGAGGCTGTGATCTGTTCCGAGACCGGACGGAGCACCTTGCGTTTACCAGAGATCGTATTGCGGAAGCAAAGGTGGTTGCGGAAAACAGCGATGTGGTGATCTTATGTATGGGACTGGATGAGACACTGGAAGGAGAAGAGGGAGACACCGGAAACAGCTATGTATCGGGAGATAAAGAAGATATTGAACTTCCCGGAGTACAGCGGGAACTGATGGAAGCAATCGCAGACACCGGAAAACCGGCAGTATTCTGTCTGCTGGCAGGAAGTGATCTTAATCTGAAATATGCGGCAGAGAAATTTGATGCAGTCATGATGCTGTGGTACCCTGGATGCCAGGGCGGGAAGGCAGCGGCAAAGGTACTGTTTGGAGAAATCTCGCCATCAGGAAAACTTCCGGTGACATTTTATGAAAGCCTGGAAGAACTTCCGGATTTTACCGATTATTCCATGAAAGGCAGAACATATCGCTATATGGAACGAAAAGCACAGTTTCCTTTTGGATTTGGTCTGACGTACAGTAATGTGACAGTAGATAAAGCAGAGGTCAAAACATGTGGACAGAAGATAAACGTGGAGGTAGAAGTGCGGAATAACGGCGCATATGATACAGAGGATGTTGTTCAGATCTATGTAAAAAATATCGACAGCAAAAACGCCATTCCCAATCCGATGCTGGCCGGTTTTCAGCGGATATTCCTGAAGGCGGGAGAATGCCGAAAAATAGAAATCCCAATATGGGAAAAAGCATTCACCGTAGTAGATGAAATGGGGAAACGGATGGAAGAAGGAAAGAAATTTGAAATTTATGCAGGCTGCAGCCAGCCGGATGAAAAAAGCAAAGAACTGACCGGAATCATGCCGGTAAGGATCATCTGGGAAAAATAATAAAAAAATCTAAAGTAACAGGAGGGCGATGAATCAGACATCGCCCTCCCTTCATATCTACCGCATAAACAACCGTACCATTTTCTCATAAATCTTCCGATATTTCTGATATCTCATAGGAAGATCGATCCAGGTCTTTTTATCTACGATACTCTTATAATGAGAGAATGTTCGGAAGCCGTCGATGCCATGATAGGATCCCATACCGCTTTCACCAAAGCCGCCGAACCCCATATTGCTGGTTGCCAGATGTATGAGGACATCGTTGATACAGCCACCGCCGAAACCACATCGGGAAGTAACTTCCCGGGCATTTTTTTCATCTTCGGTGAAGATATAAAGAGCCAGTGGATGTGCCATGGAATTGATCTTTGTTACGGCACCTCCGAGAGAGTCATAGGTGAGGACCGGAAGTACCGGGCCGAAGATTTCCTGCTGCATGACCGGATCATCGAAGGTTACGTTGTCAAGAACCGTCGGCTCGATCTGAAGTGTTTCACGGCTGGAACCACCGCCGCAGACAGTTTTGGCAGGATCAATCAGACTGTTGATACGGTCGAAATGCTTTTCGTTGATGATCTTTCCGTAATTCCGGTTTTTCAGAGGTTCTTTTCCATACTGGCGTGTAATCTGCCTGCGAAGCTCTGCGATCAGGGCTTCTTTGATCTCCGGATCACAGTAGATGTAGTCCGGAGCCACGCAGGTCTGGCCGCAGTTCAGAAACTTGCCGAAGACGATACGTTTTGCCGCAAGGCGGAGATTGGCTGTTTTGTCCACGATGCAGGGGCTTTTTCCACCCAGCTCCAGAGTGACTGGTGTGAGGTACTCGGAAGCCTTTCTCATGACCTCTTTTCCCACAGACTGGCTTCCCGTGAAGAAGATGTAATCAAAGTGCAGACTGAGAAGATGTGTGTTTTCCGCACGTCCGCCTGTGACAGTTGCAACGTATTTTTCATCGAAGCATTCATGGATGAGAAGACGGATCACTTCACTTGTTGCCGGTGAGTAGGCACTTGGTTTCAGGATGACTGTGTTTCCGGCTGCAATGGCGTCTACCAGTGGTTCCATGGTGAGAAGAAACGGATAGTTCCACGGACTCATAATGAGAACCACACCGTAGGGAGATGGTTTACGGAAACTGCGGGAATGGAACTGTGCCAGCGGGGTTGGAACAGTATGTTCCTTCGCGTAAGAGCGGATATTTTTCAGCATATGTGTGATCTCGGAGAGCACCAGTCCGGTCTCACACATATAGCTTTCGAAATTACTTTTTCCCAGATCCTTTTTCAGCGCAGCGTGGATCTGATCCTCGTATTTCCGGATGGAAGCGCGGAGACGTTTCAGGGCGCTGATGCGAAAATCAAGGTCAAGAGTTGCGCCGGAGTAGAAGTACTGGCGCTGTTTATCTAAAAGCTGGTTGATCTGTTCTTTTTCCATGGAATTATAGTCCTTTCTGAAAAAATCCTGTATTCGAAATATCGAAATCTGTTTATGCCAATGTCTGTTTTAACAATTGCCTGCCGGAGGCATCAGCCTGTAATACAGTGTCTCAAGTTCGCTGGCATCCATCAGCACAGGAACCGGGTACAGAGGATTGGCTTCTTTATCTGCATAATGGGCAAGCTCCGGGATGTCCGTTTCCTGGATTTCCGGAATATAGTCTCCGATGCCAAAGCGTTTTTTCATATCTTTTATTGCATCAATAAACATCCGGGCAGCAGTTTTATCGTCCTCATGTTTATCGCAGAGACCGACAGCCAGAGCCAGGCTGCGAAGCTTATGGGTAATGCTGTCTCCATAGGTTTCCAGCACCATAGGAAGGATCACTGCATTGGCAAGCCCGTGTGGAACATTATATTTTCCGCCGAGAGAATGTGCAATTGCGTGGACATATCCAACGTAGGATTTGGTGAAGGCACAGCCTGCGAAATAGGAGGCGCGGAGCATATTTCGTCTTGCTTCAATATTATTGCCGTGTGTGTAGGCGGTATCCAGATTTTCAAAGATCAGTCTGACAGCATCCAGGGCATTTTTTCTTGTGCCAGGTGTAGTGGAATTTCCAATGTAGGCTTCCACTGCGTGAGTCAGGGCATCCATGCCGGTGGTAGCTGTGATAAACGGCGGAAGGCTTAAAGTCACTTTGGGGTCAAGAACTGCGTAGCGTGGGATCAGCGGAAAATCGTTGATGGCATATTTGTGCCGTGTTTCTGCATCGGTAATGACAGCAGCAAGTGTTGTTTCACTTCCTGTTCCTGCAGTCGTGGGGATGGCGATGAGAAGAGGAAGCTTTTTGTGGATCTTCAGGATTCCCTTCATCTGAGCAAGAGACTGGTGTGGCTTGGCAATGCGGGCTGCTGTGGCTTTTGCACAGTCCATACTGGAACCACCGCCGAAGCCGATGATCGCCTGGCAGTCATGATCCAGATACATGTGAAGGGCTTCGTCCACATTGATGGTTGTTGGATTGGCAACGGTTTTGTCGTAGATATGGTAAGAGATGCAGCTTCGCTTCAGTGTCTGCTCCAGTCTTTCTGTAAGGCCAAGGCTTCGGATACCTGCATCTGTGATGATGAGTACATTGTTATAGTTTCTTTTTTCCAGAACTTCCGGGATCCCTTTGACACTTCCTATGATCTTCGGATTGCGGTAAGGAAGCAGTGGAAGGGCGAATTTAAAGACATTCTGGAAAATCCGGCAGTAAGCTTTTTTTAATGGATTCATGGTAGTTTTTATTCCTTTTAAAGTCAAATTATTTTATTTCAAATATTATATATAGCAGTTGAAATGGGAAAAGTCAAGCGATGAAAAATAAATCAGAGTATTAAAAAATGAGAAAATATGGTTCGAAATTAAAAAAAAATTTTTGAAAAATAAAAATATAAATAAAAATCCTGTTAAATGAGATTTCCTTGTTGATATATTAATGAAAGAGCGTATAATTATAGTACATAGCAAGATAATATATAAACAGAAAGATAAGGAAGAGGAGATGTGACATGACAAAATATATAGAAAATGTAAATGTTTATCTCTCACAGATGAAGATTAAGCAGACATATATCAGTTTGAAAACGGGAATTGATGGGAAAAAATTGTCGCGTATTCTGACTGGTGTACAGGATATAAACAGCACCGATATGGAAAAAATAGCATCTGCGTTGGGGAAAAAAATGGATTTCTTTATGAAAGATTCTTTTTTTATCCCTCAGATCAGTGATTACACACAGGAAAAAATTGCTTTTTATGCAGGAAATCCTACAGAACGTCAGAATGAAATTGCGGGAAAGCTTGAAAATCTGATGGAAAATATTGATGAAGTAATGAGTGCGAAACATCGATTTATGAATATATCAAAGGAGTAGTCCATGGATATTAAACGTCTTAGAAAGATAATCCAATATGGGGATTGTCATAAAGAAGAGATGGAAGAGAAGATAAGAAGCTTCTGTTCTTTTGCGGGAATCAGTAACGATAAAGAACTTCTTAATATTATGCAGATCGTAAGACCATCTTTTCAGAAAAAAGGATATCTTATTATAGAACTGCCTTTCTGTGATCAGGAAATAGGAGCTCTTTGTTATAAAGGAGATGCGTTGGGATATATTGTACTTAATACATCATTGCCAAAGGTAAATGTGAATTTTGCTTTGTGCCATGAACTGTATCATGTGCTTTATCAGAAAACAGATTTTCGTACAAAGGTGGAGTTTGCCAATGATGATTATTATACACATGAAGAGGAAGTTGCAGCTAATTTGTTTGCCGGAATGCTTTTGATGCCCACAAGCGGATTTCGTTTTATGTTTCAGAAATTTCATGCGGAATCTGAAAATAATGAAAGAGATACAGTATTTCGCCTGATGAATTATTATCAGGTTCCTTATATGGCTGTACTGGTCCGATGCTTTGAACTGGAACTTCTGGAAGAATCAGATATATCAAAGATGTTACTGGAAATATCTGCAGATGATATAAAGAATGGTTTTTCCAGACTATGGCTGGATGAAAGTATTTTAAATCCATCGTATAGGGATGATTACGACAAGTTGGAGTACATGGTGAAGCGATATGGTGAAGAATGTATGGAAGGAGCTTATTTAAATGAAAGAACATTAAAAAAAGTTCTTCAGAATATGAAAAGGCTCTACAGAGAAGTAAGGGGGGAATAGCAAATGGCAGAAGGCTATGTGGATAACCCCTATAATATACAAGAAATCATGCCTTGGATAATTACCGGGAAAGATCAGATCATATCAGAAATTTTTTCCAGAAAGAAATGTTGTTTTTATGATGCTTGTTCATTCCGGAGACATTCCAAGCTGAAAAAAGAAGAAGCTGGGTATTTACTGAAGCATATGAAGACTCAGGATACCGTTCTTGTAATTACGAGATGCATTTTGATGGAACTGGCTTCTCATAGTGGAATACTAAATCAGGAATATATGGAATATATAAAATACATACGGGAATATGGAATACCGGTAGTGGTTCTGTATGAAGAGGATATTTTTTTCATCATGGAGATGGTTTTTAACACGAATGCTGCGATCAATAATTATTTATGCTGGGCGGTAAGACTATTAAAAGGACCGGTCAGTACCATAACATATACCATTGAAAATAATGCCGAGATTAATAAAGAAGTTATGCAGGGGAAAAATCTCAACAGTAAAGAAATATATCGACATTTTTTTGAAACAGTACGAAAAAATAAAGAATCGGGCGATAACCTTGGTGAGGAAATACTGGCTGTTTGTCTTCATATTTTGGCAAATATTCCCGGAGAAGCAGATGAAAAGTTTTATGTTATTACGGATGATAAAGGCGCAGCTGGTAAAATAGATAATTTATTTAAACGGACAAGAATGCAGTATCGTGGGAAAGAAATCGGCATATACAGTACACCGAAATTGGTTCAGGTTTTGTTCAGAAAAGGAATTTTGACAGAAAAAGATCACATAAGAGAAATTATGAGCGCAGGAATATCGGGAAATCTTGTAGTACTGGGAATAAGAAAAAGAGATATTCGTGTAAAAGAGATTTCATCAGATGCCGAAGAACTGGCAGATATGCTTATGCAGCCAGACGGAATTGATATTATATTTTAACAGAATAACTGTTTGGCAGTTATTCTGTTATGAGCAAGTAGCGAATGCGGATTGCGAATATCCGCTTGAGTGGAATAACTGCTTGCGGTATTCACCTGAAGATCACGGAGGAAATCATGCCAGAAACAGACACATCCGAAAAAAATCCTCTTCACGTATCCGAAGTGGATGATAATTTAAAAGAATTAAGCCCTCACGGTTCCTTCGAGCTTCCGGTGGAAACCTATATGGCGAACTGTGAGATTTTTCATGCACTGTATGACCACTGGCACAGTGAGATGGAGATCATGTATATTGAAAAAGGCAGTGGCTTTGCCAGACTGAACCGGGAGAGCATCCGCCTGAAAAAGGGGGATATCCTGATCGTGAACTGTGGAGTTCTCCATAGTATGCGGACTGATCTTAAGAAGCCTCTTTATTATAAGAGTGTGGTTTTCAGCCTGGGCTTCCTTGCAGGTCAGCCGGGAGATATCTGCCAGGAATGTGTGGTATCACCATTAATAGAAAACAAGGCAGAATTCTGCCATCATATAGAAGAAGGAGATTCCGGATATGAGAAGCTTCGGGAAATTTTTCTGGAGATCCATGACTGTCATACGGAGAAAAAGCCATATTTTTATGTGAAGCTGAAAATGCTGTTCTTTGATTTCTTTTATGAGATGTTGACGAAGCATTATATTATCCCGGTAAGCACAGAGCAGAACAAGAGCCTTGCAGCAGTAAAGGAAGTGCTGGATCATATCAGCCTTCACTATCAGGAGAATCTTACCGTTTCAGAGCTTTCCGGACTTTCCAATTACAGTGAGTATTATTTTATGAAGCTTTTTCGCCAGTATACGGGAAAAACCCTGGTGGAGTACATCAATGACTTCCGTATGGAGAAGGCAAAGTATCTTCTTACACATTCCGA
This sequence comes from Blautia sp. SC05B48, assembly GCF_005848555.1. Lineage (NCBI taxonomy): Bacteria > Bacillati > Bacillota > Clostridia > Lachnospirales > Lachnospiraceae > Blautia > Blautia sp. SC05B48. Next base: position 472,575 of record NZ_CP040518.1, on the reverse strand, counting down.
TGCACCTGTGACGGAGATTGCCATGGAGGTGGGATTTAACAGTACAAGTTATTTTATAAAGAAATTTCAGCAGTCCAATAAGATTTCACCGCATAAGTACAGGAAGAGTATGAGACAGACCTGAGAAAGATCCCGAAGCAACCGCATATGTCACGTTTGCGTTTTTATGCAGAGCTACAGTAAAAAGTGAAAACAGTCTGACAAATATCTTGCATATCATGACAGGATTGTTATATTTTTGAAAAGAAATGCGTGATATCCTAATAACATCAAAAACAAAGCAAACAACCTTGTAAAAACATATTTCATCCCATCAAGATCCATGAAAGGAGATCAAAAATGGAAACATTAAGCAAAGTATTTGAAGACAAATATAACAAAAATGTAAAAGATTGTACAAACGAGGAAATCTATCACGGACTTCTCTCCTGGACAAAGGAGCAGCTGAAGGGCCGCGGCTACCAGGAAGGAAAAAAGAAAATTTATTATATTTCCGCAGAGTTCCTTATCGGTAAGCTTCTTTCCAACAACCTGATCAATCTGGGCGTTTACGATGAAGTTGCGAAATATCTTAAAGAAAACGGAAAAGAGCTTTCCATGATCGAGGAGATCGAGCCGGAGCCATCTCTCGGAAATGGCGGACTTGGCCGTCTGGCAGCTTGCTTCCTGGATTCCATCGCAACTCTGGGACTTCCGGGAGAAGGAATCGGACTTAATTATCACCTCGGACTTTTCAAACAGGAGTTTAAGGATCATCTTCAGTTTGAGACACCGAATCCGTGGATCCAGCCGGAGAGCTGGCTTACAGATGCAGGCGTTTCCTATTACGTGCCGTTTAAGGGCTTTATGCTGAAATCCACACTGTATGATATTGACGTGGCAGGCTATGAGAACAAAGCGATCAAGCTTCGCCTTTTTGATATTGATATTGCAGATGAGAGCATTGTAGGCGAGGGAATCTCCTTTGATAAGAAGGATCTGCTCCACAACCTGACACTGTTCCTGTATCCGGATGACAGCGATGACGCAGGAAGAAAGCTTCGTATTTATCAGCAGTACTTCATGGTAAGCAATGCGGCACAGCTGATTCTGGATGAGGCAACAGCAAAAGGCTGCAATCTTCATGACCTTGCCGATTATGCAGTGATCCAGATCAACGATACACATCCGAGTATGGTAATTCCGGAACTTATCCGTCTTCTCACAGAGCGTGGGATCGAGTTTGAGGAGGCATGCGAGATCGTATCTCATGTATGCGCTTATACCAACCATACCATTCTTGCAGAGGCACTTGAGAAATGGCCGATCTCTTATCTTGAGGAGGTTGTTCCGCACCTGATGCCGATCATCCGCAAGCTGGACGAGCGTATCAAAGCAAAATATCCGCAGGAAAATCTTGCCATCATCGACAAGAACGACCTGGTCCACATGGCACATATGGACATCCACTACGGATTTTCCATCAACGGTGTTGCATCCCTTCATACCGATATCCTGAAGGAGACAGAGCTTCATCAGTTCTATGAGATCTATCCGGAGAAATTCAATAACAAGACAAACGGAATTACCTTCCGCAGATGGCTCCTTCACTGCAACCATCCGCTGACTGAGTACATCACATCCATGATCGGTGACGGCTTCCGCAAGGATTCTTTTGAGCTTGACAAGATGCTTGACTTCAAAGGAAACCAGGATGTTCTTGCAAATATCTTGAAGATCAAACAGGATGCAAAGAAGAGATGTGCAGAGTTTATCAAAGCCAACACAGGAGAGGAAATCAATACTCACAGTGTTTATGATATCCAGATCAAACGTCTTCATGAGTACAAACGTCAGCAGCTGAATGCACTTTACATCATTGACCGTTATCTGAAGATCAAAGCAGGCGAGAAGCCGCAGCGCCCGGTAACTTTCATTTTCGGTGCAAAAGCAGCTCCTGCATACGTTATCGCAAAGGACATTATCCACCTGATTCTCTGCTTACAGGAGCTTATCAACAATGATCCGGAGGTTTCTCCATACATGAAGGTTGTTATGGTGGAAAACTACAACGTAAGTGCAGCAGAGAAGCTGATCCCTGCCTGCGATATCTCCGAGCAGATCTCTCTTGCTTCCAAAGAGGCCAGCGGAACAGGAAACATGAAATTTATGCTTAACGGTGCTGTGACACTTGGTACTATGGATGGTGCAAATGTGGAGATCAGCCAGCTGGTAGGTAAGGATAATATCTATATCTTCGGTGAGTCCAGTGAGCAGGTTATCGAACACTATGAAAAGGCAGATTACTGCTCCAGAGATTTCTATGAAAAAGACGAGCGCATCCGTCGTGCAGTAGACTTTATCGTAGGAAACGAACTTCTTTCTATTGGAAGTGAAGAGCATTTAAGAAGACTGCATCATGAGATCGTAAGCAAAGACTGGTTCATGACTCTTCTTGACTTCGAGGATTATGCGAAGGTGAAAGATCAGGCACTGTCCGATTATGAGGACAGAACCGCATGGGCAGAAAAAATGCTTGTAAACATCGGAAAAGCAGGATACTTTTCTTCAGACAGAACTATCGAGGAATACAACAGAGATATCTGGCATCTGACGGCGGAGAAATAAACTGGTTTTAGCCAGCTTACTCCGGTACGGAAGAAAATAGAAAAATAGAAAATAAAAACACCGGCATTCATCGGAAATATGTACCGGGTCTGAGCTGTCAGAGATGATCTGGCAGCCTGGACAGAACATGGTACAGATGAATGGTCGGTGTTTTTTTGTGAAATTGGTTACGAAAAATTGTTTACGGAATCAGGCAAGCGATACTTCAGGCCTTTCCATGCTTAAATGCCATCATCATTTCCTTGGTAAGACTGATATTATCACCCTCATCCGGGATTTCCTCGCGGTTGAACCAGGAGGCCATGGAGAGTTCGTTGTGGTCTACAGTGAGAGTGTCGTCGCCGTCCAGGTCACAGTAGAAGCCGAACAGGAGAGTGCCGGAGAAAGACCATGGCTGGCTCTTGTAGTAGCGGAGATTTTTGACCTTTACGCCGATCTCCTCCATAACTTCGCGGTGTACAGTTTCTTCAATAGTCTCGCCAATCTCGGCAAAACCGGCGATCATGGCATAACGTGTGTGGCTTCGTCCCTCATATTTGGAAAGGATCAGCTTATCGCCATTGGTAACGCCAACGATCACAGCCGGGGAAAGTACCGGATATTCTCCGTTTCCGCAGGAAGGACAAATCATTTTGCGCTCTGTCTTATCGTGTACCATTGGCTGGCCGCAGCAACCGCAGAAACGACGCTTGCTGTACCACTGAAAAAGCTGATATCCGGTGATTCCGGCAAAGGCCAGATACTGAGGCTCTGCTGTGCGAAGCACACGGATGATCTCAAACTGATATCCGGGAAGAAGGCTGGTATCCAGATCCGGGATCAGATAAAAATGTTCTTCATCAACAGAGAAGAGATAGATATAATTCTCATAGAGATTTTCAACTTTTCCTTCCAGCTCTCCAAAGCTTGGAAGAGTTATAGTTTCGCCATCTTTTTTCATAAGGATATTTCCTTCTCCATAGGCGAGGATGTGGCTTTCTTTATCCGGAGCCACAGGTTTGTACTCATTGTGATAGGTATGTGGTGCGATATCCTGGATCATGATCGATAATTCCTTTCCGAATTTATTGTTTTACAGCGTTTGCTGAGAAGTTTTGCCATATAAATACAGCACGTTTTCTACAGTATAAGCTTACCTTGAGAAAAAGGCAACTGTCCTTTTCTGTGACCTTCGCTCACAAAAAACACCTCGCGGGACATTACCAGTGAACAGTAACGGCAACTGTCCTTTTGGTGACCAGAAATAACAAAAAAAGTTGTATGAGTCAGAAAATCAGTGTAAGATAAATGTATTATATTGTGCAGAAGATGTGAAAGGTCTGAAAATTTTTCTGCATAGAAGGAGGAGATCATGTCAACAACAGAAAAGCCGGGACTGACCCGAGATGCCATTAAATATCTGGCAATTTTTACCATGCTTCTGAATCATATCGCCAACGTGCTTTTGCCGGAAAACACGATCCTGTGGGAAGCGTTTATAGACATTGGCTACTTCACAGCCATTACCATGTGCTATTTTCTTGTGGAAGGTTTTTACTATACACATTCCCGGAGAAAATACGGTGAAAGACTTCTGATCTTTGCCGGGATCTCCCAGGTTCCCTATATGATGGCTTTTGGGAATTCACAGCTGAATATGATCTTTACTCTGTTTATCTGTTTTATGATCCTGGTTGTTCAGGAAAGGATGATGGCAAGTAAATGGAGAATTCCACTTTTGATCCTGCTCCTTCTACTATCCATTTGTTCGGACTGGGCGATTCTGGCACCGGTTTTTACCATCTGGTTCCATGAAGGCTGGGGGAACAGGAAGAGGATGATAACAGCGTACGGAGTCGGTGCTATCCTTTTTGCGCTGTTTAACTACAGCTCCTACGTGGAAAAAATGGCAGCCGGACCGGCAATGATCCATGCTCTGCTTTCGGCATTAGGGATCGTGGCGTCAGGAATCATCATCCTATGCTTCTATAATGGCAAAAAATCCGAAAAAGCACCGAAGTTTTCCAAATGGTTTTTCTATGTTTTTTATCCGGCACATCTGCTGGTACTGAGTATAGTCCGCGTTATAATATAGTAAGAGATAAAATAAAATCTTTCTAATATTTATAATCGGATAGATTGCCGAAAATAAATTTCATATCCACATAAAACATAGTAATTCTGTAAGAAAACAGAAAAATAGCGAGAAAACTCTTTCAGAAATCCAAAGAAAAACGGCTGCAAAAGCCTGCATCTCATTGTGAAAGTCCCCATCTATTCTGCGGAAGGTGAACAGAAAGAACTGGTGGAAATACAGCTTCGGACCATTGCGATGGATTACTGGTCTGTGTTAGAATATGAGTTGTATTATAAAAAAAGAGACAATGCGGAAATTGAAGCAGAATAAAAAAAATATGCAGAAGAAATTGCGAATCTGGACTACAGAATGCTGGAATTACGAAATAAAATTGAAAAAATCCGAACAATCAGCGAATGTGAGATCAGAATGCCTGTTATAAAAAAGAAAACGGAGAATTCCCTAAAAAAGAAGTTCAGGAATTCTCCGTTTTGTTGTTTGAGTCATTTCAGTCGGGACCCTGTTTATTATGTGTTATACTCTGCTCATCAGCTGCAAAGATGACATTTCTCACAGGCAGACGGCGTGGCTGCGCATCCGCCAAGAGCAGTCTCACGAAGCTCTGCAGGAAGTTTTTTGCCCACAGTATACATGGCATCGATCATCTCATCCAGAGGGATGAACTGGGGGATACCGGCCAGTGACATTTCCGCTGCGATCAGGGCATTGGAAACACCGGCTGCGTTACGGTTCTGGCAGGGATATTCCACCAGGCCGCCTACAGGGTCGCACACAAGTCCAAGCATGTTCATAAGAACCGTGGAAGCAGCATAAGTACACTGAAGAGGTGTACCGCCAAGAAGTTCCACAGCAGCGGAAGCAGCCATTGCAGAAGCGATTCCGACCTCAGCCTGACATCCGCCAACCGCACCGGCAACTGTTGCATTACGCATGGCAAGATAGCCGATCGCGCCTGCATTAAATAGTGCCTGGCGGATTTTTTTATCGGAAAAGCCGTAGACCTCCTGAAGAGCAAGCATCATTCCGGGAACGATCCCGGCACTGCCGGCAGTAGGAGAGGCAACGATAAGTCCCATGGAAGCGTTGGTCTCAAGGGTTGCCATAGCGTAGGTGATTCCCTTTCCGAGAACATTTCCGCACAGGCTTTTTCCCAGGTCATGAAATTCGCAGAGCTTTCGGGCTTCACCGCCGATCAGTCCGCCCATAGATATCACCGGATCTTTGATGGGGGAAAAAGCAGCGTCCTTCATGATCTCCAGAACACGGTCCATGCGCTGGTCCACGATTTCAGCAGTGGTTTCACCGAGAAGGATCTCACGCTGGCGCATTACTTCGGAAATCGGAAGCTTTTTTTTCTGGCAGAGAGCAAGAAGTTCCTTGGCATTTTTGAAATCCATAAAACACATCCTCCTTTTCCCTACATCTGAACAACCATGACATCATGGATGTTGGTGTTCCGGTGAATGCTTTCTACGATATCTTCCGGGAGATGACCGTCGGATTCCACGATCGTATAGGCTGTGGTTCCTTTGGATTCACGGAAGAGGCGCATGAAGGCAATGTTAATGTTACGTTCACTTAAGCATTTGGTGATGTAGGCCACAACACCGGGAGTATCCTGATGGATCACGATGATGGCACTGTATTCGCCGGTGAAATCCACTTTCACGTGGTTGATCTCCACAATACGGACCTTGCCGCCGCCCAGCGATTCCCCCCGGACTGTCATTTCCTGTCCCTGGTCATTGACCATGTGGATATCGACAGTGTTGGGATGGACATCGGTTTCTGTTTCATTTGGAGTAAAGGAAAAGTCGATCCCCTGTTCCCTGGCAATATCAAAAGAATTCCGTATACGCATGTCATCTGTGGAAAAGCCCATGATCCCGCCAAGGAGGGCACGGTCTGTACCGTGTCCCTTGTATGTTCTGGCGAAGGAACCGTAAAGGATGAATTCCACTTTTTTCAGGGGCGGCGTGATCATCTTCTGGGCAAGGAAAGCAATGCGTGCAGCCCCTGCGGTATGAGAACTGGAAGGACCGATCATGTTGGGACCCATAACGTCAAATACACTGATAAAAGACATTTTGCTTAATTCTCCTGTGGTGTTTTTACAATAAATTTCTTATAAATAGTGTCAACGATCACGCCGATAGCATTGTCACCGGATACATTGCAGGCTGTTCCAAAGGAATCCTGTGTGATATAAAGGGCAACCATGATCGCGCAGATTGCACCGTCCGGATCACCGGCTTCCGCTCCGAATACCATGTAAAGGAATGGAAGGGCAGTCATGATGGAACCACCGGGAGCACCGGGAGATGCAACCATGGCAACACCGAGAGTCATGATGAACGGAACGATGATCCCAAGACTGATGGGCAGCTGGTTCATAAGGCAGACTGCAGTAGCACAGGCTGTGATGGTGATCATGGAACCGGCCATGTGGATGTTTGCACAGAGCGGTACTACGAAGTTGCGGATCTGCTCGCACACGCCGTCTTTTTTGGCACATTCCAGATTGACCGGGATGGTAGCTGCGGAAGACTGGGTTCCCAGCGCGGTTGTGTATCCCGGGATCTGATTTTTGATCAGAGTGAAAGGATTCTTTTTGCTGACAGTACCTGCGATCACAAACTGGATCGTAATGCAGATCAGGTGCATGATGATAACAACAAGGAATACCTTCCAGAGGATGCTTAAGATGGCAAAGGTTTTTCCGGAAATAGTCATATCTGTGAAGGTTCCGCAGATGTAAAGCGGAAGCAGCGGGATGATAATGGTATGAAGGACCTTGTCAATGATCTTGGAAAAGTCACTCATTCCGTTATAAAGGCTGTTTCCCATTTCTTTTCCACGCATGGAAGAGAGGCACAGTCCCATGACAAAGGCAAGGGCAACAGCAGAAAGAGTATCCATGACCGGCTCCAGTGTGATGGAGAAAAATGGTGTCAGGGATGCGTCTGCGGTAGCTGCGATCTGATCCAGTGCACCTTCACTCATAAAGTGCGGGAACAGGCTGGATGATACCAGATAGGATGCGGAACCTGCGATCAGAGTGGAGCCATAAGCCAGAGCCACTGTGATCAGGAGAAGCTTCCCTGCACCCTGTGAAAGATCCGCAATACCCATGGTCACATAGGCAAGGATCATCAGCGGGATGACGAATTTCAGAAAGGTACTGAAAAATCCGGAAAGGGTTACAACAAAGCGACAGAAGCCTTCCGGAAGGAACTGGCCGAACAGGATACCTATGATGATGGCAATGATCAGCTTCGGCACAAGTCCGATCTTGATTTTTTTCTTTTCCATTTGGATTCTTTCCTCCTAAGTATGAATTTATTCATTTTGCACAAAAATACGATTGACGTCCTCGTGATTGTATTGTAACATTGACATAAAAATAAAGCAAATTCACAGATTTCATCATCACGATGAAAAAATTTCATAGAAAAAGGGAGAAAATAATGGAAATCCGTCAGTTGGAGACGTTTGTACATGTAGCACAGCTTCAGAGTTTTTCCAGGGCAGCAGAGGTTCTGGGATACACCCAGTCAGCTATCACTGTCCAGATCCGTCTTTTGGAAAGTGAGCTGGAAACAAGACTTTTTGACAGAACCGGAAAGCGTGTGGTGCTTACTCCGTCCGGAAAAGAGTTTATGGGGCATGCAAGCCGGATCTTATATGACGTAAATAAAGCAAAAAAGTCAATGAATGATGATGCGGAACTGAAAAATCCATTACATATCGGGACCATTGAATCTCTCTGCACAGCAAAGCTTCCGGCTGTTCTCAGCAAATTTCGTGAGCTTCACCCGAAAGTAAATATGCAGGTGACTATTGATACGCCGGAACAGCTGATACGAATGATGGAGCATAACGGGCTGGATCTGATTTACATACTGGATACCCCAAGGTGGGAGCAGAACTGGATGAAGGTCATGGAGAAGGCGGAGCCGGTAGTATTTGTGGCCTCTGCAGATTCGGAGTTTGCGGGAAAGACGCTGAAGATGGAGGATATTCTGGAAGAACCTTTTTTTCTCACGGAAAAGAATGCCAATTATCGACAAGCTCTGGATCAGCAGCTGGCACTTAAGAAGCAGGCCCTGTCACCGGTGCTGGAGATCAGCGATACCGCTTTTATCATCCGCATGCTGGAAAAGAACCACGGACTTTCCTTTCTTCCCTATCTGGCTGTGGAGCGGGATATCCGGAAAGGAAGAATTGCCCTTTTACATGTGGAAGATGTGGAGATATCCATGTACCGGCAGATCTTTTACCACAAAAATAAGTTTAAGACGAGAGAGATGGAGGAGTTTATCCGTCTGGCTGCAGAGTAAAAGTCAGAACTTGTAAAAACAAATAAAATGTGGCACTATAAAAGAAAAAAAGTACAGGAGAGAAAAATGGATTTTATTGAAGAAGCAAAGAAGCTTGGCTTTTCCGATGCTGCGGTCATGAAAACCGATAAGCTGGTGTTTGTGCCGGAATACCGTGTTTTCTGTGAAGAAAATGCCTGTGGTAATTATGATAAAAACCCTGCATGTCCACCGGAAAGCGGGACTGTGGAAGAAATGAAGGAACGTGCCCTGGATTATGAGAACACCCTGGTGCTCCAGACGACGCAGGACAGACTCATGGATTACAAAAAAGCCAAGCTTGCACATAATAAGCTGACAGAGCAGCTCTCAGAGAAGATGAAAGAGTGCGGAAAAACAGATATTCTGATCATGAGCGCCGGACCGTACAAGCATAATTCCTGTATGTCTGCCTATTGTGTGGATGCGCAGAAGATGGCAGATGCTGTGGGAATGCAGTGCTGGACCAATGATGGAAAGTTCCGGTATTTTTCGCAGATTCTTTTTCGAGAGTAGAGCAGAGCATCTTTTTATACATTTTTTGTATAAAAACTAGACATATTGTCAGGAAAAGGGTAAATTTATTTTGAAATGATCAAACAGGAGGGAAACCAGAATGGAGAAATCAACAGTTTATTTCACTGATTTTCGCTGTCCGGTGGGAACCAGCCAGCTGGACAAACTGAAAAAACTCTGCGTTGCCGCAGGAATCAAAGATATCGATATGGATGGAAAATTCGTAGCCATCAAGATGCATTTCGGAGAGCTTGGAAATATGGCATTCCTTCGTCCGAACTATGCAAAGGTAGTCGCAGATCTTTGTAAGGAGCAGGGCGGAATGCCGTTCCTGACAGATTGTAATACTCTTTATCCGGGAAGCAGAAAGAATGCACTGGAGCATCTGGACTGTGCAAATCTTAACGGATTTAACACGATCACAACCGGATGTCAGATCATCATCGGTGACGGAGTTCGAGGAACCGATGAAGTAGAAGTTCCGGTAGTAAACGGAGAATACTGCAAAACTGCCCTGATCGGACATGCTATCATGGACGCAGATATTTTTATCAGTCTCAGCCATTTCAAGGGACATGAGGCAACCGGCTTTGGCGGCGCCCTGAAAAATATCGGTATGGGCTGCGGAAGCCGTGCCGGAAAAATGCAGCAGCATGCCAGCGGAAAGCCGGCCATCCATGAAGATGTCTGTCGTGGCTGCCGCCGCTGTGCGAAAGAGTGCGGAAGTGACGCGATTACATATGTAAACAAGAAAGCAGTTATCGATTACGATAAATGCAAAGGCTGTGGCCGCTGTATCGGTGCCTGCAGCTATGATGCCGTATACAATCCGAACAGCAGTGCAAACGAGCTTCTTGACCGCAAGATGGCAGAGTATGCACAGGCTGTCTGTCACGGACGTCCTCATTTCCATATTGCACTGGTACAGGATATCAGCCCGAACTGTGACTGCCATGGTGAAAATGATGCGCCGATCCTTCCTGATATCGGAATGTTCGCAAGCTTTGACCCGGTTGCATTGGATCAGGCCTGTGCAGATGCCTGCCTGAAGGCAACACCGATTGCCAATAGCCAGCTTGGAGAGCATCTGGCAGAGCCGGGATGGCACTGTCATCATGACCACTTTAAGGATTCCAATCCGAATATTGAGTGGAAGGCAACTCTGGATCAGGCAGAAAAGATCGGCCTGGGAACCAGGGAATATGAGCTGAAGATAATCAAATAAGCAACAGAAATTATATAAAATCACGAAAGCACGCCTGTAACATGGCGTGCTTTTTTATGCGAATTAAGAAATATAAAATAGAAAAAACGGTATTTTAAATAAAAAATATATGCGTGTATATGCGTGCCTAAAAGACGAGCATTGTGAATAATATACAAAGAAATAACAGGAAAATTTGGACAAAAACGAGAAAACAGAAAAAGCTGTAAATTTATATTGCATAATAAGATTGCGTGTGATAACATACACACAACATAATTAACACGCATTTGACACGCAAATGAAGAGTAATGGCACGCAAATAAAAGAATATCAGGGATAAGCAGAGCTAATGTGCATGAAAACGTGCAGATCGTGAGTACAGAAACAGGCTGCATTCTGTGAGCAGAGAGTACAGAGCAGGCCGGAAATCTTTTTCAGAGGAGGAAATTATGACAGGAATACAGAAAAAACAGCGTTTGCTGACTATGATATTCGGAGCTTTCGCGATCTTTTTTACCGGATATCCCCATGTATGGTCTATTTACCAGCCCTATGTGATGGAGCAGGCAGGCTGGAGTCAGGGACAGGCATCCATGTGCTTTTATCTGGCACTGAGCACCTTTGTATTCGGAAATATCGTAGGCGGAAGGATGCAGAACCGCTTTAAGGAAAAGACGATCGTATGGATCGGAGGCGGGATCTTTGCGGCAGGAATCCTGGCATCCGCATTTCTGATCGTTCCCACACCGCTTCCTATGTATCTCTCTTATGGAGTGATGCAGGGATTCGGACAGGGAATGATCTACACGGTGATCCTGGCAACCGTGCAGAGATGGTTCCCGGACCGTACCGGATTTGCTTCCGGCGTTGTGGTAACTGCCAACGGACTTTGTGGATTTTTCCTGGCGCCGCTGAGTCGAAAGCTGCTGGAGGCAGAGGGCGTGCAGAAAACCTTTTTGATCATTGGGGTAGCCATCGCAGTTTCCTGGATCCTGTGCGGCATCTTTTTTCAGGCACCCGTTAAGAGTCTGGTGAACGCAGGTGGCTCTGCGGCAAAGTCCGGGACACCGGAGATGAAGCAGTATACATCCGGAGAGATGATGCGGACAAGAAATTTTTATCTTCTTCTTGCAACCATGTTCTTTGGACTGATTTCTTATTTTATGGTTTCACCGGTATCCCAGACTTACCAGATCGACCTTGGAATCCCGTCTGCAGTGGCAGTCAGCGCCGTTATGCTTGGATCCATTGTCAATGCGGGAGCAAGACTGGTACTTCCAACACTGGCAGATAAAGCAGGCAGGATCGTCTGCATCAAAGGAGTGCTGATCGTGGCGGTGATCGCTATGGGAGTTCTCGCTGTATCAAGCTCCCTGGCAGTAACGGTTGCCATTGTTCTGATGTACGGCTGCTACGGAGGTATCATGGGAAGCTTCCCGTCTCTGACAAGCTCTGTTTTCGGAATGAAGCACACCGGAGAAAATTACGGATTCGTCATGTTCGGCATCGTATTTGCAACCTTTGGCGCACCGGCGATCTCCGGTCTGGTGAGCAGCAAATGCTATGAGATGAATGTGGTATTTGGAATCGGAGCTGTTTTTGCAGGGATTGCATTTGTATGCCTGACTCTGCTTGGACGGAATCTTGCGCAGGAAAGAAAAAAGACGGACATATCTGAGAAAGAAAAATGTGAGCCGTCTCTGGAAAACTGAATATTTTTAGTGCTGAAAGCTCCGGAATTGTGAGTTGCAGGGATCAGATATTTCTGCTAGGATAACTGAAGGATGAGAAAATCAGGTATTGTTTTTGCCTGTTTATGGAAGAGAGTGTGTGAAATACTGCAATAATAAGGAGTTGATGTATATGATCACCTGCCAGGATATATTGGAGCTGCAGCTGGACGGAGTGGAGCTGATTGCTGGGGAAAAAGGTCTCACAAGACCTGTCACATGGACCTATATGGTGCAGACCCGGCCTTTTGAGGAACATATGAACCAGGGGAATTTTGCCCTTTGTGTGGTAGACTATGTCCGGTTTGACCTGGAAGAAGCACAGAAAGCCATGGAAGAACTGTATGGGCTTGGAATTTCCGGCTTTGGGATTTCTATCACCGATGACAAAGAACCCGTTCCGAAGGAGATGATCGACAAAGCCAATGCGCTTCAGCTCCCGCTGTTTTACATCCGGTGGAAGGGAGCTTCTTTTGTGGATATTGCCCAGAGTGTGGGAAAGATCATCCTGGAATATGAAATGCAGAACAGGCGGATGGGAGATTATCTTTATAATCTTTTGTTTGGCTATGATGTTAATGACCGTTATATCGAAAAAATCTCCCAGCAGTTCGGGATCAACTTTACAACACCCTGCAGAGTAGGGATCATTGTGGCTGACCGGAAATACGGCATCAATCTGGAGCAGGATGAGCATATCTACGAGTATTATGCCAATTATCTGAACCAGGAAGTCATGGCAATGGAAGGAAAGCCCATGTTCCTTCGGTTTCTCAACAAATTTGTCCTTCTTTTTGAGGCAAAAAAAGACAAAAGCATTGAACATGAGCTGGAGAAGGTTCTGCAGAAGATCGATGCCAGTCCGCAGTTTCACGGAACAATCCGAAGCACCTGTATCCTGGGCGGTATCTACACCAATCCGGCAGACTTCGGCACCAGCTATCAGGAGGCAAAGCGTCTGATCCCCAAAAAAGACATACTTCCAAATCCCAAGCACAAGAAAGTTTTAAGTGCAACAGCCATGGGAATTTATCAGTATCTGTTCAACAACGACAACCATGATGAGATCCTGAATTATTGCAATGAACGGCTGGGAAAGCTGGAGGAATATGATCATGCCAACGGAACGTTTCTCCTGGATACCCTGCTTGCCTATTACATGAACGGGTTCAGCGTCGGAAAAACGGCGAAGGAACTTTTTATTCACAGAAATTCTCTGCAGTACCGGCTGAATAAGATCCAGGAGCTGATAGATTTTGAACTGGATGACTATATGGAATATCTGGATATGATAAACTGTATCCTGATCAAACAGCTGATGTTTTCCTAAAAAACAGGTTCATATAAATACAACACTGTGCAAAATGAACAGTTAATTTGTGCAAAATAAAAGTTGACGAAAAGATTCTCCTGAGTATAATGAAGTCTATCAAACAACAAAGGCGTTGAAGGAAATGAAAAATTTCTTTCAGCGCCCTTTTTGTTTACAGGCGAAAACGTTCAGGTCGACCAGCTAAATATGTTTTGTGCCAGCTATGTAGAAGAGGAGGAAACAAATATGAAAAAAAATCTTTTAGGCAAAATGGTGATCACAGGTATTATTTCCGCAGCAATGTTAGCATCTACAGCAGCTTCCACATGGGCAGCAGACAAATCAGATAAGGATGTGTTAAGGGTTGGCATGGAATGTGCCTATGCACCATTCAACTGGACCCAGGATACAGATACAACTCCGGACGGAAGCAAGGCAGAACCTATTTACGGCAGTGATTATTACGCATATGGCTACGATGTGGCAGTAGCTCAGAAGCTTGCAGATCAGCTTGGAATGAAGCTGGAGATCCATAAGGTTGAGTGGTCCTCCATTGGAATCTCCATGGATGCCGGCGATTATGACTGTATCATCGCTGGCATGGGAAAAACGGCAGAAAGAGAAAAATCATATGCATTTACAGAACCATATTATTACAGAGATAACTGTATCGTGGTAAAGGCAGGAGGCAAATATGACGATGTCAAAGGTCTTTCCGATCTTGCAGGAACAGGCTGCAAGGTTACCACACAGCTTGGAACCGGATGGGTACCGCTTCTGGATCAGATCGACGGTGCAGAGCAGTCCGGAAACTATGAGACAACATCAGAGTGCTTTATGGCAATCTCCAACGGAGTTGCAGATGTCTGCGTTGTAGATGTTCCTACAGCAGAATCAGCAGCACTGACAAACAAGGATCTGAAGATCATCAACCTGGATGAGAAGGACACCTTTAAAAATGATGATGAAATGGTCAATGTCTGCATCGCAACAAGAAAAGATGATACAGAGCTGAGAGATAAGCTGCAGGGTGCCATGGATGACATCGGCTGGAACGATAAAGAGAAAATGGATGAGCTGATGGATACTGTTCTGACACAGCAGCCGGCAGCGAACTAGTCCAAGTGAGGTGGAGATATGTTAGGCTTTTCAATTACAGATCCGTCTAATTCCCTGGAATGGATGATCTTTCTGGCAAAAAAATATTCCGGCATGTTTCTGGAAGGAACCTGGCTGACTCTCTATATAGCTGTAGCAGGAACCATTCTTGGTTTCCTGCTGGGCTATATCATCGGTATCATCCAGGATATCCGTATCAATGAAGGCGACAGCATTCTGAAAAAAGGAATTTTTAAAATTTTAAAGGCAATCTGCAGGATCTATGTGGAGGTTTTCAGAGATACGCCTATGATCGTTCAGGCGATGGTCCTGTATTATGGTATCCGTCAGGCAAATGTGAATATTACACCATTGTTTGCAGGTGTTATGGTAACGGTACTGAACACCGGAGCCTACATGGCAGAAACTGTCAGAGCCGGCATCGGTTCCATTGATATGGGGCAGAGGGAAGGCGCCTGGGCCATGGGAATGTCACCTATGAAGACCATGATCTACGTGGTACTTCCGCAGGCTTTCAAAAATATCATCCCGGAGATGGCAAATACATTTCTTACAAATCTGAAAATGACTTCCGTTCTGAATGTTATTGCAGTCCAGGAGCTGTTTATGGCAGCAAAGACAGTAGGCGGAAATTATTATAAATATTTTGAATCCTATCTTGTGATCGCAGTGATCTATTTTGTACTCTGTTTTGTATTCAACCGTCTGTTTACTTTCCTTGAGAAGAAAATGAAAAAAACAGAGAACTATGCACTTGCAGTGGAATATATGGACAATCCGTAAGGAGGGAGAAATTATGGGTGATGCAATCATATCCGTTGAAGAATTAAGTAAATCTTTTGGACAGCATGAGGTACTTCGGAAAATTGATTTCAATGTGGAGCCTGGAGAGATCATCTGTATCGTAGGTTCCTCCGGTTCCGGAAAATCCACGCTGCTCCGCTGCATCAACAAACTGGAAACCCAGACCAGCGGAAAGATCCGATACCACGGAAAAGAGATCGGGGCAGTACAGAAGGAGATCAATGATTACCGGTCAAAGGTGGGCATGGTTTTTCAGTCTTTTAATCTTTTTAATAACATGACAGTTCTTCAGAACTGTATGCTCTGTACAAGAAAGGTTCTCCATCTGTCAAAAGAGGAAGCTTTTGACCGGGCGATCACACATCTCAAACAGGTGGGAATGGCACCGTTTATCAATGCGAACCCCACACAGCTTTCCGGTGGACAGAAGCAGAGGGTTGCCATTGCAAGATCTCTCTGCATGAACCCGGAGGTCCTGCTTTTTGACGAACCGACCTCAGCCCTTGATCCGGAGATGGTAGGAGAAGTCTTAAATGTTATGAAAGAACTGGCAACCACAGGACTTACCATGATCATTGTAACCCATGAGATGGCGTTTGCCAGAGATGTTTCTACCAGAACGATTTTTATGGATCAGGGTTACATTGTGGAAGACGCACCTCCGGCAGAGCTGTTCAAAAATCCGAAAAACGCCCGTACCAGAGAGTTTTTAAGCAGATATCTGGCAGGATAGGAGGCAGGAAAAATGGAAAATTTTATTGTAACTTTTGCAAGAGGTTTCGGAACAGGCGGAAAAGAGATCGCTTCCATGCTGGCAAAAGATCTGGGGATCCACTGTTATGAAAACCGTATACTGACGCTGGCGAGCCAAATGAGCGGACTGGAGGAAAAGCTGTTTCTGGATATCAATGAGCGGATCCGAAACAATGGAGGTTTTACCGGATTTCTTAAGGGTCTGCCCAGATCCAGACAGTATATTGCGAGAAATGAGAAGTTTGTTTCGGATGACCGTCTGTTTGAGTATCAGTCACAGATTATCCGGAACCTGGCAGATCAGGAATCCTGTGTGATCGTTGGAAAATGTGCGGACTATGTTCTGAAGGGCAGAAAAAATGTGGTCAGCATCTATATCGAAGCTCCACGTGCCTTCTGTCTGGCCCGTACCATGCAGCGGATGAAAGTATCTGCGGATGTGGCAGCAGCCACCATTGAGAATACAGATAAGTACAGGGCGGACTATTATAAATATTATACAAAAGGAAATTACTGGACTAATCCCGTCAATTACGATATGACGTTGAACAGTGAAAAAGTCGGAATTGCAGGATGCGTAAAGATGATTGAAGAATATCTGGTGATGAAGGGTCTGATCACGCGGGAACAGATCTTATCAGAACAGATCACAAAAGGGGAGGAAAAGAAATGAAGCTGGAAGAAACAGGACTGACATTTGAGGATATCAAGGAAAAAGTAAACAAATACATGATCGAGACCTATGAGAGAATGGATTTTCTGGCAGAAAGTGCAAAAGACCAGTATATCTACAATGAGAAGGGCGAAAAATATCTGGATTTTTATGCAGGTATCGCAGTAAACTCCGCAGGAAGCTGTAATGAGAAGGTAGTAAAAGCGGTTGTAGACCAGGCACAGACATTGATGCATACCTTCAACTATCCGTATACCATTCCTCAGGCTCTTCTTGCTGAAAAGGTCTGCACAACCATCGGAATGGATAAGATCTTTTTCCAGAACTCCGGTACAGAGGCAAATGAGGCTATGATCAAAATGGCAAGAAAATACGGAATCGAAAAATATGGTCCGAACCGTTATCATATCGTAACTGCAAAAATGGGATTCCATGGAAGAACCTTTGGTGCCATGTCCGCCACCGGACAGCCGGGAAACGGATGCCAGGTTGGCTTCGGTCCTATGACCTACGGATTTTCCTATGCACCGTACAATGATCTTGAGGCTTTCAAGGATGCCTGCACGGAAAATACCATTGCCATTATGATAGAGCCTGTACAGGGCGAGGGTGGTGTCCATCCGGCAACCATGGAATTTATGAAGGGACTTCGGGAATTTTGTGATGAGAACGATATGCTCCTTCTTATTGATGAGGTTCAGACAGGCTGGTGCAGAACCGGTAAGGTGATGAGCTATATGCATTACGGGATCAAACCGGATATCGTGTCCATGGCAAAGGCCCTTGGAGGAGGTATGCCGATCGGCGCGATCTGCGCTACAGAGGAAGTGGCAAAAGCATTCACACCTGGTTCCCACGGAACAACCTTCGGCGGACATCCGGTTTCCTGTGCTGCGGCACTTGCAGAGGTTGGTGAACTTCTCGACAGAGATCTGGCTGGCAATGCGGAAAAAATGGGTACTTATTTTATGGAAAAACTTGCAAAGATCCCTCATGTAAAAGAAGTCCGCGGGCAGGGCCTTCTGGTAGGCGTGGAATTTGATGATGCTATTTACGGTGTGGATGTAAAGCATGGCTGTCTGGACAGCCATCTTCTGATCACTGCAATCGGAGTACATACCATCCGTATGGTACCGCCGCTGATCATTACAGAGGAGAACTGTGATCAGGCGGCTGCCATCATTGAAGAGACAGTAAAAGCACTTTCAGAATAAGCGGAGGAGATGGACAGCATGAAAAGATTTACATTTTCTGTACCGCAGAATATTCTTTTTGGTGAAGGTGTATTAAAGGAGCTTCCCGGGGCAGCCGGGAAGCTTGGAGGAAAACATGGCTTTATCATTTCCGGCCCCACACTGAACAGACTTGGCGTAGTGGGGCAGTGTGAAGAAATCCTTACACAGGCCGGCATTGCAGTCAGCACCTTCTGTGATACAGAAGGAAATCCATCCGTGGAGACTGTGGAACGTGCAGCAGAAGCGTTCCGGGCAAGCGGAGCGGATTTTATTGTCGCTCTTGGTGGGGGTTCCCCTATGGATGTGGCAAAAGCTGTCGGTGTTGTGGCAAAATACGGCGGCAGCATCACAGAATATGAAGGTGCAGACAAGGTTCCTGGGGAGATCGTCCCGCTGATCGCCATTCCTACAACAGCAGGAACCGGTTCAGAGGTTACGGCTTTTTCTGTTATTACCGATCACAGACGAAATTACAAGCTTACAGTATTTTCCTATAAGCTGATCCCGGCTTATGCACTTCTGGATCCGCTGCTTCTCACCTCCGCACCGGCTTCGGTGGCAGCTGCCTGCGGGATCGATGCACTGATCCATGCAGAGGAATCTTACGTTTCTCTGGACGCATCCCCATTTTCCGAGGCCATGAGCGAAAAAGCAATGGAGCTGATCGGGCGGAGCATCCGCACCTACGTGGCAGACCGTAGCAATCTGGAAGCAGCTTCCGATATGCTGGCAGGCTCTCTGTTTGCCGGGATTGCTTTTTCATGGGCAAGACTTGGAAATATCCATGCCATGAGCCATCCGGTCAGTGCTTTTTTCAATGTGCCGCACGGTGTTGCAAACGGAATCTTGTTTCCGTATATCGTGAAATATAACGAAGAGGCAGCCTTCGGAAAATATCGGAAGATCTATAATTATATTTCCGCGGAAAAGAAATGTGAGTCTGAGTTTTCAAAAGGAATGCTGGAACAGGCAGTCCGTGAACTGAATACACAGGTTGGAATCCCTGCAAAATTATCCCACGCAGGGGTTACGGATGAGTATTTTGCGCAGATGACAGAGGATGCCATGAAAAGCGGAAACATTGCGGTGAATCCTCAGAAAACCGTTCGGGAGGATATCCTGGCACTGTATAAAGAGGCATTGTAAAGATAGTATCAGGTAAGTATGTGACACCTCTGTATAAATAAAATCTGTCATCAGAGTACTTGCGTAAATAAAAAAGATATTGGCTTCCCGAAATCAGTAAAAAGCTGTTTTCCGGGGAGCTTTTTTTGCAGTGAAAATTATATTATAAACATAAAGATTTATACAATGAACATGTACGGATAAAATATACGATGCTATTGTATAGACAGTAACCAAGTTTACCGCAACAGAGCAAAATACAGAGAAAGAAGAATGTATATGGATAGCATAGAGGTTAAAAATCTGTACAAAAAATATAAGATTTCACAGCGGCAGGAAGGTTTTATCGGAATGGTGAAATACTTATTCCATCCCCAATATAAAGAGAAGGAAGCTGTAAAAGGAATTTCTTTTTCCATACAGCAGGGTGAATGTGTAGCTTTCCTTGGTGCAAACGGGGCAGGAAAATCAACGACCATTAAAATGCTTACAGGGATCATGAAACCGACAGACGGAAAGATTTCCGTTATGGGAAATGATCCATTCAGGGAACGGATCAGAAATGGCGGGAAGATAGGCGTTGTGTTTGGTCAGAAGACACAGTTGTGGTGGGATATTTCGGTAAAAGATTCTTTTGAACTGCTGCATAGTATTTATGAAATCCCGGACAATGTTTATGGAGAAAATCTGGATCTGTTTAAGAAAATCCTGGAACTGGAAGAATTTATGGACCAGCCGGCAAGAAAGCTGTCCCTGGGACAGCGAGTAAGGGCAGATATAGCAGCAGCTCTTTTACATGATCCGCCGGTTTTATTTCTGGATGAACCAACAATAGGGCTGGATGTGGCAGTCAAACAGAAAGTATATCAGTTTTTACAATACATAAATAAAGAAAAAAAGACCACGATTTTGCTGACAAGCCATGATCTGAAAGATATGGAATGGCTGTGCCGGAGACTTATCATTCTGGAAAAAGGAGAAATTTTATTTGATGATGAAATAACAAAAATATTTGATGATTATCCGGAAGCAGAAACACTGGAAGAAATTGTTATTGAACTGTTCAATGGAAATACGAAGAATTAACCGTCTGATTTTGTTTTTCTGAGGAGAGCAAATATGAGAAAATATCTGGCACTGATAAAAGGGGGATTTTTGGAAGGAATTGCTTATAAAGAAAATTTCCTGACCGGTTTGCTTGCAAATTTTATTCAGGTTGTAGTTTTTTACTATGTATGGAAAAGTATTTTTTTATATCATACGGAGATTAATGGATATACATGGAAAATTATGAAAAAATATGTGATCGTTTCTTTTTTGTGCAATAGTACATTTTCTTTTGGATTTGAAATGCAGACAGCCAACAGTATTATCAGTGGAAATATAATCACAGATTTGTTGAAACCGCTGAGTTACCGAAGTTTGACTTTTTTTAAAGCTGTTGGAACAGCAGGAATGGAATTTCTGATCACATTTTTATGGTGCGGTATTTTCCTGGTAATGTGTAACGGAATGCAGAATATAGAGATGTGGCGAGTTCTTCTGCTGCTTTTTTCCATACTTTTGGGAATGGGAATCAAATTTAACATCCAACATATATTTTCCATGCTCTGTTTTTATACAGATAATGCATATGGTGTTGTAAAAGGGAGAGAAGTTTTGACAAATTTCTGTTCTGGAGCTTTGGTTCCGCTGGCATTGTTTCCTGGATTTTTGCAGAAAATTGTTATGATTATGCCCTTTTCAGGGATTGTATATATTCCATGCTGCATATTTGACGGAATATTTTGCTGGCAGAAATGCTGGGAAGCACTTTTGTTCCAGAGCGTGTGGAATGTAATATTATTTGCATTTGGAAGCATCTTATGGAAAAAAGCCTCTTCCGTTATCGCATTATATGGAGGTTAAAGAGGGGCAGATACAGGAAATATTTCAAAATATACCGGAAGATGCAGGAAATGAATATAAAATCCCTGATGTATTATCGGGCAGATTTTCTGATGATGACATTTTTTACATTGCTGTCCCAGGTATCAAATCTGGCTGTTGTTGGAATTATCTATACAAATATTCCCACAGTTGGCGGCTGGTCTGTATGGGAAATTTTATTGCTAGATGGATATCTGTTATTTTCAGAAGGATGGGTGAACTTTTTCTTTCAGGGATCCTGGAAAATTGCACAGATGGTAAATAAATCAGAAATCGACCGGTTTCTCGTAAGACCGCTTCCGGCAGGAATGCAGATGGCAGCTTCCAGGATTGATTTTGACGGATTAAATAAAATGATCATAGCACTGGGAATATTGTCAGTTGGAATAAAAAACTGTAAAATAAACTGGACGATCATAAAAATCCTGTATTTTGTGGTATCTCTGCTTACAGTATCTATGATCCGTTTTTGCATGATCTGGCTGGCAAGCTGTATGTCCTTCTGGATGCAGGGACCGAAAAATTCGTTAAATTATCTGGTTCTTTCTGTAGGAGAGATGGCGAAATATCCACTTATCATATACCCGGGATTACTGAAAGGAATCTTTGGATATATCATACCTTACGCATATATCAGCTATTATCCGGCGGACTTTCTGTTAGGAAAAAAGGACATGCTGCCAGGATGTCTGTTACTGTTTCCTGTTTGCATAGGGATGCTGTGGTTATCGGCAGTGTGCCTGAAACGTGGACTGGGAAGATATGAAAGTGCCGGGAATTAAAGATCGTTTACGGGGGAGGTGAGTCCATGCTTGGAAGTAAAGATATTTTTCTGGATCGGGCAAAGCGGGAATTGTCGGTTATGCAGATGAACCACTGCGGTATCCAGGAATGTGAAAAAGGACATATGTGGCAGTTTCAGGCCAGACCTTATCATCTGCTGCATTTTGTACTGCAGGGAGAAGGAAGCTTGAAAATCTCAGGCAGAATGCTGAATGTACATGCCGGACAGGCATTTTTTATACCAGCAGGAATAGAAGGAAAATACATAGCTTCCCTGCAGAACCCCTGGAAATATGCCTGGATCGGATTTTATGCAGACAACGGAAATAAATTTATTGATCTTCTATTTGGAAAAAACGAGATCCTGGATCTGGCGCTTTCGGCTAAAGAACTGGAAAAAGAAATCTTGTCGATTTTGTCAGTTATGGATAAAAGACTTCAGGATGTGGCCATTTATCAGGAAGAAGATTTTCCGGGAGAGCAGTTTTTCTCCATACGGAATTTTTCCGCATCCCTGGAGGCAAACAGCAGAATGCTGCATCTTTTTGCCAGGCTCCTTGAAACACAGGGCGATATAAAAAAGCTGACAAAAGAAGAAAAAAATCTGGCCAAGGATGCCAAAAACTATATGGACCGCATGTACAGCCGGGATATCCGGATCCAGGATGTGGCAGGAATCCTCCATGTACATCCAAACTATCTCAGCACATTGTTCCGCAGGGAATACGACCAGTCACCACGGGAATATCTCCGTAAAGTAAGGATGAATCAGGCAAAAATCCTGCTGGCCACTACAGAATATTCCATATCGGATATTTCCTCAGATG
This sequence comes from Blautia sp. SC05B48, assembly GCF_005848555.1. Classification (NCBI taxonomy): domain Bacteria; kingdom Bacillati; phylum Bacillota; class Clostridia; order Lachnospirales; family Lachnospiraceae; genus Blautia; species Blautia sp. SC05B48. Next base: position 449,520 of record NZ_CP040518.1, on the reverse strand, counting down.
TGGGATATACAAATCCGTTTCAGTTTTCGAAGGTATTCAAAAGCTGCTATGGGATTTCACCTACAGAGTATCGAAATATGAGACAAGTGTAATACAAACATGTTCAGACTGGCAGCATGATTGCGATCACGCTGCCTTTTTTGCTGCTTTCCAGTACTTTTACCTGTCCGTTATGCTGTCTGACAATTTCACTGACAAGTGCAAGTCCCAGGCCGGCACCTCCCATAGCACGGCTTCTTGATTTGTCCACACGGAAAAACGGGGTGAAGATTTTTTCCTGATATTCGGGAGGAATGCCGATTCCGGTATCAGAGACTTCAAGAAAGACGTAATTGACAGATGCGGATGTATCTGTTATTTCTTCGGAAAGATGGATATTTACGGTTACTTTTCCACCGGAGTGATTGTATTTGATCGCATTTTCCACAAGATTGTACACAGCGCGATACAGCAGCAGATAGCTTCCGGTAATGATGCAGTCTCCCTCCTGCTGGATCAGTTCAACATCCTTCTGTTCCGCTACGGAAGCCAGGTCGCAGAAAACCTCATCAGTCAGTGCTGCCAGAGAGATCCTTTCGGAACGTTCAACAGTCTGTACACCGGTCATATCTAGGAGGATTTCAGCCAGATGGGAAAGTCGCCCGGTCTGTTCCTGGAGCATGGCAAAAATCTCCTGATAATCTTTTAAAGCAGGTGTTTCCCTGCGGGCAAAGACCTCCAGATTTGTCTGGATAACAGCAAGAGGAGTCCTCAGCTCATGGGCTGCATTGGCAGAAAACTGCTTCTGGGCAGTAAAAGCTTCATCCAGGCGTGCGAGCATTTTGTTAAATGAAATTGTCAGGCGGGAAATCTCGTCATTGGTAGCAGGAACTTCAAGAGTCTTCGAAAGGTTCTGGGCCTCTATTTTGTTCACCTCCTGGCTGAGCCTGCGAAGAGGAAGTAATGCCTGACGGCTGATAAAATATGTGCAGATACTGCTGAGAAGGATGATGATTCCTGTTACCATGAGTCCTTTGGTGAGAAAAAGCTTTTTTGTTAGCTGCAGCTGATTGGAAAGCTCCGGAAATAAGACGGAGGGATTCATATTAAAGGTGATGGGAGCAGAATCAGTGTTATCGATCCGTATCATGTAATCTCCCAGATCCTCCATTCCGGCAACTGCGGACTGGCTGATAAAAAAATACATCAGAATGCAGGTGACTGTCATAAGCAGCGCAGTGATCAGTGTCAGACGCCATTGAAGAGAAAGCTTTCCGGTTATTTTTTTCATTGTATATCCTCCGTTAAAATGTAACCCTGGCCGATCTTATTCTGTATTGGATCAAAGCCGAGAGCAGTGCGCAGTTTTTTTCGAAGAGAAGAAATGTGGACACGAATGGAATTGCTGAGACTGTTGACGCTTCCGTCCCAGATATGCTCGATCATTTCTTCCGGGCTTATGATACGGTTCTGATGAAGAAGGAAATATTCCAGAAGAGAACTTTCCTTTCGGGTCAGAGAAAGGGGGAGTCCATCGATACTGGCCTTTCTTGTACGGGTATCAAAGCTGATACGTCCGCATTGCAGACACACATCCTGCTGGATGAATTTTCTTCGTGTCAGACTTCGGATCCGTGCCTCCAGTTCTTCAAAATGAAAAGGTTTTGTGAGATAGTCATTGGCACCGAGATCAAGCCCTTCAACCTTATCCTGGATCTGTCCTCTGGCAGAGAGGATCAAAACAGGAGTGGAAGTATCGGATTCCCGAAACTGGCGCAGGATTTCCAGACCATCAACGCCTGGAAGATTCAGATCAAGAAGGATGAGATCATAATTTTCCACAAGACATAATTCCAGTCCTTCATCCCCGTCAAAACATGTGTCCGCTTCATAGCCATCCATACGAAGTCCCTCCGCAATAGACTGGCAGAGCTGCTGTTCATCTTCGATTATCAATATATGCATAATAAATCCTCCAAAAAAACAGTTGATTTTGCTTTGTTATCTATAATATCATGTATAGCATAAAATTCCTGTAAATTTTTTTGTTTCTTAACAGAGATTTTATACAGGGGATGATATAGTAAGGCTACAGAGAACAAAATTTATATATAAAATATATGCTGGTTCCGGATATGGGCCGGTGATATCAGAAGGGAGAATAGAAACAATGAAATTAAGAACACAGAAAATAACAGCACTTATGGCAGCTGCGGTATTAGGAATATCTGCATTTGGAAGCGTGCCGGTAACAGCGGCGGAAAGCACGGAAACAGCAGATCCCGGAGCGGCAATGATGATGGATGGAGAGGCAGTTTCATCAGATCTGGTAGCAGGTACATTTAAGCCTTCCGACGTAACCTGCAAGGCACAGGATTCTTATGAATATCCGTTTCTGGGACTGAAGCTTTCACTTTCGAAGGAGCTGTTAAAGCAGATCAAGGACCAGAGCATTGCAATGCTTACCACGGAAGATTTTGAGAATCAGACCAATGCAGTGACATATGCCTACGTAAGCTGGAGCAAAATGACAGAGGAACAGAAAAATGCCGAAATACAGAAGATGGGAACAGGATATGACGACTGGGTGGCAGGTCTGGACAGAATCGGTACAATTGGCGTTTATGACGAAGCTTCACAGAAAAAGCTGGATGAGATCACCGGCTGTACAGAGCATAAAGAGCTTGGAAGCAGCAGTGACGGGAAATACAAATATTATCTGAGCACCAACAAAGATGCAGATGAAAAGCTGACAAAGGAGCTGGAAAAGATCAAAACCGATATTACGGAAATGACACCGTATCAGAATATTTCCGTGTTTGACCAGCCACAGGATACCAGCAGCAACCCGGAGGACGTAAAATCTGTAGGAAAATTTGAAACAACAGGAATAGATGGAAAAACATATACAGAAAAAGTGTTCAGTGACTATGACCTGACACTGGTAAATGTTTTTACAACCTGGTGCTCACCATGTGTAAAAGAGATTCCGGAACTTCAGGAGCTCTATAAAGAAATGAAAGATAAAGGCGTTGGAGTAGCAGGCGTAGTGCTTGATACTACAGATGAAAAGGGAAATCAGGACGAGGAAGCTGTAAAGAAAGCAGGCATTCTTCAGGAAAAAACAAAAGCAGAATATCCGTTCCTGACACCGGATGCAACTATGATGAACGGTCGTCTGCAGGGGATTTCTGCATTTCCTGAAACATTTTTTGTCGACAAAGATGGAAACATTGTAGGCGACACCTATACAGGAAGCCATACACTGGACGAATGGAAGGAAATCGTGGAAAAAGAGCTTAAAAACGTTTCAAAGTAAAACATGATCATTATGGAGAGTGGAAAAATGATTCGGAAAATAACAGAATCCAGGTGGATCGGACCAGCTCTGGCGTTTTTTGGAATTTTACTGATGATACTGGGAATCTGCAGGGGCGAGGTATCTGTAGTTTTTACAAAAGCGATCAACATCTGTATGGAGTGTATAGGCATTGGATAATAAGAAGATGAAAATAAATGAATGGCCGCGGCATGGGATCCAGGCATTGTGGGCGGCCCTTACAAACAGTCACATATCAGGGTTTATAACTGGCAAGATCTATACCGGAAAACTGAAAAATGTATGTGTTCCGGGGCTAAACTGCTATTCCTGCCCCGGGGCAAGAGGGGCCTGCCCCATTGGTTCTCTTCAGGCTGTGATCGGAAGCTGGAACTTCAAAATGGCATATTATGTAGCTGGATTTCTGATCTTTGTGGGAGCGTTGCTTGGAAGACTGGTGTGCGGATTTCTCTGCCCCTTTGGACTGATCCAGGATCTGTTGAACAAGATTCCTTTTCCAAAGAAGATTCGGACATTTCGGGGAGATAAGCTTCTGCGAAAACTGAAATATGTGATCTTTCTTGTATTTGTGATCATACTCCCTATGTTTGTAGTAGATATCATGGGGCAGGGAGCACCATATTTCTGCAAGCTGATCTGCCCGGCAGGAACGCTGGAGGGAGGTATCCCGCTGGTGCTGCTGAACAAATCCATGCGAAGTGCAGTAGGCTGGCTGTACATGTGGAAAAATACGATCCTGGTGATCACCATTATCTTATCAATTATGATATACCGGCCATTCTGTAAGTATATCTGTCCGCTGGGAGCTTTTTATTCGGTATTTAATAAAGTTTCCGTTTTTCGTTACAGAGTAGATAAAGAAAAATGTGTTCACTGCGGAAAATGCAGAAATATCTGCCAGATGGAAGTCGATCCGACAGAGAATCCCAACAGTACAGAGTGCATCCGATGTGGAAGATGTAAAAAGATATGTCCGACACAGGCGATCCGGTGTGGGTTTGCAGGAAAATCCTGATACAGAAAAATACGAAAACGGTACAGCTTATAAAATATAAGATGTACCGTTTTTTGAGACAGTAAACTACTTTTCCATATTATCTATCAGTAACATATTCAGCTGTTCCCAGCGCTTCAGATCTTTTTTTGTAAAAAGAAGCTGGTGGCGGAAAGCTTCGGTAAGCTCCTGCGGTTTTAAAGTGATCACACATTTGAATGCGCAGGGCATCAGATCCGCACTGGAAATCCCACACAAAAGTCCTGTTGTAAAATCTCGAAGCTCCAGAGGATTAAAAATGTACAGGAGATCTTCTTCCAGTGGGTTATACTGATTTACAAAGGAAAAACGGATCAGCATATCACTGTAAAGAACTTTTCCGGTGTAAAAAATCTCACTGCTTCTTCCGTTGGCAGAAACAGAACAGATCGTTAAGGTTGCTTCATATTTTCCGGATTCGCCCTTTTTTTCATAAATATCGATGATGCCATCCTTTGTACGCTGATATCGTCCATCGTAAAAGTAAAAATATAGCCTCTGGGCCTGAAAAAATGGGCTTTTTTGTCCTTTTCCCGGTGCATTGGACGGTTCACTGGCTGTTTCAGGAAGACCAGTGGTAAGCTGGGACATAGATACCTGGAGAATCTGGCTGATCTCATATAAAGTTTCGATATCAACGGAGATATCTCCGTTTTCATATTTGCATATGGTAGCTCGGCTTTTATGGATGGCATCTGCCAGATCCTGCAGAGTCATCTTTCCGGCTTTTCGGTATTTTCTTATTTGTTCACCTACATAACAGGTAAAATCACTCATTTTGTTTCCTCATACTATCTATTTTTCTTATTAATTTTCATTGCATACGATTATATCGGAAAAACAGGTGATTTGTAAAGTGGTAAGAAACTTTTTTGGAATAAAATTTCGTAAAAAGAAACTTCTGCCATTTGCACTTATCTTTATTTAGGGTAAGATATAGCTGTTAGGCTGAAGGTTTCAGCCTATATCAAATATATACTTGAAGAGGGGAAATTGAAATGAAAGAAAAAGGAAGCAGCTTTTCCGGCTCAATAGGTTTTGTCCTGGCGGCAGCCGGAAGTGCAGTAGGAGTTGGAAATATCTGGAGATTTCCATATCTCTGTGCCAAAGATGGAGGAGGACTTTTCCTGCTGGTTTATCTGATACTGGTACTGACTTTTGGATTTGTACTGTTGACAACGGATGTAGCACTTGGGAGAAAGACAAAGAAAAATGCATTGAGGGCTTTTGAAGCTCTTAATCCAAAGTGGAAATTTTTAGGACATTTAACGTTTCTGGTTCCGGCATTGATCATGACCTATTATTCTGTTATCGGTGGATGGATTGCAAAATATTTTTTTACTTATATTATTTCTGATGGGAAAGATGCGGCTTCAGATGGATACTTTACATCATTTATTACATCAGATATTGCACCCGTTGTATTTATGCTGATTTTTCTGGCCCTGACTGCCTGGATCGTATTTCGTGGTGTGGAAAAGGGAATCGAAAAGTTTTCCAGGATCATTATGCCGGGGCTGATTCTTCTGATCGTGATCATTGCCATTTTTTCACTGACACTGTCCCATACTGATACGGATGGAACTGTCCGCACTGGTGTGCAGGGGCTGGCTGTTTACCTCAAACCGGATTTTCATGGACTGACGGTAAAACGCTTCCTGGAGATCCTTCTGGATGCGATGAGCCAGTTATTCTTTTCCTTAAGTGTATCTATGGGAATCATGATCACTTATGGTTCTTATGTGAAAAATGAAGTTAATTTAAATAAAGCAACAAATCAGATTGAGATCTTTGATACCGGCGTTGCGTTTCTTGCAGGAATGATGATCATACCGGCTGTTTTTGTATTTCTCGGAAAGGATGGAATGGCTTCCGGCCCAAGCCTGATATTTATCTCACTGCCAAAGGTTTTTGATGCCATGGGAGTATTTGGCCGTCCGGTGGCAATTGCATTTTTCCTGATGATGGGATTTGCGGCACTGACTTCCTGCGTATCTGTCATGGAGACACTGGTTGCAAACTGCATGGAACTTTATCATAAACCACGTAAGAAAATGTGTGGTGCTGTCGGAATCTATTCGCTTGTTACAGCAGTACTGATCTGCCTTGGTTATAACAAACTGTATTTTGAACTTAAGCTGCCAAATGGTTCCGTTGGACAGCTTCTGGATGTGATGGATTATATCAGCAACAGTTTTCTGATGCCGTTTATCTCGCTCTTGACAAGTATTCTGATCGGATGGGTGATCGGCCCTGACTGGATCATAGGAGAAGTGGAACGAAATGGGGAACATTTCAAACGGGCAGGGTTATATCGCTTTATGATCCGTTATGTAGTGCCGGTTGTAATGCTGATATTATTCCTGGTATCTACAGGATTTGCAGATTTGATTTCATAAGTGTGGTAATATGTTTATAGCGTCTGGACAGTCGCATTAACGGATGACCAGTACAAGATACGATTAAACAACAGAGGATTTGATGAAAAAAGATATGTACGAATGTTGGAGAGAAAACTAATACATAGAACGGAAATGATTCAGAAAATTAGACTTAGCTCACTTTAAAAGTGAAAAAAATAATTTGATAATTTATTGACAACCATTAATAAATATGTTAGTATTCAATCATCAAATTAATAAAGTCTTCGGTGACTGACGGAATTGTGGGATAACCACGAGGGAGCCGGAGATTCGATGAGTCGACCGTCTGGGCAGTATTTGAAAAACTTCAGATACTGCTCTTTTTTATGGGATAAAAGATGCAGACGGTTGCAGCGGAGAAAGGAGAACATTATGGGATTCAAAAGTGACATCGAAATCGCACAGGAGTGCACAATGGAGCCAATTACCAAGATTGCGGAGAAAGCAGGTATTGATGACAAGTATCTGGAGCAGTATGGTAAATATAAAGCAAAGATCGACTATAATCTTCTGAAAGAAACAGACAAAAAAGACGGAAAGCTGATCCTTGTGACAGCCATCAACCCGACACCGGCAGGTGAGGGAAAAACTACGACAACCGTAGGTCTTGCAGATGGAATGCAGAGACTTGGAAAAAATGTTATGGTAGCTCTTCGTGAGCCATCTCTGGGACCGGTATTCGGTGTCAAGGGTGGTGCTGCAGGCGGCGGCTATGCACAGGTAGTTCCGATGGAGGATATCAACCTTCATTTTACCGGTGATTTCCATGCGATCGGTGCGGCAAACAACCTTCTTGCAGCAATGATCGACAACCATATCTTCCAGGGTAATGAGCTGAATATCGACCCGAGAAAGATCACCTGGAGACGCTGCGTGGATATGAACGACCGTCAGCTTCGTAATGTAGTAGACGGACTTGGCGGAAGAACAAACGGTATGCCACGTGAGGACGGATATGACATTACCGTAGCATCTGAGATCATGGCAGTTCTCTGTCTGGCAAGTGATATCAAAGATCTGAAGGAGAGACTTTCCAGAATCATCATCGGATACACTTATGGCAAGGTTGCTGAGCAGAAACCGGTAACAGCAGGAGACCTTCATGCAGAGGGGGCTATGACAGCACTTCTGAAGGATGCCCTGAAACCGAACCTTGTACAGACACTGGAGCATGTTCCGGCGATCGTTCATGGCGGACCATTCGCAAATATCGCTCACGGATGTAACTCCGTAACCGCTACAAAGATGGCTATGAAGCTTGCTGATTACGCGATCACAGAGGCTGGCTTCGGTGCTGACCTTGGAGCTGAGAAATTCCTGGATATCAAGTGCCGTATGGCAGGTCTTACACCAAGTGCAGTTGTTATCGTAGCAACCGTACGTGCCCTGAAATACAACGGTGGCGTTGCAAAGGCTGATCTGAACAATGAAAACCTTGAGGCTCTTGAAAAAGGTATCCCGAACCTTCTGAAGCATGTAAGCAATATCAAGAATGTATATAAACTCCCATGTGTGGTAGCTATTAACGCATTCCCGACCGATACCAAGGCAGAGCTTGATTTTGTGGAAGCAAAATGCAAGGAGCTTGGCGTAAACGTAGCACTTTCCGAGGTATGGGCAAAAGGTGGCGAAGGCGGAATCAAGCTTGCTGAGGAAGTAATCCGTCTTGTTGAAGAGCCGAATGATTTCACATATGCTTATGAACTGGAAGGCTCCATCGAGGACAAACTGAACCAGATCGTACAGAAGGTTTATGGTGGAAAGAAAGTGGTTCTTACAGCAAATGCTCAGAAGCAGGCGAAACAGCTGGAGGCACTTGGATTTGGCAACTGTCCGATCTGTGTAGCTAAGACCCAGTACAGCTTAACAGACGACCAGACAAAGCTTGGTGCTCCGACAGATTTCGAGGTAACAGTAAGAAATCTTAAGATTTCCGCAGGTGCAGGATTTGTTGTTGCACTGACAGGTGAGATCATGACCATGCCAGGTCTCCCGAAAGTACCGGCAGCAACTAAGATCGACGTAGACGAGAGCGGTAAGATCACAGGACTGTTCTGATATAACGTATAGAGAGTTTTTGAGGGGAATTCAGATAAAAAGCGGTAGAACCTGCAGAAATAGAGGTTCTGCCGCTTTTTCTTATACTATTATAATATTGTTTATATTTATTTTACTAGTCTGAAAATTCCATGTATGATATACTTAGAAAAAAGTAGGAGAGTGATTAATTGAAATTTGAGTGGGATCAGGAAAAGAATCTGATCAATCAGAAAAAACATAAGATATCATTCGAAACTGCAGCATATGTATTTTAAGATAAGAATTACATAGAAATGTATGATTTTGAGCACAGTACAGAAGAAGACAGATATATTGCTATAGGATGTGTTGGTGAAGTTTTATTTGTGGTGTTTACCGAAAGAAAAGAAAACATTCGGTTGATTTCAGCTAGGTTGGCAACGGAATCGGAGAGGAGGCTCTATTATGATCAAAACATTTACTATTAATAAAGGGCAGAAGCCGACAAAAGAGCAAATACAGGAAGTTATGAATGCAAAAAAATCACCAATTGTACCAGATGAAGATGCACCAGAATTGTCACCAGCAATGTATAAAGCTTTTAAAAGCAGTGTGATACAGCGAAATCGAAAGAAAAACGCATAAAATGGAAAAAACTCCTCCGGCAGTAAAACCGGAGGAGTTTTTTTGCATAAAAAGAGAAAAAAATCTATAATCGAACACATTTTCTGATATAATAAGAAAAGAAAAAATTTCCGGAGGTGTGTCCATGGATAAAAAAGAAGAACATATCTATATAGCTATTGATCTGAAATCATTCTATGCTTCCGTGGAATGTCAATAGCGGGGCTTAACGGCTATGAAGATGTAATCCGGGAAATGGCCAGACTTACTGATGTCTGGGTACAGTTATCCGAAGATAAAAAACGGGAATTGGATGAAAAACTGCAGGAGCTGATATTGGAAAAAGGCAGACAAGATAAGAAAATTCTATATGTATAAGCGAAAAGTGTTTTTTAAGATGATACAGAAAGTGAATTAGAAAAAAATGTAGAGATAAATGAATGTGGGGAAAAATATGGTATACACATGCAAATATAAAGCGCTAATCGGAGATATTTTACTTGCTGCAGATGAAATCGGACTTACCGGTCTGTGGTTTGAAGGACAGAAATATTTTGCAAATACACTTCCGGAAGATTATGTTCCACAGGAAACGAAAATTCTCACAAAAGCAAAAAAATGGCTGGATGTATATTTCTCCGGTGAAGAACCGAAATTTACTCCGCCACTTCATCCCACTGGTTCAGTATTCAGACAGGAAGTGTGGAAGATTTTATTACAGATCCCTTACGGACAGACGATCACATATGGAGAAATTGCGCGCAGAATGGCAGTGATGAAAAATACTTCTCATATGTCGGCCCAGGCAGTAGGCGGTGCGGTTGGTCATAATGAAATTTCCATTATCATTCCCTGCCATCGGGTCGTAGGAACAAATGGAAGTCTGACAGGATACGCCGGAGGAATTGACAAAAAAATTTTACTTCTTAAGCTGGAGCGTACAGATATGAGCCGTTTATTTGTTCCAAAGAAAGGAACTGCACTGTAAAACTCCGGCTGAGAGGACGGTCTGGTGCAGACATCCAAGAAAAGACAGATATTTTATTTATGAAAGCATGCTATGAAAATTGCCAGCAGGATTGCGGAGGAAAGATCATGGGAAAAATACTGGATGAGGATCTGATTTACGAGATACTGTCCGTAGTGGAAGAAATACCGGAAGGAAAAGTGGCCTCCTACGGACAGATCGCACGTCTGATTGGCCGGGATAAAAATTCACGTCTTGTAGGAAAAGTCTTAGGTATGGCAGAATTTTACGGGAAGTATCCCTGCCACAGAGTTGTGAACCATGCAGGGCGTACTGCACCAGGCTGGAGAGAGCAGAAGATGCTTCTGGAAGACGAGGGTGTGGAGTTTAAGGCAAATGGATGTGTAGATATGAAGCAGTATCAGTGGGAGGAGTAGTGTTTTATGAATTGTAGAAATATGATGCAGATCCCGGAGCTTACAGAAGTTCTGAAGCTGAAAGCAGGGGAAAACGGTCTGGAGTAGTCTGTACGATGGGGCTATTTTGCAGACTGCCTGCCGTGCATCAAAAGTGAATACAGGATTGAATAACTATATCCATGGAGGAGAATTCGTAGTTCTGACAAATCCCAGTGTCACCAACGACAGCCGGAAACTCGTGCTGGAGGAAAAGGACAGAAACGCCGCAGAGCAGCTGTCTTCCTCTATTCTGGATGCAGAACATTTAAGCCGAGAGCGTGTGATGGCACAGGCCAGATATCTGAACCTTGCACCGCTTACCATGACCGATGAGCAGATGGAGAAAGGACTTGAGATCTTTGAAGCTTCTCTGAAAGAGGCATTAGAAGCATAGATTAATAGAAAGTTACTCTGTAATAGAAAGCTACTCTGTAATAGAAAGCTACTTTGTAACAGAAAAATAAAACATGCTTGACAAACCATAAATTCCTCGTATAATTATCAATGGTAATTAACTAAGATAATTATATGAGGAGCTTTTTTATGACAAATGAAAAGATCAAGCGGATGTTTGATGCGTTTTATCAGGCAAAGCGGATCCGGGATATGCTTCCGCCACTGCCACAGGGAGTAATGCCATCCTACATACAGTATCTGGATGTGATCCATTCTCTGCAGAGAGAAAAAAAGGATATCCGGCTCTCTGATATCAGTGATGCCATGAACCTGCCGCGTCCGGGTGTTACCAGAACAGTGAAAGAAATGGAGGCAAAGGGATATCTTCAGAAGCTTACGTCTCCGGATGACGGGCGCGTTACTTACATCTCCATAACAGAAAAAGGAGAGAGGCTTTCCAGGAAGTATGATCAGGATTATTTCAGCAGTCTGGCGCCCTATCTTTCAGAGATTTCCGAAGAAGAAGCAGACAGTATGATCCGGACCGTCGGGAAATTTTATCAGATTATGTGTGACAGGAGAGAAGATTATGACAAATGATAAGGCAGATTTTACCCAGGGAAATATCCTGAAGAAGCTGGTCGCATTTATGATGCCGGTACTCGGCGCACTGATCCTGCAGGCAGCCTATGGTGCGGTCGACCTTCTTGTGGTGGGAAGATTTGGTTCCACATCCGGATTGTCAGCGGTTTCCACCGGAAGTCAGGTACTGAATCTGGTTACCTTTGTAGTGATTCAGTTTGCTATGGGTATCACAGTTCTGATCGCGCGTTATCTTGGAGAAAAAAGACCGGAGCAGATCGGCTCCGTCATCGGTGGGGCTGCGATCGTCTTTACCATGATATCGATCGTGCTGTTTATTGTTATGGTAGGTTTTGCACATCCGATCTCCGTGCTGATGCAGGCACCGGAAGAAGCGGTAGCGCTGACTGCATCTTATGTACGGATCTGTGGAAGCGGAATTTTCTTTATTGTTGCGTATAACCTGCTGTCTGCTATTTTCCGTGGCCTTGGTGACAGTAAATCTCCGCTGCTGTTTGTGCTGGTGGCATGTATTGTAAATGTGATCGGAGACCTGGTACTGGTAGCCGGCTTACATATGGATGCAGCAGGGGCAGCTATTGCTACGGTTTCTGCTCAGGCCTTAAGTGTTGTATTTGCAGTAGTTCTGCTGATAAAGAAGAAGCTTCCGTTTACCATTACAAAAAAAGATTTCCGGCTGAATCCTCAGTGCAGACGTTTTCTTAAGATCGGACTGCCGCTGGCACTTCAGGAATTCCTGACCCAGATTTCATTCCTTGCTTTGTGTGCATTTGTCAATCGCCTGGGTCTGGAAGCATCCTCCGGTTACGGAGTTGCATGTAAGATCGTAAACTTTGCCATGCTGGTTCCAAGCTCTCTGATGCAGTCCATGGCTTCCTTTGTTTCACAGAACGTAGGAGCCGGAAAGCCAAAACGTGCGAAAAAATCTATGCTTACGGGAATTGGAGTTGGTCTGTCTGTGGGATGCCTGGTATTTATCCTGATCCTTCTGAAGGGGATGTACTGGCAGGATTCTTTTCAACAGATGCCGGTGTTATCCAAAAAGGCTTTGATTATCTGAAGGGCTTTGCACCGGAGACACTGGTTACAGCTGTTCTGTTCAGTATGATAGGCTATTTCAACGGAAACAACCAGACCATCTGGGTTATGGTCCAGGGTCTGGTCCAGACGCTTCTGGTACGACTTCCAATGGCGTACTTCATGAGTATCCAGCCGGATGCCAGCCTGACAAAGATCGGACTTGCAGCACCGGTATCTACCACAGTGGGAATCATTCTGAACATCGGATTCTTTCTGTACTTCACTCGTGCGAAAAAAGAAATTGTTTCGGAAGAATGACCGGATAAAGGGATGTAAATGAGGGGGTGATATGATATAATCAAAATCACCCCGGCAGAGGTGATGGCACTGACCCTGAAATAGCTGCCGGAATCTTGACAGCTGTAAAGGAGGAGGACTGGATGATTTGCGGGATGACGTATTTTCAGATATGTCTGTATTTTTTGTTTTATTCTTTTGGAGGATGGGTCGTTGAAGTTATCTTCCATGCAGTAACATTAGGAAAGGTTATAAACCGGGGATTTCTCAACGGTCCGGTATGCCCGGTGTACGGATTTGGTGTACTTTCCGTGTTTGCGTTGCTTAATACGCTTCAGAGCGGCGGACATCAGATGAGTGAGGGAATGATCTTTCTGTTTGGAATCGTTCTTGCAACTGCGGTAGAGCTGGTTGCCGGATGGCTTCTGGATGTATGCTTCCATGCAAGATGGTGGGATTATTCCAATAAGCCACTGAATTTTCACGGCTATATCTGTCTTGAGTTTTCCCTGATATGGGGACTTGCCATTGTGATGGTTGTAAAGGTTTTTCAGAAGTATGTGGAGCGTCAGGCTTCTCATACACCTTCCACACTGGAATGGGTTGTTATGGCAATTCTGTATGCGGTGTATCTGGTAGATTTTATTGTAACAGTGGCGGTGATCCACGGACTGAATAAGAAGCTTACCCGACTGGATAAGGTACGTGCAGATCTGAGGATCGTGAGCGATAAGCTCAGTGATACTCTGGCAACAACTACCATTGACACAGCACAGAAGGTGGGAGAGGGAAAGGTTCAGGTTGCTCTTGCTAAGGCAGAGCTCAGAGATGCGACTGTGGCTCAGAGAGAAAAATCTGCTGAAATGCTTCGGATGAAGAAAGCGGAGCTTCAGGCACAGTTTGATGAGCTGTCAAACTCTATTACAAATCATACGGTATTCGGCCAGGGAAGAATCATTAAGGCTTTCCCGGAGATGAAGCACAGAGATTATTTTGAACTGATCCAGGAGCTGAAGAAAAAACTCAGATAAGAAAAAAGAAATGCGATAAAGAGGCAGCAGGAAATGTTGAAATTTCCTGCTGCCTCTTTTAGTACAGAGTTTCAGCCTATCGAATTCTTTTCTTTATCATTGGTCCGATGATCATGGCGATGATCATTTTTATGAGATCTGCCGGAATAAACGGAATTACACAGATTCCAAGAGCCGCTTTGAAAGTGGAATCTGCAACGATGCAGAACCATACAGTTCCGAAAAGATAGCATACAATTGTTCCTGCGATCATACCAACGAGCTGGATCAGAGGCTTATGGCAGTTGTCAATTACCAGTCCGGCAATAACAGCCATAACGATAAAGCCGATGATGTATCCTCCTGTAGGACCGGCCAGCTTTGCAGGACCGCCGGTAAATCCGGAAAATACCGGAAGACCTACAAGGCCAAGCAGCAGATAGATCAGATAGCTGATGGTTCCTTTTTTCCATCCGAGAAGATAAAGGGACAGGTAGATGGCAAGATTGGTAAATGAGATCGGAACCGGACCGATTGGAATGGACAGCGGTGCAAGAATACAGGTGACAGCTGCCATAAGAGCGGTCATGGTGATCTCGTAGGTTTTTGTATGTGGTGCAGAGACAGTATTTGTCTGGTTCATATTAAAAGAGCCTCCTTTGAAAAAGGTAATGTATTTACTGGTTTGGGTAAGCAATGAAATGCTGTAAGTGTGTATGAAAGATCATATGCCATAAGGATGCTTACGCAGATTCGATCTCATAGGTGAATCCTGCATCCGTGATGGTTTTGAGAGTGTCTTCGATTCCCTGACCACCTTCTGTAAGATAACCGGAAGCGAAAATAGAGTCTACAACACTGAGCAGTTTTTTTTCTTCGCCCTTGAAATAAACTTCTCTTCCGGCAGCACATCGGATATCTGCTTTAGGTACAAGAAGTCTTGCCAGGCAGAGGACTTTCATGCAGTATTCTGTTGTCAGCTGGGAAATATCTGCATTTCCGAGAGGAGTTCCCTTGATCGGAAGAAGAAAGTTGATCGGCAGTGCTTCCGGCTGGATCTCACGTAATTCCAGAAGCATGTCAACAACGTCCGCCTTGCTTTCACCCATGCCAATGATACCGCCGCTGCAGATCTCGAAACCAAGTCCCTGAAGCATATGGATATTCTGGACACGCTGGTCAAAGGTATGTGTACTGCAGATATTATGATAAAAGGAACGGCTGCTGTTCAGGTTATGGTTGATCCGGTCAAGACCAGCCTCTTTGAGCATTTTTGCCTGGTGCTCTGTGAGAAAGCCTATGGAGCAGCAGAGATGGGTTCCGTGTTCTTTCATTTTGCGGATCCTGCGGGCCAGCTCCTCGATCTCTTTATCTGTAAACTTCATACCACTCAGGCCGATACAGTGTCTGGATAAATGATACTCATTTACGAAATCATTGTCCTGATATAATTTGTCTTCATCTACCCATTTGTATTTATCAATATCGGCAGTGGAACGACATGACTGGGCACAGTATGCACAATCCTGGGAACAGTTTCCGCTGCGGGCATTGGTAAGGATGTGGATGCTTACCCGGTTTCCCTTATATTTGTAACGTAAACTGCTGGCACGGTCGATCAGTGCCTCGAGTTCTTCGTCCGGAGTATCTAAAATTGCAATGGCTTCATCTCTGGAAAGCGATGGAGCTTCTTTTTCGCATGATGCAGTGTTCATGTCAATACCTTCCTTTTGAGTTTTTTGTACGGGTATCACTTTATCACATAGAAATATTAATTGTCAACTGAAAATTCAAAATAGGTTTACAGTTAAAAACTGTAGTATTAAGGTATTGCTTAGCCTTATCGAAGCAGGGAATTTTCTTGATTCGGTTAAAATAATTCTCAAGTGAATATCATATCTTTATAAAATCTTAATACAGAAGCAGAGACTTTTATACTATCTTTGAAAGCAATTATATATAATAAAATGCGTTACGAAGATAGCACTGTTAAAAGTATTGATAAGGAGTTTTGATCATTTATGCCGGAAAAATCATATAAGAAAAAACATATGACATCTTTTCAGCTGATCATTCTGGGTTTTGCAGGAGTGATTTTGGTGGGAACCGTTCTGCTGATGCTTCCATTTTCTTCTGCGGAGAAAGTGATCACACCATTTCATGAGGCACTTTTTACAGCCACTTCGGCGGTATGTGTTACAGGTCTTGTGGTAAAGGACACTGGAAGCTACTGGTCCCTGGCAGGCCAGACGATCATTCTTGCACTCATACAAACAGGTGGGCTTGGAGTAGTGACTGTGGCTGCGTCTGTTTCCCTTCTTTCCGGAAAGAAAATATCACTCATGCAAAGAAGCACCATGCAGAATGCTATTTCAGCACCTAAAGTTGGAGGGATCGTCAGACTGACAAGGTTTATCTTAAAGGGAACATTTTTGATCGAAGCAGCGGGGGCGTTGCTGCTTCTGCCGGTTTTTCTGGTGGATTTTGGGAAAAAGGGAATCTGGATGTCAATTTTTCATTCAATCTCTGCTTTTTGTAATGCCGGCTTTGATATTCTGGGGACAGCTTCCAGTATCTTTCCATCGCTGACTGGGTATTCCGGAAATATACTTATAAATCTGGTAATTATGCTGTTGATCATTACAGGAGGAATCGGTTTTCTCACATGGGATGATATTTATACAAATAAACTGAACTTTAAACGCTACCGCATGCAAAGCAAGATCATTCTCATGACTACCGCATGTCTGATCTTATTTCCGGCAGTCTTTTTCTATATCTGTGACCTGACAAATTTACCCATGGGAAAACGCCTGTTAGCAGCAGCGTTTCAATCGGTAACGACAAGAACTGCCGGATTTAATACTATAAACATTTCAGAGATGAGTGAGGCATCAAAAGCAGTTATGATATTGTTAATGCTAATTGGTGGTTCACCGGGATCTACAGCAGGTGGAATGAAAACAACAACTTTTTCAGTACTTATTTTAAATGCAATTGCGACATTTCGAAGTCAGGAAAATGCAGGAGCTTTTGGGAGAAGACTTGAATATCATGTGATAAAAAATGCAGCGACAATCGCCATGTTATATTTTGCCTTGTTCTTTGGCGGCGGAATAGCGATCAGTGTGTACGAAGGCCTTCCGCTTTTAGATTGTCTGTACGAAGCTGCTTCAGCTGTTGGTACGGTAGGTCTGACTCTGGGAATCACACCGGAACTTCATGTTTTTTCACAAGTCGTGTTGATCATACTGATGTATCTGGGACGTGTAGGTGGCCTGACCCTGATCTATGCGGTATTTTCCGGAAGAAATAAGGGAAATGCAAAGCTTCCTCTGGAAAAAATCACAGTTGGATAAGAAGGAGAAAAATAATATTATGAAAAATGTATTGATTATTGGACTTGGAAGGTTTGGAATACATATTGCCATGCAGCTCAATCAGCTGGGACATGAAGTTATGGCAGTTGACTGGAAGGAAGAAAGAGTGGACAAAGTACTGTCGTTTGTGACGAATGCTCAGATTGGTGACAGTACCAATGCTGAATTTTTACAGTCCCTTGGAATTGGAAACTACGACATTTGTTTTGTGACCATTGGAGACAGCTTTCAAAATTCTCTTGAAACAACATCCCTTCTAAAAGAACTGGGCGCAAAATTGGTGATATCCAGAGCTGAACGTGATGTTCAGGAAAAATTTCTTTTACGCAATGGTGCCGATAAGGTAGTTTATCCGGAAAAGCAGGTGGCAAAATGGGCATCCATCCGTTATACAGATGATCATATCCTGGATTATATGGAGGTGGACGCTTCCCATGCAATTTTTGAAGTGGAAGTGCCGGAAGAATGGGTTGGAAAAACAGTGGGTGGACTTGACATCAGAAAACGCTACAATATTAATATCCTGGCAGTAAAAAATGAAGAGGAATTCAGTATTGCAATTTCACCGGAAACGTATTTTGCAGAGAATGATAAATTACTGGTATTAGGAGAGTACAGAGCTCTTCAGAAGTGCTTCCGCATATAGCTCATTGCCATGAAGAAAAAATTTTGACCACAGAACAGCTGCGTGATATAATTCCAGAAAACAGTAGCAGAAGGAGAATGACAGAATGAGCTTGAAAATGGAGGATACAGTAAAAAACAGAACCTATCCGAAACGGCCATTTGCATGGTATGTGGAAAAACCGTCCGCAAAAGATTACTTGCTGACGGTTTTTATATTTGCAGTATGCACTTTGATTGGCCTGTTGTTTCAGAAACTGGATCTTACAGATACAAATATTGTAACGATATACATTCTGGGCGTATTGATAACTTCGATCGTGACAGATGGTTATCTTTGCAGTGTAGCCGGATCCTTTTTAAGTGTATTCTTATTTTGCTTTTTCCTGACGGAGCCAAGGATGTCTTTTGAGACATATGCGGTGGGATATCCGGTGACATTTTTCATAATGCTTATTTTGTCCGTACTTACAGGAACCCTTGCGGCAAAGCTGAAAATGCATGCAAAGCTGTCTTCACAGCTTGCCTTTCGTGCACAGGTTCTGTTTGATACGGATCGTTTGCTGCAAAAGGCAAAAAGTGAGACAGAAATCCTCGGAGTTACCTGTACACAACTGATACGTCTGTTAAACCGCAGCATCACGGCATATGTTGTGGAAAATGGAACTTTATCAGAAGGAAAGCTTTTTTCCGGGGAAAAAGAAAGCACAGAGGATTTTCTGACACAGGAAGAACAACAGGCGGCCAGATGGACTTATGAAAACAGACAGCGTGCCGGCGCATCCACGCAGCATTTTTCACAGGCAAAATGCTTATATCTGGCAATCCGAAGCGGAAATAATGTTTATGGCGTAATTGGGATCCCTCTGCAAAAAGAAACACTGGACTCTTTTGAATACAGCATCCTGCTGTCTGTAATAAATGAATGTGCACTTGCAATGGAGAATGTACAAAATGCCATAGAAAAAGAGAGAAATGCGGTTTTAGCAAAAAATGAGCAGCTGCGTGGCGATCTTCTTCGGGCAATCTCCCATGATCTGCGTACGCCGCTTTGTTCCATTTCAGGAAATGCAGATATGCTTCTCAGTAACAGTGACCGTCTGGATGAAGCTACAAAGTATCAGATCTACACGGACATTCATGATGATGCAGAGTGGCTGATCGGAGTTGTGGAAAACCTGCTTTCAATCACCAGGATCAATGATGGAAGATTGAAGTTTAAATTTACGGATCAGCTTTTGGATGAGGTAATAGCAGAGTCACTCCGACATATCAGCCGGAAACATGATGAGTATAAGATCGTGGCGGACTGTGAAGAACTTGTTCTTACACGTATGGACGTGCATCTTATTATACAGGTTCTGGTAAATTTGATCGATAATGCGATAAAATATACGCCGTCAGGCTCTGTCATCAGCATTCGGGGGGTTAAAAAAGCCGGGAAAGCACAGATAAGCGTGGAAGATAACGGCCCCGGAATTCCGGATGAAATGAAGCCGCATATTTTTGAGATGTTTTATACAGGGAAAACAACCGTTGCAGACAGCCAACGGAGTCTGGGGCTTGGCCTGGCACTTTGCCGCTCTATCATAGAAGCTCACGATGGAACCCTGGTTCTTTCGGATCATGCTCCGCATGGATGTAATTTTACTTTTACTTTACCATTAAGCGAGGTGACATTAAATGAATAAGACATTAATTCTGGTGGTTGAGGATGACAGACCCATACGGAACCTGATCGTTACCACATTAAAAACACATGACTATAAATATCTGGCTGCAGAAAATGGGGCTTCAGCCATTTTGGAGGCTTCATCACACAATCCGGATATCGTTCTTCTGGATCTTGGTCTTCCTGATATGGAAGGAGTAGAGGTAATAAAAAAAATCCGTACCTGGTCGAATATGCCTATTATCGTGATCAGTGCCAGAAGTGAAGATATGGACAAAATAGAGGCACTGGATGCGGGTGCAGATGATTATATCACAAAACCATTTTCAGTAGAAGAATTACTTGCGCGTATCCGTGTCAGTCAAAGGCGGCTTGCCATAACGCAGGCAGGAAAACAGCCGGAAACCTCTGTTTTTGAAAATGGTGGATTAAAGATAGATTACACGGCTGGCTGCACATTCCTGAAGGATAGAGAACTGCATCTGACGCCCATTGAGTATAAGCTGCTCTGCCTTTTATCCCGTAATATTGGAAAAGTATTGACACATACATATATTACTCAGCAGATATGGGGACGCTGCTCGGAAAACGATGTTGCTTCTCTCAGGGTCTTTATGGCAACACTGCGGAAAAAACTGGAGCCTGAAAAAAACGGTGTACAATATATCCAGACACACATAGGAATCGGATATCGCATGCTCAGAATCGAGAAACCTGAGCAGGAAACGAACTCTTCTTTATGAAGTCGGAGGGGCTGACGGAAGCAGTCTGTTTCTGGGAGTGATCATTTATGCGGTTTGCTTATTGTTTGGTATCTTTGGGGTGAAAGCATATATTTCATCGCAGACAGTAGATACAGAAGTACTTGAGATGGGGGTCAGCTATCTGAGGATATGTTGCGTAATTTCTTTTGGTATTATTTTCTTTTCTCTATTTGAAAAGTTACTCCAGGCAACAGGCTGTTCTCTTTATTCCACAATTGGTCAGGTGGTTGGAGCGGTTGTAAATATCATCCTTGATCCGATCATGATCTACGGTATTGGACCTTGCCCGGAAATGGGAGTGAAAGGCGCAGCCTACGCAACTGTAATTGGACAGGTAGCATCAGCAGTATTACTGCTCATTTTTCATATCAAAGTGACATGCTCCCACCACTTAAATCTTACGATTTTGAAGTGGGGGCTTCCTGCTCGATTGCCCTTTAGGGCAAAGCTAAAACAGGCTATCCCCGCGTGTCCCGCGGTTTTGTTTTTTATGTTTATCCGGTTACGGAATTTTTTCTTGTGCCGTCAGGCACATTCTTTATAGATTCTTTTTCCTTCTTCACGGATGTTGACTGCTGCATTCACATCCCGGTCCATCCTATTTCCACATTCACAAACATACATTCTATCCGACAATGCCAGTTCCTTTTTCTTATGTCCGCACACACTGCAGATCTTGCTGGATGCAAAATAACGGTCTACTTTTATAAGATGTTTTCCACATTCTTCCAGCTTGTATCCCAGCATGAACAGAAACTGCCCATACCCGTTATCCTGCACACCTTTCCCAAGGTGCAGCCCTCCGGACATTCCCTTCATATTCAGATCTTCCACACATACTGCATCATATCTTTCCGCAAGCTCCCTACTGAGCTTATGCTGGAAATCTTTTCTCTGGTTCTTTATCTTTTCATGACATAAAGCTACCCTTTTTTTCTGTTTCTGATAGTTCCGGCTTTCTTTTTCACAGTGGGAGAGCTTTCTCTGTTCTCTTGCAAGTTTTTTCTCTGCTTTTCTGTAAAACATAGGGTACCCGGCTCTTTCTCCTGTAGAAAATACACACATTCCCTGCACGGCAAAATCGATCCCAAGAAATCTCTCTGCCGGTCTTTTTTCCACTGTTTGGTCCTCACAGCAGAACAAAAGGCTGGCAAAATATTTCCCGGATGGCTCACGGCTCACAGTTACAGACTTCAGTTTCCAGTCTGATGGAATCTGACGGTGAAGTTTTATCCTTATGACGGACATCTTTGGAAGTTTCAGATGGGTATCCTGCAAAAGGATATTTCCGTTTAGTGCATTGGTCGTATATGAATTTCTTGCATGCTTCTTTGATTTATAACGTGGAAATCCGCAGGCTGGTTCCCGAAAAAACTTCCGGAACGCACTTTCCAGATGCAGCTGCGCATTCGCCAGGGCAAGGGAATCCACCTCTTTCAGCCATGGATATTCCTTTTTATATCCGGCCGGTGTGTTCCGGAGCATCTTTTTTTCTTTCTGGTAATAGCTGATCTTGTCCGCGAGCATCTGGTTATAGATAAAGCGGCTGCAGCCGATTGTTTTCTCTATCTGAACTCTCTGCTCTTTATTTGGATAGATCCTTATTTTTACGGCGCGGTTCATTCTTCTCACCTTCTGTATTTTATAACCATCACCAGGTGATAGTATAGTAGAAATACTGAATGGGAATTATTGTCTAATTCCATTATATTTATCATTCATTTTCTTTTATCGACTGATATGTATTTATGAACTAATTGTTCTTTTTTAGTATACTACATCAGGGGGTGGAGAACAAGTGTTTCTTTTGTACTATAGGGATTTTTTGAGCAGATATGCCCAGATGTGCAATTCATCTCACCACCTGAAGAGGTGGGAGAATTCTTGCTACATTTGTTAAAAATGCAGAATGAAATGAAATTGACAGATGAAAGTTGGAACAGTTATCAGCAAGGAAAAGGTAATGAAGAGTATCAGAAGTATATGGAAGATCTGACAGAAGAGCGGGAGGAAGTTTTAAGGATATGGAACAATCTGAATACAAATGAGCAGGAAACAGTAATG
Organism: Blautia sp. SC05B48; assembly: GCF_005848555.1. Classification (NCBI taxonomy): domain Bacteria; kingdom Bacillati; phylum Bacillota; class Clostridia; order Lachnospirales; family Lachnospiraceae; genus Blautia; species Blautia sp. SC05B48. Next base: position 426,847 of record NZ_CP040518.1, on the reverse strand, counting down.
TCAATGCTTCATGGATTTCGAAAGTAGGAGAACAGTTCGAGTATATGTATCGGCTGTTCTTTTTTGTTTTTCGGGTGCTAAAACGGTAAATTTTTCTTGTGTATAATTGAACGTTAAAGTATAATAAAATCAATTTTGGGCATAAGATTAAAGCTATAATAAGGAAATCGGCAAACCAGATGAAAGTCTGGGACGCAAAGCTACAGGGCCTGTAAAATGGCAGCCAGTTGCATGAAATGGGGTGCACTGTCTGTCTGACAGTGCTTTTTTAACGATGTTATTTCATAGACGTAACAATAATGATTTTATCAGGAAAGAATAAGGAAAATAAAAGTATGAAAAAGGTAAAAAGTTGTCTGACAGCAGTGGTGTCAGGTGTACTTGTAGCAACTGCTGTCTTGTCTGGATGTGGACAGTCAAAGAAAGAAGTATCTAAAAATGATGATCATCTTACCGTTTATCTGTGGGAAAATCGTTTGATGAAAAATATTGCACCCTATATCCATGAACAGTTCCCAGATCAGGATATTGAATTTATTATTGGGAACAATGATACCGATTTATACAGTTATTTTAAAGAACATGATGAATTACCGGATATCATAACAGTACGGCGATTTTCTGGAACAGATGCACAGGACTTACAGCCTTATCTTATGGATTTTGCTTCTTATGATGTTGTTTCCAAGTATTATTCCTATGCGGTGCAATATTATAAGAATGCGGAGGATGAAATCCAGTGGCTGCCAATCTGTGGTATTCCGCAGACGATCATTGCCAACAAAACACTGTTTGATCAGTATGGCGTAAATATTCCAGAAAATTATGAGGAATATGTACAGGCCTGTCAGCAGTTTTATGATAATGGCATAAAACCGTATTCCATGGATCTTGGTGAAGACTGGTCTAATAATGAAATCATCCAGGCAGCGGCAATCGGTGAGTTTACAAGCCTGGATGGTATTGAATGGCGAAACGGTGCAGAGACTGCAGCGGATGAAGTAAAGTTTGATGATACATTATGGAAACGTATTTTTTCAGAAACCAGTCAGTTTCTTAAGGACTCGCACTTTGGTAAAGAAGATATCAATATTGACGTCGATACAGGAATCCAGATGTTTGTCGAGGGAAAATCAGCAATGTTTCATGGACATCCGACGGTTATGCAGCAGCTGCAGAAACAGATGGATGCGGATCTGATCCGTATTCCTTACTTTTCACAGACATCGGATGAATCCTATGTGTACATGACTCCGTCCTTAAACATTGCATTTAACAAAAACCTGGAAAAAGACCGGGAGAAACTGGATACTGCACTGGATGTGCTGGATTGTATGATTTCAGAAGAGGGGCAAAAGCTGATTGCGGATGGAAGCGGTGTTATTTCATTGAATACAGATGTTCCAACCATGATGCAGGATGTGCCTGGACTGGAAGAGGAAATTAATAATAATGCTGTTTATATCCGGTATTCCGCTCAAAAATCATTTGATGCAAGTCTTGAGGCTGTTCACGGATTACTGTCAGGGGAAATGGATGAAACACAGGCTTATGATACTTTTTGTAGTGCAATGAATCGTAAAGATCCAGAAGAAAAAGCAACGGTGAATTTTGAAAATGAATATTCCATTTCACTGAACGATAGAAATGGCCGTGATGCAGCATCTTCCATTTTAACTACGATTAGAGAAGAAAATGATGCACAGCTGGCTCTGGCACCATATTATTATTTCACGTCTTCTATGTACAAAGGAGAATGCACCAGTAGACGGGTTGGCATGATGACAGCGAAGAGTTCAGATACAGCATTATATGTTGCGAAAATTAATGGTAAACAGGTTTGTGAACTCGTGGAAAATTATCTCGCCGATGCTGATGAGAATTTTTATGTAACCAATAAATACGAATTACCAATTGCATCCGGTATGAAAATTATCGTCAATCAAGAGGAAAGTGGATTTTCATTAAAGGACTTGACAGTTAATGATAAGAAAATAGACAAAGAAAAGGAATACTCGATTCTTCTTACAGACACCACAATGTCTGTTTTGAAAAAAATAAATCCGAAATGTGAGATTGAGCAGCTTAAAGATACAACATTATCAAGTGCATGGATCGAAGCAATGTCAAAAGGACAGCAGCCGTCAGCACCGGAAGATTATATAGAGGTTGAACAGTAAAAGTGGAGATAGAACAAACGGTAAATAAAGGAAAAAAAATAACAAGGCTGTTGCTTATACTACTTATTATTCTTTTAAGCTTAGGTTGTATCAAGTATCTGATAAGTAAGTCTAGCAAGTATATCAGCGAAAATGGAAAAAGCAGTATGGGAGCTGTTGTTGAACAGATACAGCAGACCTATGATCTTCAAGTGAGTGGGTACTACAGCCAGCTGCAGTTGGTTGAGGAATTTTTACTTCATGAGAGGGAGCTGTCTCTTGAAACGGATGTGAACAAAAGTTTCTTTGAAGCATGGGAAAAAGAATCGGAAAGTACACTTATATTCCTTCAGGAAAATGGTCAGGCAATATCAGCAGGTGGAACAAAAATGCGGATTGATATGCCAAGTAAACTTCTGCTGGACTTAAAGAATGGATACAATATTGGAAAACTGGTGCGTCTTGATTATGATCAGAAGAAAAAAGACGGTTATCTGGTTGCGATTCCATGTCAGGAATATACGATCGATGGGGAAACTTATACGGCAATTGGAACCGTGTATGATCATTCGAAACTGGATTCCATGTTAAAACTGAAAGGTTATGATGGGAAAGCATATTTGTTCATGCTGGATAATGACGGAAATATTACGTATACGAACCAGAGTGGTGATAAATACCTGCGTAATTATTCTTTGTTAAAACATTTAAAAGGAGAACAGGCTATTACAGAAGAAGAGGCTGATTTGCTCAAAAAGAAGTTTGATAACAGGGAATCCGGAGTTGCACTTTTGGGGAAACAGAACCCCTATTATCTGGGGTATTGCCCGATAGAAAGCAACAACACCATTTTGGTATGCATTGTGGCAAGGGGAGTTGTTGACAATGTGCTGAGGGATTACCAGAAAACGGTGTTGTTTACAACAATACTCATGGCAGGTTCTATACTTTTACTTTTTGCCGGATTATTCTACAGTATTTCCAGACTTAGTCTTGCAGATCAAAAAGCAGAATATGAAAAAAGAAATAATGAACTTCATTTACAAACAATGAAGGAAATGGAAGTAGTCAATCAAAAACTGAAAAAGGCAAAGAACGTTGCAACAGAGGCTTTACAGACAGCTGAAAATGCAAATAAGGCGAAAACGGATTTCCTGTCTAATATGTCACATGATATTCGCACACCTATGAATGCGATCATTGGTATTACATCTTTGATCAGACATGATGCAGGTAATAAAGCAAAAGTTATAGAGTATGCAGATAAAATAGATATTTCATCACAGCATCTGTTAGGAATTATCAATGACGTTCTGGATATGAGCAAGATTGAGGCAGGAAAAACGGTTTTTAAGTACTCTGATTTTTCAATTTTGGAATTTATGCAGGAACTTGACACTATATTTCATTCTCAAATATATGAAAAGCAGCAGACTTTTACAGTCATAAAAGAAAATATTCACCATGAGTGGGTGAATGGGGATCAGGTTCATTTGATGCAGATTTTCAGTAATCTGCTGTCTAATGCCATAAAATATACGCAGGAGGGTGGAAAAATTCAGCTTCTGGTAGAAGAATGTGAGACAAAGTCATCTGTCTATGCAAAGTACCGCTTTTTAGTCTGTGACAATGGTATGGGAATGTCGGCAGATTTCAAGGATACAATTTTTGATGCGTTTACCCGTGCGGAAAGTTCCCTTACAAACAAAATACAGGGAACCGGACTTGGAATGGCTATTACTAAGAACCTGGTTGAGGCAATGGGAGGTACCATCGATGTGGACAGTGAACTGGGACAGGGAAGCTGTTTTGAGATTCTCATGGATCTGAAAATTGCAGAGGATAGAACGGCCGCTCTGGCAGCACAAGAAGAAACAGATGAGCAGGATGGAAATATCCTTCAGGGAATGAGATTTCTGTGTGCAGAGGATAATGAGCTGAACGCAGAGATCCTGACAGAACTGTTAAAGATTGAAGGTGCGGAATGTACTATCTGTGAAAATGGCGAAGAGATTTTGAAAGCATTTGAACAGTCTACTCCAGGGGATTATGACATGATCTTGATGGATGTGCAGATGCCTGTTATGAATGGTTATGAGGCAACGAAAGCAATCCGCAGAAGTTCCCATAAACTGGCAAAGACGATTCCTATCATTGCCATGACTGCCAATGCATTTTCAGAGGACATTCAGCATTCTCTGGCAGCCGGTATGAATGCGCATGTTTCAAAACCGGTTGAGATGAAGGTGCTGGAAAAGACGATCAGAAGCATAAAATCTGGTGGGGGGGGTACCGAACCGCAGGTTATGGAACAGTGACAAATGGATTTGATGCGGCAGTGCAATTTTATTAAACCAGGAGGTTGACAAGGAGATGTATAGAGAAATATATTTGACAGACAGACAGACAGACAGACAGGAGATTTAATATGATTTCGAGAGCAAAGAAATATGTGGCAGTGTTCCTGGTTTTTGTATGCGTGTGTATGATATTTTCTCCCCAGACTGCATATGCAGCCGAAGACAGTTCGCAGCATGAAACTGTCAAAGTCGGTTTCTTTGCCATGGATGGTTATCATGTGATGGATGAAGAAGGCAACCGCAGTGGGTATGGCTATGATTTTCTTCGGCTGATGGCCCGTTATTGGGATGTAGATTACGAATATGTCGGATATGATAAGAGCTGGGATGATATGCAGCAGATGCTTGAAGATGGCGAGATTGATATGGTAACATCTGCCCGCAAAACATCGGAAAGAGAAGAAAAGTTTGATTTTTCACGTCCGATTGGAACCAATAATGGGATTCTGACCGTCCGCAGTGACAACAGCACGATTGTGGATGGCAATTACAGTACTTACAACGGTATGCGTGTGGCACTTTTGAACGGAAGCTCACGAGATAAAGAGTTTGCGGATTTTGCAGGCAATAAAGGATTTACATATGATCCATTTTATTTTGATACGACAGCAGAGATGGAGGAAGCTCTTCTGAGCGGAAATGTTGATGCTATTGCTGCCACTTCTCTGAGAAAAACAAACAATGAGCGTATCGTGGATAAATTTGACAGCAGCGATTTCTATGTCATTGTTAAAAAAGGTAATACAGAATTGCTGAATGAGATCAATTATGCAATTGACCAGATGAATGTAGTTGAGGGTAACTGGAAAACGACACTTTATAATAAAAATTATGAAAGCATAGAAACTAAGAATCTGGAATATACGGAGAAAGAAAAAAGTATTATTTCACAGTATTCCAAGGACAACCCGCTTCATGTTCTGTGTGATCCGACCCGTTATCCATATTCTTATAATGAAAATGGTGAGATGAAGGGTATTATCCCGGATTACTTCCGGAAAATTGCAGACTATGCCGGGATTTCCTATGAGTTTCTTACACCTGCCACCAGAGATGAGTATATTGCCTATCAGAAAAATAAGGAAACCACAGATATGAGCATCGATGCACGCCTGGAAACAGATAACTATGCTGAGACGAAAAAATGGGGGATTACTGCACCTTTCATTACGATGCAGCTGGCAAGGGTGACACGACGTGACTTTGATGGAAAAATTAATGTTGTTACTACTGTTGACCAGACAGCATCAAATTCAATTGAAGATGCAATGGCACCCGGTGCAGAAAAACTGATGTGCAGTACCCGACAGGAAATGATGGAAGCTGTCCGTGAGGGTAAAGCAGATGCTGCCTTCGTCTACTATTACATGGCACAGGCGTTTGTGAACAGTGACACTACGGGCACCATGACATATACTCTTCTGGAACAGCCTACATTTACCTACCGCATGGTAATTTCATCAACTGAGAACCATGCGCTGGCTGGTATTCTGACGAAAGCAATGTATGCTATGCCCCAAAATCTTGTTGAAGATCTTGCAGCACAGTATACCACATACAAAGCAACAGAGCTGACATTTGTTGACTGGATCCGTCTGCATCCTGTTGTTACTGTTTTGGTTCTTCTTATTTTTGGATGGCTACTGACTGCTATGTCTGTGACAATGGTGCATCTCAGTGCAAGAAAAAAAGCTCAGAAGGCGGCCCAGGAGAAAGCTGAGGAAATGGCGGAACTGGCAGAGCATGCACAGGCTGCAAACAAGGCAAAGACAGCATTTCTGTCACATATGTCCCATGATATGAGGACACCGATGAATGCAATCATAGGATTTACCGGTATTGCAATGAAAAACAATCCGTCAGACGAAGTGAAAAATTGTCTGGAAAAGATTGACGAAAGCTCAGAGCATTTACTGTCGCTGATCAATGATGTATTAGATCTGACCCGCATCGAAAGTGGAAAAGTGAAATACAATCCAGTGCCGGCGGATGTGAAAAACATTACAGATTCTTCATTGAATATTACAAAAGGTTTTCTTACGAACAGGGATATCAACTTTAAGATTCAGCGTGAAGAAGCAAAGATTCCAAATGTACTTGCGGATCCTGCACGCCTGCGTGATGTGCTGGTCAATATTATGAGCAATGCCGTGAAATTCACTCCGGATGGAGGGACGATTACATTTGAAGCTCGGTGTCAGGAAAAGTGCGGGGATGGATATATAAATATGCGTTACCGCATTTCGGATACTGGTATTGGCATGAGTGAGGAATTTACAAAAGAAGTTTTTGAGGAATTTGCACAGGAAGATTCCGGTGTGAGAACGCAGTACCATGGAGTTGGACTGGGGATGGCTATCGTAAAGAAGTATGTAGATATGATGGGTGGGACCATTTCCGTGCAGAGTAAAAAGCATGAGGGAACCACATTTACTGTGGATATTCCTTTGGAAATTACAGATAAGGAATGTAATAAGTCAGACACAGGTATTTCTGAAAAGGTGAATCTTACAGGTGTGAATGTTCTTCTTGCAGAGGATAATGAACTGAATGCAGAGATTGCTGCCGTGCAGTTGGAAGAATTCAGGATGAATGTAGAAAGAGCTGTGGATGGAAAGAATGCTGTTGAGATTTTCAGAAATCATCCGGAAGGCACATTTGATGTAATCCTGATGGATATCATGATGCCTGAAATGAATGGTTATGAAGCAGCAAAAGCAATCAGGGCAATGAATGACAGACCGGATGGAAAAAATATTCCTATTATAGCAATGACAGCTAATTCATTTGCAGAAGATGTTCAGGCATCACTGGATGCAGGAATGAACGCACATTTGTCAAAGCCGATTGTGATTGATGAAGTTATAAAAACGATTTTAAGGTATGTATATGGATGAAATTAAATATGCACCTAAGAGTATGGAAAAGAAATCGAAGAGTAAGAAAAAGTATTCAGTAAATAATAGACATAAAGCTCAAGAAATGCTGACAATTGTAGAGTGGTCTGCTATAATATTTTTATCATATTACGTTGCTTTTATGCAGTATAATAGTATAAATATGCGCCTTTCGCTGTTTTTGTAGAAAGATTTTTTTCGTATATAACGAACATAATATGTAATAGTAATGGTTACGCTATACCCTTTGTTATGTGGCGGTATTAGATCGCTATATCTGCACAAAAAATCAGGCTGAAGGATACTGGGGGAGGAATATGAAACAGTTAATAGTATCAGACAAAGTACAAAAAGAGCTACTTACAGATTTTATGATCATGGGGGAAACCAGGGGACTGATCGGTGGATATTGTGAGAACGAGTTTCCGGTTTACTATGCCAATGAAGAAATGGCACGAATGCTTGGTTACGATGCAGTGGAAGAAATGGTTGAAGCAATTGACGGAAAAGTTATTAATACGATTCATCCCGATGACAGAGAACAGGTCATAAAGGATATCGGGGGGGGGGTAAGTATTATGAGGGATTAACCTATGAGACCACATATCGTATGCCGCGAAAAGACGGATCCTGGTTTTGGACGGTTGATAAAGGAAAAGTCATACGGACAGAGGAGGGGAAACTGGCTATTATCAGTGCCTGCCAAGATATGACATCCTTCGTGGAAAGGCATAAGAAACTGGAAGAGCAAAATATACTGTCTCAGGCAACAATCGATAATATCCCTGGCGGCTATCACAGATGTTCCCTGGAGGAGGGGCATCCATTCATATATATCAGTGACAGGTTCCTTGCGATTCTTGGGTGGACCAGAGAAGAGATCAAAACAGAATTCCATAATAAGTTTGACAATATGCTTCATCCGGATGACCGGCATCTTTCTGCAAAATATACCGCCCGTATTCTTGATACATGCGGACATGGATTTACACAGGATCAGATTTACCGGCTGCTTGGAAAGGACGGCTATCATTGGGTCACAGATGCCACAACATTGGTGAAATCCGGTAATCAGATATTCTTCCAGGGAGATATCACAGATATTACGGATTTTGTTAAAGGCAAAGAAAAAAACGAGAAAGAACTGGAAGACAGCAACCAGATTCTGAACGAACGTAACCGGATATTATCAGCTTTATCCAGAGATTATACAACGGTACTTTTGTGTGATTTAAGGCAGGATACATTTGAAGTCGTAAAAGGGGATGCCTTTACGCACCATGACCCTGAAGAAAAGCAAAAGTTAGTTCGTGAAAGTAACTGCTATTCGGAGAGAGTCCGGTATTTTTTCGAAAATGTCCTTATCAAAGAATCTGCTCCGGAGTATCTGGAAAGACTTTTGCCGGAGTATCTTATGAACGAATTACAAGAAACAGACAGTATAGAGATTTATTATAAGACGATACCAAATGGGAGTGGCTTCAGACATTTTTTGGCAAACGCAGTACGTTTATCCAATGAGGAAGATCATTTTAAGATCATCCTCGGTTTCCGTTCTGTAGATGAAATCATTAAAAAAGAACAGGAGATAGAGCTTCAAAGAGAGATTATCGAAGGCCTTGGAAAAGAATATTTTTCTGTTCTGGCAGTAGAACTGGATAAAGATCGAGTATTTTCTTATCGCGAGTCTGAAGAAAATGGAAAGATTATTTCAGATTTCTGCAGAAAATGTGATAACAGATGGTCACAAATAATTCCTTCTTATGCCGAGACGATGGTATTTGATAACACCAACGGAGAATTTGAAAAGCAGTTGGGTCTGGAAACTCTGCGTTCACAGAAAGAGGATTATTCCATGACATACGAGTTTAAGTCGGGAACGGAGATCATTTATCATCAGGTAAGAGTGGCATACGTAAAGAAAAAAGACGGAGCAAGGGTGGCTGTAGTCGGAACAAGAAATATTGACAGTCTGATAAAAAAAGAGCGTATGCAGGAAGAAAAGCTGAAAAAAGCATATGCTGCCGCAGAAAATTCCAATAAAGCCAAAACGGAATTTCTGAATAATATGTCCCATGATATCCGTACGCCAATGAATGTGATACTGGGATATAATCAGCTGATGAAATCACAACTGACAGAGCCGAAGCAACTGGATTATCAGAAGAAAATCGAACAATCAGGGAAACTGTTATTGTCCATCATCAATAATGTACTTGATATGGCCCGGATTGAAAGTGGAAAGATAAAAGTAGATGAGAATTATGAAAGTGCTGGTGAGGTAGTAGACGAAATCATAAGTACATTTGCATCTGAAGCAGAAGAAAGAGGAATCCATCTAAGCGGCAGCATGAAGGTCACACATAGAAATATCCTGTGTGATGGTACAAAAATCAGGGAAATCTATGTAAATCTTGTCAGTAATGCTATAAAATACACTCCCAGAGGTGGAAATGTAACGATCACTGTAGAAGAACTGCCATGTAAAAGAGAAGGATATATGAAGGTAAAATCCGAGATAAAAGATACCGGTATTGGCATGAGTAAAGAATATCTTCCAACATTATTTGAACCATTCAGTCGTGAACGGAATACAACCACTGGAAGAGTCAGAGGAACCGGTCTTGGAATGCCAATCGTAAAGAAAATGGTCGATCTGATGGGCGGCAGTCTTGAAGTGGAAAGTGAACTGGGAAAAGGAACCGTATTTACGTTTACACTGATGCATAAAATAGCGGACAAGAAATATTACAGCCAGAGGATAGAAAAAGTAAAAACATCTAGTATGAGAGAAAGTCTGAGTGGAAAGCATGTTCTGCTGGCGGAGGATAATGATCTGAATGCGGAAATTGCAGTGACGATTCTGGAAGAAGCCGGGCTTGTTATCGAGCGTGTGGAAGATGGAATTCAGTGCGTGAACAGGATAGAGCAGATGTCACCAGGAACTTATGATCTGATACTTATGGATATCCAGATGCCAAATATGGATGGCTATCAGGCAGCACAGTGTATCCGGCATTTAAATGATAAAAAGAAGGCAGAGATCCCGATCATTGCCATGACAGCAAATGCCTTTGCAGAAGACAGGAAAAGGACGTTTGATGCCGGCATGAATGGACATATTGCAAAACCCATTGATATTGAAAAACTGGGAGCGGTCATTCTTTCTGTATTGAAAAAACAGGAAAGCTTATAGACTGGGAAGAACAACAGCATGAGCGCAAACAGACTGCGTTCATGAGCAAGAAGCGAAAGCGGATTGCGAATGTCCGCTTTACTGGATAATAAAGAGGAAATAAATGAACAGAAAGATAGAAAAACGGATAAGAAAAAAAGGCAAGAAAAAAAGATTATGTTTGAGCATTTTAGTACTTATCATGTTGCTTTTTGTACCGCTTTCTGCTTATGCATCGGAAATAAAAAGTGATGGAAAAACAACTCAGGCATTGGAAGAAGAAAATAAAACCGTGAGAGTTGGCTATTTTCCATATGCCAATTTTCAGGAAGGCGGCTATGGGGAACACAAGCAGGGAGCAGGATATGAGTATCTTCAGAAGATTTCTTATATAACCGGCTGGAAGTATGAATATGTCTATGGCTCATTTAAAGAGTGTCTGGATATGCTGGCAGATGGAGAAATAGATATACTTGGAAGTGTCAGTTATACACCGGAAAGAGCAGAATCTATCGATTTTTCGACCTATGCAGAGGGAACAGAACGATATTGGATCTATACCCGGGAAGATCATACGAATCTTACGAATGGTGATCCAAAGCAGATGAATGGCTGTCGTATCGGTGCAGCAGATGGAAGTTATCAGAAAGAACTTCTGGAAAAATGGCTGGACAGCAATCAGATCCAGGCAGAGGTGGTTGTCTGTAAAGGCTATGATGAAATGATAGAAAAACTGGATGCAGATGAACTGGATGCACTTGTGGTCCCGGCACTGTCTGTCAACAGCGATTTTATTGCAATCGCCAATATCGGTGCAAGTGACTGTTATTTCGGTGTATCAAAATCCCGACCGGATCTGTTAAAGGAATTAAATTCTGCCCTGGAAGAAATCAACAATACAGAAACGGACTACAGCAGCAAGCTGTATGCTCGTTATGAAGGAAAAGCGGTTATAAATTATGTGCTCAACAAGGAAGAAAAACAATGGCTGGATGCACATGAAAAAACAATCCGTGTGGGATACCTAAAGGACAATCTCCCTTTTTGTGGTGAAGAAAATGGGAAACTGGCAGGAATCCTTGGAACCGTTCTGGATACGGTTCAGGAAAAATATAAAATTACGATCAAGGCAGTTCCATGTTCCACGGGAGTAGAGATGAATGAGGCATTGCAATCTGGCAAAATAGATATTGCAGGTCCTATCATTCAGGATTTTTATACACAGGAACAGTTTCAGGTAGTTTTGACGGATGAAATCTTTGATATTACGCCGGTTGTTATTTACAAAGGAAATGAATATACTAACAGTCTCTCTACAATCGCAGCAACAGAGACCTCGCTGTATTCTAAATTGATGGTGTCCCGTCTTTTTCCAGATGCAGAAATCAAACTGTATGATACACAGGAAGAATGCCTGGAGGCAGTAGCAAATGGAAAAGTGGGAGCAACTGTTATTCCATCTTCAAAGATCAATCTTCTTAATGAAAGTTCACTGACCAAAAGTCTGTCATTTGCAGAAATGGCAAAACGGCAGGAATTAGCGATGTTCACGACGAGAGAAAACAGAAGAGCAGCTACCATTATCAATAAAGCGATTGAGCAGTCCTCCAATATTTTAAATGGCGTGGTCCTTGCACAGAATTCTGTTTCAGAAAAGAAAATGACCTTGCAGGATGTCCTTGCGGAGTATGCAGGCTTAGCTATCGTGGTTTCATTTGTGATTATTTTTGTACTGCTTCTTCTGGTTTATTCCCTTTCAGTAAGCAGAAAAAAACAGATGGAAGCCCTGAAAGAAGCACAGGATGCAAATGCGGCGAATATTGCAAAAACAACGTTCCTGAACCATATGTCTCATGACATCAGGACACCGATGAATGCAATTGTTGGATTTACAGATATTGCCATGAAGAGGAAACCGGACAAAGAAGTGGAGAACTGTCTGAAAAAGATCAGGCAGAGTTCAGAATATCTGATGACGCTTATGAATGATGTGCTGGATATCAGCCGTATTGAAAGTGGTAAACTGGAATATAAACCGATACCGGTAGATCTCAGGGATATGATAAATACTGTTTTGTCGATTGCAAGGGGATATATAGAAAACCGTGATCTTAACTTGTATGTTTCAAGAGAAGAACTAAAAACTCCTTATGCGATGGCGGATGAACTCAGAATCAGGGAAGTATTGCTCAACATCATCAGTAATGCAATCAAATTTACAAAAGACGGAGGTACCATTTCATTTGTTGCAGAAAACTGTCCGGGCAATGATGAACACCATGTGATTGTACGCTATCGTATATCGGATACCGGAATTGGTATGAGTGAGGAGTTCCTGGACAGGATATTTGATGAGTTCAGTCAGGAAAATGATGGAGCAAGAACCAGTTACAAGGGAACCGGACTGGGAATGGCGATCGCTAAGAAATATGTAGATCTTATGGGTGGAAAAATTGAGGTCAGCAGCAGACAGGGTGTTGGCTCAACATTTACGGTAGAAATCCCACTGCTTATAGCAGAACATGTAGAAACTGAAGAGAAAGAAAAATTAAAGAAAGATACGGATCTACATGGTTTGCATGCTCTTCTGGCAGAGGATAATGATTTAAACGCCGAGATAGCAGTATCTCTATTGGAAGAACAAGGGATGATTGTAACCAGAGCTGCCGATGGGAAAACAGCCCTGGCACAGTTTTGCAATACAGATCCGGGGACTTTTGATCTGATCTTGATGGATATTATGATGCCGGAAATGAATGGATATGAAACGACAAAAGCCATCAGAAATCTGCCGGACCGTCCGGATGGAAAGAAAATACCTATTATTGCAATGACGGCAAATGCATTTGCAGAGGATGTGCAGGCTGCTTTGAATGCCGGAATGGATGATCATGTGGCGAAGCCGGTTGACATGGAGATTTTAACATCTGTCATCACAAAATATATAGAACGATGACTCGTTTGTTCAAAAATGGAACGGGAAATTAGCACTCACCTCTTGTTATTGTGACGTTGGTTTTGTCTAGTTTCATATAGTCCCGTAACGCCCTATTTACAAGGGATTCACGGATTTTGAAAATTTGTAGCTGTTCATCAAAAATCGTCATTTTTCAGAAATTTGGGGTCAAAATTGGCGTCAGATAGCACACCAGAGAGAAAAATTAAATATTTTATAGACTACGGAACGTACACTTTTGGCGTTCCTTTTCTATTTCCAGTCGTTCAGAAGTGGACGGCTTTTTCATACCCAAAATCGAAAGGAGAAAGAGAAAATATGAATAAGCTAGTAAAGCGATTGCTGACAGGAACGCTTGCTTTTGCAACCATTCTCACGGCATTACCAGTGACGGCGGTTCATGCTTCCGGCAATCAATACTGGACAGAATCAGCAGAACGTGTCGGCTACATTGAACACGTTATGAATGATGGTTCTATCAAATCTACATTCAATGAGGGACACATGAAAGTTGAGGGCGAAACTGCCTACTGCGTGGACATCAACACCAATTTCAAGAATGGATATAAAACACGTTCTGACGCAAGCACCCGTATGAGTAGCGATCAGATTGCAGACGTTGCTCTTTCCTTAGAGTACGTCAAGCAATATACCGCTTCTCATACGAACTTGAATTACAAACAAGGTTATCTGTTGGAACAGTGTGTTGTCTGGCAGAGATTGAGTGAACAACTCGGCTGGCAGTGCGACAACGTTAGAGCTTCCTATAATGAAATCTCACAGGCAGTACAGAATGAAGTGTATGCTGGTGCGAAAGCATTTGTGAAAGCAAACAAAGGACGCTATGAATGTGGCGGTTACATTTATACTGGCGAAGGACAGGACATCGGACAGTTTTGGGCGAAGTTAAATGTGGGAAATGCAAAGGTTAAAAAGACTTCTTCCAATCCCACGGTCACAGATGGCAACGCCAACTATTCCTTTGAGGGTGCGACATTTGGTGTCTATTCTGATAAGAGCTGTAACAGCCAGCTTGCCACACTTACTGCCGATGGAAACGGCGATACCAAAGAAGTTGAGGTAAAAGCCGGAACAGTTTACATCAAAGAACTTTCTGCTCCAAAAGGATATAAGCTGGATTCTACTGTCCATGCTTTAAATGTGGAAGTTGGAAAAACAGCGACATTGACTGTTGCCGATACTCCAAAGGTCACAGAAACTTTGATTGATTTATTTAAAATCGACATGGAAACAGGAAAATCTACTCCACAGGGAAATGCTTCTTTAGAGGGTGCAGAGTTCACATGGAGCTATTATGACGGTTACTACAATGCAGACAATCTTCCTGCAAAGGCTACCCGTACATGGACAACGAAAACAGTTGCCGAAAAAGACAGTGACGGAACTATTCATTATGTATCCAGACTTGCCGACAGCTACAAAGTATCTGGCGACAGCTTCTATACACAGGACGGTAAAAATGTACTGCCACTTGGTACACTCACTGTCACAGAAACAAAAGCACCAAACGGCTACTTATTAGATGGTGCGTATATGCAGGCTGACGGAAGTTCCGAACAGATTAAGGGAACATACCTTACACAGATTTCCGAAGATGGCGAACTTGCCGTACTATCTGGAAGCAACCAGTATTCCGTATCTGACAAGGTTATCCGTGGCGGTGTGAAAATCCAGAAACGTGACCTTGAAACAAAGGATACCAAAGCACAGGGAAGTGCGACCTTACAGTACACAGAGTTTAACATCATTTCCTTAAATGACAGTCCTGTACTGGTAGAGGGAAAATTATACAGCAAGAATGAAACTGTCAAGAAGATTCAGACAGGCATTGACGGAATTGCTTCTACTTCTGTCGATTTACTCCCTTACGGAAATTACAGATTAGAAGAAAGCAAAGCACCAGAGGGCTACTTGACAGATGGTGCAAAGGCAATCGACTTTTCTATCACGGAAGATGGAAAAATCATGGACTTGACCGACAAATCCCACTCTGTCTACAACCAGATTAAACGTGGCGATATTGAGGGTGTAAAAATCGGTGCAGGTACACACAAACGACTTGCAGGTGTTCCATTCAGAATTACAAGCAAGACAACGGGAGAATCCCATATTGTAGTTACTGACAAAAACGGTCAGTTCTCCACTGCTTCAAGCTGGGCTTCCCACAAAGTCAATACCAATGCCGGAAAATCCAGTGAGGACGGTGTATGGTTTGGGACATCTGAACCAGACGACAGCAAAGGTGCATTACTCTATGATACCTATGTGATTAAGGAATTAAAGTGCGATTCCAACGCCGAATTTAAGCTGATTCCAGCTTTTGAGGTAGTCGTATCCAGAAATAAAGTGACCGTAGATTTAGGAACACTGACCGATGAATACGAAAAAGAAATCACAATCCACACCACAGCTACCGACAAGAAAACAGGCGAAAAAATGATTATTGCCGGAAAAGACATCAAGATCGTGGACAAAGTCACACTTGATGGCTTGGAAGTTGGAACAAAATATAAATTATCCGGCTGGCAGATGTTAAAGGAAGAAAACGCCGAACTTCTGATTGACGGGAAACGTGTAGACAGTGATTACACATTCACTGCTGACAGCGAAAAAATGACGGTTGAGATTACTTACAGTTTTGATGGTTCAGCTCTTGGCGGTCAGAACCTTGTTACCTTTGAGGAATTGTACGATATGAGCAATCCGAAAGAGCCTGTCAAGGTTGCCGAACATAAAGACATCAACGATGTTGGACAGACGGTTCTTATCACGGAACGTATCATCACAATCCATACTACTGCTACGGACAAGAACGGCAAGAAAGAAATCGAAGCCGGAAAAGATGTAACGATTGTAGATAAAGTCACATTAGATGGTCTGGAAGTTGGAACAAAATACAAACTTTCCGGCTGGCAGATGTTAAAAGAGGAAAATGCCGAACTTCTGATTGATGGGAAGAAAGTATCCAATGATTATGAGTTCACAGCCGACAGTGAAAAAATGACGGTAGAGATTGCCTTTACCTTTGATGGTTCTTCTCTTGGTGGCAAGAGCCTTGTCACATTTGAGGAATTATACGATATGAGCAATCCAGACGAAGCAAAGAAAGTGACAGAACATAAGGACATCACAGACGATGGACAGACTGTGACAATCAAGGAAGTGCCGGAAGTCCCAGACACACCAAAGGATACCGACACGCCGGATACACCATCTACGGTTACTAAGACAAGTGACAGTCCAAAAACAGGCGACAATACCAATATCTATGCTTACCTTGCCATGCTCGGTCTTTCCTGCGTAGGGCTTGGCGGTATGCTTTACTTCAAACGCCGTAGAAAGAAATCATAAGGCGGTAATGTAACGGTTGGTAGAGCGTTCAAGGTCGCCACCCTTTTTACAACTTCACGCTCCCGTGAAGCTCTGATTTACGGGAGCGTGAAGTCCACTAGGGGCGTGGGGAGTGTAGCTCCCCACAAAGTACAGCAGGAAAGAAAATAAAACAGAAAGAAAAGAGGTCAATCATTTATGGAATTAAGGTTTGTCGTACCAAACATGGAAAAGACATTCGGAAACTTGGAGTTTGCCGGAGAAAATACTACGGAACAGCAGAGAATCAACGGGCGTATGGCTGTCATTACCAGAAGCTACAACCTGTATTCCGATGTTCAGAGAGCCGATGATGTAGTTGTGACACTTCCTGCCAAAGCTGGCGAAAAACATTTCTCGCCGGAGCAGAAAGTAAAACTTATCAACCCACGAATCACTACCGATGGTTATAAAATCGGGGAACGTGGATTTGTCAATTACATCTTACTTGCAGACGATATGTTACCAGCAGAAAGTAAATAAGGGGGTATTCAGATTATGAGATTAGCAAATGGAATTGTCATTGATAAAGAAAAGACTTTCGGAGTGTTGAAGTTCTCC
Organism: Blautia sp. SC05B48; assembly: GCF_005848555.1. Taxonomy (NCBI): domain Bacteria; kingdom Bacillati; phylum Bacillota; class Clostridia; order Lachnospirales; family Lachnospiraceae; genus Blautia; species Blautia sp. SC05B48. Next base: position 409,349 of record NZ_CP040518.1, on the reverse strand, counting down.
GCATTACGCCGTGAGGTTCATGTACAGAATGAAGATGGAACAGTCAGTGAGGAAATCAAGGAGCGTACCTACGATTTGAAGTGCAACACACAGGGACGCATGATACAGGTATCCGTTCCGGCGACTGTGCCGTTAAAAGACTATGACTACAACGCCGAAGTGGAACTTATCAACCCTGTTGCAGATACGGTAGCCAATGCGAATTACCGTGGTGCAGATGTGGACTGGTATGTAAAAGCAGACGATATTGTTTTGAAGAACAAAGGCACTCATGCCGGAAATTCACAGAACAATGCCTCACAGCAACCGCCGAAGAAATAAGTCTGTAACCTATGATTTTCATTGTACTGGTCAGATGTAATTGATATAATATATATAATCACATTGATGTGTCTAGTTGGTTGTTCATATTTAAACTTAGGCTTGGAAAGGAGAGGTTTTATGAAGAGAAAAATACTTGCAATTATTCCGATTGTCATGTTAATAATTTCACTGTCTGCATGTGGCAGAAAGGAAACATTGTATGAAATTCCTGATTTATCACAATATAAGACAGATTATGTGGGCGATTCTTCAAATGTTATAAATATTGTAAGTAAACAGGATTATCCAGAGGGCTACTCTTATGACAGCATAGAGATACAGTCTGAAACAAAACCTTATGGATTAACAGTTTTTCTAAAAACTGAACCATCTGCGTCTATGCTTGAAGATGAATTGCAGGTTAATGCAGATATGACATTTGATTTAATTGGTAATTTAGGAACACTTGATTATAAAACAGCAGATAGCAAAGAAATTATTGCATCGTATGAACGGTAGAGTGATTGTTCTTTGTAGAATTAAGAAAATCGGAAGTTGTGAACTTAGAATTAGAGGTATTGAAAATGAAAATAATAATTATATTTATTGATTTACTGATGGCAACTGTTCTCCTTTTTGTTGGAAGATTTTTTATCAAATCAAGGAATACAGAAAGAAGTGTGCTGTTTTTATCAGGAGATTATACTGGATTAAATACAGAGAAAATATGCAGAGTTACTGGAAAACGGATTAAGACATGGGCAATGCTCTTTTGTCTTGGCGGTATAATTGATTTTATCAAGCTGGGCGCAGGAATAATAATAGTTTCCGTTTTTTTTATTATCTTACTTGTATTTCATTTGGTTGATATGACTATAAATCGAGACAAGTACCGGGTATAAATTCCAGTTTTATAAGTTAGCTTATATGTCCCAAACAATTAAACCAACATTTAAGGAGATGGGAAAATGAATTTTACCGATGAAAAAGATTACATCATGCGAATGATAAAAGAAATGGTAAGAGTATTATTTTCATTAGCCTTTGGGAAAAAGTATGTTTCTGTTGAACTTGAAAAAGAAAACAAGTATGAAGTATCGGGAAAAAATTTGAAAAATTTTCTTAATATGATTGATTTAGGACAGATTAACGAAGCAGAGAACATACTTTTAGATAGCATTGACTATACAAACAAAAACGAAGTAATGGCGGTGGCTCTTTTTTATCAGTACCTTAGTGAAAAAGATAATCAGTTTTTGGAAAACAACAATTATACAAAAGAAGAAGTGCTTTCTGGTTTCAAACAATTACTTATGAAATCGGGATATAGCGATTTGCTTTATTTGCTCAAATATGATGAGTAATACAGAATTAAAAATTCAGCCTTTATAATTTTATATTTATATTCACAAAGCAGTTAGTCTACATGATTGACTGCTTTTCTTACGTCCAAAGAAAGGAGTTTATATGAAAGTATGGAAAAAATCTAAAGGTAACAGGATTCGTGCCAGTGACAAATCACTGGTCTATCATTTCTGTATCGGCTGGCTGTTGCTCCTGTTCGTTGCGGTATTCCTGCTACTGAATCTGCGACAGCTCCTTGTTACCGACTGGAAAGATTTTAACCTGCTCCATGCCGGAATTGCTTGGACTGCCTACAATTCCATTACGGTTCTGATAGCGATTGGTGTTTGTGCATTGGTCGCTTTCCTCTACTACCGTTACGGATATGACCGTATCAAGCGGTTGCTACACAGACAAAAGCTGGCTCGCATGGTGCTGGAAAATAAATGGTATGAAGCGGAGAACACCAAAGACAGCGTTTTTTTCACTGACCTGCAAAGCAGATCAAGAGAAAAAATCGTGTGGTTTCCGAAAATTTATTACCAGATGGAAAATGGATTGCTCCATATCCTGTGTGAAATCACAATGGGAAAATATCAAGAACAGCTTCTGTCCTTAGAGGACAAATTGGAATCGGGGCTGTACTGTGAGCTGACTGATAAGACACTACATGACGGCTATATCGAATACACCCTGCTCTATGATATGATAGCGAACCGTATTTCGATTGATGAAGTGATTGCCGAAAACGGCGGTCTGCGGTTAATGAAAAATCTGGTGTGGGAATATGATTCACTTCCCCATGCCCTTATCTGTGGTGGTACTGGCGGTGGAAAGACCTATTTTCTGTTGACCATCATTGAAGCCCTGCTTAGAACCAATGCGGATTTATACATTCTTGACCCGAAGAACGCTGACCTTGCAGATTTGGGAACAGTCATGGGAAATGTCTACCACACGAAAGACGATATGATTGACTGCGTCAATGCCTTTTATGAGGGCATGGTCACACGCTCAGAAGAAATGAAACTGCACCCGAACTACCGCACAGGAGAAAACTATGCTTATCTGGGGCTTGCTCCACAATTCCTTATCTTTGATGAATATGTGGCGTTTTTGGAAATGCTGACGACAAAGGAAAGCACTGCCCTGTTAAGCCAGCTAAAGAAAATCGTTATGCTCGGCAGACAGGCTGGATACTTTCTGATTGTGGCTTGCCAGCGTCCAGACGCAAAATATTTCGGAGATGGTATCAGAGATAATTTCAATTTCCGTGTGGGACTTGGTCGGCTGAGTGAACTTGGCTATGGTATGCTCTTTGGAAGTGATGTGAAAAAGCAGTTTTTCCAGAAGCAAATCAAAGGGCGTGGATACTGTGATGTAGGAACAAGTGTCATATCGGAATTTTATACTCCCCTTGTACCCAAAAGCTATGATTTCTTGGGTACGATTGGGAAACTTGCACACATAAGGCAGGACGGACAGGTGGCGTGCGGAGCGAAAGCCACAGGTACGGACTAGCCTTGCTGGTGTGGCGGTAGCCACGCCAGCATATATTAAGCCCCTCGGTATCTAACAGAGGGGCACAAATCACAAGGAAACATACACAAAAGTTACCGATTCTTGGCTGAAATCAAGCGTTTGGTAGCTTTTTTTACTGCTGTGACATCGGATAAAAAATGTCACAGTTTTTTCGTAAAGGGGGTATCGCACTGAATGATACAGAGTGGATACAGAATTTTGCAGACAGGCGTTTGCAGTACGGTGTATCCCAGACGAAACTTGCGGTCATGGCTGGAATCAGCCGTGAACATTTAAGCCGTATCGAATCCGGCAAGGTGGCGGTCACAGAAGAAATGAAAGTAAAACTTTTGGAAGCTCTGGAAAAATTCAATCCAGAAGCACCGCTTACCATGCTGTTTGATTATGTGAGGATACGGTTTCCGACACTGGATATTGGACACATCATCAAAGATATTTTACAGCTCAATATTCAGTACATGATACATGAGGACTTCGGGCATTACAGTTATACAGAACACTACTACATCGGAGATATTTTCGTATATACTTCTCCCGATGAAGAGAAAGGTGTCCTGCTGGAACTGAAAGGAAAAGGCTGTCGCCAGTTTGAAAGTTATCTGCTGGCACAGGAACGGAGCTGGTATGACTTCCTTATGGACGCTCTGGTGGACGGCGGTGTGATGAAACGTCTTGACCTTGCCATCAATGACCATACAGGAATGTTGGATATTCCAGAACTGACCGAAAAATGCCGGAATGAGGAATGTGTATCGGTGTTTCGTTCCTTTAAGTCCTATGCTTCCGGCGAACTGGTCAAGCATGAGGAACAGGACAAGGCTGGTATGGGCTATACGCTTTATATCGGCTCGCTAAAAAGTGAGGTGTACTTCTGTGTCTATGAAAAAAGCTATGAGCAGTACATCAAACTGGGGATTCCCATTGAGGAAGCACCCATAAAAAACAGATTTGAAATACGGTTGAAAAATGAACGTGCTTATTATGCTGTCCGTGACCTGCTGACTTACTATGACGCTGAACGGACGGCATTTTCTATTATCAACCGTTATGTACGCTTCGTGGATAAGGAAGCAGACAAGAAACGGAGCGACTGGAAATTATCTGTCCGCTGGGCGTGGTTCATCGGGGAAAACAGAGAGCCGTTAAAGCTCACGACCAAACCCGAACCCTACACACTGGACAGAACCCTACGCTGGATTCAACGGCAGGTTGACCCGACACTCAAAATGCTGGAAACAATCACAGCGAAAACAGGGATTGATTATTTGAAAGAAATCCGTAAATCCACGAAACTGACGGAAAAGCACTACAAGATAATCGAACAACAGACCACATCGACCGAAGATGTGATTTTAGAAAAGGAGAATTGAAAAATGCAACGATTATTATTTGACTTCCTGTTCTTCTCTTTAGGGGGAACAGTTGGCGTGATTGCCATGTGTATTTTACAGGCTGGCAGACAGTCTGACAGAAAAATGATGGAACTGAAAGGAGAAAAGAAAGCATGAATTTTGGACAGAACCTTTATAACTGGTTTTTAAGCAACGCACAGAGCCTTGTGCTGATGGCGATTGTTGTTATCGGAATCTACTTGGGATTCAAGCGTGAGTTTTCCAAACTTATCGGATTCTTGGTAGTTGCCTTAGTAGCCGTTGGTCTTGTATTCAATGCGTCCGGCGTAAAAGACGTATTGTTACAGTTATTCAATAAGATTATTGGAGCGTAAAGCCTATGGAAGAATGTAGCGTATTGATTGAAACGACCAAATCAGCAGAGGATAAAACCTCTCGCTGGTTTGATTTACCCATTGATTATGAGCTGTTCCGTGACCTGCTCGGCGTGGAAGCTGACAGTGACGATTATCAAATCACAGATATGAAGCTCCCCTTTGCTGGCGACATTGTAAGGACAACATCTGTCAGACGCTTAAATAAGCTGTACTTTGCTTACACGGATTTATCGCCAGAGGTTCAGCAGGCTTATAAAGAGTTGATTCCGTATTGTGGCGGTGTTGAGGATTTATTGCAGAAGTCGGAAGAATTTCTGTTTTATCCAGAATGCCACAACATCATGGACGTTGCCCGTTACCGCTTGGAGCATAACATTGAATTTTCTGCACTATCCGAAAAGGGAAAGAAATATTTTAATCTGGAAGCCTACGCCCATGAGTTGGAAGAAAAAGGACGTTATGCTCTCTGCAACAATGGTATGTTTAAACTTTGACAGGTGGTATTGCTTATGGCAGAAATGAAAGTATTTGTTATCAATCTTGATGAACAGGAAAAAGATACAGGCTGTGCATGGTTTACACTTCCCTGCAACATAGAAGCATTAAAACAATCCATTGGCTTACCGCCGGACAGTGACCGTTATCTTATCAGTGATTATGATTTCCCTTTTGAAATCCTGCAAGATACAGACCTTGACCTGTTAAACAATATCTGCCTTGCGATTTCGGAGAGTGAAATCCCACCCGAAGATATACCTGCAATTCAAAGAGAATGGTTTTCAAACCTGCAAGAGCTGGAAGCCGGACTTTGCAATATTACATACCATCGGAACTGTTCAGATATGGAAGAAACATCAGAACATTTCCTGTGTGTGCATGGCAGATTTTATGAATACAATGAGTGAAAGGAAGTGACCGTTTATGATTGATGATATGCAAGTCTATATAGCCAATCTTGGCAAGTACAATGAGGGAGAACTGGTCGGGGACTGGTTCTCTTTTCCGTTGGACGAAGAAGTGATAGCAGAACGTATCGGCTTAAATGCAGAGTACGAAGAATACGCAATCCATGATACGGACAACTTCCCGATGGAGATTAGCGAATACATTTCCATCGAAGAACTGAACCGTATCTATGAGCAGTTGGAAGAATTACCGGATTACCTGCTGGACGACTTGGACAGTTTTATATCCTGCTATGGAAGTCTGGAAGAACTGGTGGAACATAAGGACGACATCATTCTGTATTCCGGCTGTGAAACGATGACCGATTTAGCCTACTATCTGATTGATGAAGAACAGATACTCGGAGAAATCCCGTCCTCTTTACAGAACTATATCGACTATGAAGCCTACGGGCGTGACCTCGATATAGAGGGGACATTTATTGCAACAAACGCTGGTATCTGTGAGGTACTGCGTTAAGGGCTGGCAGATCAGCACCGCCACTGGTGCTACTGTCAGCTTTTCTCTTGGGGGCAGTCTGGAAAATCCGGCTGTCCCTGTTGTTAGGAAAATGAAGAAAGGAGCATTTACAAGTGAAGAAAATCCGAAGTTATACAAGTATCTGGAACGTGGAAAAGGTACTGTATGCCATCAATGATGTAAACCTGCCATTCCCTGTGACCTTTACCCAGATTACATGGTTCGTGCTGACGGAATTTATCATCATTCTGTTTGCAGATGTACCGCCACTTTCCATGATTGAGGGTGCGTTTTTGAAATATTTCGGGATTCCCGTTGCCCTTACATGGTTTATGTCACAGAAAACCTTTGACGGGAAAAAGCCATACAGTTACATCAAGACGATGGTGCTGTATGCTCTGCGTCCCAAAGTGACTTATGCCGGAAAAGCCGTGAACCTGCATAAGCAGAAATTTGAGGAAACTATCACGGCAGTAAGGAGTGTGACCTATGTTCCCGATTAAATATATCGACAATAACCTTGTCTGGAATAAGGACAATGAGGTGTTCGCCTACTATGAGCTGATACCGTACAATTATTCATTCTTATCCCCAGAACAGAAATACCTTGTGCATGACAGCTTCCGTCAGCTTATCGCACAGTCCCGTGAGGGAAAGATTCATGCGTTGCAGATTGCAACTGAAAGTTCAATCCGAAGCATACAGGAACAGTCTAAAAAGCTGGTAATGGGAAAATTAAAGGAAATCGCCTATCAGAAAATAGACGACCAGACCGAAGCCCTTGTATCCATGATAGGCGACAATCAAGTAGATTACCGTTTCTTTCTGGGATTCAAGCTCATGGTCACAGAGGACGAAGTCAATCTGAAGAACATCAAAAAATCGGTATTTCTGACATTCCGTGAGTTTTTGAATGAGGTAAGACACACGCTGATGAATGACTTTGTTTCCATGAACAATGATGAAATCAACCGTTATGTGAAGATGGAAAAACTGCTGGAAAACAAAATCTCCCGTAGGTTCAAAATCCGCCGACTGGAAGCCAAAGACTTTGCGTATCTGATGGAACACCTCTACGGCAGGGACGGGATAGCCTATGAAGATTATGTGTATCCTCTGCCAAAAAGAAAATTAAAAAGGGAAACACTGATTAAGTATTATGACCTTATCCGTCCTACCCGTTGCGTGGTGGAAGAAAGCCAGCGATATTTGTGTCTGGAACATGAGGACAGCGAAAGTTATGTGTCCTACTTTACGGTCAATGCCATTGTCGGGGAGCTGGACTTCCCATCATCGGAAATCTTTTATTTCCAGCAACAGCAGTTCACATTCCCTGTGGATACTTCCATGAATGTTGAGATTGTGGGAAATAAGAAAGCCTTAACCACTGTTCGTAACAAGAAAAAGGAATTAAAGGACTTGGATAATCACGCCTATCAAGCTGGAAATGAAACAAGTTCAAATGTAGTGGAAGCCTTAGACAGTGTCGATGAACTGGAAACAGATTTAGACCAGAGCAAGGAAAGTATGTATAAGTTAAGTTACGTCATACGGGTGTCTGCACCCGATCTTGACGAACTGAAACGCCGTTGTGATGAAGTCAAGGACTTTTACGATGATTTGAATGTGAAGCTGGTTCGCCCTGCCGGAGATATGATGGGACTGCATGGAGAGTTTCTTCCAGCCAGCAAGCGTTATATCAATGATTATATCCAGTATGTAAAATCTGACTTTTTAGCCGGACTTGGTTTTGGTGCTACCCAGATGTTGGGAGAAAACACAGGAATCTATATCGGCTATTCCGTGGATACAGGAAGAAATGTCTACCTGCAACCGTCCCTTGCCAGTCAAGGGGTAAAAGGTACGGTCACAAATGCGTTGGCTTCTGCCTTTGTAGGTTCGCTTGGTGGTGGAAAGTCATTCTGTAATAACCTGCTGGTGTATTATTCCGTCCTGTTCGGTGGACAGGCAGTTATCCTAGACCCGAAAAGTGGTGCGAAACGTTCCTACTTGAAAAGAGTAGGCACAGCACTTCATTAAATCAATATTTAATGTGTGTTGGAGAACTAAACACACGAATAGTCGAATGACGGGGTAACGCCCTGAAAGGCTACTTTAATACTCCGACTGGCAGAAACTTGAGTAAACAAGGCTCTGTCAGAAGCTCGGTGAAGTCGGCAGACAGACACCGTAACAGATAATGCTGACGAAAGATTCCCAGAGGTGGGCGTTGTGTCCTATATGCCGGAAGTCTATAAAATATCTATGGTTAGAATGTAGATGAGAGGTCTACTGACGAATCCTTGAATGTACAGGTCTATATCGGGGCTGGATAGAAATGTCCAGTGACACAAACAGTGTCGCTACTGTGGGTGAGTAAGACTCCGCATTTATGAAAATCCATATAACGTTAAAGGCGTTATCAAGGTAGCAGGCTTATAGAGGAAACCTAAGGATATATGTACAGATAGTGTGTTTGGAACGTTGAAAGCTGACAACATGGAGATTTTACTGTCTGTGAAGTGTTCACATCAGAAAGTTATTGTGAGATTAGCAATGATATAAGGTGTGTTAATGTCAGTGAGAGTGGTGGCACAGTACCTATGAAACCGTGATAACAAGCGGTGGAGGGATAGCCACTAGTCATATGAAGAATAGAATTACTAAGAAAAATGGTATGGGTTCGAGTAAGACTAAGAGATGTACTTGCTCCTGCAAACAAGGAGGGTACAGACCATGCTAAAGAAAAACAAGCTCCGCTATAACGAGTATTATGATATGCAACATATTTATGACGAGTTATACGCACAGAGCAAGAACGGTAATAACTTTTATAAGTTACTTGAAATTATTGGTTCGGAACAAAATATTTGTTTAGCTTACCGTAATCTGAAATCAAACAGTGGCAGTAAAACGGCTGGAACGGATGGAATGACGATAGACGATATAAAACAACTCAGCAATGCTGAGATTGTTGCTACCGTTCGGGAAAGCCTTAGCAACTACCGCCCCAAATCAGTCAGACGTGTTTTCATTCCAAAAGCTGGGAGCGATAAAATGCGTCCATTGGGGATTCCGTGTATCTGGGACAGGCTGGTACAACAATGTATCCTGCAAGTCCTAGAGCCGATATGCGAACCAAAGTTCCATAATCATTCCTATGGATTCCGTGCGAATCGAAGTGCCCACCATGCAGTCAGCAGAGTAACGACACTGATAAATTTATCAAAATATCATTACTGTGTTGACGTAGACATTAAAGGATTTTTCGATAATGTCAATCATGGAAAACTATTAAAACAAATCTGGACACTTGGTATTCGGGATAAAAGATTGATTTGCATTATCAGCAAAATGCTGAAAGCCGAAATTGACGGCGAGGGTGTCCCAGAAAAAGGAACGCCACAAGGCGGTCTGTTAAGTCCACTGCTCTCCCTCATAGTCCTTAATGAATTAGACTGGTGGGTAAGCAGTCAGTGGGAAACATTCCAGCCGAAGAACCGCAGTAAAAATGGGTGGCTTCAATACGCAAAGAAATATACCAAACTGAAAAGCGGTTTTATTGTACGTTACGCTGATGATTTTAAAATCATGTGTTCAACCTATGGAGAAGCACAAAGATTTTACCACAGTACCGTAGATTTTCTTAATAAAAGGCTGAAATTAGAAATCAGTCCAGAGAAATCAAAGGTAGTAAATCTGAAGAAAAATTCATCAGATTTTCTGGGGTTCAAAATCAAAGTCATTCCAAAAGGAAGAACGAAACACGGTTATGTTGCCAAAACAGATATGAACCAAAAAGCATTAAAGAAAGCGAAAACAAATCTAAAGTTAAAGGTAAAAGATATAGCCAGACATACGACTGGCTTCAATATCAGCAGATATAATCTGACAGTTATCGGTATGCAGAATTACTACTGCATAGCAACTAACGTATATAACAACCTGACAGAAGTAAGTTACGCTCTCTTACCGACCATACGAATCCGTTTAAGGAACATTGCAAAATCAGTTCCATTTGAAAGTACAAGTTCAGAATTTCAGAGCAGGACAAAAGGAATCAGACCAAAAACAAAAATAGTGATGATTGCGGATAATCCGCTATTGCCGATTCAAGGAGTACAACACAAAAATCCTATGAATTTCTCGCAAGATATTTGTAATTTTACAAAGCAAGGGAGAAACAAGGTGCATGAGGACGTTGTAGTTGTAACAAAAGAAGAAATCCGAGCGTTGTTGGAAAATGAAAACCCTGCCGATAGCGTAGAGTTTAACGACAATCGTATTTCGGCATATATCGCACAACAAGGCAACTGCTATGTAATGAATCGTCGAGGAACTCCGTCCACTCTGATATGTATTCACAAATCAGACAAAGGAGATAACCTTGATAGATATTCTAATCTGGCATTTGTGGAAATTCCCATTGCAAAGGCAATCCTAACAGAATCAGCAGACGAAGCAAAATCACTGTTAAAAGGTTATGTTCTTAATAGTCAGCAGAAGAAAAAACTGAACAGAATACGGACGAATTACGGATACCAGACAATAACTGGGAAATAACTTATAAATCTATTTGGATATGATGGAACGCCGTATGAAGCGAAAGTTTCATGTACGGTGTGAAGCGGGGGAAAACTTGGAGATAACATCAAAAAGTTACCTATCGCTATAGCGTGGAAACTGGAAAGAAACACTGCCGGAGATTGCAGAGGAAATCAATATTGTAAACATTACCAGTGATTCCAGCAATCAAGGGCTGTTAGACCCGTATGTGATTATGAAAGATGTCAAGGACGCTGAAAGTCTTGCCATTGACATTCTGACATTCCTTACAGGAATTTCTTCAAGGGACGGCGAAAAGTTTCCTGTCCTTAGAAAAGCTGTCCGCACGGTATCCCAGAATCAGAATCACGGGCTGTTGCAGGTCATTGAGGAACTGCGGAAAGAGGATACCGCCGTATCCCGTAACATTGCAGACCATATCGAAAGTTTTACTGACTATGATTTTGCACAGCTTTTGTTCTCGGACGGTTCAGTGGAAAATGCAATCAGTCTGGATAACCAGCTCAATATCATACAGGTTGCGGATTTGGTTCTGCCAGATAAGGATACTACCTTTGAGGAATACACGACCATTGAACTGTTGTCGGTATCCATCTTAATTGTTATCAGTACCTTTGCCCTTGACTTTATTCACAGTGACCGAAGCATTTTTAAAATCGTGGATTTGGACGAAGCATGGGCGTTCTTAAATGTGGCACAGGGCGAAACACTCTCAAATAAACTGGTGCGTGCTGGTAGAGCCATGAACGCCGGAGTCTATTTCGTGACACAATCCTCTGGGGACGTATCGAAAGAAAGTCTGAAAAATAACATCGGCTTAAAGTTTGCGTTCCGCTCCACAGATACCAATGAAATCAAGCAGACCTTAGAGTTTTTCGGGCTGGACAGTGAGGACGAAAATAACCAGAAACGGTTGAGGGATTTGGAGAACGGACAATGTTTAATGCAGGATTTATACGGGCGTGTCGGTGTGGTACAGATACACCCTGTCTTTGTAGAACTGCTCCACGCTTTTGATACCAGACCGCCGATAAAAAGTGAGGTGGATTTGGAATGATGAAATCTGTCACAAAAGAAAAGGTATTCCATGTGCTGAAAATGGTTCTGCTTGCCGTGACCGTCACGCTGGTACTGCTGTCCCTGCTTGGGACGGTAGCTCATGCGTCTGGACTGGTCGATGATACGGTCAATGCAGGCAACCTGTATTCAAAGTATCCGCTTTCCAATTATCAGCTTGATTTTTACGTGGACAATAGCTGGTCATGGCTTCCGTGGAACTGGCTGGACGGCATTGGAAAATCGGTGCAGTACGGGCTTTACTGTATCACAAACTTTGTCTGGACAATCAGCCTGTATCTTAGCAATGCCACAGGATATGTGGTGCAACAGGCGTATAAGCTGGACTTCATCAATGACATGGCAGACAGTATCGGGAAAAGTATCCAGACACTTGCCGGAGTGACCGAAAACGGATTTTCCAGCAGTGGATTCTATGTGGGATTCCTGCTCATTATCATTCTGATTGTAGGTGTTTACACCGCCTATACAGGGCTTCTCAAACGGGAAACAAGCAAAGCACTTCACGCTGTTATCAACTTTGTGGTGGTGTTCATCGTGTCTGCGTCCTTTATTGCTTATGCTCCCAATTATATCCAGAAAATCAATGATTTCAGTTCGGACATCAGCACCGCTTCTCTGGACTTGGGGACAAAAATCATGCTCCCAGATTCACAAAGCAAAGGCAAGGACAGCGTAGACCTTATCCGTGACAGCCTTTTTGCGATACAGGTAGAAAAACCGTGGCTGTTGTTGCAGTTCGGGAACAGCGATACCGAAGAAATCGGGACTGACCGTGTAGAAGCTCTGGTATCTGCCAGCCCGTCCGATGATGATGGGGAAACAAGGGAAAATATTGTGAAAACAGAGATTGAGGATAACGACAATGACAACCTTACCATTCCACAGGTCGTCAACCGTCTTGGCATGGTGTTCTTCCTGCTCATTTTCAATCTCGGTATCACAATCTTTATCTTCCTGCTTACCGGCATGATGTTATTTTCCCAGATACTTTTTATCATATATGCCATGTTTTTGCCTGTCAGCTTTTTACTGTCCATGATACCGACCTATGAGAACATGGCGAAACAGGCAGTTGTCCGTGTATTCAACGCCATTATGACAAGAGCTGGAATCACGCTGATTGTGACCGTGGCATTTTCGATTTCCAGTATGTTCTACAACATTTCCACAGATTATCCGTTCTTCATGGTGGCGTTTTTGCAGATAATCTGTTTTGCCGGAATCTACATGAAGCTCGGAGAGCTAATGAGTATGTTCAGCCTTAATGCCAATGACAGCCAGCAGATAGGTCGCCGGATTTTCCGTAGACCGATGGTGTTCATGCGACACAGGGCAAGACGTATGGAACGCCGAATTGCAAGAGCTGTCGGTGCTGGAAGTGTTGCAGGTACGGTGGCAGGTGCAAGTATTGCCAGAGCCGGAAAGCCAGCAACGAACCAACCGCCAAAGAAACGGGAAAATACCTCTGCCAGCATGGGAAGCCGTGTTGGTTCTGCTGTAGGTGCTGTGATGGATACGAAAAATAAAGTCCGTGACAGTGCTTCTTCTCTGAAAGAAAATGTGAAAGACCTGCCGACACAGGCTGGTTATGCCGTCCATTCTGCCAAACAGAAAGCAAAGGATAATGTATCGGACTTTAAGCGTGGCGTTGTGGAAGAACGGGAAAACCGACAGGAACAGCGTACACAGAAACGCAACCTGCACAGGGAAAATATCTCACAGAAAAAGCAGGAATTACAGAAAGCACAGGAAGCAAGGCAGACAGTTCATGCGAATGGATCAGCGACAGCCGGAGCTACCAGAAGCCATGAACGCCCTGTTGCCACACCTGTTCCAAAAACAGCACAGACCGATACGGTCATAAAGCCGGATATGAAGCGTCCTGCTACTTCTCCTGTGATAAAAAATGTAGAAGTCAAGGCTGGAAAAGAAACTGTCCGAACCAATATCAGACAAGAACAACAGGTCAAAGGTGTTACCAGAACGAACCAGCCAAATGTAGTGGAATCCAGAAGTAATCAAAAGAAAACAACCATACAGAAACAGGTCAACCAAAAACAAAATCGTAAGACTGTTACGAAGCAACCAGAGAAAGGACGGAAGAAATGAGATTAAAGCGTATCCTTATCATAGGTACGATATTTCCTGTCCTTTTCTCCATCGTCCTCTTTTTCGGGATACTGATTTCCGGCGAAGATGACGACAGTTCCAACAGTTATTCAACTGTCTACTCTGGCATGAACCTGTCAGCCGATGTCCTCAAACATCAGCCGATGGTAGAAAAATACGCCAGAGAAAACGGTATCACGGAGTATGTGAACGTCCTGCTTGCCATCATACAGGTGGAAAGTGGCGGTACGGCTACCGATGTCATGCAGTCCAGCGAAAGTCTTGGACTACCGCCAAACTCATTAAGTACAGAAGAATCCATTAAGCAGGGGTGTAAATATTTTGCGTCCCTGCTTTCTTCCTGTAAAGCCAAAGGCATGAATGACATTAACGTGGTCATACAGTCTTATAACTATGGTGGTGGCTATGCAGACTATGTGGCGAAGAACGGGAAAAAGCACAGCTTCAATCTTGCAGAGAATTTCGCAAAGAATAAATCCGGCGGTACAAAAGTGACCTATACGAACCCGATAGCGGTCAGTAAAAATGGTGGCTGGCGTTATAACTACGGAAATATGTTTTATGTGGAGCTGGTCAACCAATATCTGAACATAAAACAGTTCAGTAATGAAACGATACAGGCGGTTATGAATGAAGCGTTGAAATATCAAGGATGGAAGTATGTCTACGGTGGCAGTAACCCGAACACCTCTTTTGACTGTTCTGGTCTTACCCAGTGGTGCTACGGAAAAGCCGGAATCAGTCTGCCACGAACCGCACAGGCACAGTATGACGCAACCCAGCATATCCCATTGTCACAGGCACAGGCTGGCGATTTGGTCTTTTTCCATTCCACCTACAATACCAGTGACTATGTTACCCATGTAGGAATCTATGTAGGGAACAATCAGATGTATCATGCCGGAAATCCAATCGGCTATACCGATTTGACCTCTGCCTACTGGCAACAGCACATCATTTGTGCCGGAAGAATCAAACAATAGAAAGGACTTGAAATATGTTTAAGAAAAAAGAAAAAACAGAGAAAGCACCTAAGAATAAGAAAGTGCGTACCATGAAAGTCGGGACACATAAGAAATCTGTTCTGCTTTTGTGGGCGGTGCTTCTGGCAAGCACCAGCTTTGGTGTGTATAAGAACTTTACCGCCATTGACACCCACACGGTACATGAAAAAGAAATCATTCAGTTAAGATTGAACGATACCAACGGTATTGAGAATTTCGTCAAGAACTTTGCGAAAGCCTACTACTCATGGGATACCAGCAAGGAAGCCATTGAAGCAAGGACAACAGAAATCAGTAAATACCTTACCAAAGAATTACAGGACTTGAACGCTGATACCATCAGAACGGACATACCAACCAGTGCGACCGTTACAAATGTGCTGGTCTGGAATGTAGAGCAGTCTGGAACGAACGATTTTACCGTTGCCTACGAAGTAGATCAGCAGGTAAAAGAGGGAGAACAGACACAGGCAGTCACAGAAAACTACACCGTGACCGTTTATGTGGATAAGGACGGTGCAATGGTCATTACCCAGAATCCAACCCTTGCTCCGGCGGTACAGAAATCAAAGTATGAACCGAAAGTACAGGAAGCAGATGTCAGTGTCAGTTCCAACACAGTCAAGGACGCTACCGCTTTCTTGGAAACATTCTTTAAGCTTTATCCGACAGCTACGGAAAAAGAACTTGCCTATTACGTCAAAGACGGTGTGCTTGCTCCTGTTTCCGGCGACTATGTATTTTCGGAACTGGTAAACCCTGTCTTTACCAAAGACGGCGATAACCTCAAGGTCAGTGTGTCTGTGAAGTATCTGGATAACAAGTCGAAAATGACACAAATCTCACAGTATGAGCTGGTGCTTCATAAGGACGATAACTGGAAGATTGTAGAATAAGTTTGTAAAAAATGCTAAAAAAGGCTTGCGTCATACTCTATATAGTATGCTCCGCAAGCCTTATTTCCATATATTCTATTTTGTTGTAGCTTTAAAAAGTCGTTCTGTACCGCTAATTTCAGCTAAGACAATATCCGTCATACGTTGTAGATTGGCAACATGATATGGATTAACTTGTTTTTCCCATTCTTCTGTATGTTGTTTTTGAATACCAGCAAGATATTCTTGTAAAACGGTCATACGCTGTTCTAATAGCGTCTTTTGTTCTTTTTCTGGTAAACAATCAAGGAAAAATGCTGTGATAGAAAAAATATTCGTATCATAATCGAACTTCAAAAAAGAAGTTCGCAAAGTTTCCAAAAATACTGCTTTTCCTTGTTCCGTGATTGAATAAACAGTTTTATCGGGCATATTACCGTCCTTCTGTATTTCACCAACGAGATATTGCTTTTTCTCTAGAGTTTTAATTGTGGCATATACAGTAGACGTTCCAATATTGAACCAATACTTGATATTCATGTAGTCTAAAGTTTTAACAATTTCATAGGCATTAAGTGGTTGATGAGTAATAAGCCCTAAAAGCATAGTAGCTGATTTTGATAACATATATTTCACACTCCTTGACAAATACAATGATTTAAGCTACTCTATATATAGAGTAGTATTATATTATATTACTCTAGCTTGATTATAACACGAATATCTGGAAAATGAAAGAGAAAGGAGATGTGCTTATGCCACAATTAAATAAAGGCGGAAAATTCGTATTTGGACTATCTTTGATACATGATGATTTAACCGTTCAATTTCCAACGCAAGCACTTGAAGAATATCAAGTGCTAAATGATGATAAAATCATTATCTTTACAGGAAGTAAGGTTACGGGTGGGTTTTGCGTAACGACATATCCTCTATTATCTAAGTCAAAATTAAGTCATATTTTACATGAGTGTCCACAGTTAGAAAAACAGTCTATTCCACGAGGAACATTGGTTACATATAAAGGACGGAAATATGCGTGGCTTCCTCTAAAGGAAAATGGTAGTATTCAGTTTACATCACAGCTATTAAAACAGTTAAATCTTGATATAGGAAATGAATTGTTGTGTATTAGAAGTAGCGATATTGCATTTACAATGGGGGCGAAAGGTCCACTTCTTGAAAAAGCTCATAACTATAATGGAAATATTGAACGATATTAGCGGGAAGGGATTTACTTATGACAGATTATAAAAGTTATACAGTATCGAAAAATAAATCCAGTTATTTAGTGATGGCTAGAAAATAAGATTACATGGGGGTATTACATGATAGGACTAAAAAAAGGAGATATGAAAAAAATCTTAAAGGCTGGTGCAAAGGCAAGCGGTGTCTCTGTATCGGAATTAAGGGAAAATATACAGGTTACTATTGATGAAGCCATGAACAGTACAGACCCAGAGGTACAGGCGAATTTCAAAAAGCTGTTTGGAAATAAGCGTCCCACGCCAGAGGAATATATCTATAAAATTACAAAGGAAATAAAACTTTAATTGAATAAAGTGGAATGTGGGTATTTTACATACTGTTAAGGGTATTTGAACTTAAAGTGCTTGCGACTGTTTTGGAGAAATATTAAACTTCTATTAAAGTACATGGAGGAAAGCATATTGAAACTGCAACTATTGGAAAAAAAAGATTTGGCTGAACCGGAAATAGATATACGATATTCAAGTATGACCCAACCTTTAAATCGGATTGTTCAATATATCCGTCAACAAGAATATCTTATACAAGGAATTTTTGAAAAAAAGCTGTATCAGATACCATTAAATGAAGTCTTGTATTTTGAAACTGTTGATAAAAAAACATTTATGTACACTCAACAAAAAATATTTGAATGTAAAAAGACACTTTCTGCTATTGAACAAGATTTAATAAGGTCAAATGTTGTAAGGATAAGCAAAACAGCCTTATTGAATATTTCTTGTCTGGTCTGTGTTAAACCTTACCCTAACCACAGATTATTGGCAGAACTTAACAATGAAGAAAATCTAATTGTTTCAAGAAAATATATTCCTATTCTAAGAGATAAGATAAGGAGTGGCTATTATGAATAAATTTTTAAGGACATATCTTCCTGCATTTTCTATGGCATTTACATTTATTATTTTGTATGCAACGATAAGCAATATTATAGCAGGATATTCTAAAGACAGATTTTGTTTCTTTATTTTGCAGGTGTTTGTTTATCTTATGGTGTCAGTGATTGTCGATTGGCTTCTATCATTTATAGATTTTAGCAAATATATATATCACTTTATTGCTGAAATGATTATATTATATCCAATAACCATTGGTGTGGCATTTATAGGTAAATGGTTTGCGTTTAGTGCAATTAACATTACATGGTATTCATGTGTCTATATTTTAATTATGATAGCTATTCATTGCTATTTTTATCATATTTCCAAAAGACAAGCTGATGAAATAAACAAATTTTTAAAATTAAGGAATAAGAGGTAATAGTAATGGGCGATATGACAAAATTTAATAGTGCTATTGAATATTATATATTTAATGTGTTGCTAATGTGTTTACTTATTTCCGAAATATTTATTTTCTTTTATACACGTTCAAAGCAAAATAGAACTGAAAAAATTGACACTAGAGATTTAGGAACGAAATGGTTGTTATATTTAAATTTTGTATTTTGTTTGATAATTAGTTTTCTATGTATCAGTCAAAAAGCTCCATTTTGCATAAGAGAATTGACGTTGCCTGCTTACTTTGCAAAAATTGGTATGTTAATTATAGCAGTCGGGATTTGTATTCGTATAAAAGCTGTTTTAACTTTAAAAAAGGCATTTACATTAAATGTTCAGATTAGTAAAGAACAACAGCTAATAACAAATGGTATGTATAAATTTGTACGCCACCCTGCCTACACTGGAAGTATTCTGTCATTATTGGGCGTGAGTATTGCGTTAAAGAATATCCCTGCTATATTGATAGTTGCTATTTGTAGCTTTGTTTGCTATCAAATAAGAATAAATGTTGAAGAAGCAGTTTTACAAAAATATTTCAAAGAATATAACTTATATAAAGAAAAAACATATAAACTTTTTCCGTATATATATTAAAATTGCTGATGTCTTGGAGATAACTTTAGTAATGGTATTGACTAGTTATTTTTTATGAAAAAATAAAATTTGTAGAATAAATTTGTAAGATTAAGCGAATATGAGAGGAGCTTTTATGAGTAATCAATCATGGGTGTTTTGCCCTATTTGTAACAATAAGACACGAACCAAAATACGGAACGATACAGAATTGATAAATTTTCCGTTATTCTGTCCGAAGTGCAAACAAGAAACTATAATCAATATGAAACGTGGAAATATAATTATCAGAGAGCCAGACGCTAAGACGCAGAGCCGATAATTTGTAAGTTATTGTAACTTATAGATTGTCGGCTCATTTTTTAATTCCATGATTCTGTGTTTAGTTATGATATAGCATGAATTAAGAAATATACAAATCGAAAATCAACAAATTTTTCAAACAGTCTCATTGCATAGGAATGACAAACAGATTATTCTTAAAGCAGGAGGTGGCAGAAATGGCAAACGAAGATAAAAAAGATTTTAATGCTATGTTGCACGATAACAAGGATATGCCAAAATTTCAAATCATTACAGACCAGAAAAGCATTGAAAAATATGGTGGAAGTAAAATGTATTTTGCTCCGCCAATTGACTATGACAGAGTAATGAAAAAAGTCCCTTATGGTAAAGTGATTACTGTTGGGACAATACGAGAATACTTTGCGGAGTTGAGTGGTGCAGATTTTACAGAACCGATTACAGCAGGAATTTTTGTTTCTATTGTGGCATGGGCTAGTTATCAGCGTTCCGAAGATGAAACGCCTTATTGGAGAACATTAAAAGCGAACGGAGAACTGAATGCTAAATATCCAAATGGCATTGAGGCACAAAAAGAAAAATTAGAATCAGAGGGACACACTATTATTCAAAAAGGGCGAAAAAATATACGGTACTATGTAAAGGACTATGAAACTTTTCTCTTTGATTTGAAATAGGTAAGTTTTTCCTTTCATGTTCATAGGTGTTAAAGTACCTGTATAGAAAAACAGAGAAAATAAGAAGCAAATTACTTCTTATTCTCTCTGCTGTTCAAGATACCGTCAATCGTACCTTGAATAATTTTTAATTCGTTATCACTCAATAAATCAAGTGACGAATCTATCTGACGGCGGGTTGTGCTTTTTTCAATATTTTTTGCTGGATAGAAATACTCGTCAACAGATATATTGAACATGGTAACTAAATCATGGAACAACTGAAAGCTAGGGTGTTTCCCGATATTTTCAATATCTGCGATATGACGTTCTCCGTAAAAGACTTTATCGCCTAAATCATTTCTGGAAAGCCCTGCTTTCTCTCTGGCTTCTCTGATTGCCAGTCCTAAAGGACGAAAATCAAAGCTGTGTGTATCTTTCTTTTTTCTCATTTTTAATCACCTAGCATGAGTTTATACTTCATGTCATGTGATTAGAATGTGTTAAAAACTCATATTATATGCACTGTAAATTCAAACAAAAATATTACCTCGTTCGGTAAATAAAAAAAACCGTTCTGTGGGTAATCTGTTTTATAATGTCCAAAAATATTAGGACGGTTTTGGTATAACCAGAGCTGTCCTTTTTCTATTTTCACAGGCTTGCTCGGGTCAAGGAGCAATTTGTGATTCTAAGTAAAACAGGCAATCTATACCGACAACCGAATTTATTCCGTCTTTTTCTTAGTACATCATCAGTCCTTGAACATGAATTAAAAACTCATATATCAGATGTTTTAAAAACAGTCTATTTGTTATTGGTGCAAATAGGCTGTTTTCATATTTACAAAAATTTTTTTCAATCCTGCAACAAATCACACCTTGCCGTACAGATATGGTGCGGAAAGAGGGATACATACTTTTTACTTCATAGCGAAAGGGGGTGTGATTTTGAAACCATCAGACTTCCAAAAGACAATACAGTGTCAATTTGACTGTAAGCTCAAAAAGGTTGTGAAAGGCATTGTCCGTAATTACCGCAAGGAATTAGCCAGACGACAGGCAAAAGAAGTATCCTTTTGTGAGCTTCCAGAGATTGTTGTTGAGAAATTGATTGTATGGGACGATTACGAAAGTGAATATACAACATTCGATGTGTGCGGTACAGAAATCCGTGTACTTGATGAAGAACTTGCAGAAGCACTGAAACAGTTGCCGGAGCAAAGCCGGAACATTGTATTGATGTTTTTCTTCTTGGATATGAGCGATTCGGAGATAGGCGAAAAGCTGAATATCAACCGAAGCACATCATATAGGCACAGAAGAAATTCACTTGAAGAAATCAGAAAGCAGTTAAAGGAGAAGAAAACAAATGAAGAATAAGCAACACACACTTCCATCATTTTTTCT
This sequence comes from Blautia sp. SC05B48, assembly GCF_005848555.1. NCBI lineage: Bacteria > Bacillati > Bacillota > Clostridia > Lachnospirales > Lachnospiraceae > Blautia > Blautia sp. SC05B48. The sequence goes on along the minus strand of NZ_CP040518.1, from coordinate 387,861 downwards.
CATATCATCAGCCGTGGACGGTAACGAAAACGCCATAGAAAAGCTGTTGCTGTTCTATGAAGCCTACATATCAAAATGCTGTTTACGCCCGTTTTACGATGAATACGGCAACGTATACATTGTGGTTGATATGGAATTAAAGGGGCGTATCAGAGAAGCCCTTTTGAAAATGATATGTGAATTTGAAATAGACGAACATTAAATAATCTTTGAGCGGAGCATGATTTAATAAACTCCCCTCTTTCCTGTTCCGCTTTTTCTTATCATTCTGTATCAGTCCATTTGTAAAAATGAATTGATACAGGCTGACAAGAGCCTAACAGTTCTTTGACAAGTGAATAAAGCAGTCAGATACGTTTGTGCTTGCAGTGAGCCATCAGAGGTTGTACGCCGTGACTTTTCCAATCGGGAGATAGCGATTCATGCAATGATCTGGGAGCGACCGTTGGAAAAGTCGTTCTGCCATGACCTGCAACACAGGATAATGATACACCCGTATGACACGGTTCAGCCCACAGGAATGGGAATGGTTGAGATACCAGCGGAGCTTGCCGAAGCCGTCTGATTGCTTGTAAAAAGCATATGATAAAGGAGAGTGATACTTTTACTGGTGTGCAGAAAATGACGATAATACAGGTCGGTAAAAGGAGGGCTGACAGATGAACAAAACAAAAGAAAGACCAACCTCACAGCCGATAACGGTAAATATAGATAAATTGTCTGCAATGTTATCTTGTGGTCATGCTACTGCAAGAAAGATTGGAGAACAGGCAGGAGCAAAAATTGTGATTGGACGTAGGGTTCTTTATTCGGTAGAAAAAGTCAAAAATTACCTCTCATATCTGGAAGAATAACACCCTTTTTCATTTATGTTTCTTGTGATATATGGTATAATATTTATAGACATAACCACGTCATGAGAACAAAAAAGGGGGCTATTACAGAAAGGAATGTTTCTCATGGCAAATAGCAGAAAAGACCATAAAGGAAGAAAATTAAGAGAGGGCGAAAGCTGGCGTAAAGATGGTAGATACAGTTACCGTTATACAGATATAAGAAGCGGAAAACGTCTGACAGTATATGCAAAGGATTTACCGGAATTAAGGGAAAAGGAAAAGCAGATTGCAAAAGACTTGGAAGATAACATTTTAACTGATGGAGCAATCAAAAAACTTACTGTTAATAAATTGTTTGAAAGATATATGTCCACTAGGGAGCTGAAAGAATCTACTAGAGCAAATTATCTGAAAACATGGGAGAATCGTGTCAAAGACGAAATTGGAAACATCAAGGTTGTTCAGATTTTACCATCACACATCAAATCGTTTTACTCAAAACTTTCTAAAGCAGGATACGCATATTCTACAATAAAATTTATTAACAATATGATTTATCCGGCACTGGAAATGGCTGTTGATGATGATATTATCCGCAAGAATCCGGCAAAGTTTTCTATCAGTGATTATGGTAGACAGGCAGAAGAACGTATTGCCTTAACAGTTTTACAACAGGAAAAAATGCTGGAATTTGTGAAAAATAATCAAGTATACAACACCTACTATCCAATGCTCAGAATCATGTTAGGAACTGGTGTAAGGTGCGGAGAACTGATTGGATTGACTTGGGAAGATGTAGATGTCAGAACAAAAGCGGTAAGTATTGACCATCAGTTGATTTATAAAGATTTAGGAGATGGCTATAAATTCCATATTTCCACGCCAAAGACGGATTCTGGAATCCGAACTATCCCTATGACATCAGATGTACAAAGAGCATTTGAAGAACAAAAGAAATTAAACTTTATGCTTCAAAAAGGAAAAGATGTTGAGATAGACGGTTATAAAGGATTCATTTTCATGGCAAAGTCCGGCAGACCGCTCATGCCTAGTGCAATAAACAATATCTTATATAATATTGTAGACGCATATAACAAAAAAGAAGTTCAAATTGCAAAGACTGAACATAGAAATGCTGAATTGTTACCAACGGTATCCGCTCACATTATGCGACATACGGCTTGTACCAGAATGGCAGAAAAGAGGATAGACGTAAAAGTTCTTCAATATATTATGGGACACGCCCACATAGATGTAACAATGGACGTATATAACCATGTAAGTGAGATGTCCAGAATTGAGAGTGAAATCACAAGGCTGGAAAGCGTAGCAATTAGTTGACACCAAAAATAAAAAAATTGGTGTCAAAATGGTGTCAAATCAAGAAAAAGTGATGATTATAAGGAAAAAAAGTGTTGCAAACCCCGTAAAATCAAGGTTTGCAAAAAAAATCTCAAAAAATTAGCACTCAACTCTTGATAATGGAAGTTGATTTTTGTCCTGTCTTGTGTATCCTAGAAGTGCCTGTTTTACAGGCTTTCCGGGGCATCGGTCATTTTGTTTGGTATTGTAAAGCAGTGTCAGATTTGTCGTAAATGTCGTAAATTTGTGGTCAAAAAATGATGAGAAATGGAGAGTGCTAATAATATGAACGCAGGCTACGAAGTGACTGCGTTCATGAGCAAGTAGCGAAGCGGATTGCGAATGTCCACTGTTATAACGTATACAAATGTAAATGGATATCTGATTCCAAATCTCACCTATAAATCCGGTGAGCAGATGGAGCAACTTGGCAAGTATGGTTTTCTTCGTAGAGATTATCTGAAGAACTATCGAAATTCAACCTATCAGGTGATGCTTTTACAGGATACCATTGGAGAGCATCTTCTGGAAGTAGATAAGGCAGCCAGAGAACGGGAAGAAATGATTCTGAAACAGTTGGAAGAAAAAGAACCATTGCCAGATAAAGAAGCAGATCAGATTGCCTGGGTAAGAACTGCTAATCAGCACAGAGCGATTGCGGAAGAGATTATTCTCAAGGAATTGATTTATGTTTAAATGAAGGTGATGAGGTCGTGGAATGCGACCTCATTATTATATGTGACCATGAAAAAGCAGTAGGCAGAATGAGAAAAATAGGGTAATATAACAGTAAGCAGTTGGGACAGTTTTGAAATGCCAATTTGGCATTTCAAGTTATAGAAGGGAATCGATAATGAAAAAAGAGATATTAATAGCAGATAATATTGATAATATTTATGATGAAATAAATGCGTTAATCAGGGAAAAGAAAACTAATGTAAAAAAAGTTGTGAATGATGCCATTATTTCTCTTAATTGGGGAATTGGAAAAAGACTTAGTGTGGAGTTAACTGGAAATAACAAGCCTGAGTATGGAAAAAAGGTTGTTGCAGAAGTCAGTAAACGGCTGGAACAGGAGTATGGTTCGGGATTTGATAAAACATCAATTTCAAGAATGATTAAGTTTTATCAGGAATTTCCTGACTTCGAAAAAGTTGCGACATTGTCGCAACAATTGACCTGGTCGCATTTTGTAGAGATTCTGCCAATACAAGATGAGTTAAAAAGAGATTTTTATGCTGCAATGTGTATGCAGGAAAACTGGTCAGTGCGAACACTGCGTGAAAGAAAAAAATCCATGCTTTATGAACGAACTGCAATATCGAAGAAACCAGAAGAAACGATTAAAAATGAAATTGCGGAATTACGAGATGATGGAAAAATGAGTCTGGATCTTTTTTACAGAGATCCATATATGCTTGATTTTCTCGGTTTACGTGATACTTATAGTGAAAAAGATTTAGAAAATGCTATTCTTGCAGAATTAGAAAAATTTATTCTGGAAATGGGATCGGATTTTGCATTTTTAGCAAGACAGAAACATTTTGTACTGGATGGCAAGGACTACTATATGGATTTATTATTCTATCATAGAGGCTTGAGAAGGTTGGTTCTTGTTGAACTAAAGCTTGGGGAATTTGAACCGCAGGATAAAGGACAAGTCGAGCTGTATTTGCGATGGCTGGAAAAGAATGAAAGAGTGGAAGGTGAAGAAAGTCCTGTTGCACTTATATTATGTGCAGAAAAATCACAGGAAACTATAGAATTAATGCAATTGGATCATGGAAATATTCATGTGGGACAGTATATGACCCAAATGCCTCCAAAAGAACTTTTAGAACAGAAGCTATCCCTTGCTATTGCAAATGCGAGAGAATTGTTAGAACAAAGGAAAGAAGAATAGAAATTTTCAATTTAATAATGAAGTGCAGAGAAAGGCGTGAGTCATAGAAATGTGGCTTGCGTCTTTTTCTATCTGGAAAGGAAGTGAGATAGAATGGCACAGATTTTTCGTGTAGAGAGAACTAAGAATTTTACGGTAATGAGTAATCATCATTTCAAGAATAAGAATCTGACATTGAAAGCGAAAGGTCTATTATCGCTGATGTTAAGTTTGCCAGATGACTGGAATTACAATATGCAAGGACTGGCAACATTGAGCAGAGATGGGATTGATTCTGTTCGTTCTGCAATTAAGGAATTAGAGTATCATGGATATGTGGAACGTCATAGATTGCGTAATGAGTATGGCTTTTATGGCGATACCGAATATATTATCCGGGAAGTTCCATTAGGAGAAGAAAATGATTAAGTGGAGAAGAGAAGTGCCTAAGGGTGGATAGTCCAATTTTGGACAATCAGGTCATAGGAAATTTCTATCTCCGGACATCAGAAAATAGGAAAACCAGATATGGTAAATCCCATACTGGACAAACCGTTGCTATTAATAATCCATGTTATTAAATATGAATTATTAAAGAACCAGTAAATAAAATATCCATCTTATCAATTCACGTAAGTATTAATGGGATTGGATAAGAAAAGAAAGAATGAGGTATGATTATGAGAATGATGAAAAATAACAGAAATGAAACAGTTATGGTGATCGGGATTGATCATGGTTATGGAAACATGAAAACTGCCACCAGATGCTTTCCATCCGGTGTAGCCAGATATGACAAGGAGCCAATCTTTCAGAACAATCTTCTTGTTTACAATGGCATGTATTACCAGATCGGAGAGGAACACAAGGAGTTCTGTGCAGAGAAAACGCAGGACGAGGACTATTATGTGCTGACACTGGCGGCTATCGCAAGGGAACTGGATGGGAAAGGTATGAACCGGGCAAAGGTACACATTGCAGCCGGACTTCCACTTACCTGGCACTTTAGCGTGCAGGGAAAAGCTCCAGTGGAGCTTTTCATCGCAGTAGTTACACAGAAAGAAGATTTCCAGAAATATCTTCTCCAGAATGAAAGCGTGGATTTTATATTCCGCAATAAAGAGTATCATGTAGAGTTTGCAGGCGCTGATATTTACCCACAGGGATTTGCAGCAGCCTTTTACCGCTTACAGGATTTCAAAGGAATCAACATGCTTGTGGATATTGGAAACGGAACTATGAACATCATGTATATCAACAATTCCCGTCCATTAGAGAAGAAATGCTTTACAGAGAAATATGGAACGCATCAGTGTGTGCTTACTGTAAGGGAATCCCTGCTGAAAGAACTGGGAACAGTGGTGGACGATCTGGTGATTGAGCAGGTGATCCGTACCGGGACAGCAGATATTGGTGAGAAATATCTGACAGTCATTCGTAAAGCTGCCAGAGATTATACGAAAGAAATCTTCCATAAGCTGAGAGAACGGGAATATAATCCAGAACTGATGCGTTTGTATGTGGTCGGCGGTGGCGGTTGTATGATCCAGAATTTTGGAGAATATGACAAGAGTCGGGTAATGATTGTACGGGACATCTGTGCCACAGCGAAAGGCTATGAAGCAATGACCGTAAGGAAAATCCAGAGAAACGGAGGGATGCTTGTATGAGAAAAGAACGGAAAATCATCAACACAAATATCCGTTTGAATCTTTGTGATGAACAGGACAGGCAGGCATGGGAATATTTGCAGACGATGAACAGGGAAAAATATAAATCGTACACCAGAGCAGTTGTAGTTGCTTTAAACGATTATTTTTCCAGAGAGTACAGGAATGAAGCAGATCCGTATCTGGAAACCAGAGAAAAGGAAGATGCGTTTTTGGAAAGAGTGGAAACAGCTGTCAGGGATGGAGTGAAAGAATCCGTCCCGATGGCTATAGCGAAGAATCTGATGGAAATGCTTGTACCGTTTGTAAAAGAATCGGTAGGAGAAATTAATCTGCCTGACAGAACACTAACAATGGAGAAAACGGATGGAGAGATCGCAGAAGATAATCTGGACTGGGAGAAAGAAGCTGATATGGATGCAGCACTGGATTTTGCAGACAGTTTTTAGACGGTTATGAAATAGCAGTAACAGGAAAACAGACTGACAGTAAGGAATAGCTTTACAAAAACAGAATAGCAGAAAAAGACAATGGCAGTGATGACATTTCAGACATTATGAATTGGAAAAATGTTTATGACTGCTATTTTTATGTCTTTTAGCAGAAATGGAAAGAGATCCAGAAAAAGAAAGACAGAAATAACAGGAAAATATAACAGAAAAACGTTGGCAGATGGGTGGATTGAACAAGCAAGGCGAAGAAAAGAATAGAGTGCCGGATACGGCACATGATTGTCCGATACTTCGCATCGGAGTGATGCATGAACAGCCTGTTTCAGAAAGAGAAAATCTATCGAAATGGGAGCTTTTCTCTTTATGAAACAGTCTGTCCCTGCACCACAAAACCACCGTCATCTCCATTTTGATTTGATAACGTAGGGTGGAAAATATGGCTTGGTGGGTGTCGGTTCAGTGGTGGGGAGATGACAGGCAAGTTTCGCAAAGTGGCAAGCCACTCTGCACCGGAGCCAGCCTTTGGGCTGTTCCTAAACTTGCCAGAGGGCTCCGCCCCTGGAACCCCGGCACGTCAATAGCGTAAGTATCCCCGCGAAATGTCCACCGGACATTCCTGTGGAACACTTACTGATTGACTAGGACTTGTCTCCGCCGCCGCTCCGGTCGGTGCAAAGCTGACGTCCACTGGACGTCATGCACCCTGCACCCACCAAAGGAGCATTGTCTTCGCTCCACTTCGGTCGGTGCTAAACGGACATCCACTGGATGTCCAGCATCCTTATGGAATCCCTTTATTGGTTTATCAGTCAGAATATCGTATCAGTCAATAAAGAATGAAAATTAAGCAAAGAAAGGAGCCGAAAGCCTATGAGAAAACGAAATCATACAGTAACCATACGAATGAATAAAGCAGAATACGATCTGCTTCAGAGTAAGGTCAAAGAATCTGGAAGAACACAGCAGGAAGTTGTGATAAAAGCAATCGCAGATTTGAAAATAGTATCTGCAGAGGAAGTGGAAGAACTGAAAAGACTGAACCAGATGTTTGCAGACATCCTTTGTCAGCTCCGGGGAGCGACTACAAATATCAATCAGATTGCAAGAAAACTGCATACAGATGGAGAAATCCCAAACGACAGTATGTTATATTTCCTCAATAAAAATGTCCTCAAGTACCGGAAGGAGAGTGAAAGAATATGGCGGTTAATAAGACGATTAATAAGCGGACAAATACACATGGAGCAATGAGAAATTGTATCGAATATGTTTTACGACAAGACAAGACCGGCGAACTGCTTACCTATGTAACAGGCCCGTACTGCCATGATGAGATTAACTATGATCTGGTGTATAGAACCTTTTTAGAAGAAAAGAAGATGTGGAATAAAGATTCTGGGAGAATGTATGCCCACAACATTATTTCCTGGCATAAGGACGAGCAGATTATTCTGGAGCAGGCGTTTGAATTTGGAAAAGAGTTTGCAGAAAAATGGTTTAGTGGATTCCAGACGTTAGTGGCTGTGCATAAGGATAAAGAGCATATTCACTGCCATCTGGTTACCAATTCAGTGAGTTATGAAGATGGGAGAAAGCTGCATAATACCAGAAAAGATTTGGAACGTATGAAACAGCTTACCAACCAGATGTGCCGGGAACGTGGACTGACAGTTGCCGAGAAAGGAAAGCACTTTGATGGAAGCCAGATTGAAAAAGGGGAAGTCATTGCGTGGAGCAAAGATAAATATAACCTGTTCCGTCAACAGGTAAAGGACAGTTTTGTAGCGGACTGTGCAATGGCGGTATTAAAGGCACTGGAAAATTGTATCAGCAAAGAAAAGTTTATAGAAAAAATGAAACAGTTTGGATGGAACGTAAACTGGACAGAGAAACGTAAGCACATCACTTTTCAGAACCAGGATGGAAAGAAAGTGCGTGACAGCAATCTGTCTAAAACATTTCATCTGGATATCAGTAAGGAGGGATTGGAGAATGAATTTAATGGAAATAGGGAAAAATCCAGAGTTGCAGCCGACAGAGACAGCAGAGCAGCCGAAGAACTCAGAAACTATTACAGAGAGCTTGACGCAGCCATCACAGACACCAGAGGAATCACCGATCAAGCTCAAAGTGGAGAGGGATATTCTTGTACAGAGTTTCGAGAAAGCGAAAGAGTTCATGCGAACACAGAAAAAGCAGATACAGACACTGGAAGAAGAGAAACGGATGATCTTATTCGACAGGCAGAAATTGCGAGAAGAAGTTCGGAAATCAACCGTAGAAATTCAGCGTTTAACAACAGAACTGTCCGAAACGCAGAAGCTGAATCAATCGCTTCAGCAGAGCAACGACGATCTGAGGAACAGGAATGGTTTGAAGAGCAGGAAAGAGCAAGAACAGCTCGAAGAAGAAATAAAAGACGTTCGGGACCAGAACTCTAAACTGCAGATACAGGTGAATAAATCATCTGTTGAAGCAGTAGATGAAGCACAGAAGAAACAAAAAGAAGCAGAGAAAAAGATGGAACAGGCAGAAACAAAGGCCCGTAACGAAAAGAAACGGGCAGAGCTGGAAATCCGTAAAGCGAAAAAAGAAGTAAAAGCCAGAACCGAAAAAATGAGGGATACGGAATATTTTTGGGGAATGGGATACATTACGGTAATCCTGTTTGTAATTATGCAGAACGGTGCTTTTCAGAATGATTTCATAGATTTTTTCAGGACTCCATTCATGTGGTATTTTCAATTTTGTGAATGGTTGGCACATCCAACCTATGATAACGGATTTAACCAGAAAATAGCATATACATGTGGAGAAGCATGGGTTATCAGAATTCTGGCAATCGTAGCGGTCCTTCTCATAGTGGTAATTATAATGGCGATAATTATGGAAATAATAAAGATATACAAAAAAATGTGGGATAAAATTTCACAGATGTTTTTAATCGGAAGTCTTTCGGGGATAGCAGTGCTTGGAGATGTAATTAGAGAATATCTGCCAGTGAATTTGATTTTGACATTTGGATTTATCAATGTGGGAATCATGCTGCTTAAAATGTATTTTCAGAAGAAGTTTGAAGAAAAAAGCCTGTATGCTGATAATCACTATGATTAGGAAAATACAAAAGCCGATAACCATAGTTCAAAGAACTGTGTTTTATCGGCTCTGCGGCTGTGCGTCTGGCGTTTTAATAGCAGTCATATGGAATTGTGCAATGTTGATTAGGCATTTGCTTTTACACTTCGAACAAAAGAGTGGGAAAGTTTTTTAATAGACAGTATCTTCTCGGATTTTGTCACGTGTTTTATTTCCGCAGACAAGGCAACGCACCCACTCGACACTTACTTTTATTTGCACCTCTACTTTTATTTTTTCCTTGAGTATCCTATAACACTAACAAAATACGATGAAACTACTATACCCAAAGCAAAAATAGCAATCAACATAGGATTTTTAACCAAATTTTGAGTAACGTATTTCATATCTTTTGATATTTTGCTTACGAAAAAGATAACGAGAAGTGTGCAAATCATTCTCACATACTGAACTCTCATATAGCCAAACCACTGTGCTATTGCTAAACATATAGAACACCATAAAACAGGTAATGCTATTGCAATGGCGATAGAAAAACCAAACTGGCTAAGTGTAAAATTATGATAAACCACATAACGAATGATATAAATGATAACTGTACCCATTATACTAATCGGAACAAGAAGCAAGCTAGTCAAATACTTACTGAAAATGATTTGGTACTTACTCATCGGCAAGGTTAATTCATATTGTTTCCATGAAGTCAATCCATCATAGGTCATGGTCATCATTAAGTGCATACCGATAAAAAGTGAAAAAAAAGCCGATGACATAATTGAGTAAACTTCATTCTCTCCGAAGAATGAAATTGCTATTACAAAAAAATACATTACAAAAATGACTTTTTTATTCATTTTCTTCATAAGCAATAAATCCTTAAAAACCAATCCTTTCATTTGACACCTCCTTTGATATAGAACAGCATAATGTCCTCAATAGAAGCATTATCAATAATTAGATTTTTGTATCTTTTTTTTGCAGCTACTTTGTCATGTATTAAGCATTCCACGCTAAGATTTGTTTCTCGACAACATACATAGTCATCTGGCGAAACAGTATTAAATTCTGATTTTTTACAGCGTATAATTCCATAATTATAAATAAGGTCATCTTTCTTTTCCTCAAAAATAATTTTTCCATTATGAATCAGAATTACATAGTCAGCAACCTTTTGTATGTCAGAGGTTATATGTGTAGAGAACAAAATAGAGTGTTCTTCATCTTGAATAAATTCTAAAAAAATATCCAAAATTTCATCTCGTACAACAGGATCTAACCCTGTTGTTGCTTCGTCTAAAATCAGAATCTGGGGTCTATGCGATAGTGCACAAATAATTGACAATTTCATCTTCATACCTTTTGAAAGTTGCCCTATTGATTTATTTAATGGAACATCAAGGCGTTTCATATATTCTTCAAACAAATTCATATCCCATGTTTTATAAGATCCCGAAAGGATTTGGGCAATATCTTTTGCATTTAAGACGGAATGGAATTTACATTCGTCAAAAACAACACCAATGTTTTCTTTATGCAAATAAGAGTGATTTTGTTTACCCAATATTCTTATTTCACCCGCATCCAACTTTAACTGGTCTAAAATTAAATTGATAGTTGTACTTTTTCCAGCACCATTTTCTCCTATGAAACCCACAATACGTCCTGTAGGAACTGTAAATGAAATATGATCTAACATAAAATCATCAAATTTTTTAGTAACATTTTTTACAACAATACTGTTCTGTTCCATAATTCCACCTCTCATTCTTCAAAAAATAGTTTTAGAATATTAGCCATTTGCTCATAGCTGATACCATGAGTACGACCGATTATAGCAACCTTTTCTAAAAGTTCTTCTGCTATTCGTAGTTGTTCTTCTTGAATAAATTCTTTATTTGGTGATGCAACAAAACTACCTTTTCCCGATACGGTTTCGATAAACCCATCTCGAGTTAAATCTTCGTAAGCTCGTTGAACAGTAATAACACTTATATGCAGGTCTTTTGCCAGTGCACGCATGGAAGGCAGGGCTTCTCCGGCAGATAGGGTACCATTCATGATTAAACTCTTGATCTGCATAGCAATTTGTTCATAAATAGGCTTATCACTACTATTACTTATGATAATTTCCATTCTAACTTCCTCTCACCACCTTTTGATATATGCGTACTTATACGATATGTACAGTGTATATGATAGTGTCAGAAATGTCAATAAAGTAATCCTACAATTCATTCATTAAAATATACCATATAAAGTTTTCAAAAAATCAGCGTAATCCAACCTGTCAACCGGCATAATAAGGTTATTTCTTTGTGCAAATCAGCACGATAATGATAGGATGAGCGATGATGAATTAGAACTTCTGGCTCCATGGAACGAAATCGTCAAAGCTGAAATCGAACGTCGTGCAAACGAATCAAATTAATCATATGTGAATTGTCAAGGTGCTCCGGCTACTGAAAAGTAGTCGGGGATTTTTTCTATCGTATCTAAAAATTAAGCGGTTACCATATATTCAGATTGGCAGTGAAGTAGTTGTTAAAGAATATCCAGATAGACGGGAATATGCTGTTTGGGAAGAGGTACTTAATACTTGTTTGAAAGAAAAAGCGAAGCGATTTGTGTAATTACAAATGCTGGCTATAAAGTAGTTGAGTGATGAAAAATACATATAGCAGAAGAGCATTAGATTAAAAAAGAATAGTAACTCCCCATTATTGGAATATTTTCCAGTTTTGAGGAGCATTGTATTTGCTATATTCGCCATTTTTTCTTAGGTTCAAACTTTCCGCAACCATCACAGGTCTGTGGCCAGTTGATTTTCCATTCAAAATACTCATCTCTGGTAATCTCGCCGGATTTCAGTTCATCCATTCGAACTACCCATTCTTTCAGAAAATCATTCAGAACCCCATAATCAAACCACATACAGACAGGAGCATGGGCAGGCCAGTTATCATTGTCATGGTAGTAAACGGAAGTGTCTGCTACTTCATTGCATTTTTCACCAGGAAATTTCCGAGGAAGAAACAGATGCAGGGCAGATGGATTAAATTCATCCAGCCAGAAAAGCAGTTCCATCATTTCGGAAGCGTCACGTCCAGCGGTATCATAGAGGGTATAAGGATTGACATCCAGAGCATTAGCCATTTTATCAACCAGATCTTTTTTTGGAACACGAACGCCTTTTTCATATTGTACAATTCTATGCTGATCGGTCAGTCCGATCTTCTCTGACAGTTCTTTTTGTGTCATTTTCCGGAATGTCCGGATTTTTTTTAGTTTCAGATTAAAATTCATAAAGTCACCTCTGCATTAGTCCTGATAAACATCCATAGAAGATAGTAAAATCAAGAAATGAATAACTATTTGTCCATATTATAACACAAGATAGCAGAAAATCAATAAAAAAGAGTACAAAAAAGAACCTAAAACGCATGAAGTGCTATTGACATTAGCAGTAACTGGGGATATAATGGCATTAAATCGAAATAGGTACAAAAATGTATACCTACAAAAACTTTTGATTGTTGAACCTTGAAAATTAAATGAGCTGTATGGGTGCCTTTCGGGGCTTAAAGGTAACACAGGATTCCACCGCTGTATCAGAGAGTAGTATGTGGAAACCGAAGATACTCCGGCAACGGCTGGTATGCTTGAGAAGAAGCTGCCAGTATTCAGAAAGATTTCTGATAGAGGTCAATTGTAACGTTGACACCGCCATATACAAATGGAAGCCAACACGCCGAACAGAATGGAAAATCATCGTAAGAAGTCCAAACAAAAAGTATATGTACTGACAACGGGCATAACCGCTGTCTGGGAGGTGATGCAGAAGAATACGGAGGAAAGGAGGTATGTGCATCATGAGAAAAACAACAGAGTATAAGTCTGAGAATCGTCTGACGGTAGATATTGAAGGATTAATGGCAATGTTATCCTGCGGAGAAGTAACTGCAAAGAAAATTGCAGACCATGCAGAAGCAAGAGTGATTGTTGGAAGACGTGTTCTCTATAACGTGGATAAGATAAAAAAATATCTTGATGCAATGGCAGTGTAATGAAAGATAAAAGGATAAAATACAACAACTTTCCTTCGGAATGAAAAGTGAAAAGGGTAAAATATTCCTGAGAAACAGGCAAATAAAAATTAGCATTTTGCAGGAATTTACCCTTGGAAATCATAAAATATTATGTTAATCTGTGAGCAGATATCAGGCAGTAAATAACTGATACCGACAGGACAAAAATCATTCCGAATAACGAAAAATGAAGTGAAAGGAATGATTGATATGGCAAGAAAAGATAATAAAGGCAGAAATTTAAAAACAGGTGAATACCAGCGTCCGGATGGACGTTATGAGTATCGCTACAAGGATGAAATTACCGGAAAGCGTAATTCGGTTTATGCAGCTGATCTGGCGAGTCTGCGAGAAATGGAAAAGAAAATCAATAAGGATATGGATGATCTGCTTATTACAGATGCATCAGTCAAGAAGCTGACTGTAAATACGTTGTTTGAGCGATACGTGGCAACAAAGAATATCAAGGAAAGAACGAAAAAGAATTATATCCGTATGTGGGACTACCGTATACGAAATACTTTGGGAAATATTCGTGTTTTGGATTTTAAGACATCTCATGTAAGGACATTCTTTTCAGCATTGTCAGATGAAGGACTTGCACACAGTACGATCAAAGGTCTTTATGGCTTATTGAATCCCAGTTTTGAACTGGCAGTGGAAGACGGGATTATCCGTAAGAATCCGGTAACTGGAACACTTGGAGATTATGGGGCTCCGGCAAAAGAGAAAGAAGCACTGACACTGGAACAGCAGGAAAAACTTCTGGAGTTTGTTGAACAGAGTAATGTGTATAAGCTTCATCTTCCGATGATGCAGGTTATGTTTGGGGCTTGCCTGAGAGTGAGTGAGACTATCGGCTTAACCTGGTCAGATGTGGATATGAAGAACCGGGAGATTCATGTAGGTGGACAGCTTGTGTATTATGAAGGTGATGAAGGATATTGTTTCCATGATTCAGAAACCAAAACGGATGCAGGAATCAGAGATATTCCTATGACACAGATGGTATATGATGCGTTCCGTAAGCAGAGAGAACTGAATCTGATGCTTGGTTTGCAGAGTAATGTTGAGATCGGTGGACGTAGTGGATTCATCTTCAATACAAAACATGGGCGTCCGATCATGCCGGCGGGAGTGAACAGCTTTCTGAAAAATATTGTTAATGCCTATAATAAGAAAGAAAGCAAACTGGCAGAAGAAGAGAAGCGAGAGCCGGAGCTGATGCCTCCTATTTCATCGCATACCCTTCGGCATACGGGATGTACCAGACTGGGTGAGAACAATGTCAATCCCAAAGTTATGCAGTATGTGATGGGCCATTCAGATGCACAGATTACAATGAATGTCTACAATCATATTGCAGAAAAGTCTCATGTGGAGAATGAAATGTCTAAAATGAACCTGCCGGAAACCGTACCTGCTGTGGTATAAACCATAGATTGTTGTCGTAAAATGTGGTAAGAAAATCAGACGAATATATTTTCCAAAAGATTTGTCGTAAAAATGTGGTCAAATCAAGAAAATCGAGTGCGAAAGCAAGTGAAAAATCCCTGTGAAGCCCGTAAAATCAAGGTTCACAAAATCTTGGTTGAATGAAAAAGTAACTTCCACCATGTGCTAGTACTGATAAGTAAAGGGATTTCTGCAGAATTAATTTCTACAAGATATAGATATTTACACAAAACAAAACTATAATATAAGGAGAAAACACCGTGTTTTTACGGGATTGGAACATCACGAAAGGACCGCTGGCTGTTCTTTGCAAGGGTAACTTCCACCGGTCTGGAGAATACGATGCCGGAAATGAATGTGATATTTAGTGCTTTAACAGCGTGGGTTTTAATATCACCTGATCCGCGGGTATATCTTTAAGATCGCAAAGTTCCAATAGTTTTCTGTCTATCAGTAACTGAGCCAGTTTAAATGGGGTACAGCCGTTTAAACTGGCTCTTGCCACGCTATTGATATGGTTAGCTATCAGAGTTACCTTGCTCTGGTTCAGTTGTGCGAAGCCGATACCTTTGGGAAGGATATAACGGATAAATTCATGGTTTTTTTCCAACTTGCCTTTCTGCCAGGACGACATAGGATCACAGTAGAAAACCCGGGATAAACGAGCTGTATCTCCAGGACGTTCAAATATTTCAGGGTCTTTAAAAGAGGAGCCATTGTCTGTGAGGATGACAGGAAATAACTTGTGGTATAGATCAGCTCCAAGCTGTTCATACAGCCAAAGGAAAACTTCCCTGATATTTTTACGGTTATCGGCTTCAAGCAAAAAAATGAGCATAAGGTTACAGTTACGGAATAACATAGTCAGAAGGACTTTCTCAGATTTTCCACCAGCTCCTTCCACAACATCTAACTCTACAACATTTGTGTCTGGATATTCTTCAAGATATTTTTCAAAATGATGGTATGTCCTGTTTTCCCGGTAGCCGGTGTTTTCAGGGGCTTTTCTGGTCTTGCGACGCTTTTTATAGCGTACTTTGCGGGGGAGGTCCAAATTGATAGCAGTAAAATATCCATGATCAATGTAGTTATACAATGTACGGATGGAACAATCGATAAGATGTTGATTGGAAGCGTAAATATGAGATAATGGCTGCCCTTTAAGGAGAAAAGGCGAAACCAGTTGATCCAATTGTTCCAGCGATTCAGGAGTCTGATTGATACCGGAACGGGAAGAAACCTTGATCTCATTATAAAGGTCATGGGCATAATGGGCACGGTAAAAATAGAAGTCATGGGAACAGGTCCGGATCTGTTTACAGTTATTACAGACGTAAGGTGGTTTTTTAAGTCTGTCACAAAGTATAGGAGTAAAATCACGGCAGTACACGGCGCAGCGTTTGGAACGGCATTTAAAGCATAATGACTGGCAGGAAAGGCTGCCACATACATTTCTTTTTTCACAGAAATGAAAGAACTGGCATTCTGAGCGTTTCTTCTGTAGGTCGTCCTGATAATGAGGAACATGTATGAGATGCCGCCGTATCTCCTTTGAGATGGTAGAGGAATCCTTGTTTAACCTCTGAGCGATCTGTGTAAAGTTTTCGCCAATCTGTATACCATGTTCGATAGCAGCACGGTCAGCGAGAGTAAGGTGTTTGTGATTCCCAATATTATTAGTAGCCATAAGTAAATCCTCCTTTGTAATAAAAATGGATCATTTCCGGTGATCGGAGGATATGGGCCAGTGTACCCTGGCATTTGTTATAGGATAGCTTATTGCAGGACTAAGTTCCACCCCTAATTTCAGCAAAAGAACATAAAGGGCTGAGAGTGGAAATTAGTTTTTCATTTTAGGGTCACAAAATCTTCACAAAATAACTAGCACTCACCTCTTGACAGTGCTAACAAATCGTGTTATATTTCTCCTAGAACAAGAAAAAAGCTACAGCATTTCCGAAACGAAAGTGCCGGAAGTGCTTTTTCAGGAATAGGAGGAAAGCCTATGAATATCAGTAAATTTACACAGAAATCCGTACAGGCTGTCCAGGATCTTGAGAAGGTTGCTTATGAATATGGCAATCAGGAGATCGAAGAGGAACACCTTCTGTATACTTTACTTACACAGGAAGACAGCCTGATTCTCAAATTGATCGAGAAGATGGAGATTCAGAAGGAATATTTTGTTGACACTGTTAAGAAAGCTCTGAATGCGAAGGTTAAGGTTCAGGGCGGAGAACTTCGCTTTGGTCAGTATCTGAACAAGGCACTGGTCAGTGCGGAGGATGAAGCCAAGGCTATGGGAGATGAGTATGTTTCTGTAGAGCATCTGTTTCTTTCCATGCTGAGATACCAAAGCCCAAGCATGAAGAAGATCTTTGAGGAGTTTGGAATCACCAGAGAGCGTTTCCTTCAGGCATTATCTACAGTCAGAGGAAACCAGAGAGTTGTCAGTGACAACCCGGAGGCAACCTATGATACCTTGAATAAATACGGTGAGGATCTTGTGGATAAGGCGAAGAACCAGAAGCTTGATCCGGTGATCGGCCGTGATATGGAGATCCGGAATATTATCCGTATCCTTTCCCGTAAGACTAAGAACAACCCGGTTCTCATCGGTGAGCCTGGCGTTGGTAAAACAGCAGCCATTGAGGGACTGGCACAGCGTATTGTGGCAGGAGATGTACCGGAAGGTCTTAAGAATAAGAAGATTTTTGCCTTGGATATGGGTGCGCTGGTTGCAGGTGCCAAGTATCGTGGCGAGTTTGAGGAACGTCTGAAAGCAGTACTTGAGGAAGTGAAGAAGAGCGAAGGACAGATCATTCTGTTTATCGATGAGCTTCATCTGATTGTGGGTGCAGGTAAGACAGACGGCGCCATGGACGCAGGAAACATGCTGAAGCCTATGCTTGCCAGAGGTGAGCTGCACTGTATCGGTGCAACAACTCTGGATGAGTACCGACAGTACATTGAGAAGGATGCTGCACTTGCTCGTCGTTTCCAGCCGGTTATGGTAAATGAGCCGACAGTGGAAGATACCATTTCCATTCTCCGTGGCCTGAAGGAAAGATATGAGGTATTCCACGGTGTTAAGATCACAGACAGTGCCCTGGTTGCCGCTGCCACACTTTCACACAGATACATTACAGACCGTTTTCTTCCGGATAAAGCCATCGACCTTGTTGATGAGGCCTGTGCGCTGATCAAGACGGAACTGGATTCCATGCCGACAGAGCTGGATGAGCAGAGACGTAAGATCATGCAGCTGGAGATTGAGGAGTCTGCCCTGAAGAAAGAAACTGACAACTTAAGTAAAGAGCGTCTGGCTGATCTGCAGAAAGAACTTGCAGAGCTGAGAGATACTTTTAATACCCAGAAAGCTCAGTGGGATAATGAGAAGCATTCCGTAGAGAAGCTCCAGAAATTACGTGAGCAGATTGAGGATATCAATAAACAGATCCAGAAAGCAAAACAGAATTACGATCTGGAGAAAGCAGCTGAGCTGCAGTACGGCGAGCTGCCGAAGCTTCAGCAGCAGCTGGAGGTTGAGGAGAAGCAGGTTAAAGAGAGTGACAGAAGCCTGGTACATGAGGCTGTCACAGATGATGAGATTGCCCGTATCATTTCCAGATGGACCGGTATTCCGGTAACCAAGCTGACAGAAGGTGAGAGAACCAAGCTGCTGGGCCTTGAGGATGAGCTGCACAAACGTGTAGTAGGACAGGATGAGGGTGTTCGTCTTGTAACAGATGCAATCCTTCGTTCCAAAGCCGGAATCAAGGACCCCACAAAGCCGATCGGTTCCTTCCTGTTCCTCGGACCAACCGGTGTTGGTAAAACAGAGCTTGCAAAGACTCTGGCTGCCACACTGTTTGACGATGAACAGAATATGGTCCGTATCGATATGAGTGAGTACATGGAGAAATATTCCGTGTCCCGTCTGATCGGAGCGCCTCCAGGATATGTTGGATATGAGGAAGGCGGACAGCTGACAGAGGCCGTTCGAAGAAAACCGTACAGTGTTGTTCTTTTTGATGAGATCGAGAAGGCTCACCCGGATGTATTCAATGTACTTCTGCAGGTACTGGACGATGGACGTATCACGGATTCCCAGGGACGTACGGTTGATTTTAAGAACACGATCCTGATCATGACCTCCAACATTGGTTCTCCATACCTTCTTGACGGTATCGACGAGAAGGGAGATATCAAACCGGAAGCACAGGAACAGGTTATGAATGATCTTCGTGGTCACTTCCGTCCGGAATTTCTGAACCGTCTGGATGAGATCATCATGTTCAAGCCGCTGACCAAGGATAATGTAGGTAAGATCGTAGATCTTATGGTCAAAGAGCTCAGCGACCGTCTGGCTGACCAGGAGCTTTCTCTGGAGCTTACAGATGCTGCCAAACAGATGGTAGTGGATAACGGTTATGATCCGGTTTACGGCGCACGTCCTCTGAAGCGTTATCTCCAGAATTATGTTGAGACACTGACAGCCAAGAAGATCCTTTCCGGTGATGTACATGCCGGAGATACCATTGTGCTGGATGTGAAGGACGGAGAGTTTACTGTCAGCACGAAGTAAAAAATAACTCCATAAATTTATGATAGATTGACAAGGAAAAGGACTGTCGGTTCTGATGGAAATCCATTTCAGGATGAAGATCAGAACCAGGCAGTTTTTTTCTGGACAGGGAATGGGATATTTTTATCAGATACTGAAGAAATAAAAAATCCTGAAAAATCTGCTCTGGCTCTTGACAAAAAATAAAATTGGTAAGATAGTAAATCTGATATTTCAGATCAGGCAGCTCTCCAGCAGCATCTGGGATATTGGATAAATATCAGATAAAAGGATGGAAACAGATTATGATACCAAAGGACCCGGTAATGCTTTTAAGCTACGTAAATACACAGCTGCGGGATTTTTACAGATCCCTGGATGCCTTCTGCGAGGACAGAGGACTTAACCGGAAAGAACTGGAGGATAAGCTTGATATAATCGATTATGCTTATGATCCGGCTGTGAACCAGTTTGTATAAGAAAATCAGGAACAGAAAGAAGTACCCGTTTCGAATAAAAAAATTCCGAAGCGGGTATTTTTTATGCGGAAAAATAGCAGAAAATAAATTAGCTTGGCAAATTAATAAACAGATTATAAACAGGGATAAAAGAAACTGTAAATCTTAAAAAAGTGTAAAATACACAAAAAACAGTTGCATTTTTTGTGCAGATGTATATTATATATAGTTAGCCGACTAATTAAAAAGAAAATGGCCACTGCTTCGTATATCATTAACAGGGAGCAGGTGTCTGATCGGATGAGAGAGGAGTGACAGCGTGTTTTGTAAGGAGGAAGATGAGAAAGAAAGGCAGAGCAGTTTTTTATCTCTGTTTATGAAGGTAGACCGTCATTTTATGACGAAATGCTTTGGTCAGATGCAGGAGCTTGGGATTTATCCGGGACAGATCCCGGTTCTGGGGCTTGTGTCCGGACGGGATGGCCTGAGTCAGCGGGAAATTGCAAAGATCCTGCATATCAAGCCGCCTACGGTAAATGTATCGATACAGAGACTGGAGAAAGCAGGCTTTCTTTATAAGAAACCGGATGAAAAGGACCAGCGTGTGACCAGGATCTACATGACAGAAAAGGGAAAGGAAATCAAGGCAAAAGCACTGGAACGGATCCATAAAAATGAGGCTGTAATGATGGAAGGCTTCAGTGAGGCGGAACAGTGCCTGCTTCGGAGATTTCTGGAGCAGATCCTTGTAAATATCGAAAAGATCCAGCCGGAGGAAGCCATAGAAAAGCTTCATCCGGATGAAATGACAGAAAGGAAGGAACAGAAACGTGATTAAACTGATGAAATATCTGAAACGATCTGCAGGTTACATCGTACTCATCATTGCGCTTCTTTTTCTTCAGGCATACTGTGATCTGTCTCTGCCGAATTACACATCAAATATCATCAATGTGGGAATTCAGCAGAACGGTATTGAAGACAGTGTTCCTGAGAAGATCAGAAAGACGTCCATGGACAGTCTGAAGCTGTTTATGGAGGAGGATGATGCGAAAACTGTGGATGGATTTTATGAGGAAGAGGGAGATGATCTGGTATTAAAGGATAAAATCTCCAAAGAAGACAGAGAAGAACTCAACGATATCTTCGGCAAACCGATGGTGATCGTTTCTACTCTGACGTCCGACAGTGAGGAATCAAAGGCAGCTCTTGCAAAGATGGGAATCCCGGAAGGGACTGATCCACTGGCGGCTCTTTCTCAGATGCCGGCAGAGGCTCTGGCTGCTATGAAGGAGCAGGTCGGAGAAAAGATCGACAAGATGCAGGAATCCATCATCACACAGGCAGGCGTTTCCTACGTTCGTGCAGAATATGAAGCCATGGGTGAAGATGTGGATGCCATACAGATGGATTACATGAAAGCAACAGGTATCCGCATGGTGCTGATGGCACTGGTCACCATGATGGCTGCAGTATGTGTGGTATTTCTTTCATCCAGAGTTGCTGCATCTATGGGACATGATCTCCGTGGGCTGGTTTATAACAAAGTCATAGGTTTTTCCAGCAGAGAGTACCATAAGTTTTCAACAGCATCCCTGATTACACGATGCACGAACGATATCCAGCAGATCCAGCAGGTAATGGCTATGATGTTCCGTATCGTGCTTTACGCGCCGATCCTTGGAATCGGTGGTGTGATCCGCGTGCTTCAGAGAGATTCCTCCATGACATGGATCCTTGGGGTGGCCATTGTACTGATCATGGCATTTATGGCAATGCTGTTCAGGATCGCAATGCCGAAATTTACAGCCCTGCAGACCATGGTAGATAAGCTGAACCTGGTAACAAGAGAAATCCTTACCGGTATTCCGGTTATCCGTGCATTCAGCCGGGAGAAACACGAGGAGGAGCGTTTTGAGGATGCAAATATCACTCTGACGAAGACAAACCTCTTTGTAAACCGTTGTATGACATTTATGATGCCGGTGATGATGCTGATCATGAACGCAGTTTCCGTACTGACCATCTACAGCGGTTCTTATGCGGTAGACAGCGGAAGCATGCAGGTTGGTGATGTTATGGCATTTATCCAGTATGCAATGCAGATCATCATGTCATTTTTGATGATCACAGCAATGTCTATCATGCTGCCGAGAGCAAATGTATCTGCACGCCGTATCAACGAGGTGCTTGAGACAGAAGTCAGTGTCCAGGATCCGGAGGATCCGGTACAGCCTTCCCAGGATGTGAAGGGTACTGTAGAATTTGACCATGTAAGCTTCGCATATCCGGAGGCAGGAGAGAATGTTATCACAGACATTTCTTTCAAGGCAGAAAAAGGTGAGACAGTAGCGATCATCGGAAGTACAGGAAGCGGTAAGAGTACACTGATCAATCTGATCCCGCGTTTCTATGATGCAACAGAAGGATCTGTGAAAGTGGATGGCGTGGATGTCCGGAAAATGACACAGAAGGATGTCCGTGACAGGATCGGTTACGTTCCGCAGAAGGGTATACTTTTCTCAGGAACCATTGATTCCAATATCCGTTACGGAAAGACAGAGATTCCGGAGGATGCAGTGAAAAAAGCAGCAGAGGTTGCACAGGCTACGGAGTTTATCGACACCAAGCCGGAGCGATATAAGACTCCGATCGCACAGGGAGGAAGCAATGTTTCCGGTGGACAGAAACAGAGGCTTTCCATCGCCAGAGCTATCGCAAAGGATCCGGAGATCTTTATCTTTGACGACAGCTTTTCCGCACTGGATTTCAAAACAGACAGTACACTTCGAAAAGCTCTGAAAGAACATACAAAAGAAGCAACAACCATTATCGTGGCACAGCGTATCAGTACGATCTTAAATGCAGATAAGATCCTTGTACTGGACGATGGACATATGGCAGGGATCGGAAGCCATAAGGAGCTGATGAAATCCTGCGAGGTATATCGCCAGATTGCCATGAGTCAGTTATCAGAGGAGGAATTGGCATGAGTCAGCAGAGAAGAAGAGGCCCGATGGGCGGACACGGAATGCAGCCAACAGAGAAGGCCAAGGACTTCAAAGGCTCCATGAAAAAGCTCTTTGGCTATATGGGCAGATATAAATTCCGTTTTATCCTGATGTTTATCTTTGCAGTGGCAGGTACAGCGTTTAATATTGCAGGCCCGAAGATCCTTGGAAAAGCTACCACAGAGCTGTTCAATGGTCTGGTTGCCAAGGTAAACGGTACAGGCGGTATTGATTTCAGTAAGATTGGAATGATCCTTCTGTGGACTTTGGGACTGTATGTGGCAAGTGCATGCTTTTCCCTGATCCAGGGATTTGTCATGACGGGGATCTCCAATGATGTTACATACAATCTCCGAAAGGATATTTCAAAGAAGATCAACCGTCTGCCAATGAATTATTTCGAGAGCAGAACAAACGGTGAGATCCTTTCCAGGGTGACAAATGATGTGGATACCCTGCAGATGAGCATCAACCAGAGCATGACACAGCTGATCACATCCGTAACAACACTGATCGGTGTATTTATCATGATGCTTTCCATCAACGTGTGGATGACACTGGCAGCAGTGCTGATCCTGCCGGTTTCCATGCTTATCATTAATAAAGTAATGAAACACTCCCAGAAATATTTCCAGGCACAGCAGGAGTACCTGGGAAAAGTAAATGGTCAGGTTGAGGAAAATTTCGGCGGCCATGATGTGGTAAGAGTATTCAACAAAGAGCAGGATGCGCTGAAGGAATTTGAGCATGACAACCAGAAGCTTTATGAGTCTGCATGGAAGTCACAGTTCTTTTCCGGGATGATGATGCCGATCATGCAGTTTGTGGGAAATCTGGGATATGTGATGGTGGCACTTCTCGGAGGGCTTTTTGCCATCAAAGGAACTATCGAGGTTGGAGATATCCAGTCCTTCTTCCAGTATATTCGTAACTTTACACAGCCGATCCAGCAGATCGCCCAGGTTACAAACCTTCTGCAGTCTTCGGCGGCAGCTTCTGAGCGGGTATTTGAATTTCTTGAGGAGCCGGAGGAGGAGCTTCAGCCGGAGAACCCGGATTCCATTGAGGGACTGGAAGGAAATGTACAGTTTGAGCATGTGAGATTCGGTTATAATCCGGATAAGATCATTGTAAATGATTTTTCCGCAGATGTGCATGACGGTCAGAAGATCGCCATTGTAGGACCTACAGGTGCAGGAAAAACGACGATCGTAAAGCTGCTGATGCGTTTTTATGATGTAAATGGCGGAAGCATCAAGGTTGACGGACATGATATCCGGAACTTCAACCGCAGCAATCTCCGTGAGATGTTCGGAATGGTGCTGCAGGACACCTGGCTGTTTTCCGGAACCATTATGGAAAATATCCGCTACGGAAGACTGGACGCAACGGATGAAGAGGTGATCGCAGCAGCAAAAGCGGCCCATATCCACAACTTTATCATGCAGCAGCCCGGCGGCTACCAGATGGTCCTGGATGAGGAAACCAGCAATGTTTCTCAGGGGCAGAAACAGCTGCTTACCATTGCGAGAGCGATCCTGGCAGACAATAAGATCCTGATCCTGGATGAGGCCACATCTTCCGTTGATACAAGAACGGAAATGCAGATCCAGAAGGCTATGGATAACCTGATGAAGGGCAGAACAAGTTTTGTTATCGCTCACAGACTTTCTACCATTAAGGATGCAGATCTGATCCTGGTAATGAAGGACGGAGATATCATTGAGCAGGGAAATCATGAAGAGCTGCTGGCACGGAAGGGCTTCTATGCGGATCTGTATAACAGCCAGTTTGAGAAAAAAGAGGCACAGGCATAAGATAACCTGAGTATTGGGCAGGATTACAGCACCGGAAATGTACTTCCATCCGAAAAACGGATCGGCCACGTTTCCGGTGCTTTTTTTGCGGATTTTTTTCAGGTTAATGTGGTGAATAAATATTGTATAATTCATATAAAAATGATGGGAATAATAATATAAATTATATGAAAATAGCACAAAATCGTAAGAAAGTACAGTCTGTTCGGAAGAATAAAGAGGAATTCCATGATTCATACAGTATAATAGGATATATCGAGTGTGTGGAAAAACTACAAACTGGAAAATGCGGAATGTTAAAGAGAAGAGAGGTATTTTTATTATGAAACAGAAAGCAATGGATATGAAACTTGTAGTAAAACCGTTGGTTGGATGTCTGACACATACACATTTCTGGGAGGGACCATGTCGTGCCGGACATAAAGAGGATATGACTGTTGAAGCTGAGACAAAAGCAGCTGATGAGGCATTCAAAAATTCAGTTAAGGGATTACAAGGGGTTATTGATGAGGTAGAATTCACGGAGTCTGTGGATGTCCGCTATAATGAGTCTTTTGTTGTAGATAAAGACCTTTTTGCAAAAATCGGAGAGGATGTTGATGAGATCGATTGCTTCCTCTGCATGGGATGGAGAATTCCTAAGCTTGAGCGTTTCGGAAAGCCGGTCGTTATCTGGCAGAACGGAAACGAAGGAATTGATTTTGCAGCATACTGCCGTTCCATCGGAGTAGAGGCATATGTATGTATGGATCTTCAGGATGTGAATGAGATCATGCATATTCTCTGGGTAAGAAAAGCAGTTCGCAATACAAGGGCGCTTGTACTGACAGCAGGATCTCAGCCTACATTCGGAATTCAGAGTCTGATCCGCGATCCGGAGATCCTTCGTCAGCGTTACGGAGTTGAAGTGGTGAAGCTTCCATTTACATCCATTTTCAAATATATGGATGAGATCACAGATGAGGAAGCAAAGCCGATTGCAGATAAGATCATTGCTGGATCTACTGATACACAGGTAAACACAGACTGGTTTATCAATGACGTGAAATATTATCTGGCTGCCAAAAAGATGATGGATATTTATGACTGCAACGCTTTCTCAACCGCATGTCATGAGCTCTGTACAACAGAAATCCCGCAGAACCGTAAATTCACACCATGTATGTGTCATTCCATCATGAAAGACGAGGGAATTCCAAGCGGATGTGAGGAAGACCTTAACGCATTGATGGCCATGCTGATCATGCAGTATGCCGGAAAACGTCCGGCATTCATGGGTAACCCGAACCACGAGACAGACGAGCTTCTCCGCATCCACCATGCAGTACCGGCTCTTCAGATGAACGGTTATGGAACAAAACCGCTGGCATACAAACTCTGGGCATTCACAGGCCAGGGATTCGGTGGAAAACTGCAGGTTGACTTCACAGAGAACGATGATGATTATATCACACTTGGACGTTTCAATCCGGCAGGCGATACCATGTGCATCAAGAAAGGCAAGGTTATCCGTTCTGAATATGCAGATACATACTGCAGTCCGTTCTACTACATCCAGATGGACGATGCAAGAGAATTCATGCACAATCTTGCAGGATTCGGACATCATCAGGTGCTGATCTTCGGTGATTACACAAAGATGATCAAGAAGATTGCAAAAATTATGAACTTCAATATTCTGGAAGGATGATTGGATGATATATCTGAACAACGGGGCAACTTCCTGGCCGAAGCCCCCTGCTGTTTTGGAAGCTGTGCAGGCGTGCCTTAGCGGCACGCCTGCTTCGCAGTTCCGGGGCGGCAGCTCGATCATGAAAAAAGATGTGGAAGTACTTTGCCGGGAAAAACTGGGACAGCTCCTTGGAATCAGGGAAACAGAGAGAATATTTTTTACATCAGGGGCAACAGAAAGCATGAATACAGTCCTTGGGGGGCTGGACTACGGTGAAAAAGGCAGTAGCATCCTGGTAACGCAGACAGAGCATAACAGTGTGCTACGTCCGGTATATAATCTGGAACAGCTGAGAGAACATCCGGTGCTGGTAGTGAAGTGTACGATAAACGGGACAGTGACGGAAGAAGCCCTGGAAACAGCAGTACGACCGGACAGCCGTGTGCTGATCGTGAACCACTGTTCCAACGTGACAGGCTGTGTGCAGGATATGGAGATGATCCGGGAATTTGTAAAGAGACATGGACTGATCCTGATCGTGGATGTGTCGCAGAGTGCTGGCTGTATCCCTGTTGATGCAGATAAATGGGAAGCAGATGCGCTTATTTTTACAGGCCACAAAAGTCTGATGGGAATTCAGGGAATCGGCGGATTTTATGTCGGGAGCGGAATTGAGCTGAAGCCTCTGAAATATGGGGGAACCGGAAGAAACAGCGCACAGCTTACCTACGAGAACAAAGATTATGAGTATGAGGTAGGAACTCAGAACATGCCGGGAATCACAGGACTTCTGGCTGGGGCGGAGTTTATTGAGCAGACAGGACTTGCGGCAATTATGGAAAAAGAAGCTCGTCTGATGGAAATGCTTTATTGTGGTCTGGAACAGATAGAGGGTGTAAGGAGCTACGGAAACCATGACGTATGCAGAGGACCTGTGATGAGCCTGAATTTTCAGGGACTGAAAGCTTCGGATGCCGCGTATATTCTGGAAAGCGGATATGGGATCATTGTCCGTTCAGGGCTTCACTGTTCGCCATTGATCCATAAGGCAATGGGAACAGAAGAGGGCGGAACTGTGAGAGTAAGTGTTTCGTGGTTTACGGAGGAGAAGGATATAAAGGAATTTTTAGGAGCTGCGAAGGAAATAGCAGCATCTGTGGCACGGAATATTTAGCAGGCAAGTTACAGAGCAAATTTATACGGATGTATTACGAAGAACGATCACAGGAATCAGTCATATAGGGCAGACAGCAGATCCACGGGAAATCTGCCTGTAAAGGAAAGGGGAATACACGATTATGAAAATAATAGGAAAACAGCCTTCCAGGGAAAAATGTGCAGAATCCGGCTGGTTTGCCTGGGATTATCTTCTGGATGAACCGGTAGAGCGGGAATTCATTCTGAAGCTGAGACCATTGGGTGGATTCACATATCTTGATATGCTGAAACAGCCGTTTTTTAAGATTGACAGCGATTACTATATGATAAAAGGAATTCAGGGTAATGATTATTTCCGCATTGCTGTCCATGGGAAGCACGAAGATCAGCTGGAAGAGTTAGAACGAACTATCACAGATTGCATGGAAAAATAATATCTGCTATAATATTGTGAGCGTAAGAAGACACTGGAAAGGCTGCCGGTCCTGCCGGAAACAGCTGATGCGATGACAGTGTCTGCGTTTACAGGAGGCAGAATTTGCGATTAGAGAGAGACAACATACCCCTTGACAAAGAATTTCCTTTTCAGATTTCAGAGGTGGAACTGACACCGGAGAACAGTCGGCCTGGAAGTTATCACTGGCACAGCTATTTCGAGATCACCTGTGTGTTGGGGGGCAAGGGAAATTATTTTGTAAACGGGCAGGAATATACAATGGAAGAAGATGACATCATCATCTTCAATAATGTGGAGCCTCATGGATGGAAGCTGATCGGTGGAGACATGAAGCTTCTTGTGATGATCTTTTCACCGGAATTCGTGGCCGAAAAGCTGAGTATTTTTGATACGGAATATCTGAAGCCTTTTGTTGAGAGAGGAAGTAATTTTAAGAACCGTATCGGCAGGGAAGAAGAGGTAAGCGGAGAGATCCGTTCCAGTATCTGGGAGATCTATCACGAATGGCAGCAGAAAAAAGAAGGCTATCCGCTGATGATCAAGGCGAATGTACTTCGCATCCTTACCATGCTGATCCGGGCTTATCAGGATGAGAGCAAGTCAGGGGAAATGCTCCGTGAGAAGAAAAATGCAATGAAGCGTCTTGAGCAGGCTTTTAATTACATAGATGATCATTACTGTGAGAAGATCACTCTGGAAGAAGTTGCTTCTTCCGTATATATGAGTTCCAACTATTTTTCTTCTTATTTCCGTAAGGTGACAAATATCAGTTTCAGCGATTATGTCACAAGGATGAGGATCAACCATGCGCGTGAGCTTCTTCGGGAAACAGATAAAAATGTTACGGAAATCGCCATGGAATGCGGATTTAATAATATTTCCAATTTTTACAGACTTTACAAAAAACACGTGGGGAAACCGCCGAAAGATGAGAAGCAGAAGAAACAGTAAAAATAGTTAAAATTCATGAGCGGATAAGTCATAGACGGAAATCAGGCTTCGATGTTAGGATAAAAGTAAGAAATTTTGTCCTGATATCGGAGCTTTTTTATTAGAAAGGCTCCGATATCAGAAACGGAATATTAATGTCTGATTTACCGGACAGATAAGGAGAAGGGAAATTATGGTTAAAACAGATAGCTATGTACAGTTTGAAGCTGGAAAGCTGACATACCGGGTGGTTCCGGTGACAGAGGAGATCATCCGCATGATCGTTTCCGGAAAAGAGATCAAAGAGGCACAGGACTCCCTGATCATTGAGAAAAAAGAATATCCTGAGGTTGATTTTTCAGCAGAGGAAAATGCAGGAAGTATCATTGTGAAAACTGTGAAAGTTTGTGCAGAGATCAACACTGCATCCGGTGATATCATCTGGAAGCATGCAGACGGAAGCAAGTGGCTTTCCCAGAAGAAACCGGAACTGACTGAAACAGATGTGATCCACTATAATACAGGCGATGAGGAGCCGATCATCAACCGTGTAAAGACAGTTGACGGTGAGAGGAATTTTATCCAGAATCTGAAAGCTGAGAAAGTAAGAACAGCATATCGTGGAAAACTGTTCTTCACATGGAAAGAGGATGAGGAAATCCATGGGCTTGGCCAGGCAGAGGAAGGTATTTACAATTACAGAGGTCACTGCCAGTACTTATATCAGCATAACATGCGTATCCCGATGCCGGTTTTGGTTTCCACAGAAGGATATGGAATTCTTGTTGACTGCTGTTCACTTATGACTTTTAATGATGATCTGAAAGATTCCTATCTGTTTCTGGATACTGTAGATCAGATCGATTATTATTTTATGGGCGGTCATACTATGGATGAGATCATCCATGATTACCGTTATCTTACAGGCAAGGCGCAGATGCTGCCGAAATGGGCTTATGGCTATGTACAGTCCAAAGAGCAGTATTACACGGCAAAAGAGCTTCTTGAGATTGTTCGCCACTACCGTAAGATCGGGGTTCCGCTTGACTGTGTGGTACAGGACTGGAATACCTGGGATCCTGGAAACTGGGGCGAGAAGATCCTGGATCAGAAGCGTTACGGAGATATGAAAGAATGTGCGGAGGAAATCCACAAACTGAATGCCCATACCATGGTTTCCGTATGGCCGAATATGAATGCAGGCGGCAAGAACCATACAGAGTTTTTTAAGACTGGTCATCTTCTTTATGATTATGCGACTTATGATGCTTTTAATGAAGAAGCGAGAGAAATGTACTGGAAACAGGCACAGGAAGGACTTTTTGACCAGGGCTTTGATTCCTGGTGGTGCGATTCCACAGAACCGTTTTCCGGTCCTGACTGGAGTGGTGCAGCAAAAAGAGAGCCATGGGAAAGATATGAGCTTGTCGGCGGTGAGCACAAGAAATATCTGGATCCTGCTGTTGCCAATGCTTTTGCACTGATGCATGCAAAGGGAATTTATGAGAATCAGAGAAAAACTACAGAAGAGAAACGAGTTCTTAACCTGACACGTTCCGGCTATGCTTCCGGCCAGAAATATTCTGCAATGCTGTGGTCAGGCGATACCTGTGCATCCTGGGATAATCTTAAGACACAGATCGTGGAAGGCCTGAATATGGGACTGAGTGGATATCCATACTGGACACTGGATATCGGCGCT
Source organism: Blautia sp. SC05B48 (assembly GCF_005848555.1). Taxonomy (NCBI): domain Bacteria; kingdom Bacillati; phylum Bacillota; class Clostridia; order Lachnospirales; family Lachnospiraceae; genus Blautia; species Blautia sp. SC05B48. The sequence goes on along the minus strand of NZ_CP040518.1, from coordinate 357,251 downwards.
TTCTTTACAGTTGCTGATAAGTGGCAGAACCGTGGATGCGGCTGCAACACAGATCCGGAGCCGAAATGGTTCTGGCAGGGCAAATATAACGAAGGTGTGAAGGATAAAGGATACTGTGAGCTGTATACAAGATGGCTGGAGATGGGAACCTTCCTTCCGATGTTCCGTTCCCATGGAACTGATACACCAAGAGAAATCTGGAACTTTGGTGAAAAAGGAACCATGTTCTATGATGCCATCGAGAAGTTTATCAAGCTCCGTTATCATCTGATGCCGTATATTTATTCCCTTGCAGGTGCTGTACATTTTAATGATTATACGATTATGAGAAGCCTTCTCTTTGACTTCCCGGAGGATAAAGAAGCACGCAAGGTTGAGAATGAGTTTATGTTCGGACCGTCCCTTCTGATCTGTGCTGTTACAGAGCCGATGTATTACGGACCGGAGAGTACTGAGCTCCATAGAGAGAAAACATGGAAATGCTATCTCCCGGCAGGTACGAAATGGTACGATTACTGGACAAGCAAGGAGTATGAAGGCGGCCAGTACGTAACCGTAGATGCTCCGATCGACCGGATGCCGATCTTTGTAAAAGCAGGAAGTATCCTTCCTGTTGCAGAGGGACTTGTATATGCTTCCCAGAAACCTGAGGAGTCGGTGAAACTTATGGTATATCCAGGTGAAGACTGCAAGTTCACTATTTATGAGGATGAGGGAAATAACTACAATTTTGAAAACGGTGCTTATGCAACAACAGAGCTTACCTGGGATGATAAAACAGGAACTCTGACTGTTGGCGGGCGTCAGGGAAGTTATCCGGGAATGGAAGAAGTTTCCTATGTGACTGAAGTTGTAAAATAAATAAGCGATAATAAGGAAAGACTGTCTGAAAAGGTGCCTGGCATCTCTTTGGGCAGCCTTTTTTTACTCTATACATCGTGACGGCTTTCGGGTATAATTCTGTAATAAGGCATTTTTATGCCTGAGAAAAAACAACAGAAACGGGAGGATTTTACCATGATCATAACAACAACGCCATCTGTAGAGGGAAGAGCAATCCGTGAATATAAAGGAATCGCATTCGGAGAAGTGATCACAGGAGTAAATTTCATGAAAGATCTTGGAGCAGGTCTTCGGAATTTCTTTGGCGGCAGAAGCGCCGGTTATGAGGAAGAACTTCAGAAAGCCAGAGGAGAAGCCCTGGCAGAGCTGGAGCAGCGTGCAGGTGCAATGGGAGCTAATGCAGTGATCGGTGTGGATATTGACTACGAAGTGCTTGGTGCAGATAATGGAATGCTGATGGTAACAGCAAGTGGAACTGCTGTAGTGGTGGATTAAGGCTTATGGCAGCGGTAAAAAACGGACGTGAATACCTTTCACATGTGACAGAGACATTGAAGCACAGGATCGCACAGCTGGATGAATCCATAGAGGTCGGGCAGAAAGAAATCGAAGGTATGCATGAGTACTACTGGGAAAACTATACAGAGATGGACCAGTACGGATATGAGAATTTTGATAACCAGCAGGCACTTCTCCATGAGATCAATGCCAGCAATGAGAAGATCGAACTGCGTCGGAGATTCAGGAAGATGATGGATTCACCGTTTTTCGGAAGGGTGGATTTCTGCTATGAAGGAGAAGATGAGCCGGAGATATTTTATATCGGAATTGCGAACCTGGCTGAGGAGAACGGCGGACTTCCGTTGATCTATGACTGGAGAGCACCTGTGTCCGGACTGTTTTATGATTTTGACAAGGGACCGGCTTCCTACCAGGCTCCGCTTGGCGAGATCCACGGGGATATTGCTGCCAAGTGGCAGTACAAGATCCGCGGTGGAAAAATGATCTATGAGTTTGAGAGTGATGTGAAGATTGACGATGAGATCCTGAAGGCAGAGCTTGGAAGCAACGGTGATGTACAGCTGAAGAATATTATCCGCACGATCCAGAAGGAGCAGAATGCGATCATCCGAAACACTTCGGATCGTATCATGGTGATCCAGGGAGCAGCAGGAAGCGGAAAGACTTCCATTGCCCTTCACAGGATCGCTTATCTCCTGTATCATGACAGGAAAAATCTGAAATCTTCTTCTGTGCTGGTGCTTTCACCGAATGGGGTGTTCTCGGACTATATTTCCCATATCCTGCCGGAGCTTGGCGAGGAGAATATCCGGGAGATGAGCTTTGACCTTTTTGCATACAAGAGACTGAAAAATGTTGTTTCTGACTGTGAAGACAGATATGATCTGATCGAGCGTCAGATTGCAGGATTATGCGATGAAAAGCTTCTGAAAGAGAAACTGTCACGGGATTTTCTGGATCGTATGGAAGGATATCTGGTGGAGCTTGAGGACAGCCTTATGAACTTCCGTGATGTGGAACACAGAGGCGTGGTCAAAAAAGAGCAGGAGATCATAGAGCTTTTTTACTTTAAATTCATGGATATCCCGCTGCTTTCCAGAATGGATGCAGTAGCAGAATATTTCATTGATGAGGTGGAGACTCTTAAGGGATTCGATCTTCCGGATGAGGAAAGGGAGGCTGTGAAGAACCGTTTCTACAGGATGTATGAGACAAGAGATCTCTATGTGCTGTACAACCGTTTCCTGAGACAGGAGGGTTTTCCTTCTCTTCCACAGGTTCAGTATGAAAAAAGAAAGCTGCGCTATGAGGATGTGTATCCGGTTTTGTATCTGAAATATCGGCTGGAAACTCAGCAGGAGGATTCCGGTGTGCGCCATCTGATCGTGGATGAGATGCAGGATTATTCCATGATCCAGTATCTGATCATTCAGAGACTCTTTAAATGCAGGATGACTATTCTTGGGGACAGAGAACAGACTATGGACGGCGAGCAACAGGATGTGCTGACATTTCTGCCTAAGATCTTTGGAAAAGATATACGCAGGATCGTGATGAACAAGAGCTACCGTAATACTGTTGAGATTGCGTCTTATGCCAATAAACTGGCGGGAATTACGGAAGTGGAGCTTTTTGAACGTCATGGAAAACCTGTTGTGGAAAAAGAATTTCCGGGGCTTGAGGAGGCACTGGAGAGCGTAGTGAGAGAGCTGCGGCTTGAGAAGCAGGCAGTCATAGCTGAGAATGCAGATGAAGGTGTTGAAGATATTATTTCATATGAAACAGCAGCAGTGATCGCAAGAACTGCAGATGAAGCAAGGGAAACTTACTACATTCTGAAGGAGAAGCTGGAAGCAGAAGGCTTTGATACCAAGGAGCGTTTGTCCCTTCTTCACAGAGACAGCACAAACTTCCAAAAAGGCCTGACTGTCACAACATTCTACATGGCAAAGGGTCTGGAGTTTGATCAGGTATTTTCTGTATTTCCTGGGGAAGACCGAAGTCCGATCGTGGAGCGGGCGAGATATATTGCGGCGACGAGAGCTCTTCATGAATTGTATATGTATGAAGTTGTGAAATAAAATATAAAAAGTCATTTCAGAAGCCGGATGCTTTGGGAACAGAGCATAACCGGACGTCGTGAAATGACTTTTTTGTTTATATATACCTGGAAAATTTATTAACTGATCTGCTGGCTCTCTCCCTCATCTTTATATTCCAGAGGGCTTTTCCCTGTATGTTTCTTAAAGATCCTGCTGAAATATCCCTGGTCGTGATAGCCGCACATTTCACCGATCTGTTTTACAGAAAGGGAAGGCTCATGGATCAGCAGTTTCTGTGCATGGCTCATCCGGAGATTGATCAGATATTTGGTAGGGGTGCAGTCATAGACCTGACAGAAGATTTTGGTCAGGTAGCTGGGACTGTAGTTCATGGTTCCTGCAATCAGGTTCAGGTTGATATCCTCTGCATAATTCTGTACCATGAAGTTCTTGAGAAGCTCTGCAATCTGTCCCGGTGACATGCAGGAAGCACCTGGGGCGAATACGGTTTCGTAGTCATCACGTTTGATCTGAAGTTCCTGTTTGATCTTAAGGAGAACATTTTGGAGTTCGTCCGGATCTACAGGCTTCAGAAGGTAATCAGAAACCTTCAGCGTGATGGCTTTTTTTGCATATTTAAAATCAGAAAATCCGCTGGTGATCACAAATTTCGTAAAGGGAAACTGATCACGGATCCTGGTGAGCAGGGTGATTCCGTCCATGACGGGCATCTTGATATCCGTAAATACCACATCCGGGCTCATCTGTTCCACCAGCGAGAGGGCCTGTGCACCTGTCTGTGCTGTGCCGATCACCTGAAAATCAGGATCTGCTTTTTCAATCTTATGTACCAGATTATTCAGAAGAAGTTCTTCATCTTCTGCCACAATAACAGTATAGTTCATAGTATTATTCCTCCGCATCTGTCTGAAAATACCGTCCAATAGAAACAATTCCGTGGCCGTCCGCTGTATTTCCATACCTGAAAATTATGTCATCTTTGCAGAAGAGTTTCCAGCGGAGAAATACATTGACAGTGCCAAGACCGTTGATCTTCAAAGCAGGCATGCCGGGATTTCGAATGGCATTCATGATATCTGAATTTATTTTTTTCTTGGCTTTTTCAGTGAATCCCGGTCCGGTGTCTGTAACATCGATCTGCCAGCTGTTTTGGTTTATTGTACTGCTGATTGTGATAGTCCATGGCGGTTCGCAGTCAGAACCATATTTGATAGCGTTTTCCACAATAGGCTGGATGATCAGCTTCGGAACCGGCTGATCCAGAAGAGATTCATCTACATCAATGGAATAATTCAGACTGGACTGGTAGCGGACCTTCATGCAGTAGAGATATTTCTGGACATAATCAAGCTCTTCGCGGAGTGTTACAGTTGTTTCAGCAGTATTGGTAATATAACGCATGATCCTGGAAAGATTGCGGCACATTTTTTCCACGGTATCCGTATCTCCGTTTTCTGCAAGCACCATAATGCTGGAAAGAGAGTTGTAATAAAAATGAGGATTAATCTGACTCTGCAAAGCCATGCTGCGTGCTTTCATTTCCTGCTCCTTGGCTTCGTTAAGCTGAGTCATGGAATCTTTTAGGTTATCGCTCATCAGCTGGAATGCCTGATACAGTTCTTCCAGTTCATTGACGGAAACTGGATAGGAAGTGACTTTTTCCTGGCCGAGAGTGTCCAGTTCCATACGCTGGATAATGTGCTTCAGGTGTTTCACCGGTTTTACTACAGAGCGGGAAAGCCTGTAGGAAACGATTACTGCTGCGGCAAGAAAAGTAGCAACAACAGCCAGAAGGATCTTCAGCATTTTGTATGCAGGGGCAAGGATCACAGATTCCGGTTGGATAGTCAGATAAGTGTAGCCTGTATATGCGGAATTCAGTCTGGAGACGTATTCTTTCTGATCTGTGACGGGACTCTGTATGGTAAGGGTATCCTGGTCAGAATCAGTAAGTTTGTAATATTTTGAAATATCATTGGTATCGTCGGCTGTGATATCATAAGGATAGATAAGATCGCCGGACTCATTGAAAACATAGACACTGGCAGCATTTCCGTGATTTTTTTTCTCATAGGAAATGATGCTCTTAAAGATGGATTTACATTGTTTGGCGGTTTCGATCACGCCGACACCACGGCCGTACTGGTTGGTGAAGGAGCGGTACAGGGAGATGAACCACTGGGGATAGCGGGCAGATTTTGAATAGACGTAAGTGCTGTAAGGAGCTGTCAGGACTTTTTTTCCGTTGGCTTCACGGGCTTTCTGGATCCATTCATTATGAGAGTCGTTGCTTTTTTTGACCATGGTGGAAAGGCCGGCCTGGAGCACATATCCGGAGAAATCATAAAGATTTACCTGATCTGCTTTCAATTCAGTGCCGCTTAAGGAGATAAAAAGATCGGACATGGCAGAAAGCATTTCATCGGAAATATTAAGGTCAAATTTCTGGTCGAGAACGGATTTCGACATGTTGCTGTAATTGATGTTTACAGATACAGTGTCAAGATTCTGGATTGCAGAGTCTACCTGGGACTGAAATGTGGAATTTAAGGTGCTCATGGCACTGATCTGGCTTTTCTTCAGCTGCCCGGATGAAAAAACATAAAAGAATATGGCAAAAGAAAAAAGGATCAGGCAGGCCATGCCAAGATAGGCGATAAAAAGTTTGGACTGCAGACTGCGTGTTTTCATATTGGTAAGCCCCCTGTGTGTGAAATGGTCGTGCAAAACATTGGCTAAAAGTATAGCACATTTGTAAAAAAAGTACAAACCGTAAAAATGTAATTCTGAAATAGTGCTTGAAAATGTCAATAGAAACTTGTGTATAGTTACGGAAAATATGAAAAAAGTATAATAAACTGTGAAAAAAGTACAAATACAGGGCAGGAATATCCATGGCTTTTAAAATGATCAGATGATAAACTAATATCATCAAGAGAGAACGAAAAATCAGTTCAAAAAAGGAGGAAACATTAATGAAAAGAAAGAGATTTCTGGCAGTAGCCTGTGCAGCAGCAATGATCGCTTCCATGACGACAGGACTTGCAGTGAACGTATCTGCAGCGGATGAGAAGAGCGATTTCGCAGGCGAGGAGCTCAGCATCCTGGTTTCAGCAGGATGGATGGACAATCGTTACGATGAGACAATTAAACGTTTTGAGGATACCTACGATGTTACCGTAGACCTTCAGACAATTCCGGCTGATCAGTATTCAGATCTTCTTCAGTCCAAACTTGCTACAGATTCCTGTGCAGATATCTTCTGGATCCAGTCCAACCCGTTTGCAATCGAATCTACCATCGTTGATCCTGAGAAATACTGCATCGACTTTACAGGAGCTTCCTGGGAGAATGTTATGCCGGAGACAAGAAAAGAGTCCTGCGTATACAATGACAAACTGTACGGACTTCAGATCTGGAACGCATCTCCGGAGTATGTAATGGTTTACAACAAGACACTGTTCGAAGAGAACGGCTGGGAAGTACCGACAACATATGATGAGCTGAAAGAACTCTGCGGTAAGATCCAGGATGCAGGAATCACACCTTGGTTCATGCCTGGTGCAGATGGATGGCAGCATCAGCTGGCATTTTTCCAGATCGGCGGCGTTTATGAAGAAGCAACACCCGGTCTTTATGACGAATTAAATGAAAACAAAGCAACATTTGCAGATAACGAGAAGATGCTTGAAGTTCTGAATGAGTTCAAAGAACTCTCTGATGCAGGATACTTCGGAGAAGACTGGATCGGAACAGACAGTACAAACATGTCCAACGAATTTGGTGACAGAAACTGTGCAATGGCACTTGCAAATTCCAGTTTCATCAAACAGATCCAGGAAGACACAGGCACATCTGATGAGTTTGGAATGTTCCTTGAGCCACTTGGCGACAATACCTGGTATCCAAGCAGCAACTCCGGCCCGACAATGTTTGGTTACAAGGGAACAGAGCATGAGGATCTTGTAAAAGAGTTCTTCAACTTCGTTACAACAACAGAGAGCCTTCAGGAAATTCTTGATAACTCTCCGGCATACACAAACCTTGACGTTAACGATGACAAGCTTGAGCAGCACTGGCTGCCGGAGGAGCAGGAGTTCCTTAAAACAGTTTCGGATGACAAGAAGGCTGTTGTAACACTTCAGACAGGTACAAAATATACAAACGATTACTGGACACAGTTTGGTCAGGATATGGTTGCATTCTGCCAGGGCGAGATGGAAGCAAATGATGTTCTTAAGAACATGGATACCAACCGTGCTGAGGCAGCAAAAACTGTAGGCGACGAGAACTGGAAATAAATAACAGAACTTAAAACTAGTTGACCCGAAGGCAGAGCCGGTATTTGCCGGCTCTGTTTTAACTTAAAACAGGAGGTGCTTTCTGTGAATAAGAAGAGAATCTATCCACAGTGGTTTCTGATACTGCCGTTGGCATTATATATCATTTTTTTCCTGCTTCCCAGTGTAATGGGTGTTGGTTACTCCTTTACAGACTGGAACTCCAGAAGTGTTCTTAATGGTACTCATTTTGTGGGACTGCAGAATTTTGCTGAGATTTTTACATCAGATAAGTCTTATCTGAGCGGTATTGGCAATACATTGAAGTTTACTATCATTTCCAACATCGTTAAGCTTATCCCGGCTCTTCTGATCGCGATTATGCTTCAGGAGGGACTTAAAGGCAAAGGGCTTTACAGAACATTGCTCTACCTGCCGTCTATTCTGCCTTTTGTAATCATTGGTCTTGTATTTAAATCCATCCTGAATTATAATAACGGACTTTTAAACACACTTCTTGATGCATTCCATCTTGGAATCTTCAAACAGAAATGGCTGTCTGATCTGGCTATTGTATGGAAATCCATTTATGGTGTAGATGCGTGGAGAGGCATTGGTTATGTCATGACTATCTTCCTTGCAGGTCTGAATACGATTCCGAAATCTTATTATGAGGCTGCGCAGATCGATGGTGCAAACTTCTGGCAGAGACTTCGGTATGTAACACTTCCGATGCTGAGTGGTGCTATCATGATCAACCTTGTATTTGGTATTACATATGGTCTGAAAGTATTCGATATTGTTTATGTACTTACAAACGGTGGCCCTGGACATGCAACAGAGGTTCTTACAACTTATGCATTCCAGCTCTATTCCAGAGGCCAGTATGGAATGTCTTCTGCATTGAATACCGTTCTTCTTGTAATTACAGCAATCATAGGTGTATTTATTGTTAAGACATTAAGTAAACAGGAGGTACAGCAGTAATGGCAAAAAAAAGAATTCAGAATATATTAAAACATGTTGTATGTATCCTGCTTTGTTTATGTGTCGTGCTTCCATTTTATATGGTATTGATCAACTCTTTTAAGACAAAAGCAGAAGCAGCCAGAATGAGTCTGGCACTTCCTACAGAATGGGTATTTTCCAACTACTCTGAGGTTATTGAAAAAGGAAGCCTGATCCAGGGATTCCTGAACAGTTTTGCATATGCGCTGATCGCTACAACACTTGGCGTTGTACTTTGCTCCATGGCTGCATTTGTTATGTGCCGTAAGAGAACAAAATTGAATGTATTCCTGTATTACTTTGTACTTTGCGGACTGTTCTTCCCGGTCAACTATGTAACATTGGTACGTGTACTCAGTACACTTCACCTGAATGATACAAGAACTGGCATTATTATGGTGTTCACCAGCGCGATGATTCCGTTTTGTGTATTTACCATCCGTAACTTCGTAATCTCTGTTCCGGTTGAGCTGGATGAGGCTGCAGTTATTGACGGCGCAGGCCCGTTAAGCCTGTTCTTTAAGATCATTATGCCGCTTCTGAAACCAACCATGGTAACATGTTTTATCCTTCAGTTCATGACAGTATGGAGTGATTTCCTTACACCTTTGTACCTGTCAAGCAAGAGCCGTCTCTTCCCGATGACAATGGCTGTATATCAGTTCTTCGGAAAGAACAAGAGTTACTGGAACTACATTTTTGCTGATATCGTACTTACCTGTATCCCGGTTATCATTGTTTACATGATCGGTCAGAAATATATTGTAGGTGGTATGACATCCGGCGCAGTAAAAGAATAAAGAAAAATATTATAAGAATTATAAAAAAGCACTGCGAGATGAAAAATTGAATTCATCTTACAGTGCTTTTTACTATTGAAATATTAAAAATTACTGCATGTTTTCACAGAAGATCTCCTCCATGGAAGCCTTAAGCGGAACGCCAAGCCTGCGTAAAGTTCCGTCCAGGGCAGCAAAAACTTCTCTTACATTATAGAATGTAGCGTTGTTTCCCATATGTCCGATGCGGATCACTTTGCCAGCCAGGACATCGAAGGAACCTGCCAGCATAATGTTGTAGTCTTTTTTTACTCCCTCAAGGATCGCTTCGGCTGTTGTGCCCTCCGGTACTTCAAAAACAGTAACTGTATTGGAATATCCGCTGTGCAGGTAAAGGTTCAGGCCTGCGCCTGTGATGGCTTTTCTGGAGGCACTGGCGATCTTTGCGTGGCGGGAGAGGATGGCAGGGTCTGCTGCGATGTTGTCAATGGCAGTGCGGAGTCCGTAGATATCGCTGATCGGCATTGTATATGGAAACCATTTCTCTTCGTAATAATGTGCAAAAGTTGTAAGATTGGCATAGAAAGAAGCAATTGGTGTCTTACGGTCTGCCATGGATTTCTTTGCATCGTCGCTGACTACAACAAAGGTAAGTCCCGGAGGTGCAGATACCACCTTCTGTGATCCGCCGCACATGATATCGATCTGGCATGCATCAATGTTCAGAGGCTCGCCGAAGGAAGCGGAGACAGAATCTACAACGGTAAGGATCCCGTATTTTTTAAGAAGCGGGCAGATGGCAGCTACATCGTTAAGCATGCCACTTGGAGTATCACCGTGTACTACGGTTGCATATTTGTAGTCATGATTATCCGCAAGGAAGGCTTCCAGTTCCTTTACATCGAGGGTGTTCTGATAATCTCTGGTATAAAGCTCCGGTCTGCCTCCGTACATGGAAACAAAATCGGCAAAGCCTTTTCCGTAGATACCATTGTCCAGAACAAGAACCTTATCTCCGGGCTCAGTCATGGAAGCAATGGCAGCCTCCAGTCCAAGGATACCCTCACCGCTTAAGATGAGAGTTTCGTTGGAGGTGTGGAGAAGAGAGCTGATCTTCTCGCAGGTTTCTTTATAAAATTCGACAAAATCTTCGTCCAGATCCGGATTTGTGCATTCCATGCTTCTTGCCAGACGGACATTTTCTGCGACCTGTGTAGGTCCCGGTGTCATGATCTTATACATAAGCTCACCTCTTGATCTTTATAGTATTTCCGTAAATTACGGCTGCTTTTTTAATCCGGTTTTTCTTGCTGCAAGGTTTAAGGGGGTGATCACTATGAGAACGATGACAGCTGCAACACCGATCTGGACCAGGTTTCCCGGGATGGAAGATACCGGTGCCAGTGGATTTCCATAGATGATAACCTCTGCAATGTAGTATCCTACTACTTTGATCACGCAGGCTGCGGCAATGGCGATCACATACCATTTCATGTTCTGGTGCCGGTGATCTTCTGTGAGCTTACCTACTGTGAAGCCCATGATCCCTACAATAATAAGAGTAAATGGTGCCCACAGGGTCCAGCCGGAGAGAAGGTCAAAGAGCCCCATTCCGATACCACCGGCAATGGCTCCGGTTTTCTTTCCAAATAAAATGGCACCGATGAATAACGGCACATTTCCAAGGTGGATCAGTCCGCCGTTGGCTGCGATCGGAAGCTTAACATTAATAAATGCGGTGAAGATATAAGTCAGCGCAACAAATGCGGCTGTAATGGTGAGAAACTGAACAGATGAAAGCTCCTGGTCAGTTCTCTGAGATGTCTGAACTGCTTTTTCCATAGTGATAGATCCTTTCCCGAAAACATCGATGTATGGATGTCCTCTTTTCATATATTTTTGGTTGGGTATACTTTACAACATGAGTGTACATGAATAAAGACACAATTATAGAAAAAAAAGAGGGGACAGATCTGAGAGGGATATTTGTCATTAAAACAGGAGGTTTACCTGGTGGGAAATAAAACAGAGTTTTCGTAATGAAGGCGTAAAACGGGAAATACAGGGTCAGCATAGGAAGAGAATAAGATAGGTATATCTGGGAAGATTATAATGTTAGAAAAATCCTGTACGGAGCAGGATGTCTGCTTACGGTTCACCGGCAATGTCCCGCGAGGTGTTTTTTGTGAGTGAAGGTCACAGAAAACCCGAGATATATTCATAAAGTACAGGGAGAAATCAATTGACAAAGCTGTAATAAAATCGTAAACTATAGCAAAGAGTGTGTTCAGGAGTGAATGTTCCGGACACACTTTGTGACTGATGATGATTATGAGGAGGATACTATGAAGAATAAAAAATTTATTGCACTTTTAGCTATGACTGTTGCTCTTTCTGGTGTCATGACGGCATGTAGTTTCGGAGGAGGAAAAGAGGACAGCGTGGTTGTGGAGTCTACTCCTACTCCGACACCGGCGAAAAAAGCGAAGGTTACACCGACTGTTGCAGCAGATGCACAGAATACAACCTATACATCCAAGGATAAATCTGTAGCGATCAAGCTTCCGGATGCAACCTGGGCCAACAAGTCCGATGAGACAGATATGGTGAGCTTCGAGTCTCCGGACCAGGGCAGGATCCTGATCCTTCATGGCTCCGGTGCTGACCTGGAATCCGCAGTGATCCCGAACTCCCAGGATATGGCAGTTTCCATGACACAGGCAGAGAACATGGTAAATGGAACCGATTTTGAGATCCAGGATTACAAGGCAGATCAGAAAGACGGAATCAACATTTATTCTTATACTGTGAAATATAAGGATACGACCAAGAGTGACGGTTATGTATATGCTATCAATAAATACTTTGTAAGTGACAGCGAGTATTACAGCATTGTGGCCTCTGTTAAAAAAGAGGATGCTCTGAAAAAGGTTCAGGAGTCTGTCGACAGCTTTGCGATCCTTGGTGATTCCACTCTGAAGAGTGCGGCAAATGGTTCCGCAGCCAAGACTGCCGGTAAAGATAATGCAGCAGCTTCCTCTGACGGAAATGCATCTGCAGATGGTAATGCAGCAGCTTCTACTGACGGAGCAGCAGATGGAACTACAGCTGCCGGCGGAAGCACATCTGCCGACGGAAGTGCAGCGTCTGACGGAAGCAGCACATCTGACGGTTCTTCCGATGGAACTGCATCCACTGACAGCAGCTCCTCCGGTGCTATCGTAAATGGCGGATTTACAGATGAGCAGCTTGGCAACACAGATGAGACAAGAACTATTTACAGAAACTCCGATGGTAAACCACGTGTTATCGTTCCGGACGGAAACGGTGCATGGATGGATAACGAAGGAAACCGTTTCACCTTCTCTTCTCAGTATGACTGTGATGTATACGAAGAGGATGGAACAAGCTTCTACTGGCACGGTGAGGCTGCAGACGTATACTATATGCCTGTACAGTAAAGCCTGGAGCAGCAGGAGATTCGGTTAGATAAGAGTTCCGGGATCACAGCTTTTGTGGCTGCGGTCCCGGATTTTTTGTGTCATATTATGTCAGAGGCGTATACTTATACAGGAAGACATGGTATAATGTGAACGCTGCGGGCGATGGAACGTCCGAAAAATATTTGGAGGTTTTTATGGAAGCATACAGCGATTTTGCCAGAGTTTATGATATTTTCATGGATAATGTGGAATATGAAAAATGGGCGGAATATCTTATAGGAAGTCTTAAAGAATACGGAATTGAAGACGGGATCGTGCTGGAACTTGGCTGTGGGACCGGAGTGATGACAGAGCTTCTGGCTGAGTCCGGTTATGATATGATCGGTGTGGATAACTCTGAGGAAATGCTTGGCGAAGCCATGGAAAAACGTGCAGAATCCGGCCATGAGATCCTTTATCTGGAACAGGATATGCGGGAGTTTGAACTTTATGGAACGGTACGTGCTGTCGTCAGCGTCTGTGACTGTATGAATTACATCACAGAGGAGAAGGATCTGCTTACTGTATTTAAACTGGTGAACAATTATCTTGATCCGGATGGAATTTTCATATTTGATATGAACACCCCGTATAAATACCGGGAAATGCTTGGAAATACGACTATTGCAGAGAATCGGGAAGAGGGAAGCTTTATCTGGGAAAATGAATTTGATGAGGAGACCGGGATCAATGTGTATGATCTGACTCTGTTTCTTCCGAGAGAAGATGGTCTTTATGAGAGAGACGAGGAAATTCATTACCAGAAGTCCTATGATCCGGAGAAAGTAAGGGAACTTCTTGAAAAGGCAGGCTTGATCCCGCTGGCGGTTTATGACGCATACACCAAGGATGTGCCGAAGCCGGACAGCGGAAGACTGACTTTTGTGGCCAGAGAACATGGAAAGGAAATTCCGTCAGAAGAGAAATAAAGGAGGAAATTTTTTTATATGAGTGATTATATTGTAAGAGCAACAGCGGCAAACAGCCAGATCCGTGCATTTGCGGCTGTTACAACCGATATGGTGGAGACAGCGAGAAAGAATCATAACACCAGTCCGGTGGCAACAGCGGCACTGGGACGTCTCCTTACCGGCGGTGCTATGATGGGAGCTATGATGAAAGGAGAAAAGGATCTCCTTACACTTCGGATCCATGCAGGCGGACCACTGCAGGGAATCACAGTAACTGCAGATTCTCACGGAAATGTAAAGGGTTATGTGGGAAATCCGGATGTATGTATCCCGGCAAACAGTAAAGGCAAGCTGGATGTTGCGGGAGCTGTCGGTGTAGGCTTTATGGATGTGATCAAGGATATGGGACTGAAAGAGCCATATGTGGGACAGGTTGCTCTTCAGACCAGCGAGATCGCAGAAGATCTCACCTATTATTTTGCAACCAGCGAGCAGGTTCCGTCTGCGGTAGGACTGGGTGTGCTGATGAATAAGGATAATACAGTCCGTCAGGCGGGAGGCTTTATTGTACAGCTGATGCCTTTTGCAGAGGAAGAAGTGATCGCAAAGCTTGAGGAAAACGTATCAAAGATCGATTCTGTTACCAATCTTCTGGAGCAGGGACATACACCGGAAAGTCTTCTTGAAAAAGTACTGGAAGGCTTTGACATAGAGATCAATGATACACTGCCCACACAGTTCCATTGCAACTGCTGCAGAGAGCGTGTGGAAAAAGCGCTGATCAGCATCGGAAGAAAAGAACTTAACGAGATGATCCAGGAAGGCAAGGACATTGAGATGAACTGTCATTTCTGCAATAAGAATTATAATTTTACCGTGGAAGATCTTAAGAGGATCATAAGAGAGTGCAAGCGATAAAACTCGGGAGGAAGAAAAAATGAAGCATGGTTTTATCAAGGTGGCAGCGGCAACGCCGAGAGTTACCGTTGCAGACTGCAAGGCAAACGGAGAGGAAATCCTTAAGGCCATTCATGAAATGGAAAAGGAGCATGTCAAGCTGATGGTATTTCCGGAATTTTGTATCACAGGATATACCTGTCACGATCTTTTTCTCCAGAGATGTCTTCTGGACAGTGCGTGGGATGAGCTTCTGCATATTGCGGAGGAGACAAGGGAGACGGACGCCCTGATCTTTGTGGGACTCCCTCTGCGTCACAGAGGCAAGCTCTATAATGTGGCAGCAGCTCTGAATCATGGCCGTATCGTGGGATTTGTGCCGAAGACTCATATTCCGAATTATAATGAGTTTTATGAGCAGAGACAGTTTGCAGGTGCAGAGGAAGAAGATGTGGAATTTGTGGACTTCCTGAAGTGCGAGAAAAATGAGGAGGATGAGTTCTGGGATGAAATTCCTTTTGGAACAGAGCTGATCTTTGAATGTAAGGAATTTCCGGAATTCACCGTTGCAGCAGAGCTCTGTGAGGATCTCTGGGTCCCTGCGCCGCCAAGTATCCGTCATGCCATCAACGGTGCGCATATCATCGTTAATCTCTCTGCCAGTGATGAGATGGTAGGTAAGGATTCCTACCGGAGAACTCTGGTAAGCGGGCAGTCAGCACGACTGATCTGCGGATATATTTATGCCAGTGCAGGGGAAGGGGAGTCTACCCAGGATCTCGTGTTTGGCGGACAGAATATGATCGCAGAGAACGGTTCCATGCTTGCGGAAAGCAGACGCTTTGAGAACAGCATCATTTACAGTGAGATCGATGTGCAGAGACTGGCTGATGAGAGAAGAAGAATGTCCACGTATCCGGCAGTTTCTACCTGCAGTTATACAAGAGTTGATTTTTCTGTAGCAGAGGAGGAAACAAGACTTACCAGAAAATATCCACAGTATCCCTTCGTTCCGTCTGTGAAGGAAGAGCGTGATGAGCGCTGCGAGGAGATCCTGAACATCCAGGCTATGGGACTTAAGAAACGTATGGAGCATATTCACAGCAGGAGTGCGGTGGTAGGACTTTCCGGAGGACTGGATTCTACCCTGGCGCTTCTTGTAATGGCACGTGCCTTTGACAGGATGGGAATGCCGAGAGAACAGATCCACTGTGTGACCATGCCATGCTTTGGAACCACAGACAGAACCTATCAGAATGCCTGCAAGTTAAGCCGCTGCCTTGGTGCAAGGCTTACCGAGGTAAATATCAAAGAGGCGGTAAATATCCATTTCCGGGATATTGGACATGATCCGGAGATCCACGATGTGACGTATGAGAACAGCCAGGCACGTGAGCGTACCCAGATCCTGATGGATACGGCAAACAAGGAAGGCGGCGTTCTTGTGGGAACCGGAGACCTTTCCGAGCTGGCTCTTGGCTGGGCAACCTATAATGGCGATCACATGTCCATGTATGGTGTGAATGCTTCTGTTCCAAAGACACTGGTACGTCATCTGGTACGTTATTATGCGGATACCTGCGGAGATGAGGAACTGAAAGAGGTTCTTCTGGATATCCTGGATACTCCGGTAAGCCCGGAGCTTCTTCCTCCTAAGGATGGCAAGATCGCCCAAAAGACTGAGGATCTGGTAGGACCTTATGAGCTTCATGATTTTTATCTGTATTACATGCTGCGTGCAGGATTTACACCGGATAAGATCTACAGGCTTGCCTGCCTGACCTTTGACGGGATTTATGATAAAGAGACGATCCTGAAATGGCTGAAAACCTTCTATCGGAGATTTTTTGCCCAGCAGTTCAAGCGTTCCTGTCTGCCGGATGGCCCGAAGGTAGGTAGTGTGGCACTTTCTCCAAGAGGAGATCTCAGAATGCCAAGTGATGCAAGTGCAAGGATCTGGCAGGATGTGCTGGAGAAGATTGAAATCTGAACGTAGATCGCAGAGCGGAGAGCTTAAGTGTTCTCCGCTTTTTTTACTGCGTCCGTGATAGCTGAAAGGAGCACCTGGGAGGTATATTTCCGGTCTCCTGCATACTGAATGTCTTCCAGGGACTGACTGGAATAAATCTGACTTGCCAAAGAATCCAGAACCGGTTCCATAAGAGGATAGGAAGCTTTTGTCGTTTCATTTAAATTCACCAGACGGATGGCCTTGATCCTGTCAGCATTTACAGTAACTTCCACATCGAAGGTATTATCATTCAGAGTGATGGAAGAGGTATAGACGCCCGGCTTGTAGCGGGATTTTTCGCCGGCTGTATGACTGGCATTTTTTCCGGGACCGAACATGAAGAAAAGAACGACAGCCAGAACAACAGCCAGAGCCAGAAAGACAGCTGTGTAAATGATCTCTTTCATATGTAGAACGATGATCCTGGTTTTGGAACTCATGGCGCACGCCTCCCAAAGCTTTTTGTATAGTTTATTATCGGGATGGAGGATTTATGCCACAGCTGTGCGCAGACCATCCGATACCGTGTCTGGAAAAATAAGGAAAAGAGCAGGCAGATATTTCAGAATATGGAGAACGACCGTTCTATAGGAGCAGAATTTGTGGTATGATAGGAATACTTCAGGCGCAGGAGGGCGCCGGAATGACTGAAAATCTGCAAGTGATCGGGAGGATGAAGATGTCATTACAGTTTATCATAGGAAGTTCCGGAAGCGGAAAATCCTGTTATGCTTATCAGAATATAATAGAACAGGCGGGGCTGCACCCTGAGAAGCTTTTTTATGTGATCGTGCCGGAGCAGTTTACCATGCAGACCCAGAAGACACTGGTGGAGATGAGTCCGGGCAAAGGAATCCTGAATATTGATATCCTGAGCTTTGAGCGTCTTGCATACCGTGTTCTGGAGGAAGTTGGAGGAGACAGCCGCACCCTTCTGGAAGAAACCGGTAAGAGTATGGTGCTGCAGAAGATGGTACAGCAGCATGGAAAGGAGCTTTCCTATCTGGGAGGTCAGATGCGTAAAGCAGGATACCTGGATGAAGTGAAGTCTATCCTGTCGGAGTTTATGCAGTACGATATCCGGGACAGTGAGATTCAGGAGATGATCGAGGATTCCGGTGACAGAGCGTTACTTCAGATGAAGCTGAAAGACGTAGCTGTTCTTTACCAGGCATTTACCGGATATCTGAAGGATCATTATATGACGGGAGAAGAAGTAATGGATGCGCTGGAAAAAGCTCTTCCGTTTTCTGAAAAAATGAAAAACAGTGTACTTCTTCTGGATGGTTACACCGGTTTTACTCCTATTCAGATGCGTGTCGTGGGAGAACTTCTTGCTGTCTGTGAAAAGGTGATGGTAACGGTGACTATGGATGCGGATGAGAATCTGAGCATGAGAGGAAAACCTTATCAGCTTTTTTATATGAGCCGTCAGATGATCCACGGGCTTTCGGAGCTGACCAGGGAGATCGAGACGCCGGTTCTTTTGAAGGATGTGGGAAAATCCCGCTTTTCCCAGGCACCTGCCCTCCATTTCCTTGAAAAAAATATTTTCCGTTACCGAAAAAATATATACAAAAAAGCGCAGGATGAGATCTGCATGTTTTCGGCAGTGAACCCGCAGAAGGAAATGGAAGAAGCTGCCCGCCGGATCGCCAGACTTGTAAGGGAAAAGGGCTGCCGTTACGGTGAAATCGCCGTGATCACAGGGAATCTGGAGGAGTATGGCAATCTTGCAAAGCAGGTATTTACAGCAGCAGGAATCCCGTATTTCATTGATGAGAAGCATACGGTCCTGATGAATCCGTTTGTAGAATATTTCCGGGCAGCACTTGAGATGGCAGTGCAGGATTTTTCCTATGAAAGTGTATTCCGGTATCTCCGCTGCGGAATGTCCTGCGTGACCAGGGAGGAAGCAGACCTTCTGGAGAATTATGTGCTGGCTCTTGGTATCCGTGGATTTAAGAGATGGGATGAAGTGTGGGTGCGTATTTACCGGGGAATGCCGCCGGAAAGCATTCAGAGGCTTAATGAGATCCGGAAGCGGTTCGCAGATGAGACCAGAGAGCTTGCGCTAAGCTTTAAAGGCGGGAAAAAGACGGTCCGGGAATATTGTACTTTTCTCTACGAGTTTGCAGTGCGGAGCCAGGTGCAGCAGAAACTGAAGCATCAGGAACTGAAATTCAAGGAACAGGGCGACAAGGCCATGGAAAAGGAATATGCCCAGATATACGGAATCGTTATGGAACTTCTGGATAATATGGTGGAGATCCTGGGCGAGGAAACCGTGAACCGTCAGGATTTCCGACAGCTTCTGGAAACAGGATTAAACCAGGCCAAGGTGGCTCTGATCCCGCCAAGTATGGACCAGGTACTTGTGGGAGATATGGAGAGAACCAGGCTGAAGGATATCCGTGCACTGTTTTTTGTGGGAGTAAATGAAGGGAATATTCCGAAGAATACATCCGGCGGAGGAATGCTCACGGAGATTGACAGAGAATTTTTTAAAGATCAGGGGATCCAGCTTGCACCGGGGCCAAAGGAACTGATGAACATGCAGCGGTTTTATCTGTATCTGAACATGACCAAGCCAAGAGAACTGCTCTGTCTGTCCTTCTGTCAGTCTGACAGCCAGGGAAAAGCCCTGAGTCCGGCCTTTCTTGTCAGTAATATCCGGGAGATGTTTCCGAAAATGGAGATCCGGCAGTGCGGAGATATGCAGGAACCTATGGAATTACTGGAGCTTCCGGGAATCAGCCTGGATTATTTCCTGAGAGGGCTTGCAGGAGAAGCTTACCAGGATAATGCGGTCTTCCAGGAACTGTACAGCTGGTATCTTCAGAGCCCGGAATACAGGATCCTTGTAAAAAAACTTACAGAGGCATCTTTTTCAGAACGACCGTCAGACAAGATCGGAAAAACAGTGGCGAAGATCCTCTATGGAGAAATTTCTCCGTACAGCGCTACCCGGCTGGAGCGTTTTGCGGCCTGTGCATTTGCACATTTTCTGCAGTATGGCCTGAAGGTTACAGAACGTGCAGAGTATGAGTTCCGGGCTATGGATATGGGAAATGTCATGCATATGGCACTGGAAAAATTTGCGGTGGAAGTCCGCAAAGAGGGACTGGACTGGGCAGAGCTTACGGAGGAAGAGCGAAACCGTATCATAGACAGTTGTCTGGATCAGGTTTCAGCAGATTACGGAAATACGGTCCTTAAAAGCAGTGCGAGAAATGAATATATGCTCGAACGGACCAGACGTATTTTGCGGCGTACAGTGTGGGCTTTGCAGGAACAGCTGAAGCATGGAGCATTCCGGCCGGAAGGTTTTGAGGTGAGGTTTCAGGGCGGAAGGATCGACCGTGTGGATATCATGGAAGAGCCAGAGAACAATCGGGTCTATGTGAAGGTGATCGATTATAAAACCGGAAATACTTCGTTTGATCTGCTGGCGTTGTATCATGGCCTTCAGCTTCAGCTGATGGTCTATCTGGATGGTGCGTTACAGGTAGAAAAAAGAAAGTATCCGGATCGCGAGATCGTTCCGGCAGGTGTGTTTTATTATAATGTGAAGGATCCTATGATACAGGAGAAGATCCATGCGGATATGGAAAGCATCAATGAGCAGATGCTGAAGAAAATGAAAATGAACGGGCTTGTACAGGCAGATGATAATATGAGCACCAAAATCGACAGCACTATGGCCTCCATACCGGTGTCCCTGAACCGGGACGGAAGCTTCAGCAAAAGATCTTCTGTTGCATCCAGGAAGCAGTTTGATGTGCTGGGAGCGTATGTGCGGAGAAAGATCTGTGACATCCGGGAATCGATCCTGGATGGAAATGCGGCAGTGGAACCCTATGAACTTGGAAAAAAGAATGCCTGCACATACTGTCCGTATCTTACTGTGTGCGGCTTTGACAGGAAGATACCGGGATATGAGTTTCACAGACTGTCGTCCATCGGAGAAGATGCACTGTGGAAAAAGATCATGAAGGGAGAGGAAGAGAATGGCAGTGAAATGGACTGAAGAGCAGAAAAAGGTCATCACACTCCGGGACCGGAATATTCTGGTCAGCGCAGCAGCCGGTTCCGGTAAAACTGCAGTGCTGGTGCAGAGGATCTTAAGTAAGATCATGGATCCTTTGAAACCGGTGGACATTGACCGTCTTCTGATCATGACATTTACAAGGGCGGCAGCGGGAGAGATGAGGGAACGTATCGAACGTGGACTGGATCAGGCACTGGCTGAAGATCCGGATAATGAGCATCTGCAGAGACAGATGACGCTGATCCATACAGCACAGATCACTACCATTGACGGCTTTTGCGCCTATGTGATCCGAAATTATTTTCATCTGATCGGACTGGATCCGGGTTACCGGACCGCAGATGAGGGTGAACTGAAGCTTTTGCAGGAAGATGTGCTGAAGGAGCTTTTTGAGGATCATTATGCAGAAAGAAAGGCAGATTTTACTGCATTTGTGGAATGCTATGCGCCAGGAAAAACGGATGAAGGACTGAAAGAACATGTGCTGGAGCTTTATAATGCTGCGATGAGTAATCCATGGCCCGAAAAATGGCTGGACAGCTGTGTGGAGAATTATCATCTGGATCCGGAAAAAGGTCTTGAGGGGACGCGATGGTTCCGATATCTGTGGGAGGCAGCAGACTGTGCACTGAAAGAAGCGGAAGAGCTTACAGAAACCGCAATGAAGACCTGTCAGCTTCAGGATGGACCGGAGCTTTATCTGGAGGCTCTGGAAAAAGATATGATGCTGATCCTGCAGTTGAAGCAACTGTCCGTTAAAAGGGACTATGATGAGATGGCACAGAATCTCCGGGATCTGAAATTTGCAAGACTTTCCTCAAAAAAAATGGAGGGGGTATCGGAGCAGCTGAAAAATCTGGTAAAAGCTCTTCGCGAAGATGCAAAAGACAATTTGAAGGAACTGGGAATCCGATATTTTTACGGAAATCTGGATGAGCTGACGGAACTGACAGAAGCATCTGCACCACCGCTGGAGATGCTGGTGAAGCTGACAAAGGATTTTGCAGAGCGTTTCCAGGCAAAGAAGCGTGAAAAAAATGTTCTGGATTTTTCGGATATGGAACATTTTGCCCTGGATATCCTTCTGAAAAAGGAAGGAGAAAACTATGTGCCCAGCCAGGCGGCAAGAGAGCTTTCTGAAAAATATGATGAGGTTCTGCTGGATGAGTATCAGGACAGTAATCTGGTCCAGGAGATCCTGATGCAGACAGTTTCCGGCTGGGTCAATGAACGTAAAAATATCTTTATGGTAGGAGATGTAAAGCAGAGCATCTACCGTTTTCGTCTGGCCCGCCCGGAACTGTTCATGGAAAAATATAAGAGCTATTCGCTGGAAGACAGTCAGGAACAGCGGATCGACCTGCACAAAAATTTCCGAAGCAGACCGGAAGTTCTTGAAAGTGTCAACTTTATTTTCCGGCAGATCATGGGGGAAGATCTGGGAGGAATTGCCTACGACGAGGCTGCAGCTCTGTATCCTGGAGCTTCTTTTCCGGAAGGCCAGGATCAGGAATTTGTAAAAACAGAGATCCTTCTTGTGGATAAATACAGTCCGCTGCTGGAAGATAAGGATGAAGAAGTAACGGAGAATGAGAGAGAGCTGGAGGCCCTTGCCATTGCAGGAAAGATCC
Organism: Blautia sp. SC05B48; assembly: GCF_005848555.1. Classification (NCBI taxonomy): domain Bacteria; kingdom Bacillati; phylum Bacillota; class Clostridia; order Lachnospirales; family Lachnospiraceae; genus Blautia; species Blautia sp. SC05B48. The sequence continues at coordinate 334,773 of NZ_CP040518.1, read as the reverse complement.
AATCTATGGTAGGGCATGAACGGGTGCTGGATAAGGAAACTGGAGAGTATCGACCTCTTCAATATGGAGATATCGTGATTCTGCTCCGGTCTGCTTCAGGCTGGGCAGAAACTTTTGGGGAGGTATTGAGTGCAAGAGGGATACCGGTATATACGGCATCCAGAACCGGATATTTTTCTGCAACAGAGGTTGTGACACTGCTGAATTATCTCCGGATCCTGGACAATCCGCTGCAGGATATTCCCATGACCGGCGTACTGCGTTCACCGATCGTTGGATGTACCACAGAAGAGCTGGCTGAGCTCCGGATCGCATATCCGGAAGGAATGATCTATGAATGTGTGTGCAGGTTTGTGGAGGATTACAGAGAGCATGGAAGCTTTGAGGAAAACAAAAAAATCCTCGGAGAGAAGCTGTCCTGTTTTATGGACACTATGAATGCACTTCGTGACAAGGCGGCTTACACGCCGGTGCATCAGCTGATCCTGGAGGTACTTGCACGCACCGGATATGGAGACCATGCAAAGGCAATGCCAAATGGTGAACAGAGGAATGCAAACCTGAACATGCTTGTGGAAAAAGCAATGGAATATGAGAAGACAAGCTATCGAGGCCTTTTTAATTTTGTAAGATATATCCAGAAGCTTCAGCAGTATCAGGTGGATTACGGGGAGGTAAATCTTTCCGGAACCGGGGAAAGTGCGGTACAGATCATGACGATCCATAAGAGTAAGGGACTGGAGTTTCCGGTAGTGTTTGCAGCAGGAATGGGAAAACGCTTTAATTTCCGGGATATGAACGCAAGTATCCTGATCCATCCGGAGCTGGGGATCGGTGCGGATGCGATCCTGCCGGAGAAGAGGATCATCGCTCCATCCCTGTGCAAGCAGATCATACGGAGAACGCTCCTGATGGAAAGCCTCGGAGAGGAGCTGAGGGTACTTTATGTAGCGCTTACACGTGCAAAGGAAAAACTGATCCTCAGCGGAACTATTGGAGCCTTGCGTCCGGAATTGGAGGAATTGTCCGCATTAAGGGACAGTGAGGAACCATTGCTTTCTCTGGGAAGAAGGCTTTGCGGGAAGACTTACTGGGATTATGTGCTTCCGGCACTGGTAAGACATCGCTGCATGGCACCATTATTTCATGAATATGGCATCTTTATGAATACCGCAAATCCTCTGTACAAAGATCCGGCAGAATTCATAGTTACAAGGGTCACAGCACGGGAACTGACAGAAAGTGAGGTTATGGAACAGGCGGAGCGGGAAATGAAGAAGGAAACGCTGGAGAACTGGAATCCGGGCAGAGTTTTTGACAGTGAGATCCGGGAGGAGATCCAGAGACGTTTTTCTTTTGTATATCCATATCAATATCTGGAAGACCTTCCTGTGAAGGTCAGTGTATCAGAACTGAAAAAGCGAAGCTACCACAGTGAGCAGGATCTGGAAGAAACGGTGGATTATGAGACGGAAGAAGAGATCCAGCCGCTGGTTCCCCGATTTATCGAGGAGAAGAAAGAGGAGGGATATACAGGGACACTTCGTGGAACGGCTTATCATCGTGTAATGGAATGTCTGGACTATCAGAAGACAGCAAACAGGGATGAGATCCGCAGACAGCTGAGAGAATGGGTTGACGCCAGGAAGATGGAAAGAAAAGAGGCTGAGTCGGTCCGGGTAAAAGATATCTGGAATTTTGTGGAAACACCCCTCGGACAGCGGATGAAAGCAGCTTCAGAGAAGAGACTTCTGTTCAGGGAGCAGCCTTTTGTGATCGCAAGAAAAGCTTCGGAGCTTGATCCGAAGTGGCAGTGTGAGGAAAATGTTCTGGTACAGGGAATCATTGATGCGTATTTTATAGAGGATGAAGAAATCGTTCTGGTGGACTATAAAACGGACTTTGTGAGACGTGGAGAAGAAAAGAAGCTGATCGACCGTTATCATGTACAGCTGGAGGATTACGCCCAGGCATTGGAACGGATGACAGGCCGGAAGGTGAAGGAACGGTATATTTATTCGTTTACTCTTGGAGAAGCGTTCAGTCTCTAATCTGAAAATGAAAAGATATGTTAATGTGGGCAGATATCCTGCGGCGGAGAGGTTATACTCTCCAGCCTGCAGGATATTTGTTTTTCAGGATCCCGTTTACAAGCTTTCCGAAGCCGAGAGGATAACCGTCCACGCAGAGAAGATGCCAGCCTTTTTTGTGTGCGGCCTCTTCCGGCTCGATCATAAGAGTTTCGCCTTTCAGATAACGGGTAAGCCGCTCGTCGGAAACCGGCAGGGAGATAACTGCTTCCACATCTCCTTTGTGAAGAGCCAGCGCCAGAGGCTGAGACGGCTCAAAACGGTTTTTCTTCAGATCACCCAGATAGAGGCCGTTTCGAAGAAAGGAGATTCCTCGGAGATCCAGCGGGAAGGGCAGCTGATAGTATACTTTATCTTTGCGGACTTCCACACGGTTCCAGTCAAATTCCTGACCGCCGATGGTTTTCAGGCCGATCTCAGAGAAAAATTCCTCCAGCCATTTCCGGGTGTTTTTGTCCGGCCCTTTTGCGGAAAAGCGGAAAACAGGTGGAAGAGAGTCGCCTTTTTTGCGGAACAGGGCGAGAAAATGGCCTTCACCATCCATTTTGTGTGGAAAGATTCGGACGCATTTTTGAAGTTCTTCCGGATTAAATGCATTTAAGTTTAATGCGATTTCGGAATCGGAAGTGTCTGCTGTGCCGGCATATTCCGGGCGGCCGCCGGAGAAGCCTTCATATCCTGGCATTTCCATAAGTTCCATATCCGGGCGTTGTCTGAGAAGATAGGCTGCCACTTCTTCGTCTTCACATGGGGAAAAAGTGCAGGTGGAATAAAGCAGCATTCCGCCCGGACGGAGCATATCGGCAGCTTTTAAGACCAGGTCTTTCTGGATATCAGAAAGCTCTGCGGATTTTTCCGGTGTCCAGTCGCGGGCAAGGGCTTCTTCTTTTCGGAACATGCCTTCCCCGGAGCATGGAGCGTCCAGAAGGATCTTATTGAAGAAAGCGGGAAAACGCTGGGCAAGTTTGGCGGGCTTTTCGTCGGTGACGAGCATATTTTTCATACCAAAAAGCTCCAGATTTCTGAGAAGGGCTCTGGCTCTGGAAGTACTGATATCGTTGGCAAGGAGAAATCCGGTGTCATTTAAGGCTGCACCCAGGGCAGTGGCTTTTCCTCCGGGAGCTGCACAGAGATCCAGGACAAAATCTCCAGGTTCGATGGGAAGCCTGGAAGCTGGTGTCATGGCACTTGGTTCCTGAAGATAATAAAGACCTGCCTGGTAGTAAGGACATCGTGCAGGGCGGCTTTCCTCCTCGTAGAAGTATCCTGTATTGATCCACGGGATCGGCCGGATGGGGAAAGGGGAAAGCGTCTGAAAGTCCTGGCAGGAGAGCTTGGCGGTGTTTACACGTAGACCGTAAGTGCGGGGATTTTTGTAGCTTTTCAGGAAAGCATCATAATCATCTCCCAGCATTTCTTTCATACGCTTCAGAAAAGGAAGCGGTAATGTCTGTATTTTATCTGAATCTGTCATAATTTCCTCCATAATATAAACTTGACTCTCTCGGATATTGTGTGAAAAGAGTGGTTTCCGAAAATATTATAAAGTATAGAGGGATTTTTCTAAATACTATTGACAAAACTATATTATACGATATATAGTATTATTCACAGAACAATATTACATGACTTATCATGTGAGCGTTGGATCGTGAAGTGATCGCGTTCATCAGCATGTAGTAAGACGGAATGTGAATGTCTGTTTTACAGGTCATAGAGAGGTGAGCAGATGGTATTTAATACAGGAGCAGCCCTGCTGGATGCGATCGTCTTGGCTGTTATTTCCAGAGAGAAGGACGGTACCTACGGGTACAAGATCACCCAGGATGTGCGAAGTGTTCTGGAGGTTTCAGAATCTACGCTGTATCCGGTCCTTCGCAGGCTTCAGAAGGATGAATGTCTGGAAGCCTACAATATGGAATATGCAGGAAGAAACCGGAAATATTATAAGCTGACAGATAAGGGCGCAGCGCAGCTGAATCTTTACAGAAGTGAATGGGAGATCTATTCATCTAAGATCACCAGGATGTTTGAGGAGGGAGTTTGATCATGAACAGAAAGCAGTTTATGGAACAGCTTGAACGGCTGCTTTCCGATATTTCAGAGGCAGAGAGACAGGAAGCACTGGAATATTATGAGGGATATTTTGATGATGCAGGTCCTGAGAATGAAGGAGAAGTGATCCGGGAACTGGGAAATCCGGGGAAGGTTGCTGCGATCATTAAGGCAGATCTTCAGGAGAACAGTGAAGATTACGGGGAATACACAGAGAACGGATATCAGGATACCCGTGTGAAAGAGAACGGGGAAATGCCGGACCATTATACAGAAGTAACCGTATACGGAAATGGACAGGGAGGGTCCCATCGTGATACGGGAAGCAAAGAAAATTTTGAAGACCGCAGGAAAAGACGTGCCCAGCGCGGCTATCACGCAGAGAAAAAGCAGAATAAGGCAGGGATCATTCTTGCGCTTATCGTTCTTGTTTTTGCGGCTCCTCTGATAAAAGGATTATTTGGCGGAGTACTGGGGATTTTGGTGACACTGGCATTGTTGCCTTTCCTGCTGACATTTTTTGCAGGAGTGGGATCGATCATCCTTGTGATCGGTGCAGCTGCGTGTATTGTTGTTGGAATTGCCATGGCGGTGTCTCTTCCGCCGGCCGGGATCCTGACTATCGGTATCGGATGCCTGATGATGGCACTTGGACTTTTGCTACTGTTACTGACGGTGTGGTTTACAGGTAAGATACTGCCGGCGATTCTGAGGAAATTTACGGGATTCTGCAGCAATCTCCTGAATGGAAGAAAGGCGGGAAAAGTATGAAACGTTTTCTGAAGGTAATCCTGATCCTTGCAGCAGTATTCGGTGTGGCAGGCCTGGGACTTACTGCCGGCGGAGCTGCCATGGGAGCGACTATGGGAGATGTGAGTGTGCTGGATCATGGAATCACGCAGGTGCTTCGTATTCTGGATCATGAAGACAGCTGGGAAGTGGAAGACTCCGAAGAAGATATGGATGAGCAGGAGGATGATTTTCAGGCAGATGCAGAGAGAGCGGTAACTGAGAAAGGCATTCTGGCAGACAGTGCAGACAGTTCCGCATATACGAAAGTATATGAGGCTTCGGCTGTGTCAGACCTTTCCTGCAATCTGAGATATGAAGAACTGGTTTTGAAAACATGGAATGAGGATAAAGTCCAGGTGAAAGTTTCAGGGAAGGATCACAATCGCGTTCAGATCAGCAATGACAACGGCAGTCTGAGAATTGCAAGTGATCAAAAAGTGAGAAACCGTTCCGTGGAAATTTTTTGCCCGGAAAACTTAAGCTTTCAGAAGATAAAACTTCAGATGGGAGCCGGAACCATCGAACTGGATGGTGATTTTAAAGCGGAGCAGATGGAAGTAAATGTGGGAGCCGGAACCATTGAAAATTCCGGCAGCCTGGATATAAAGGAAGCAGATTTTACAGTCGGAGTGGGAACTGCCGACATCAGTGAAATTCAGGTGGAAAAATTAAATGGCAGCTGTGGCATGGGAAATATGGAGCTTACACTTACAGGAAAAGCAGCTGATTATAATTATGAGCTGAAATGTGGTCTTGGAAATCTGGAGGTGGATGATTCTCTGGAAACATCCATCACTTCCGGAAATAAACAGATCACAAATGAAGGTGCTGCGAAAAATATAAAACTGGATTGCGGAATGGGAAACGTTCAGGTTGAATTTGAAGAAGATTAAAGGAGAAAGCATTATGAGCAACAAAAAACTTTACAAATCATCAGTAAACCGTATGTTATGTGGTGTCTGTGGCGGAATTGCAGAATACTTTGATATCGATCCGACTCTTGTCAGGCTGGTGTGGGTGATCATTACGCTGATGGGCGGAGCCGGAATCCTGGCGTATATCATTGCAGCGATCATTATCCCGGATTAAAAATGACAGTATCTGTAAAGGACGGACATATTTTTCAGAATGCATAATTTCTCCGAAAATTGTTCATACTCCATAAAAAAGATGAGGAGTGTGGAAGATGAACAGGGAGAAAGAAGTAAAGGCATATCTTGAGGGAAAGCTTTCCCAGGCGGAAAAACTGAAATACGAGATTGCCGATGAGATGGGAGTTCTGGATAAAGTGATCAAAGACGGGTGGAAAAGCCTTTCTGCAAAAGAAACCGGACGGATCGGTGGTCTTATGACAAAAAAGAAGAAACATAAAAAGTAAAATACAGCCTGAAGGAACAAGGCGGAATGACGCCGGAAAAGTCCTTCGGGCTGTATTGAATTATAAGAAAATTTTTCTGAAAAAAAGAAATTTTTTTGACGGTTCAGGGTGGACTGACCAGTGGAAAAGAGCTATACTGTTGGAATAACAGAGGAGGTATGAATGAACATGGGTGAAAAAATTAATAACATTCTAAAGGGTGAGATCATCTCCTCAGTATTTTATATACTGCTTGGACTTTGCCTGATCCTGATCCCCACGCAGACGGTGGATGTGATCTGCAAAGTAGTATTCGGGCTGATCCTCATCGGAGTTGGCATTTATCATATTTATATTTACATACGTGGAAAAGCGAAAGCTACGATCATGGATCTTCTAAGTGGTGTGGTTGTTTTTGTACTGGGTGTGTTTCTTTTTATGACACCTTCCATCGTGATCAAATTGCTTCCATGGATGCTCAGCGCATTTGTACTGGTTGACAGTCTGTGGAAGTTTAAAGGAGCTTTCCTTCTGAAAAAAGGAGGAAACGGCGCATGGAGCGTGCTTTTGATCGGAAGTCTTGTTTTCATTGTACTTGGAATCGTGATGCTGTTTGGAAGATTTCCGAAGATCATGACTCTGCTGATCTTTTCCGGCTGGGTGCTGGTGTGTGACGGAGCTGCGGATATCGTATTCTATATTATTATGAAGCTGGGGCTTCGTAAGATTGCAAAAAAAGCAGAGACAGAGAAGGAAGATTCTGGTGCAGACAGTTCAGATGCTGTAAATGAAACGGCAGATATGGATGTGCCAAATGATACAAAAACCCAGGATGAAAATGCGCCAGGTGAGCAGCAGAGCGGGAATGAAACAGAATATCCAACAGACACAGACGGATATTCTGCGGACAGAAAAGAGACAGAAGAATCGACAGAACCGGAAGAAGAGCAAAAGCAGGAGAATTCCTGCTGGGAAAAAGAACCGGAGGATGTGGAGATGAAGCTCTGGGATGTAGGCAAAGACCAGGCGGAAACCGGCAGCCTGAAGAACCTTCTGGATGGTTCCGATGAAGACCTGGAAGAGTGGAAGGACTGACCCTTCTCTTGCATCATCTGTCATTCCGTGGTAAGATGTGCACATGAAAAATACAGATAAAAATATAAAGATACTGATGATGGATTTTTCCGGAATATATGAGGATCAGCAGTTCTGGAGGGGAAAAGAAGTATCCCGGGTGGAGGCCAGGGACATTCCCGGAACCAACTGCTACTGCGATGAGGATGCGATGAATACCATTCGCAGCCGTATTGCCCCTTATTCTTCCGGAGGGATCCATTTTATTGATTCCGGAAACTATCACTATATGACAAGGATCTGGCTGGAAAAGATATCGGAGCCTTTCTCGCTTCTTGTATTTGACAATCACACGGATATGCAGCCGCCAGCATTCGGAGGTCTGCTTTCCTGCGGAGGATGGATCTATGATTCTGTTATGGAACTTCCATTGCTTAAAAGGGTGATCCTGATCGGCCCGGATGAGGAGGCTTTTTCCAGAGTGGAATCGGAGATTCAGGAAAAGGTGGAGTTCTTGAGCAGAGAGAAGCTTCTGGAAATGGAAGAAGCGCAAGTGTGTGCGTTTGTAAGCGAGCATGTGGGAAAGCTGCCGCTGTACATTTCTGTGGATAAAGATGTTCTCTGCAAGGATGATGCGGACACGAACTGGAGCCAGGGAGACATGCGCCTGAATACGCTGCTGGAATGCCTGAAGAGGGTCAGAGAAATATGTGCAGAGGGAATCCGGGGCGTGGATATCTGTGGTGAATGTGATGTGGCAGAATCTGGAAACAGCGCCTTGAATGACCGGGCCAATGCTGCTTTGCTGGAGTGTTTTCTGTCCGCATACGGGAGCGAAGATCATGACGGAAATAAGAATAAGATAACAGGAGGAAACTGATGAAAAATGAACTTCTTACCATCGGGCCCTTTACGGTATATGGTTATGGTCTGATGATCGCCATTGGAATTGTGGCAGGCTGCCTGACTGCAGAATACAGAGCCGGAAAACAGAAGCTTGACAGTGAACAGATCTTTCCAATGATCCTGTGGTGCCTGGTAGGGGGATTTTTCTGTGCAAAGCTTCTCTTCTGGATCACAGAGTGGAAATCAATTGTTCAGGATCCGGGATTTATAATGGAAACTTTAAGCTCTGGTTTTGTGGTGTTTGGCGGTATCATCGGCGGGATACTGACGGGGCTTTTGTACTGCAGGATCAGAAAGTTAGTATTTTTTAAATATGCAGATGTGATCCTGCCATCTGTGGCATTGGCCCAGGGATTTGGACGGATCGGATGTTTCCTGGCGGGCTGCTGTTATGGAAAAGAGACAGAGAGTATTTTTTCTGTGATATTTCAGAATTCTGAATATGCGCCCAATCACGTGGCGCTGATCCCGACGCAGTTGTATTCCAGCGGACTGGATTTTCTGCATTTTCTTCTGTTGTTGCTGATCGCACGGAACAAAAAAGAAGATGGTCAGGTCACTGCCTGTTATCTGATCTTTTATAGCATTGGACGGTTTGTGATCGAGTTTTTCCGTGGGGATATTATCCGTGGAAGTGTGGGGATTTTGTCGACGTCTCAGTTTATCAGTATTTTTACCGGGATTGCGGGAATCGTGCTGCTGATATTGATCAGGAAAAAAAGAGACAGCAAGAGCTGCGTTTAAACGAATCAGGGAAGTTCCATGTATCAGGAAAAAGTTGGACAATAGTGGTATAAGGACAGGCTTTCGCTGCATACATCTATGAAAAAGGCGAAAGCAGGCCTGTCATGCTCAGAAAAGAAGATTTTGAACCAAATATGAAAACAGAGGATAAGATCCCCGGAGCGCAGACGGAAAATCCGGCACAGAGTCAGCGCTTCGGGGATTTTATCGTGAAATATATGCAGGATGTCCAGGATACTATGGAACTTTTTCCGGGGACATCTTTTCAGGCAATCAATGAAATTTTCGGTGTTCTTTATGTTCCGCTGGAAAGTATGGGAGAGATCGAGGTTACGGGAATCTCCTATAATTCAATCCCGAAATGCTATACCTACATGGATATGGAGGCAGCAGGGGAATCAGGGATCAACAGGCTGCACGATCACCCCTATCTGAAGCTGCGTGGAAAAGGTACTGCGGTGGCGGTAATCGATTCGGGGATTGATTATCAGAATGAAGTGTTTCGAAATGCAGGCGGCTCCAGAATCGCTTATTTATGGGATCAGTCAATAGAAGATGAAGAACAAAATCAGTCTGGGCGGGAATCGGAAGCTGAAAATGGAGATGCAGATAATTTGCCGGAAGATGGGGATGATATAACAGATACAGAAGTTCCATATGGCAAATTATTCCGGAAAAAGGATATTGACCGGGCACTGGATTCCGAGGATCCGTTTGCCATCGTGCCATCCAGAGATACCAACGGCCATGGCACGGCACTGGCAGGTATTGCTGCCGGAAATATGGTACCCGGAGAAAATTTTACCGGAGCAGCACCGGAGGCAACCCTGATCATCATCAAGGTAAAGCCGGCAAAACAATATCTCCGGAATTTTTATCTTTATCCTCCGGAGGCAGAAGCTTTTCAGGAAAATGATGTGATGATGGCCATTGCTTTTGCGATTACCCAGGCCAAAAAGCTGAAGATGCCACTTTCTATCTGTCTGGGAATCGGAAGCAGCCAGGGCGCACATCTGGGGACCAATGCGTTAAGCCAGTATGTGGACTATGTGGCAAATTTTTCCCAAGTATCCGTATCTGTGGCAGCAGGAAACGAAGGAAATACCAGAAACCACAGTGCAGGCTTTTTTTCTCAGGGAAGGGAGCAGATCGTGACGGAGCTTCGTGTGGCGGAAGGAGAGCAGGGCTTTACAATGGAATTCTGGGGTGAGCCGCCGGAAATCTACGGGCTTTCCATTCAGTCACCTACAGGAGAGATACTGGAGATAAGCAGCTCCATCGGTTTCAGGACTCAGGAGCTGTCATTTGTTTTTGTGGAAACAAAGGTGTATGTGAATTATATCCTGATCGAGCGTCAGACCGGATATTCGCTGGTGTATATTCGATTTTTCCATCCGGCGTCCGGTATCTGGAAAATTTTTACCAAGGCAAGAAATCAGCAGAACGTAAAGTTCCATATGTGGCTTCCTGTGGAAGGGCTGATCTCCCAGGATACTTATTTTCTGGAACCATCCCCCTATACTACGGTGACAGCGCCGGGAGACGCCAGGAACAGCATCACGGCAACCGCCTACCAGCACCGTGACGGAAGCATCTACATTGCAGCAGGCAGAGGCTATACGCCAGATGGCATGATAACTCCACATCTTGCAGCTCCTGGCGTTAACGTAAAAGTGCCGCTGGTACGAGGCGGATTTGGAACCCGCTCCGGAACCAGTATATCCGCTGCACAGACCGCCGGCATCGCGGCACTTCTGTTTGAATGGGCGATCATACGGAATAATCAGCCGTTTTTTACCGGGAGCAGCGTGAAATATTATCTGCAGAGAGGCGCAAGAAGAGAAGAAAACATGCAGTACCCAAACCCGGAGTGGGGGTATGGGAGGGTGGATCTGTATCATACCTTTGAGTTGCTGACGTGAGCTGATCTGTTTTTTTGATCATGTATGCTGCTTATTATTTATATATAAAGGAAAAACGATTTCCCGGATCGCAGAAGAAACTCAATGGAAAGATGTATAGATATTACATTTGGAAAAGTAATAAAAGGATACGAAAGTACTAATTTTGGAAAAAATATTCATATAGATAATTCACTTTGTATCGTGTACTATAAATATATGGAAAAAATATATAATGATACAAAAGGGAGGATTTTACTATGGAGCTTTCAACTTTGGTAAAAATGTCAAACACTTACGGAAGCAATCCGGCTTATGTTCTGGCAGGAGGCGGTAATACTTCTGTAAAAGACGATACAACACTGTATGTAAAGGGATCCGGTACACAGCTTGCTACCATTAAGGCAGAGGAATTTGTCAAAATGGACAGAGCCCGTCTGAATGAGATCATGAAAACGGAATATCCGGCGGATGATGTGAAGCGTGAATCGGCATATCTTGCAGATGTAATGGCGGCAGTGACCGATGAGGATAAAACAAAACGTCCCAGCGTGGAAGCGCTGCTCCACAATCTGTTTGCCTATACGTATGTCCTGCATGTTCATCCGACACTTATCAATGGACTGACCTGCGGAAAGGGCGCAAAGGCTCTTTGCGAAGAGCTTCTTGGAAAAGATGTACTCTGGATCGATATCTGCAAACCGGGATACACACTTGCCCGCATCTGCTTCGAGAAAATGAATGCCTATAAAGAAGAAACAGGAAAAGACGTGCAGATCCTTCTGCTTCAGAATCACGGAATTTTTGTTGCGGCTGATACTGTAGAGGAGATTGGCGTTTTATTCGATGGTGTGATCGGAAAGCTGGAAAAGCAGGTAAAGAGAACTGCGGATGTAAGTGATGCAGTTACACCTGAAAAAGAGCAGGCAGCACAGAAGCTTTCCAGTCTGCTTGGACATGCGGTGGAAGTCGTACCGGCTGCGGAGGCTGATAATTTTGTAAAAGACAAAACTGCTGCAGCACCTCTTCTGAAGCCGTTTACTCCAGATCATATTGTATATTGCGGACCTTATCCGTTATTTGTAGAAAATATTGATGAGGCGAAAAATGCGATGGATGCATTTATGACAGAGCATGATAAAGAGCCAAGACTGATCCTGGTACAGGGCGTTGGCGCATTTATCATGGAAGATGACAAAGGAAAGGCAGCAAAGGCACAGCTTCTGGTAAAGGATGCGATCAAGCTTGCAGTGTATGCGGAGAGCTTTGGCGGCCCGCTGCAGATGACCGATGAGATCACATATTTTATCACACACTGGGAAGCAGAAGCATACCGCAGTAAGAAATAAAAAAGAAAAATATATAGAGAAATAAAGAAAATGCGCCGGGAACTGTTAAGAAATTCCCGGTGCATTTTTATCGAATGACGGATACATCTGTTCAGGACAGAGTTACGCAGCAAATGTGGATATTTTTATCCGCATTACCACAAATCTTATTTCCGATACACGAACGCCGGCAGTCCGTCCTCGCCAACCGGAACATTTACAGTTCCCTGGATCAGAGGGCGGGCATAGCGGATAAAGTCTTCGGTGACATCGGAGCCGTCTTCTGTGATCCATTCTACAGGGACAGTCTTTTCTTCGTTGCAGATAACGTTGACATCCTCCAGTGTGCATTTCATGGAGTATGGAGAATCACTCTGACGTTTAAATGCGATCATCTTTCCGGTTTCGCCGTTCAGGGCGGCCTGTACACCAAATTCACCGGCGAGAATTGCTTCCTGCTGGTCTGTCTCAGAGAGCATGGAGACAGAGCAGCGCTGGCTTACATTGAGCTCTACGGAGCGGGCTTTGACACCAAGACGGCTGCGTACAAGATTCTCAAGATATTTACCGCAGCCAGCAAGCATCTTGTGACCGAAGGCGTCGGTTCCGGCAGCGCTGTCGTATTCGCAGATGAATGTGCCGTCTTTATCGTGGATTCCCTCAGATACACAGACTACGACGTTGCAGTTTTTCTCAAAGGCAGCATGAACTTTCAGGAGAAATTCTTCTACATCGAAATTGGTTTCCGGAAGATAAATGAGAAGCGGATTGTCTCCGACGTATTTCCGGGCAAGGGCAGCAGCTCCGGTGAGCCAGCCTGCGTGACGTCCCATGATCTCGATGATAGTGACGGATTTTTTCTCGTAGACACAGGCGTCCAGGGTGATCTCACGGACGGTGGAGGCTACGTAGCGGGCAGCACTTCCGAATCCGGGAGTATGGTCGGTGTTTACAAGGTCGTTATCAATGGTCTTCGGCTCACCGAGGATACGGATGTCACTGCCAATCTTTTCGGCATAGCGGGAAAGCTTGCTGACGGTATCCATGGAATCATTGCCGCCGATATAAAAGAACCAGCCGATGTTCATCTCCTCGAATTTCTGAAAAAGCTTCGGATAAACCGGATCCTCCAGGGATTCCGGAAGCTTGTAACGGCAGGAGCCGAGATAGGCGCCGGGTGTCCAGGTAAGAGCGAGAAGCTGCTCTCCCGGAAGTGCTTCCTGGAAATCAAGGAATGTTCCGTTTAAAAATCCCTCAATGCCGTTGACCATACCATAAACATGGTCGATCTCCTCTGTATGTTTAAGTGCTTCAGATACCACACCGTAAAGACTGCTGTTGATAGCTGCGGTCGGTCCGCCGGATTGTCCTGCGATAAGGTTCTTTTTTGACATTTTGATACCTCCTGGGTGTTGTTTTTTATATTGTAACAGAAATAGGAGAAGATAACATCTAAAAAAATCACCTTTTTTATAAAAAAATTACTCTAGCAAATGGTTATATCATAGTAATATAATAGTATAAACAGAGAAAAGAGGTGAAAAAACGATGACAGTAAGAAAAGTACAGTTTGAGAGCATGGATGAAGTGAACCGTTTTCTTGATGTGACGGAGCATTTTCCGTTTGCAGTGGATCTGAAAAGGGGAAGCAGGACAGTAAATGGCAAATCCATTCTTGGAGTTGCATCTATTGGCCTTGGCAGAGAGATGGACTTTTGTGCACATGTGCCGGAGCTTGCGCCGGAGATCACATCCAGTCTTGGTTTTTGCATGAGGTAGGTTTAAGAGGAGAAAAAATAAATAATGGTTGATCGATGGTGAATGAGGATATCGTAAGGTCGCAGAGGCGATGCTCGGTATCCTCATTTTTGATATATGACAAATACAAGTATTTAGAAAAAAATCTAAATAGTTATTGACTGGGAAAGTCGAAAATGATATATTCTATTTAGAAATATTTCTAAATACTATCCGAAAGGAGGAAGCCATACACGATGGCGTTTGCAGAAACCTTCAAGGCACTTTCGGATCCTGTGCGGAGAGAAATCCTGCAGCTTCTGAAAAACGGGAAAATGTCAGCTGGTGAGATCGGAGGACATTTTGACATGACGGGTGCAACCATATCCTATCATCTGAAAATTTTGAAGAAAGCAGATCTTGTGTGGGAAACGAAGGTGAAGAATTTTGTGTATTACGAACTGAATACCACAGTTGTAGAGGAACTGCTTCTGTGGCTCAGTGATCTGAAAGGGGGAAAGAATGATGAAAGGTGAAGAAAGAAAAGAGTTTCTGAAGGAATATAAAATGTCCCTGATCTCCGGGAGTATCCTTACGATCTCCCCGTCACTGGCAGGGATCCTGCTGTGGGACCGTCTGCCGGAGAAGATCGCAACACATTTTGATCAGCACAATGTGGCCAACGGCTGGAGCAGCAAGCCGATGGCAGTTTTTGGAATTCCGTTTCTGCTTTTGCTGATCCATCTGTTTTGCGTGTTTTTTACAGCCAATGATCCAAAGAGAAAAAATATCAACAGGCGTATTTTTACCATGATCCTGTGGCTGGTTCCGGTGGTGTCTGTGATCACCTGCATGACGATCTACGGACTTGCTCTGGGAATGGAACTTGATATAGGTGTGATCGTGAATATCATGGTAGGTATCATGTTTATCATTCTCGGAAATTACGTTCATAAGGTGAAACAGAATTATACAGTGGGAATGAAGCTTCCCTGGACTTTGAACAGCGAGGAGAACTGGAACCGTACCAACCGTATGACAGGCTGGATACTGATCCTGTCAGGGCTGCTTTTTCTTATGAATTCGCTGCTTCTGAAAACGGAAATTGTTTTGGCGGTAATTTTTGTGGTCATCCTTGTGCCAATGATCTATTCATTTATTCTTTATAAAAAGGGAATCTGAGAAAAATCTTCAGACCGTCATTGTCGTGAAAAGGCAATGGCGGTTTCTTTTTTAACAAAAAATAATGTTCAAACAAAGCGGTACGTGATATGATAATGTCATACAAAAGCATTTTCTCGAACACTATAAACAGACAGCAGACAGGAGGGATCATTATGACAGAATTAAGCCGTTTTCAAAAAGATGTGGAAGTTGCTGCCACTGCTCTTGAAATGCGGGCAGAGAACGAGGATGCCAAAGAAGAGGCTATTCATCTTTACCGGAAATTTGGAAGTACCAAGCAGGAGCCGCTGCGGCTGGCAGTTGCCCTGCGGGGATATTTTCTGGAGGAAGGTGTGGAGGAAGAGGAACGCGCGCATTATGGAGCATATCTTAAGAAAAGGATCCGTCCGGCTGTGGAACGTCTGATCCTGGAAGATGACTGGGAAAAGATCGAGAAGCTTTATGAGAACGAATGGTTTGGGGAACAGGAACTGGAAGTGTTTCTGAAACTGGCCGAAGAGTGGAGGAGACCTGCGGCGCTGATGGGACTTCTCCATTTGAAAAAAGCAAATTATGGATTTAAAGAGAAAAAATTCGAGTTGTGATTTTTTTTCAGGAAATCAGGAAAGGAGGCGTTCGGTGGACCGGAGGCAGGAAGAGCTTGGAATACATATCCTGGAAAACATAAGGAACGAGCTGTACTACTATTTTCCATATCTGGACGGTGCCTTTGCCTGTATTTCCGGGAAGGGCTCAGAGCAGACCGGAACCATTGGAACAGACGGAGCTTTCTTCCTTTTTTCCCCGGAATATCTGCTGGAGCTTTATGTAAAAAGGCCGGAGGCAGTACGAAGAGGTTATCTGCACATGCTGCTGCACTGCCTGTATCTGCATCTTTTTCGGGAAGATCAGGAGGACAGACGCTTATGGAACCTGGCCTGTGATATTGCAGTAGAACAGATCATTTCCAGGGAAAAGATTCCGATTCTGGAGACAGGCGGCGATGCGAAAAAAATCCGTGAAAAGGTTTTTCATATTCTGGGAGACAGGTCGGATTCCGCAGAAACGATATGCCGGAAGCTGAAGGAACAGGCTTTTCCGTTCCACCTGGAAGAACTGGAAGAAGCCTTTCATTTTGACGATCACACCTTGTGGGACACCTGCACAGGAGAAAAAGGAAAAAGAACAAAGGAAAAATGGAACAAGCTTCTTTCCTATACTGACGCTAACCGTCAGGATCACCGGAAACGGCGGGGAAGCCAGAAAGGGGACCAGAAGGAAGAAACAGGAACGGTAAGATCCGGAAGGTACGATTACAAAAAATTTCTCCGTCAGTTTTCTGTGCTGCGGGAAGAGGTGGAACTGGATACGGAAAGCTTTGATTATATTTTTTATAATTACGGGATGGAGCATTATGGAAATCTTCCGCTGATCGAGCCGCTGGAATATAAGGAAGTGAACCGTCTGGAGGAGCTGGTGATCGCCATTGATACTTCCGGCTCCTGTGATGGAGAGACTGTGCGGAGATTCCTTGGAGAAACGTATTCCATTCTCAGTGAAAAAGAGAATTTTTTCCATAAAATGAAGGTGTACCTGATCCAGTGTGACTGCTGTATCCAGGATGTTAAGGTGATCCATTCCGAGGAAGAATGGAAGGAATACAGCAAAAATATCACCATACAGGGCCGGGGCGGAACAGATTTCCGGCCGGTGTTCCGGTATGTGAAGGAGCAGCAGGAGAAAAAAGAAATCCGCAGTCTTAAGGCTCTGATCTATTTTACAGACGGGGACGGGATATATCCCGGAAGCAAACCGGATTATGAAACGGCCTTTGTATTTTTGCATAAAACAGAAAAAATGGAGCTTGTTCCGCCCTGGGCGATCCGGCTTGTGGCAGAGCAGGAAGGAGTGCGTTACAGAACATGAATATAAAAGAGGCAAAAGAAGAGATCAAACATACCTTACTGGCTTACAACCGGAAGGATGCAGCCGGGCGCTATACATTTCCCAGACTCCGGCAGCGTCCTATCCTGCTTATGGGACCTCCCGGAATCGGAAAAACAGCGATCATGGAGCAGGTGGCAGAGGAATGCGGGGCAGGTCTGGTAGCTTATACCATCACCCACCATACAAGACAGAGTGCGGTAGGACTGCCAAGGATCGTGACCCGGTGCTACAATGGAAAAGAGATCAGCATCACAGAGTATACTTTAAGTGAGATCATTGCTTCTGTGTATGATTGTATGGAACGTACCGGGAAGAAGGAGGGAATCCTTTTTATTGATGAGATCAACTGTGTTTCCGAGACACTTGCACCCACTATGCTGCAGTTCCTTCAGAACAAGACCTTCGGAAGTCACAGCGTGCCGGAAGGATGGCTGATCGCGGCAGCAGGAAATCCTCCGGAATATAATAAATCGGTCCGGGAGTTTGATATTGTAACACTGGACCGTGTACGGAGGATGGATATCGAGGCAGATATTGATGTGTGGATGGAGTATGCCTGGAAAAAGGAGATCCACGGATCGATCCTGGCTTATCTCGGCATGAAAAAGGATCATTTTTATTCTGTGGAGAATACAGTGGACGGGAAATTCTTCGTGACAGCAAGAGGCTGGGAAGACCTGTCTGAGATCCTGAAGGCTTATGAGGAACTGGGCGTGGAGATCACGGAGAATCTGGTCGGGGAGTATTTGTGCAGAGATGAGATCGCAAGAAGCTTTTTTGCCAGCTATCAGCTGTACCGGAAGTACGGAGAGGACTATGGCCTGGAACGCCTGCTTTCCGGAGAGATGCCGGAGGAAGAGCAGCAGAAAAAGGTAAAAATGGCGAAGGATGCTTCTTTTGAGGAACGTTTCCTTGTGACAGGGCTTCTGCTTGACGGCCTGAACGGAAGTTTTCTGACCTATGAGAAGATGGATGGTGAGACAGGTGCTGTTTATCAGGAACTTCTGCATTTGAAAGCTTTTCTCCAGGATAAAAAGGACATGACGGCGCTGGATGAATTTACAGATATGAAGAAGAAAAGTCTGGCTGTCCGTCTGGAGGCGGAGCTTCTTACCGCAGATCAGCAGACCACGGAAGAGCTTGTGATCCGCACTCTGGAAGAATTCAGCCTTACTATCCGCAAGGAGCATATCACAGAAACAGAGGCTGGCTTTGAACGGATCCGGCAGCTTTTTACGGAAATGGCGGAGAAGAGAAAGGCCTGTGCGAAAAAAATCACCGGGGAGCTGGAACAGGCATTTGCATTTATGAAGGAATGCTTCGGGGACGGACAGGAAACGGTGCTTTTTGTTACCGGATTGACCCGGAACACCCATGCGGCGGCCTTTATCCGGGAGTATGGCTGTGATCCTTATTTTGCCTGCAGTGAGAAGCTTCTTTACCGGAAACAGGAGAAAAAGCTTCAGGAGGAATGTGCGTCACTATTAGAAATATGAATGATCCCTTAACGAATACTTATGACTGAAAGGGGCCTGACATCTTGACAGGAGGGCTTGTGAGGTGATACGGTAACGGTGTCGAAAACAAAAATCAAATAACCGAATGATGAGGTGTGAGAACATGCAGGAATTAAAACCAATCAAAGAAGGTAAAGTACGTGAGATTTATGACAATGGAGACAGTCTGATCATGGTTGCAACAGACCGTATCAGCTGCTTTGACGTAATTCTGAATAACGAAGTTACAAAGAAAGGTGCTGTACTGACCCAGATGTCCAAATTCTGGTTTGACATGACTGAGGACATTCTTCCGAACCACATGATCTCTGTAGATACCAAGGATATGCCGGAGTTTTTCCAGCAGGAGAAATTCGAAGGAAAATCTATGATGTGCCGTAAACTGAACATGCTGCCGATCGAGTGTATCGTACGTGGATACATCACAGGAAGTGGATGGGCAAGCTACAAGGAGAACGGCACTGTATGTGGCATCAAGCTTCCGGAGGGACTGAAGGAATCCGACAAGCTGCCTGAGCCGATCTACACACCATCTACCAAGGCTGAGATCGGTGATCACGATGAGAATATTTCCTTTGAGCAGAGTATCGATCATCTTGAGAAATACTTCCCGGGAAAAGGACGCGAGTATGCAGAAAAGCTTCGTGACAACACCATTGCTCTTTACAAAAAATGTGCAGAGTATGCACTCAGCAAGGGAATCATCATTGCAGATACAAAATTCGAGTTTGGTCTTGATGAGGACGGAAATATGGTCATCGGTGATGAGATGCTGACACCGGACAGCTCCCGTTTCTGGCCGGCAGAAGGCTATGAACCAGGACATGGTCAGCCATCTTTTGACAAACAGTTTGCACGTGACTGGCTGAAAGCCAATCCGGACAACGACTGGACACTTCCTCAGGAAATCGTTGACAAGACTATTGAGAAATATCTCCAGGCATACAAAATGCTTACAGGAAAAGAACTGGCCTGAAAATAACAGCAGTTCTGAAATAGAACATACCTTACAAGCCGCTTCGGACGCCCATTCCGAGGCGGCTTCTTTCTTTATAAAACAGGACAAAAACAAAACGGTTGCAAGAAAACGGAGGGATATTTATAATAAATACAGAAACCAGATGATCCTGACAGATTTAAAGGAGTGTGATTATGAGCAGGAAAAACAAGGTGAAAAAGAAAAAAACAGTGGGAGATCATATTCTGACGATCGTTCTGATCGTGGCAATCTGTATTTTCTGTTATGCAGCTTTTAACCTTTATCATATTTATACAGAATATAAAAAAGGAACCGATGAATATAACAGCATTTCCGAAATGGCAGTGACAGAACGTGATCCGGACCAGGTGGAAGAGATGAATCAGCCGGATGAACAGCCTGTAGCACCTGTGAGTGTTGATTTTGATTCTCTCAGGAGTATCAATGAGGATGTGATCGGCTGGATCTATATGGAGGCATTGCCTGAGATCAGTTATCCGGTGGTACAGGGAGAGGATAATAATTTTTATCTGCACCAGACATATGAGAAAAATTATAATTTTGCGGGAACGATCTTTATTGATTATGAGAACAAAAGGGATTTCAGCGATTGTAATACCCTGGTGTACGGACACAATATGAAGAATGGTTCCATGTTTGGAATGCTGAAAAAATACAGAGCTGATGAGACGCTTTACAATGCCAGCAAATATTTCTGGATCCTCACACCGGAAAAAGATTACCGGTATGAGATCATTGCAGCGTATACGACTTCTGTAAACAGCGATACGTATACCTTATTTAAGGGACCTGGCAAAGAGTTTCTGGAATATGAGAAAAAAATGTTCCAGAATTCGGAGATCAGAACAGATGCCACTGCAAGTGAAGCCAATGTGAAGGATAAGATCGTTACATTATCAACCTGTACCGGCAATCAGGCAACACGTTTTGTGGTACAGGGAAAAAGAGTGAATGCAGTGAACCCACAGTAGAGCTTTTGCGGATAAGTTTGGGAGGAAATGATATGGGAAATGAGATAGAAAAATTACAAAAGATCATTGATGAGAGCAGAAATATTGTATTTTTCGGCGGTGCAGGTGTTTCAACAGAAAGCGGGATCCCGGATTTTCGAAGCCAGGACGGACTGTATAACCAGAAATATGATTATCCGCCGGAAACAATCTTAAGCCATACATTTTTCATGCGAAAACCTGAGGAATTCTTTAAATTTTACAGAGATAAGATGCTTTGTGATACTGCAAAACCGAATGCAGCACATCTGAAGCTGGCGGAGATGGAGCAAACAGGAAAGCTGAAGGCTGTGATCACTCAGAATATCGATAATCTTCACCAGATGGCAGGAAGTAAAAAGGTCCTGGAGCTTCACGGAAGCGTTTACCGAAATCATTGTGTGAAATGCGGGAAATTCTATGATTTTAAATATATGAAGGAATCTGAAGGTGTTCCGCGGTGTAGCTGCGGTGGCATGATCAAGCCGGATGTGGTCCTTTATGAGGAAGGGCTGGATGACTATACGATACAGGAATCAGTAAGAGTGATCTCAGAGGCGGAGGTGCTGATCATCGGGGGAACTTCTCTGGCGGTATATCCGGCAGCAGGCCTGATCGATTATTTCCGGGGAAATCATCTGGTGGTGATCAACAAGGCACCGACACCGAGGGATAAATATGCGGATCTTCTTATTAAAGAACCGATCGGGCAGGTGTTTTCTCAGATAAGAGTCTGAAAATATGGGAACCCGGGAGGATCTGCAAAAATAAAAATGAGGAGTATCAAATGGGATTAAATTATGAAGTTGGAGATATTGTCACACTGAAGAAGGCTCATCCCTGTGGCAGTAAAGAATGGGAGATCCTTCGTGTAGGAGCGGATTTCCGCCTGAAATGCAAGGGCTGCGGACATCAGATCATGGTGGCACGTAAGCTGGTTGAGAAAAATACACGAGATTTGAAAAAATTCGAAAAAAATTAAAATTATGCTTTACATCACGGGAGAGATGTGCTAGAATCAACAATCGTGATATATTTCATATCCTTGCTCTTTGACAGGCAAAGGGCCAAAAGACCATAAGGAGGTTAAGACAAGCATGAACAAGTACGAGTTAGCATTAGTTGTGAGCGCTAAGCTTGAGGATGAAGCACGTGACGCTGTAGTTGAGAAAGCAAAAAGCTACATCACACGTTACAACGGCGTGATCACAGAAGTTGAAGAATGGGGTAAGAAGAAATTAGCTTACGAGATTCAGAAAATGCATGAAGGCTTCTACTATTTTATTCAGTTTGAAGCAGATTCTCAGTGCCCGGCGGAGATCGAGAGACATGTCCGCATCATGGACAATGTATTAAGATACCTGGTTGTCAAGAAAGAGGCATAATTTTTGCAGCGGATTTTCGAAAACACCATTAAGAACCTGTTCAGTTAAGTGAAATCATAAGAGAGGTAGAACGATGAACAAAGTAATATTAATGGGACGCTTGACAAGAGATCCTGAGGTAAGATATTCCGCAGGAGAAAATGCCCTGGCAATCGCCAGATATACACTGGCAGTTGATCGCAGATTCCGTCGTGACGGAGAGGCAAGCGCTGATTTTATCAGCTGTGTTTCTTTCGGACGTACAGCAGAATTTGCGGAAAAGTATTTCAGACAGGGACTGAAAATTGCAGTTACGGGACGTATCCAGACAGGAAGCTATACGAACCGTGAGGGACAGAAGGTTTATACGACTGAGGTTGTTGTTGAGGATCAGGAATTTGCTGAGAGCAAAGCATCAAGCGACAGCTATGCAGCATCTCATCCGAGAACAGAGGCAGCACCTGCACCGTCTATGCTGAGTCCGAGCGCAGCAAGCGCCGACGGCTTCATGAACATTCCAGACGGAATTGATGAGGAGCTGCCGTTCAATTAGAACATCTGATCAAGACAGATGAGACGAATAAGATAGGAGGAAACAATCATGGCTTACAATAGAGGCGAGAGACCAGATTCTCCGATGAAGAGAAGAGGCGGACGCAGAAGAAAAAAAGTTTGTGTATTCTGCGGTAAAGAGAATAACGAGATCGATTACAAGGATGTAGCAAAGTTAAGAAAGTATGTTTCCGAGAGAGGTAAAATTCTCCCGAGAAGAATTACAGGTAACTGTGCGAAACATCAGAGAGCACTGACAGTTGCTGTTAAGAGAGCACGTCATATGTCCCTGATGCCATACGTTCAGGACTAATTCTGATCTTATACAGGGTCGTTGCGAAACAGATGAGCAGTCATCTGAGGGCAGCGGCCTTGTTTTTTTATATGCAGGATTCTTTCTTATGAGCGAAACAGATTTTATCATTGCTATGGAATTATAATAAGGAATCTGGTATAATGTTAAATAACTTGTGGGTTAAATTACATTAAGAACAGGAAAAAGCAATGAACAACAAAGTTAAATTCAAGGGGCCTATGAAACACTTCATGCGCTGGCCGCTGTACCTTTCGGTCCTGGTTGTGCTGCTGGATCTGCTGGTGTTTATTGTAAGTATAAAGGCCGGAATTCTGGTGTCTGCAGGTACTGTGATCTATATTTTTATTGCAGTACAGCTTTTTCGATATCACAAACCGCTGATCGTCAATGATATGATCGCATTTGCCAATCAGTATGATGTGGTAGAAAAGCGGATGCTGGAAGAACTGGCGCTTCCTTATGCCATTATGGATATGGAAGGCCGCATGATCTGGTCCAACCGTATTTTTTCGGAGATCACGGGGAGAGATCAGTTTTATAAAAAAAATATCAGCACAGTTTTCCCGGATATTACTCCGGACAAGCTTCCTGTAGCCGATGAACTGGAAATTTCCGAGATCAGTATACATTTCGGGGATCGGATCTATCGGGCTTCCATGCAGCGGGTGACTATGGGTGAAGTGGTCAGTCATGCGGATATTTTGGAGAATATGTCCCAGAATATCAGTCTGATCGCCATGTATCTTTATGATGAAACAGAGCTTAAGGAATACATTCAGAAGAATGAGGACAATAAGCTTGTTGTGGCACTGGCTTATCTGGATAATTATGAAGAGGCGCTTGAGAGTGTGGAGGATGTGCGCAGATCCCTTCTGATCGCACTGATCGATCGTAAGATCACGAAATATTTTTCCAACTTTGACGGCCTTGTGAAGAAACTGGAGAAAGATAAATATCTTCTGATCATGCGCCAGAGTTCACTGGAAACACTGAAGGAACAGCGTTTTCATATCCTGGATGAGGTTAAGACGGTTAACATCGGAAATGAAATGGCTGTGACATTAAGTATCGGAATCGGTCTGAATGCTGCTACGTATATCCAGAATTACGAATATGCCAGAATTGCCATTGAGATGGCGCTGGGTCGTGGCGGTGATCAGGTAGTGATCAAAAATGAAAATAATATTACCTACATTGGCGGCAAAGCGCAGCAGATGGAGAAATCAACCCGTGTGAAGGCACGAGTGAAGGCTCAGGCTCTGAAGGAATTTATGAGCACCAAGGATCGAGTGGTGGTTATGGGACACAAGATCACAGATGTGGATGCTCTGGGAGCCGGGATCGGTATTTACCGTGCCGGTAAGACTCTTGGCAAGCCGGTGCATATTGTGATCAATGATCCGACCACATCCATTCGGCCGCTGATGAGTGGATTTATGGAGAATCCGGATTATGAGCCGTCCATGTTTGTGGACAGTAATCAGGCCAAAGAACTGGTGGATAACAATACGGTAGTAATTGTGGTGGATACCAACAAGCCAAGCTATACCGAATGCCAGGATCTTCTCTATATGACAAAGACCATTGTGGTATTGGATCATCACCGCCGCGGCAGCGAGGTAATCCAGAATGCAGTTCTGTCCTATGTGGAGCCATATGCATCCTCAAGCTGCGAGATGATCGCAGAGATCCTGCAGTATTTTGCAGACGGGCTGAAGCTTCGCAGTATTGAGGCGGACTGTATTTATGCGGGTATCATGATCGATACCAACAACTTTACAACAAGAGCGGGTGTGCGTACTTTTGAGGCAGCAGCATTCCTGCGCAGATGCGGAGCAGATGTGACACGTGTACGTAAGATGCTCCGGGATAATATTGATTCTTATAAGGCGAGAGCGGAGGCAGTTCGTACTGCGGAGATCTACAGAGATTATTTTGCCATTGCAAGATGTCCGAGTGAAGGCCTGGAAAGTCCTACCGTTGTAGGAGCACAGGCGGCCAATGAGCTGCTCAATATCGCAGGAGTCAAGGCATCTTTTGTTCTTACCAGCTATAATAATGAGGTTTACATCAGTGCCAGAGCCATTGATGAGGTGAATGTACAGGTCATGATGGAACGGATGGGCGGCGGCGGACATCTGAATATTGCCGGTGCACAGGTGAAAGACACCATGGATGAGACCGAAAGAATGCTGAAAGAAATTATAGACCAGTTATATCAGGAAGGGGACAAATAGAAATGAAAGTAATTCTTCTGGAAGATGTTAAATCCCTGGGAAAAAAGGGACAGATCGTAAATGTAAGTGACGGATATGCAAGAAACATGATCCTGCCAAAAAAGCTTGGTGTTGAAGCTACCTCCAAGAATCTCAATGACCTGAAACTCCGTAAGGCAAATGAAGAAAAGGTTGCACAGGAAAACCTGGACGCTGCCAAGGCATTTGCAGAGGAGCTTTCCACAAAGGAGGTTATCCTTACTCTGAAGGTAGGTGAAGGCGGAAGAACATTCGGTTCTGTATCCTCAAAAGAAATCTCTGAGGCAGCCAAGAAACAGCTGAATCTTGATATCGATAAGAAAAAGCTCCAGCTGGAGAATCCGATCCGTAACCTGGGTGTTACCAATGTTCCGGTACGACTTCATCCGAAGGTAACCGGAAGTCTCAAAGTCTGGGTAAAAGAGGCGTAATCAATGGAAGAAGCACTGATCAAGAGGATTCTGCCTCACAGTATTGAGGCAGAGCAGTCAGTGATCGGATCCATGATCCTGGATCGTGATGCGATCTTGGTGGCTTCCGAGATCCTGACCAGTGATGATTTTTATCAAAAACAATACGGCATCATTTTTGATGCCATGGTGGAACTCTGTAATGAAGGACAGCCGGTAGATCTGATCACTCTGCAGAATCGTCTCAAGGAGAAAGAACTTCCGCCGGACATCAGCAGTATGGAATATGTCCGTGATTTGATCGCAGCAGTTCCTACATCAGCCAATGTGAAATACTATGCCAATATCGTAAGTGAAAAGGCAGTTCTCCGTCGGCTGATCAGGACTACGGAAGAGGTTGCCAATGCCTGTTATCTGGAAAAGGACAGTACGGAAACCATACTTGAGGAATCCGAGAAAAAGCTGTTTAATATTTTACAGAGAACAAATGGCAGCGATTATGTGCCAATCCAGCAGGTCGTGTTGAATGCAGTCAGCAATATTGAGAAGGCTTCCAAGCTGAAGGGCTCCGTTACCGGGATTCCGACCGGATTTGTGGATCTGGATTATAAGACTTCCGGTATGCACGCGTCTGATCTTGTACTGATCGCAGCTCGACCTTCCATGGGAAAAACTGCCTTTGTATTGAATATTGCCCAGTATATGGCGTTTCGTAAAGACGTGACCGTGGCTATTTTCAGTCTGGAGATGTCCAAGGAGCAGTTGGTAAACCGTCTTCTTGCTATGGAATCTCACGTGGATTCCCAGAATCTCCGTACCGGAAATCTGAAAGATGAGGACTGGACGAAGCTGGTAGAAGGAGCGGATATTATCGGTGGCTCCAATCTTATTATTGATGATACACCTGGAATTTCCATTGCGGAGCTTCGTTCCAAATGCAGAAAATATAAGCTTGAGCATAATCTGGGGATCATCATGATCGATTATCTTCAGCTGATGAGCGGAAGTGGAAAATCGGATTCCAGACAGCAGGAAATTTCAGATATTTCACGATCACTGAAAGCGTTGGCAAGAGAGATCGATGTACCGGTAATTGCGTTATCACAGCTTAGCCGTGCAGTGGAACAGAGACCGGATCACAGACCAATGCTTTCGGATCTTCGAGAGTCCGGAGCTATTGAGCAGGATGCGGATGTGGTCATGTTTATCTATCGAGATGATTATTATCACAAGGATACCGAGAAGAAAGACATTGCAGAAATTATCATAGCCAAGCAGAGAAACGGTCCTATCGGAACTGTGGAGCTGGTATGGCTGCCAAGATATACCCAGTTTGTAAATATGAAAAAATAGAGCCGTGCAGACGGTAAATGAAAGGCTGTCAGGATGAAAGCTTATAGTTATCCTGATGGCCTTTTGTATTTTTGTCAGTGTGATAGTGGAGTTCGGGATGCTATGGATATAGGCAAAGAGTCATATTTGGTAAAATTATGTCAACCGATTAATCTTGCTATTTCCTGATCTCAGGGGTTATACTGTAGACAGCAGCAGTGAATCTCTATATAAGGGGGCGTTCACAATGGAAAAAAGATATACAGTCAGACAGGCCGTAACACTGACCGGAGTGAAATCTTATGTCCTGCGTTACTGGGAGGAAGAACTGGAGCTTCGGATCGGACGCAATGAACTGGGACATCGCTATTATACACCGTTTGATATCCAGCTTTTTCTTAAAATAAATGAGCTGAAAAGTAAGGGACTTCAGTTGAAAGCAATCCGTACACTGATCCCACCGGAGGTAAGAAAGACAGATACACCGGATTTTTCAGAATCTGATATCAGGATTCTGGAGGGAGAAGCTGTTGAGCTTGAAGATACCCCAATGAAAAATACGGGATCTGAAAAGGAGTTCATGGAAAAAGCGGAATCCGGGAATACAGAGAAGTGCGGAGCAGATAACGATAAGATATTGGAGTTTCAGGAAATCATGGAACGCCTGATCCGTGAGGAAATGCAGAGAAAGAAAGAAGGAGAGTACCGGTGTCGTTCTCTGGATGAAGCAATCCGCAGGCAGCAGCAGGCAAGAAGAGAAGCAGCAGCTTCCTGTGAGGGAAAAAAGAATAAAAGAAACAGAAAAGGCTGCCGGTAAACCGGCAGCCTCATTCATTATAGCAGCTTATCAAGCTAATGGTGCATTACTCAGCAGAGATAGCACCAACTGGACAGGCCTCAGCGCATGTTCCGCAGTCAACACAAGCGTCTGCGTCGATTACATAATGCTCGTCTCCCTGAGAAATAGCCTCGTTCGGGCACTCACCCTCACATGTTCCACAGCTAACGCATTCGTCAGAAATTACATATGCCATAATTGATATCCTCCTTTTAAATTGTGTATTGTATGTATCCCCTACCAGGGATTCTATCCCCATTCTAATATATCTGCATAAAGAATACAAGTATAAATTTATAAACAAAACTGAAAATTCATAACCCGTTGATTCCATCCCGGATTCGTATTATAATAGCAGAACGGAATGAAAATATTTCGATAAAACAGTAAAGGAGAATACAATCATGGCAAAAGTTACAAAGAGCATGCTGATCGGAGAACTGCTCACTGTAGACCCGAATATCGCACCGATCCTGATGAGAGCAGGAATGCATTGTCTTGGCTGCCCGTCTTCACAGATGGAATCTCTGGAGGAAGCAGCAATGGTCCATGGCCTGGATGCAGATGTCCTCGTAGCTCAGATCAATGATTTTCTTGGTGAGTAATAAACAGAAGCTTTTTTGCTGAAACAAAAGAACCGCTGTCGGGAAATGCAGATCATATGGATCGCATTCCGACAGCGGTTTGTTTGTCTGCAGGATATCTGGTTTGTCAGATATTCAGAAGCTTCTGAAGTGCATGATCAGCGATCAGTGCACAGTGCTCTCTGAAGTAGGCTTCACCGGCTGGTGTGAATGCGCGGCCGATGCCATACTCGGAAAGGATATTGCAGACCTTGTTAAATTCTTCAGGTGTACAGTCTGACTGATGAAGAACCAGCTGATAGACACCGTCTTCTCCTTCACGATAGAGAGTATTATCACCGGTAAAGAAACCATTCATACCATGAGCTGCGGCAATAACATCATCCAGCTCCGGGAAAGAGTACAGGCGTATAAGCTTTACAGAACTCTCAGCTGGCTGCTGTGATGCATCCGGAGTTTCTGTTTCCTGAGAGGTGGAAGTTTCTGCCCTTTTTTCTTCCGGTTTCTGTGAAAGATCCTTAAGTTTGGATTCACAGAGCTTCTGGAAGATATCGATGATATTGTCAGCGCCATCGATCTCTACGGTATCGGAAGGCTTGTTGCCCTTGAAGGGGGCAAATTTGGAAAAACGTGTATCCAGTTCTTCAGGATCTTCCACTTTAGTGATAATGAGGATAACACTTTCGGCATTGACAGGAATAGCCTCGATCATCAGAGGAATATTATCTGCTTCAAAACCAAACTGTATCTGTGCCTGCTGCATCATATCACGAAAGAGACGTTTGGCTTTCTCGGTACCGTATGCAAGTTCACTGATACGGATCTGATGACTGTCCAAATCTTCTTTCGTCAGGGTACAGCGGATCTGATTTTCATTGATTTTTTCTATTTTCATATGATCACATCCTATAGGTGAATAAATTAATCTTTTACATACTGTATTATATAACAGTTATACACAAGATGTAAAGATGCAGAAACCTGAGAAAAAAAGAAAATTTCCTATTCTCTTATAAAAGACTTGCATCTGAAGGGAAATCAGGTATAATGAAAATCAGAAAAGCTGTCTCATCCCAGAAACAAGAAGACAGTAACGATAACTTAAAGTCATATTTTTCTGAAGATAAGGATTCTGTGTGAAATTCATCGGCGAGTCTGTCGGTACACAGATAAATTTTCCCCATTTTATTATTTATATTTTATTACAAGTATCATCCTAACAGGGAAGTTGCAGCTTTTCGAGAACCATTGCTGGTGTTTTCTGAAAATCTAACCAGGAAAGGAGGTCGGGATACGCCAAATATATCACAGGAAAAAAAGAAATCCGCAAAACCCCTTCGAAGGGAACTGGAGCTTTATCGTGAGAACGGAGTTTCTCTTTATCTCAATGGAGCACCAAGCACTCCGAAAAAAATCGCAAAAGCCTGTCAGATTGCGGAAAACGGGGTCTATATGCGGGATTATACGGAAGATGAAGACGGCCATATCGCCTGTGTAAGCTTTGATCTTATTCGTAAAGAATGACCGTACATAAGAAAAAACGGTTCCCCGGATAACGATCATCCCCTGCACTCATGCATACCATGCGGGGAACCGAAATTCTAAAGAAATTGTGAAAAATTATTAAAAGTCGATTTTTATAACGAAATGTAGACAAGATATGTTATAATGAAACAAATTATGACATTTTATACCGAGAGGAAAAAAATATGACAAAAAAACACATACCGATCCTTGTGGTAGGTCTGCTGATCGTTCTGGTCGTTCTTGCCGGAGGGGCTGTTTACGGGATCAATAAGATTATACCAAGCAGGAAACAGATGAATCTGACAGAATACTACGGACAGAATGCAGACGGTGAGGCTGCGTTGATACTTGGAACTGAGAAACTGGAGGAGAAGGCACTTATCTCAGGAGAAGATGTATATCTTCCGCTGGATGTAGTGAACGGATATTTGAATCAGAGATATTACTGGGATAGTGAAAACAAGAAGATCCTGTATGCAACACCATCCAGTCTCACAGAGGAACCGGCTTCAGATAAGGCAGACGGAAACGTGTGGCTGAAGGATGACACGGTTTATCTGAAACTGGATTATGTAAAAGAGTATACAGATATCGATTCTTATATAGGGCAGGATCCTGCAAGGGTTGCGATACAGTACAAATTTACCAATGTGGAGACCGTGACCACAAAGAAGGATACAGTGATCCGCTACCGGGGCGGGATCAAGGCGCCGATTCTTTCCAAACTGGCGAAGAATACAGTTCTACGGCTGATGAATGAAGGTGAGGACTGGGATCAGGTGGCAACCGATGACGGTTACATCGGTTATGTTCAGAAGAAAAAGGTAAGTGCCGTGGATACAACGGATTATGAAAGGGATTTTAAGACAGAGTCCTATACATATCTTACCATGGATAAGCCGGTGAACCTGGCATGGCACCAGGTCACCAGCACAGATGCAAACAGCTATTTCGCAGATGCGGTACAGAATATGACAGGCGTGAATGTGATCTCTCCAACCTGGTTTTCTGTAACGGATAACTCCGGAAATATTTCTAGTCTTGCATCTGGGGAGTATGTGATGCAGGCACATGAAAAAGGACTGAAGGTATGGGGACTGGTGGATAATTTTAATGAGAACATGAGTACCACAGAAGTTCTTTCAAAAACCAGTTCAAGGCAGAATCTGGAGAATCAGCTGATCACTTATGCACTGAAAGCAGGACTGGATGGAATCAATGTTGATTTTGAATCTTTGGGCGAAGAAGCAGGAATCCATTTCCTTCAGTTTTTAAGAGAGCTTTCTATCCAGTGCCACGCCAATAACCTGGTGCTTTCGGTAGATAATCCGGTTCCGGAAGATTTTACCAGTCATTATGACCGTGCGGAACAGGGCAAGGTTGTAGATTATGTGATCATTATGGGCTATGATGAGCATTACGTAGGCTCCGACGCAGGTTCCGTGGCATCTCTGCCATGGGTAGAACAGGGGGTTAAGGATACGCTTTCAGAAGTAGCAGCTCAACGGACGATCCTTGCGATCCCGTTCTACACAAGGCTCTGGAAGACTACAGATGGCGGTGCACTGACAAGTGAGGCCATCGGTATGGATCAGGCACAGCAGACGATCAGTGATAACGGAGCAGAAACGTACTGGGACAAAAAGACAAGTCAGAATTACGGAACCTATGAAGGGGACGGTGCCACATACCAGATCTGGCTGGAGGACTCTAAGTCTATTGCGGAAAAGGTTAAACTGATCAAAAAATACAAACTGGCAGGTGTGGCAGAGTGGAAGCTTGGGTTCGAGAACAGCGGAATCTGGAGCGTGATCACAGAAAACCTGTCATAAACAGAAGAAAACATTGTGATCTTCACAATGCTAAAAACACTCCCGGCAACATATATTAAAATAAATATGCCGGGGGTGTTTTGCGTTGAAAAAACATTTCATAGAATTGGCAATGGCAGTTCTTATGCTGGTCTGTTTTTATATTCTGTCATGGGAAGCGGCAGAAACTGCAGGCAGACTTATAGATGTATCCGGAAATATAAAAGCAGATCAGGTGATCCTGGTGGATGCCGGCCATGGCGGTATGGATTCCGGAATGGTGGGAATCGGTGGACTGAAGGAAAAAGGGATCAATCTGGATATTGCCATGAAACTTAAAGTGATTCTGGAAAAAAAAGGCCTTGCCGTAGTGATGACCCGGGAAGAAGATAAAGGGCTTTATGAAAATGGTACAAAAAATATGAAAGCACAGGATCTGCAGAATCGTATTGAACAGATCCGGAAATATGCACCGGTGCTTTCTGTGAGTATCCATCAGAACAGCTACAGTGATCCCGGAGTAAAAGGTCCGCAGGTATTTTATTATGAAACTTCGGAAAGCGGAAAAGCACTGGCACTTGCGATCCAGGAAAACATGAACCGGAAGCTTTCCATTGTACGGCCTCGGGTGGCAAAAGGAAACAGGACTTATTATCTTCTGAAGCGAAGTCCAGGTGTGATCAATATCGTAGAATGTGGATTTCTTACAAATCCGGAGGAAGCTTCCCTGCTTCAGACAGAGAAGTATCAGTGCAAGGTAGCAGAGGCTGTGGCCGATGGAATCGTTACATATCTGGAAAAACAGAAGGAAAACGAAAAAAATTGAAAAAAATGTGAATAGCCTTTTCATAGGAAGGTGATTCTGCTATACTTTACGTGAATTAAGGAGAATCCTATGCTTGGAATCATTTATCTTATATTATGTATGTTAACAGGACTGGAAATGGCAGGATGTCTGTTTCCGCGTCAAACAACTGAAAGAGGAAACAGGATATGGGTGGTCCTGCCGGCAGCATTTGGAATAGGGATCCTGATGCTGACCTGGGCAGTCTATATTCTTTCCTGGATGTTCAGCATATGCGCGGGGGTAGAGCATCCTCTTTTTTATGGAAATCTGATCGTATTTCTGGTGGATATCCTGCTGCTTTCGGGAATCTTCCGGTGGAAAAAGAAAAAACAGAAAAAAAACGTTTGTGATATCCGAACGGATGATCAGCAGAAAATGGATCCTGAAAAAAGAGCTTCTGCTTTTTGGCATTCTGACGGTCTTTGTGACCTGGATGATGTTTTACGTTTTTCACATGAAAGACGGCATTCTGTACTCCGGTTTTTCTGTATATGGAGATTATGCACCCCACACGGCAATGATGCGATCTTTTTCCAGAGGAAATAATTTTCCAACCCAGTATCCGCATTATGGCGGGCAGGATGTGAAATATCATTTTATGTTCCAGTTCCTTGTGGGAAATCTGGAGTATTTGGGCTTTCGTCTTGATCTGGGATATAATCTGGTAAGCATCCTGTCTCTGGTGGGCTTTCTTATGGTGCTTTACGGGATCAGCTACCGGATGTTTAAAAGCTTCTGGGCAGGGGCAGCTGCCATTGTTTTCTTTTTTTTCCGCAGCGGAACAGCGTTCTGGCGTTATCTGTGGGAACATCTTCAGGCGGGGGATCTTGTACGGACTCTGGAAGAAAATACGGCGTTTATCGGTTATACCACCAATGAAAATTGGGGATTATGGAATTTCAATGTATATCTGAACCAGCGTCATCTGGCCTTCGGTCTTCTGATGGCAGCTGTAGCGGTATGGACTTTTATAGATTGGGTGGAAGCCGGATGCAGTCACAAGGAACAGGGCTTTTTGTGGGTCCGTAACCGCTTTTTTACAAAAGAAGCCTGGATCTGCAGAAATGAGGGTACGGCGATCCTTCTGGGGCTGTTTCTGGGATTAACTGCCTTCTGGAACGGAGCTGCGCTGATCGGCGGTCTTCTGATCCTTGCCGGACTGGCAGTTTTTTCTGACGGTAAGCTGGATTATATGATCTGTGCCGGACTGGCGGTACTTTTTTCGGAACTGCAGTCGAAGATCTTTGTGTCGGGAAGTGTTATGAGTCCATCCTTTTACTGGGGATTTCTGGCAGACAATAAAAGCATTTCCGGTGTACTCTGGTATCTGGTGGAGATCAGTGGATTTTTCTTTGTGGGAATGATCGTGGCAGCAGTATTTCTGAAAAGAAGTCAGCGGGCAGTGCTGATGGGCTGTTTGCTACCAATGGTATTTGCATTTCTGGTATCGCTGACTCCGGATATCAATGTCAACCATAAATATGTGATGATCTCCTACGCATTTGTGACAGTGTTCTGGGGATGGATTGTTAGATGTGTTTTCCTTGAGGGAAAAAAAGGCTGGAAGAAATGGACCGGTCGCGCAGTGGCAGCCGTCCTTTGTATCTGCCTTAGTGCAACCGGGATCTACGATTACGTGATCATCTTAAGAGACAACGATTCCGCACACAGGATGACTGTAAATATGGAAAGCAGCCTGACGGACTGGCTCAGTGCGAATCTTAAGAAAAATGACCTTCTGCTGACGCCGGAATATACCATGAATGAGGTCACTATGTCCGGTGCCATGCTGTATTGCGGATGGCCTTATTATGCATGGTCTGCAGGGTACGATACGAGCTATCGTGCCGGCCAGGCAGTGCTCATGTATACCACGGATGATCCGGAGGTACTGAAAGCTGCCGTAAAGCAGGAAAAGATCACATATATCCTGTTTGAGGAGGATATGGAATTTGAACAGCAGGAATGTCGTGAGGATATCATCAGGGAGACATATCCACTGGTGTATACCTCAGAGGATGGGAGAATAAGAATCTATGAAACATGACAGCTTATATATCATTATGCCGGCATATAATGAAGAAAAAAATATCGGGACCGTGATCGAGCAATGGTATCCGGTAGTGGAGAAGATCGGCGGGGACAGCCGCCTGGTGATCCTGAATGACGGCAGCAAAGATGCTACCTACAAAAAAATACAGAACTATCAGAAAAAATTTGACCGTCTTATAGGAATCGATAAACCGAATGAAGGGCATGGAGGAACAATACTCAGAGGATATCGTTACGCAGTGGAAAAAGATGCTGATTATATTTTTCAGACGGATTCAGACGGGCAGACACTTCCTGAGGAATTCTGGCAGTTCTGGGAAAAACGTCAAAAGTGCGGGCTTCTTATCGGTTACCGGCAGAAGAGAGAGGATGGGCTCTCCAGGATTTTTGTGACAAGAATACTGCGGCTTGTGCTTTTTCTTATTTTTGGAACCTGGGTAAAAGATGCAAATACGCCATATCGGCTGATGGAGGGAAAACAGCTCGCCAAAGTACTGAAGCGTATCCCAGACGGATTTTTCCTTTCCAATGTGCTGATGACTGTGATCTATGAAAAACATCATCTTTATGTGGAATATATCCCCATCACATTCCGACCGAGACAGGCCGGAAAAAACTCTATCAACATGAAACGGATCATAAAGATCGGAAGACAGGCATTTGCGGACTTTATCCGTCTGCGGGGCAGGATCTGATACAGGAGGGACAGAAGGATGAAAAAAAAGATCAGAGAATTATTTCCGGAGTTGACTGCAGCAGTGATCCTGACAGTACTTTCAGCGTATCTCCTGGGAGGAGATGTATGGACATTCTGGACGTGGTGGCTGCTTGCACTGTTTATGGGAATGGTGGCAATGCCGGTCACAGGAAGGCTTTTCGGAGGCTTTGAAGACCGGGGCTGGCTTTTTTCAAAGGTACTTGCCATTGCGGTTACCGGATTTCTCACCTGGTTTCTGGTAGCGGTGGAAATTCTTCCTTTTACAGCAGCAGTGTGTGTAGGAGTATCTGTGGCTGTTGGCATTTTGTGTGCTGTACTTTTTCATGTTCAGCTGAAGCATGAGATTGAATGCTATCCGTCAGGAAAGATCCGGTTGATCTTTCGGGAGGAGCTTTTGTTTTTTGGGATTTTTCTGCTCTGGACTTATCTGGCTGGATTCCGGCCGCAGGCATACGGAACAGAGAAATTTATGGATTATGGCTTCATGGAGGCCATGATGCGGAGCAAAACTCTTCCTGCACGTGATCTCTGGTATTCTCAGGGAACCATCAATTATTACTATGGCGGGCAGTATTTTGCAGTATTTCTTACGAAGCTTACAGGAAGCAGAGTAGAAGTGACTTATAATCTGATGCGTACCTTTGTGGCAGCGTTTGCCTTTGTGTATCCGTTTTCGCTGGTCCGTCAGATGACGAAGGACAGGCTGTATGGACGGCTGGATGGAAAGAAGAAATATCTTCCGTCACTGGCAGGAATTACTGCAGGCATTGCGGTATCTATCGCAGGAAATGTACATTATATCGTCTATCGTTGTGTATTACCGCTGATTCGGAAGATGCAGGGGGCGGCAGAAGCAGCCAGCTACTGGTTCCCGGATGCAACACGTTACATAGGGTATAATCCGGTGAATGACAGTGATAAGACCATACATGAATTCCCATGCTATTCGTTTGTCCTAGGGGATCTTCATGCCCATGTGGTAAATGTGATGTTTGTGACATTTCTGGCAGGAATGCTCTATGCATGGCTGAAAATGATCCGAAAAAGAGGGCCTGAGCCTGAAAAACAGGAACGCAGTGTTTTCTGGCTGAGACAGCTTCTGATGCCGCATATCCTTCTGGCGTCAGTTTTTCTTGGCATGTTCCAGTGGACCAATTACTGGGATTTTGTGATCTATTTTGTAGTGACCGGCGGCGTTGTCCTGATCGCAAATATCATACGATTTGAGGGGAAGATAATCAGGATCCTGGCAGTGACGATCGTACAGGCAGTGGAGATCATAGGTCTCTCTTATCTGGTGATCCTGCCCTTTACATTGAAATTTGATACGATGGTACAGGGAGTGGCACTGGCACAGCATCATTCACTGTGGTATCAGCTTCTGATCCTCTGGGGGCTTCCGGTAATCCTTACTGTTTTGCTGATCCTGTCTGTTATCACAGAAAAAATGAGGGGACTGAAGCACAAAAGTCTTTACAGGCTGCTGGAGGCGCTCACAGTTCCGGATCTTTTTGCAGTGATCATGGGCTTATGTGCTATCGGACTGGTTCTGATTCCGGAGCTTGTATATGTACGGGATATTTATGAAAATGGAAATGCCAGAGCCAATACCATGTTCAAGCTGACGTATCAGGCATATATCCTTTTTGGAATGACGATGGGATATGGGATTTACCGTATGCTGGTGGTATCCAGACAGAAAATCATCCGGATCCTTTCAGGTGTGGGACTTTTTGTACTGCTCTGGACCGTGGGCTATTTCGGAAATGCCGTGCATTCCTGGTTCGGGGATGTCTGGAAGGTTTCGGAGTATCAGGGACTGGATGCAACTACATTTCTTGAGCAGGATTTTCCACAGGATGCGTCGGCGATCCGCTGGCTGAAGCAGAATATCAAGGGATCTCCTGTGGTGCTCGAGGCTAACGGGGACAGCTATACCGGATATGAGAGAGTTTCTGCATCTACGGGGCTTCCGACCGTACTGGGATGGTATGTGCATGAATGGCTCTGGAGAAATAATGTACCTGACCTCAATGAAAAAAGTGCGGACATCCAGACTATTTATACTTCCACAGATACAGAGACGGTAAAAAAACTGATCAGCCGTTATGATATTTCTTATATCTTTGTAGGAGAACAGGAAAAAGAAAAATATGGAACAGAGCTTAATGACAGTGTTCTTCAGAGTCTGGGAAGCATTGTCTTTGAAGATGATATGTCAGGAACCTACATTGTGAAAGTGGAGCAGGATTGACATTTTTTCCATAATAACGCTATAATATAACTATTATGTGACTGGTACAGATATGTTCTGAGAGATTTCTGCTGGGCAGTATACAGAAAAAGCAACAGTTGCGGGATGGCAGCAGAGAGGAGGATATTATGAACAGAATCGACAGACTTTATATGGAAATGATCCATTATTATCAGGGGGATCCGAAACATATCCAGCATTTTGTGAAGGTACATGATCTTTCAAGGCTGATCGGCCAGGGTGAGGGTCTGGACGAAGATACGATGTATGTTCTGGAAGCTGCGGCTCTCGTTCATGATATCGGAATCAAAGTCGGTATGGAAAAATACGGACGCTCTGATGGAAAAACGCAGGAAGCAGAAGGCCCGGCAGCTGCCAGAGAGATGCTTACCGCACTGGGCTTTCAAGATAGGGTGATCCGCAGAGTGGAATATCTGGTAGGACATCATCATACCTATAAGGATATTGATGGGATGGATTATCAGATCCTTGTGGAAGCTGATTTTCTGGCTAATTATTTTGAAGATGGACTTGATAAAGAACATATAAAGAAAAGTGCAGAGAAGATATTTAAAACAGAAACAGGCAAAAAAATAGTAAAGGAAATGTTTTTCCCGGAGACTTTTCAGAAATCCGAAACCTGGGCACAGGATGCCCTTCAGGACCTGGAGGATTTTATTGAAGAGCAGGGGATTTATATCAGACAGTAAATGGAGCGTAAAATGAAAGCAGAAATAGCAGTTATGACAGCGGAGAATATAGACAGAAAGGCAATTGCCCGAGGTGGCGAGATCCTGAAAAACGGCGGGCTTGTGGCATTTCCCACAGAGACTGTATACGGTCTCGGAGGAAACGCCCTGGATCCGAAAGCATCGATGAAGATCTATGCAGCCAAGGGAAGACCTTCGGACAATCCGCTGATCGTACATATCGCAGATATCCGTGACCTGGATAAGATCGTTACGGAGGTTCCTGAAAAAGCCAGAGTACTGGCTGAGAAGTACTGGCCGGGTCCGCTGACAATGATCCTTCCCAAAGCAGATATCGTGCCAAAGGAAACAACCGGAGGACTGGACAGTGTGGCAGTACGTTTTCCAAGTGACCGTATCGCACAGGAGCTGATCCTTGCGGCTGGCGGATATGTGGCAGCGCCAAGTGCCAATACTTCCGGAAGACCAAGTCCTACGACAGCGGGGCATGTGGCAGAGGATCTGGGAGAAGCCATTGATATGATCATTGATGGAGGACAGGTAAACATCGGTCTGGAATCTACTATCGTAGATTTTACAGAAGACATACCGGTAGTCCTGCGGCCGGGATATATTTCCCTGGAAATGCTCCGGGAAACACTTGGAGATGTAAGGATGGATAAGGGGCTGATCAAACCGGACAGCAAGGTCCATCCAAAAGCACCGGGAATGAAATATCGTCATTATGCACCAAAGGCAGATCTTGCCATTGTGGAGGGTTCCACAGAGGGTGTGATCGCGGAGATCGAAAGAAGAGCCGGAGAGGCTGAGGATAAGGGACTGACTGTGGGGATCATCGCAACAGATGAAACAAAAGGCCGATATTCACATGGAATCGTAAAGAGTATCGGAAGCCGGGAGCAGGAAGAAACGATCGCGCATCATCTGTACGAGGTCCTGCGTGATTTTGACAGCTGTAATGTAAGTGCCATTTATTCAGAGGCATTTTTTACACCAAGAATGGGACAGGCGATCATGAACCGCTTATTGAAAGCGGCTGGTCATAAAATTATCAATGTTGAGGAGGAGAAAGAAAATGATAGCACTGGGATGTGATCATGGCGGCTATGAGCTGATGCAGGAGGTAAAGAAGCATCTGGAAGAGAGAGGACTGGAGTACAAAGATTTTGGATGCAATGGTCCGGAATCTGTAGACTATCCTGTTTATGGAAAGAAAGTAGCACAGGCGATCGTGGACGGCGAGTGTGAGAAAGGTATCCTGATCTGCGGAACAGGTATCGGAATTTCCATCACTGCTAATAAATTTAAGGGAATCCGTGCTGCACTTTGTACAGATTGCTTTACTGCAGAGGCAACAAGACTTCATAACGATGCCAACATTCTGGCCATGGGCGGTCGTGTAGTAGGACCGGGACTTGCTCTGAAGATCGTGGATACATTCCTGGATACACCATTTTCCGGGGATGAGCGTCATATCAGAAGAATCAACATGATCGAGGATTGATCGATCAATAAGAAACCAATAGAAAAAAGAGGATTCTGTATGGATAAAAAAGGACAGAAACGACAGGGATATCTTTCCTGGGATGAGTATTTTATGGGGGTTGCCATGCTTTCCGGCATGCGTTCCAAAGATCCTCATTCACAGGTTGGTGCCTGTATCGTAAGTGAAGATAACAAGATCCTGTCAATGGGGTACAATGGATTTCCAAAGGGATGTTCCGATGATGAGTTTCCCTGGGGAAGAGAAGGAGATCCGCTGGATACCAAATATCTTTATGTGACACACAGTGAGCTCAATGCCATCCTGAATTACCGGGGAGGAAGTCTGGAAGGTGCCAAGCTTTATGTGTCCCTGTTTCCCTGCAACGAATGCGCCAAGGCTATTATCCAGGCAGGGATCAGGACTATTGTATATGACTGTGATAAATATGCAGATACTCCGTCTGTGATCGCATCCAAAAAAATGCTGGATGCAGCCGGAGTCCGGTATTATAAATATAACCGGACAAACCGTGAGATCACCATTAAAGTGTAAAAGAGAACAAAAATAAGAGAAAACAGCAGCCCGGCCCCTGATCCATCATAGCATCAGGGCTTCGGCTGCTGTTTTTTATGAATGGTTAAGAAGGTGTTTCGGAATGAAGATCTTCCGGTGTGGATAAGGCTGTGTGAGAGATCTTCTGTGGAAAACTTAAGCAGACTTTGAAAAGGTCACCGTCCAGATAAAGTTTAAAGGTGCCACCTTGAAGCTGCGTAAGGCTCTGTGCGATGGATAATCCAAGTCCGCTGCCTTCTGTATTTCTGGCAACATCGCCGCGGATGAAACGTTCGGTCAGTTCTTCAGCCGGAATGTTCAGAGGCTGTGCGGAAATATTTTTCAGGGTAAAGATGACTTGATCTTTTTCCAGAAGAACTTCCGCATAGACCCTTGTGTTCTCCATGGCATATTTCAGA
This sequence comes from Blautia sp. SC05B48, assembly GCF_005848555.1. Taxonomy (NCBI): domain Bacteria; kingdom Bacillati; phylum Bacillota; class Clostridia; order Lachnospirales; family Lachnospiraceae; genus Blautia; species Blautia sp. SC05B48. The sequence goes on along the minus strand of NZ_CP040518.1, from coordinate 294,145 downwards.
ATATTGCCGAAAAGATTTTCAAGGATACGCCACATCCGTCTGCCATCGGCATAGATCATGGCAGGAGAATCAGGCAGATGTGTCATCAGGGTCAGATGTCTGTTTTCCATCCGTTCTTCAAATTCGCCCATCACCTGGTAAAGCATTTCCACAAAGTTCAGATCCGCCATTTCCAGGGAGAGATTTCCAGCACTGGCTTTGGAAGCTTCGACTACATCTTCGGTCAGACTTTTCAGACGATGTGCCTTCGAATCCAGAATCTCAAGATATTTCAGTGCTTCCGGATCTTTGAGGTTCAGTCTTTTCAGCAGATCAATGTAATTGATGATGGAAGTCAGCGGCGTTTTCAGATCATGGGAGACATTGGTGATCAATTCGGTTTTCATACGCTCATCTTTGAGGCTTTTTTCCACGGCAGCGTCCAGCCCGTCACCAATGCGGTTGATATACTGTGCCATTGCTTTCTGATCACCACGGAGTTCCTTTTCCGGGATCTTGTAAGTGAGTTCTCCATCGGTGATCCGTTTCAGACCATCAAGGATGAGTTCCCGTCCAAGAGCAATTTTGTAGACGCAGAAAAGCGCACCCAGATCCAGAAGAAATAGAAGCAAAAACATCAGGAACCATCCATCAGATGCCGCGAGCAGGGCACTGAAGAAAAATTCAAGGAATAGAAATACGCCAAGTCCCACTACCATACGTATTCTGCTGATGGTATTCCTGGAGAAAAAATCGATCAACTTACCGGCTTTACAAAGACACAGACGGGGAAGCTTCAGGCATTTGCGAAGCAGGCTGTTTTTCCACAGGGTGCGAGCTTTGATCCTGCGGATCAGGCTTAAATAGCCGATCCAGAACAGGCACGTGATCAGGAAAATCGTGATACCCAGGATGATCAGGGAGGAGACAAGGTTATAGGTGGAAGCTTGCATGCTCAGTCCTGCGGTCAATACACCAAGTGCCGGGATACACACGAGTCCTGCTGCTGCTTCCGTATAGATCCTGTCAAAAAAGTTCAGTTCTGGCTGAGCCGTGTCTGTATTACCGCTATCGGAATTTCTTCTTCCGGTGTGGACAGTAAGCCAGATAAAATCTATGATAAAGAGCAGAAAACTGATCACGGTGATCACAGCAGCCGGGATAAATAAAGTACGGTAAGTCAGGAAATTCTGTCTGTCAGTTTTAATGGAATCCTGTACAGGAAGGCTGGTATCATCGATCCAGGCAAGAAAACTGCAGTTTTCATCGTATGTGGAGTTTCGAAGGAGATCGATCCAGTTTCCTACAGAAGGGTTTGCAGCAGCGGAAAGGTTCAGGTTCATAAGACCATTCCGGGCATTTTTTTCATCTGTGGCAGCTTCGTTGACACTTAGGAACACGTAAGGCTTTTTGTCTGAAAAACCGGAAATATCAGTCAGGTCGGAAGTATAGGCTGCATCTGTATTTGTGAAGATTTTCTGTGAGGTGTTATCCGTATAGGCATAATGGATATTGGAATTATCACTGCTGTACTCATCCAGTGTCTGAGCAGCGTCTGTCCAGCCGGAAAAAAGATCCCGGGCATTATCCAGCTGCTCAAAGGCATCGGCCAGGTTCCCTTTGAAATTCCTGGTTTTGGATGAGGTGGAATTCATGTAATCCAGGAGACTGCCGTAACCTTCCGGTGCACAGGGGATTTCAAGGATTGGAGTGAGCATATCTGCCACATCTGTGTAAACTACGTTTCCGTTTTTGTCTGTGATGTTTTTCAGAGGTTCCTGTGACTGGATGCCGCCGTCTGCATATTCGGCGCTCAGAGAGGAAAGAATCCGCTCAGTCCAGTCTTTCTGGGAAATTCCCTCGTATTTCAGGGCACCGGAGTTGGCATTTAGCTGCAGGGTTCCGTCTTCCAGAGCTTTTTTGAAATCAGAATAGTACATATATTTTGTTTCACCCTCCGGGGTGGTAAGGCCCAGGACGATCCAGTTATCATTGGAATGGATCGTCTGTGAACTCCATTCCTTAAGATCATTGAAGGAATAAGCCAGTCCGGAGGTGTTTTTGAAGGAGAGAGAATCTCCGTTATAAAGCTCTCCGAGATCAATGTATGCATCTTCGCTTGTTTTATCCAGGATTTCCCTGGCTGAGATCCCGGACAGGATTGTGGAAATTTTTGAGTAAAAGCTGTCAGCAAAAGCAGAAGTCTGGAAATAATCCTTTGTTTTAAGATCTTCTGCAGAGTCTATCCGGATACCTGCCTGGATCACCAGTGCCGCTGAAAAGACCATGATCACAGGCAGGATAAGAGCAAGGACAAGAGCAGGAATGCGCATAAATGAACGTTTTTTTCCCGTATGTTTATTTTTATTCATAATACCCCTTTCTGAAGTACAGATACTTCATGGCCGGCTGGCTCACCGGCTCAGTTTTTCGATTTTATAACCCAGGCCCCAGACAACTTTCAGATAGCGGGGATCCCTGGGATTGATCTCAATCTTTTCGCGAATGTGACGGACGTGGACGGCTACAGTGTTATCCGCGGCCAGAGCATCTTCATTCCAGATGCTCTCGTAGATCTGCGTGGTGGAAAAAACACGTCCGGGATTTTTCATGAGAAGAAGCAGGATATTATATTCGATGGGCGTCATCCGTACCGCTTCTCCATCTACCAGCACCTCTTTTTTGTCATCGTTTACCGTAAGACCTCCGGTTGTGTAGATGTGTTCCGATGATGCCGGTGCAGCGGAGCCAAGCTGTGTGTACCGGCGCAGCTGGGATTTTACCCTGGCGATCAGCTCCAGAGGATTGAAGGGTTTGGTGATATAGTCATCTGCACCGATGTTGAGGCCCAGGATTTTGTCCGTGTCTTCAGATTTTGCGGACAGGATGATGATGGGCAGAGGATTGCTTTCCCGGATCCTGACTGTTGCCCGGATTCCGTCGAGACGGGGCATCATCACATCGATGATCAGCAGATCTACAGTTTCGCTGTTCAGGATATCCAGCGCTTCCTGTCCGTCATAGGCTTTCAGAATGCAATAGCCTTCCTGTGTAAGATAGATTTCGATAGCTTCCACGATGTCTTTGTCGTCATCGCAAACAAGTATGTTAGCCACTTTTTTGTACCTCCCTGATGTTGTTAGAATAGCAGTCGGAAATTAAGACGAAAGGGGTAAATTCTTAAGATTTCATGAAATCCATTGTACTATATTAAGGATATAGTGTAAACAGAGAAAGACTTGTTGGCAGCAGACGTGATGTGCTAAACTAGTAGAGAAAATAACGATAATAGAAGAAAGATCAGGAGAAAAGTGAAAGTGGAGAATGAAAATAAAATCAGCAGTATGGCAGGGAGCGCACACTGTACGGAAGAAATTATGTCAGCTTGTGCTCTTTGTCCAAGAGAATGCCTGGCAGACCGGGGTGCAGGGAAAAAAGGCTTCTGTGGCATGGATGAGAGAATTTATCTGGCAAGGGCTGCACTTCACATGTGGGAGGAACCCTGTATCTCCGGAACAAAAGGTTCCGGGGCAGTGTTCTTTTCCGGGTGCGGACTGCGCTGCTGTTTCTGCCAGAATCATGATATTGCCATCGGGAGCAGGGGACGGGCTGTAAGTGTGGAACGGCTTGGAGAGATTTTTCTGGAACTGAAGGAAAAAGGAGCTGCAAACATCAATCTGGTAACAGGTGCACACTATGTACCACAGATCATAGAGGCACTGGATATGGCCCGAAGGAATGGTCTGGATATTCCGGTGGTGTATAATTCCAGTGGGTATGAAAAAACAGAAACCCTGAAGCTTCTGGAAGGATATGTGGACATTTATCTTCCGGATCTGAAATATCTGGATCCGGAGCTTGCACAGAAATTTTCTTATGCGCCGGATTATGTGCAGGCTGCAAAGGCTGCAATCGGAGAGATGGTGCGTCAGACCGGGAAATGTGAGTTTGGAGAGGATGGATACATCCGGAAGGGAACCATTGTCCGGCATCTGATCCTGCCGGGACATACAGGAAATTCCATAAAAGCTCTGAGGTATCTTCATGAAACCTATGGGGAGGATATTTATATCAGTATTATGAATCAGTATACGCCGGTGAGAAAATTTGTGGAATTTAAGGAATTAAACCGGAAAGTTACAAAAAGAGAGTATGAAAAAGTTCTGGATGCTGCTGTGGATATGGGGATTCAGAATGGATTTATCCAGGAAGGAGAAACTGCTTCAGAAAGCTTTATTCCTGATTTCGATTATGAGGGAGTGGAAAAAAATACTCCGTAAATGGAAGGAGGCCGGTACTTTCGTACCGGCGCGTATGAAAAAGAAAAATATTATAGAAAGTTCATCACCTTCTATGACCTATAATATACAGCAAAAATGTGAAGAAAGTGTGTCTAACATTTGAAATAAATGTGAAAAGAACAATTTATGCCACGAATATAGCAAAATATGACGAATATATACATGAATAAATGAGAGACGGAATGTTAACCGAACCAGGGAAAGCCTCTGCTTCAATTGCGAAAAGCAATAAGCAGCAGGCAGGAGCGTGCCTGTATCAGGAGAAAAAAATCGGAGAAGCTGATGATAACATATCAGTTCTCCGATTTTTATTTTATCAGAATTTCTTCCAGGTTTCACGAAGAAAAAGGATCAGGATCGGAAATAGCTCCAGTCGGCCGGCCAGCATATCAAAAGAAAGGACCAGCTTGGACAGCGGAGAAAAGATCCCGAAGTTTCCGGTAGGACCGATCAGGGAAAGACCGGGACCTACATTGTTTAAAGTGGTGACTACGGCTGTGAAATTTGTTACAAGATCAAATTCATCAAAACTGATGATGAAGATAGATGCAGCCACAATCATCAGATAAACGATCATATAAATATTGGTGGCACGCATAACTTCGTGAGACACCGCTTTTCCGTCCATTTTGATCTTTTTTACTGCGTTGGGGTGCAGATAAAGATGCAGTTCCTTGCGAACAGATTTTGCAAGAAGCAGAAGACGGGAAATCTTGATTCCGCCGCCTGTACTGCCGGCACAGGCACCACAGAAGGTAAGCAGTACCAGAATCGTTCTGGATACTGCAGGCCACTGGTTATAATCCGTAGTGGCATAACCGGTGGTAGTGATAATAGAACCAACCTGGAAAAATGCCTGCTGAAGTGCTTCCCACACATTGTCAAACAGATGTCGGACGTTGAGTGTGATCATCAGGGCAGAAGCGATGATCACAAAGAAGTAGCAACGGACCTCTTCAGATTTCAATGCCTGAGAAAACTTCCTGGTGAGAAGAAGAAAATAGACATTGAAGTTAACGCCAAACAGGATCATAAAGATGGTGATGACGATCTGAACATATAAGCTGTAGCTTCCCATACTGTCGGATTTGATTCCGAACCCACCGGTTCCGGCAGTTCCAAATGCTGCACAGAGACTGTCGTAAAGAGGTATCCCTCCAAGAAGCAGAAGGATGATCAGTGCAACAGTGAGCGCAATGTAGATCTTGTATAGGATCTTGGCAGTTGACTGGACTTTTGGAAGAAGCTTTCCTACGGAAGGACCGGGGCTTTCTGCCTTCATAAGGTTCATATGATAGCCACCTGAAAGGGGCAGTAGTGTCAGGATAAATACCAGAACCCCCATACCACCGATCCAGTGGGAAAAGCATCTCCAGATGTTGATGCAGTAAGGCATCTGTGTTGGATCAGAAAGGATACTGGAACCGGTTGTGGTAAAACCGGAAACGATCTCAAAAAAAGCATCGATCGGATCGGGGATAGCTCCGCTGAGTACAAAAGGCACAGCGCCGACAATACTGAGAACGATCCAGCTTAAGGCAGTGGTAACAAGACCTTCACGGGCGTAGAATGCTTTTTTGGAGGGCTTGCGGCTGACCAGAGGAACACCGATAGCCAGACATGCCAGGATCGTGATCAGGAAGGCAATACCGGATTTTTCGCGGTAGATAAGGGCAGTGATGCCGGGAACCAGCATACAGACAGCCTCCACATTCATGATCCATCCCAGGATATAAATAATAATCGAATAATTCATTTGTCAGTACCTCTATTTTTCCAGTATATCTGTGATGTCGCGAAGCCCCTTGTGAGTGGTTACGATGATCACGGTATCTCCCACCTGGATCATATCCTGACCACGGGGAATGCGGATGCGGCCGTTGCGGTTCAGGCATCCCACCAGAAGATTTTTGCGGAGATTCAACTCTGCAAGAGGGATATAAGTTACGGCAGATTCCTCACGGATCGCAAATTCCAGTGCTTCTGCATTGCCATCCAGAATATGATAAAGAGTTTCTACATTGCTGCCGATGCTGTTCTGAGTGGCGCGGACATACTGCAGGATATAATCAGCAGTGATATTTTTCGGGTAGATGACACTTCCGATATCCAGGGAGTCGATGACATCATCAAATTCCAGACGGTTGACCTTGGCAACCAGCTTGGCATCGGAGATGCTTTTGGCAAAGAGGGCAAGAAATACATTCTCTTCATCCAGATTTGTCAGAGTGACAAAAGATTCGGACTCGGAAAGTCCTTCTTCGAGAAGAAGAGAACGGTTTGTTCCATCACCATTGATGATAGTCGCATCCGGAAGCAGTTCGCTTAAGTGCTCGCAGCGATTTTTGTTCTGCTCGATGATCTTGACATCGATCTTCATATCGAGAAGTGCATGGGCAAGATAGTATGAAATGGTTCCGCCACCTACGATGATACAGTTTTTGACCTGATTGGTCTTGAGACCGATCTTACGGAAAAATGCCGCTGCATTAAGCGGAGAGGCCAGAATGGAAACCATATCTCCGTCGTGTATAATGTGATCACCACCAGGAATGGATACATTGTCACGGCTCTCGATCGCGCAGACCAGAATATCACTTCGGAAAGCATCTGAGATCTGGGAAACGCTCATTCCGTCCAGCTTGAATTCCGGGAGAACTTTAAACTTGAGAAGTTCTACACGACCACGTGCAAAGGTGTCAATCTTGATCGCAGATGGAAAACGGAGAAGCCGTGAAATTTCCTGGGCAGCAGCAAACTCCGGGTTAATGATCATGGTAACACCAAGACGTTCTTTGATGAATCCGATTTCTTTTTCATAAATGGGATTACGGACGCGGGCGATAGTCTGGCAGTGGTTGGCCTTCTGCGCGATCAGACAGCAGAGAAGGTTCAGCTCGTCAGAAGCGGTAACTGCGATCAGGATATCTGCAGTATCAACACCTGCCTCCATTAAAGTATTGATGCTGGCACCATTACCGACGATTCCCATAGCGTCGATATTTTCGCAGAGATCATTGATCTTGTCGGCAATAACGTCGACAAGAGTGATATCAATATCCTCTGCCTGAAGCTGCTCTGCAAGATTTCTACCGACTTTTCCGCAGCCTACAATAATTACCTGCATAATTTCCTCCTTCAATAGCCGGTCAGGCTACAAATCATAAGTAAAAGCGCCCATCCGTGTAAAGATAGGCAAGGATATTATAGCACTGTATATCTGATTTTTAAACAGTAATATTTTCCTGTATATATAGAAAAAAATGGCAGAAAGACAGATATATGTGAAGGAAAGTGAACATTCCCGTTTTCACAAGTTTAAAAAACGGTCATAAAATATAGCGTGATCATGAATGAAAGGATTTCGATTATGGACCGATTTCAGATGAATCGTTCGGGCTGCCGGCCATATCAGTATACCTGTGGGATGAATAGCGGGATGGCAGGCCGGACGGATCAATCATTTTCTGATATGGCAAAACAGGTTCCTGCAATGGCGTATGTGCCATATCAGGAATTTGCGCCTACCTTTGAACTGAAAAAAGCTCTTCAGGTCGGAACTATCTTCCCTGAGCTTTGCAAGCCGTTCTGCGGCAGGAGAGGAGGGTGCCGATGATGTCCGGAAATTGTACTTCAAAAAAAGAACTGCTGCAGTTTATTGACCAGGTAAGCTTTGCCATTGACGATCTTCTCCTTTTTCTGGATACGCATCCAAAAGAAAAAAGGGCTCTTGAATATTACAGTGAGCTTTCAGCCAGAAGAAATGAGCTCCTGGAAAAATATGCAAAGTTTTATGGACCGCTGACCATTGATACCGGAAACGACAGCAATCTTAAGTCATGGCAGTGGATGGAACAGCCGTTTCCATGGGAACAGGAAGGAGGGTGCAGATAAGGTATGTGGAATTATGAAAAAAGACTCCAGTATCCTGTAAATATCAAGACGCCCAATGCAAAGCTGGCACAGTTTATATCCAGCCAGTATGGCGGACCGGACGGAGAAATAGGAGCTTCCATGCGGTATCTTTCCCAGCGTTTTACCGCACCGAACCGGATGGTCGCGGCTGTGCTCAATGATGTGGGAACAGAAGAACTGGCACATTTGGAAATCGTGTCCACCATTGTCCATCAGCTGACAAAGGATCTCTCGATGGAAGAAATTGAGAACAGCGGACTTGGGCCGTATTATATTGACCACACGGTGGGAATCTGGCCGCAGGCTGCAGGTGGAGTTCCGTTTAATGCATGCGAATTCCAGAGTAAGGGTGATCCGATCACGGATCTGTTTGAAGATCTGGCAGCAGAACAGAAGGCACGCTCCACCTACGATAATATCCTCCGGGTGGTGAAAAACATCCCGGAAGTTGCAGATCCCATACGTTTCCTTCGGGCAAGAGAGGTGGTTCATTTCCAGCGCTTCGGTGAAGCATTGCGTTCTGTGCAGGAGCAGCTGGATGCTAAAAATTTCTATGCCTTTAATCCGAGCTTTGATGCTCCGTGCAAAGCCTCCTGTGAAGAATGATGGATCAGAGAAAAACATCTGTCTGACAGGAATCATATCTGAAATAAAAAGAGCTGCACAGCCGACAGTGATCCTGCGGCTGTGCAGCTTTGAATTTGTTTTTTGGGAAAAAATATTTGTAACCTGCATTTATTGTTATGCGTCTTTTTTATCGTTTTTATGCAGATTCTTCTGTGCTGTGGAAAGCATAAGCTTGATCCTGTTCAGCTGATTTACTTCGCTGGCACCTGGATCGTAGTCGATGGCAACAATGTTGGCTTCCGGATGCTCACGGCGAACTTCCTTGATGACACCTTTTCCTACGATGTGGTTCGGCAGGCATCCAAAAGGCTGGATGCAGACGATGTTCGGGACACCGCCGTGGATGAGTTCCATCATCTCTCCGGTCAGGAACCATCCCTCACCGGTCTGATTTCCGGCAGAAACGATGGGCGCAGCCATTTTTGCAAGATCACGGATATCTGCGGCCGGTGTAAAGTGGCGGCTCTGCTCCAGGGCCTCATTTGCTGTTTTTCTCAGCCAGTCGATGGCTCTGAGACCAAGATTTGCGATGGTTGCCTTGGATTTCTTGAATCCAAGCTTTTCAACCTTGAAATTCTGGTTGTAGAAGCAGTAGCAGATAAAGTCGATAAGATCCGGAACAACCGGTTCAGCACCTTCTGCCTCCAGAAGATCTGCCAGGTGGTTGTTGGCAGCAGGCAGGAACTTGACCAGGATCTCACCTACGATACCAACGCGAGGCTTTTTCTCATCGGAAATCGGGATCGTATCAAAATCATGGACCATCTCACGGCACATTTTTTTGAAGGTACCATGGCTGACGCTGCTGCCTGTTACGAAGGCAATGACGCGCTGCTCCCAGATCTTGTGCTTGCGGTTTACGATACCCTTTTCCAGTTCGTAAGGGCGCATGCGATATACGCATTTCATCAGGATATCACCAAATACGGCACCGTAAACGATACGCTTGATCAGCGGCAGTGTCAGCTTAAAGCCAGGGTTGCTCTCCAGTCCGCTTAAGTTGAGGGAGATAACCGGGATCTGCTCCATGCCGGCTTTTTTCAAGGCACGGCGGATGAATGCGATATAGTTGGAGGCACGGCAGCCGCCGCCTGTCTGAGACATGATGACTGCAGTTTTGTTCAGGTCATATTTGCCGGAAAGAAGAGCATCCATGATCTGTCCCACAACCATCAGGGACGGATAGCAGGCATCGTTGTTTACATATTTAAGGCCCACATCAACAGCATGCTTGTTGTCGTTGGGGAGGACTTCCAGGTTATAGCCGGATGCCTTAAAAGCAGCCTCAAAGATTCCGAAATGGAATGGAGACATCTGCGGGCAGAGAATGGTGTACTCCTTACGCATCTGCTTGGTAAAGGATATCTTCTCAATGGAAGCCGGCTTGATGTTCCTTTTTTTATTCTGTGCCTGTTTTGCACGGATAGCAGCGATCAGGGAACGGATACGGATCCTTGCCGCACCCAGGTTGTTGACCTCATCGATCTTCAGGCAGGTGTAGATCTTGTCACTTCCATCCAGGATCTCATAAACCTCATCGGTGGTAACGGCATCAAGTCCGCATCCGAAGGAATTCAGCTGGATCAGATCCAGATCCTCTCTTGTTTTTACAAAATTTGCGGCAGAGTAGAGACGGGAGTGATACATCCACTGGTCGTTGACACGGATGGGACGCTCCAGATGTCCAAGGTGTGCAACGGAGTCTTCGGTAAATACGGCGATTCCGTAGCTGTTGATCATATCCGGGATACCGTGGTGGATTTCCGGGTCAATATGGTATGGACGGCCTGCAAGAACGATTCCGCGGCGGCCGGTTTCTTTCAGGTACTGCAGGGTTTCCTCACCCTTTTTCTGGATATCCGTATGTACGGCTGCAAGTTCTTCCCAGGCCTTATGGGCAGCAGCTTTGACCTCGGCAGCAGGAATATCCTGAAATTCTTCCACAAGGCGGTTTGTCAGGATATCCTCGGAAGTAAATGCCAGGAACGGGTTGCGGAAGGTGATGGATGGATCACTGAGCTCGTCCACATTGTTTTTGATATTTTCCGCATAGGAAGTAACGATCGGGCAGTTATAATGGTTGACCGCATCCGGGAACTCGTTGCGTTCGTAAGGGATGCAGGGGTAGAAGATAAACTTCACACCGTTACGGATCAGCCATGTGACATGTCCGTGCGCAAGCTTGGCCGGGTAGCATTCGGATTCACTTGGGATGGACTCAATACCCAGCTCGTAGATCTTACGTGTGGAAGTAGGAGAAAGCACCACCTGGTATTTCAGCTCTGTGAAGAAGGTATACCAGAACGGGTAATTCTCAAACATATTCAGAACACGTGGGATACCAACCTGTCCACGGGTAGCCTTATCTGCGGAAAGAGGTTCATAGGAAAAAATCCTTTTATATTTGTAATCGAAAAGGTTCGGGATATGATCCTTGTTCTTTTCCTTTCCAAGTCCGCGCTCACAGCGGTTTCCGCTGATGTATTTACGGCCGCCGGAGAATTTGTTGATGGTCAGACGACAGTTGTTGGTACATCCGCGGCAGTTTGCCATGGAGGTGGTGTACTGGAGGCTGTTGATCTGATCGATGGAAAGCATGGAGGTTTTTTCACCCTCCTGATAGCGCTCCCTTGCGATCAGAGCAGCACCGAAGGCACCCATGATCCCGGCGATATCCGGACGGATGGCCTGGCAGTTGGCAATCTTCTCAAAGCTGCGGAGAACTGCGTCATTATAGAAGGTACCACCCTGTACAACGATATGCTTGCCAAGCTCGGAAGCATCGGAAACCTTGATAACCTTATAGAGGGCGTTTTTGATAACGGAGTAGGCAAGACCAGCGGAGATATCGGAAACCTCAGCGCCTTCCTTCTGGGCCTGCTTAACTTTGGAATTCATAAATACAGTACAGCGTGTTCCAAGATCAATGGGATGTTTTGCAAAAAGAGCTGCTTTTGCAAAGTCCTGTACTGTGTAGTTCAGAGATTTTGCAAAGGTTTCGATAAAGGAACCGCAGCCTGAGGAACATGCTTCGTTGAGCTGTACACTGTCAACAGTCTGGTTACGGATCTTGATACATTTCATATCCTGACCGCCGATATCCAGGATGCAGTCTACTTCAGGATCAAAGAAAGCAGCTGCGTAATAATGGGAAACGGTTTCGACTTCACCTTCGTCAAGAAGAAGTGCCGCTTTGATCAGGGCTTCGCCGTAACCGGTGGAGCAGGAAAAAGCAATTTCTGCATCTTCCGGAAGAAGGCTGTAAATCTCCTTGATGGAGTTGATGGTGGTTTTCAGCGGGTTTCCGTTGTTACTGCTGTAGAAGGAATAAAGAAGAGTTCCGTCTTCGCTTACCAGCGCGGTTTTTGTTGTGGTAGAGCCGGCGTCGATCCCCAGGAAGCATTTTCCCTTATAGGTGGAAAGATCTCCGGTTTTTACCCTGTAGGCACTCTGACGGTCATGGAAAGCCTGGTAGTCGTCCTCTGTGGCAAAAAGCGGCTCCATACGTTCTACCTCAAAATCCAGCTTGATGGTGGTCCGCATGCGTTCCTTCAGTTCAGTCAGGGAAACGGTAACATCCTGCTTTGCATTCAGGGCGGAGCCGATGGCTGCGAACAGATGAGAGTTGTCCGGTGCGATAATATGTTCATCATCCAGCTTCAGGGTTCGGATAAAAGCAGTCTTCAGCTCAGAAAGGAAGTGAAGAGGCCCGCCAAGGAAGGCAACGTGTCCGCGGATCGGTTTACCGCAGGCAAGACCGGAAATGGTCTGGTTGACAACTGCCTGGAAAATGGAGGCAGAAAGGTCTTCCTTAGTTGCTCCGTCGTTGATCAGTGGCTGGATATCTGTTTTTGCGAAAACACCGCAGCGTGCCGCAATGGGATAAAGTGCCTTGTAATGTTTGGCGTATTCATTAAGACCTGGTGCATCGGTCTGGAGCAGAGATGCCATCTGGTCAATGAAGGAACCGGTACCGCCGGCACAGATGCCATTCATACGCTGCTCTACATTTCCGTTTTCGAAATAGATGATCTTGGCATCCTCGCCTCCAAGCTCGATAGCAACATCCGTCTTTGGTGCCAGCTTCTGCAGGGAAGTGGATACGGCGATAACCTCCTGTACAAAAGGTACTTCCAGATGATTGGCAAGTGTCAGTCCGCCGGAACCTGTAATGACCGGACAGAGTGTCAGTTCACCAAGCTGATCCTCAGCTTTCTGAAGAAGATCTGCAAGGGTTTCCTGGATATTTGCAAAATGTCTCTCATAGTCGGAGAAGACAAGCGTATCGTTTTCGTCTAAGATCGCAATCTTAACAGTGGTGGAACCAATGTCAATTCCAAGTGTGTGTTTCTTCATAAAAAATTGATTTCCTCCTCGTTGTATCTATACAGGGGTTTCCCGACTCTGACATTTCTGTCAGATGGGAGTTGTTTCTTCTTATTATAAAGGATTTTTAAGCGAATATTCTATATTATACGATATCGTTTAAAAAATGGCAATGTAAAAGTTTAACAATCAGTAGCCGTAAAGAAAAAAATGTGTTATGATATTGACTAAAAGTTTTGAAAGATATTTGCATCGGCAGCTGGTTATGGCTGTACTTGTAACACAGATGCCGGACAGGGACAACTTTAAAATGTTTTTAGAAGGGAAATGAAATGGCAGAATATAAACTGATCACAACAGAAGGAAGAGCGAAAAGGGGCGAGTTTAAGACGGTCCACGGAACGATCCAGACTCCTGTTTTTATGAATGTAGGAACGATTGCAGCAATTAAAGGCGCAGTTTCCACTGTGGATCTTCATGAGATCGGTACACAGGTAGAGCTGTCCAATACCTATCATCTTCATGTGCGCCCTGGTGACAAGGTGGTAAAGCAGCTGGGAGGTCTTCATGAATTTATGAACTGGGATAGACCGATCCTTACCGATTCCGGCGGATTCCAGGTGTTTTCGCTGGCGAAGCTTCGTAAGATCAAGGAAGAGGGCGTGTACTTTAACTCTCATATCGATGGTCATAAGATTTTTATGGGACCGGAGCAGAGCATGCAGATCCAGTCAAATCTGGCCTCTACCATTGCAATGGCCTTTGATGAGTGCCCAAGCAGTGTGGCAGACAGGGATTATGTACAGAAATCGGTAGCGCGTACAACACGCTGGCTTAAAAGATGCAAGGATGAGATGGCTCGTCTGAACAGTCTGCCGGATACCATTAACAAGAACCAGCTTCTTTTTGGCATTAACCAGGGGGCTGTTTATGAAGATATCCGTATTGAGCATGCCCAGGCTATCGCGGAGATGGATCTGGACGGCTATGCAGTGGGCGGCCTTGCAGTTGGTGAAAGTCATGAGGAGATGTACCGGATCCTGGATGAGGTGGTTCCGCATTTGCCACAGAACAAGCCGACGTATCTTATGGGGGTTGGTACCCCGTCCAATATCCTGGAGGGGGTTGAGCGTGGTATTGACTTTTTTGACTGTGTATATCCCAGCCGTAACGGCCGTCATGGTCACGTGTATACCAATCATGGCAAGATGAATCTTTTTAATGCAAAGTATGAGCTGGATTCCAAACCGATCGATGAGGAGTGCCAGTGCCCGACCTGCCGTCATTACAGCAGAGCGTATATCCGTCATCTTCTGAAGGCGAAGGAGATGCTTGGTATGAGGCTTTGTGTTCTGCATAATCTGTATTTCTATAATCATATGATGGAAGAAATCCGGGATGCGCTGGATGCAGGGAATTTTGCGGCTTATAAGAAGATGCGTCTGGAAGGCTTTGAGGAAGGCAGGATCAACGGGAACCGGTAAATTTTATTTATAAAATTTGTGTAAATTGCTTTGATTTTATAAGAAAACCCTTGAAGGTTTTTGGGTTTTTGTGTATGATAGTACGAAGTGACACTTTTAGAGGTCAGTAACGGCGGGGGTACCGCAGATTATTTGTTTTTAGCAGGAGGAATTTGAAATGATCGCATCATCTACAGCGGCAGCTGGCGGACTTAGCGCGGGTCTTGGTATTGTCTGGATCGTAGTTCTGTTTGGAATTATGTATTTTATGATGATCCGTCCGCAGAAGAAGGAGCAGAAGAGAACTCAGACTATGTTGAACAGCATGGAGGTTGGTGACAGTGTTGTTACTACCAGTGGTTTTTATGGTGTTGTTATTGATATGACTGAGGAAGATGTTATTGTTGAGTTTGGTAATAATAAGAATTGCCGTATTCCTATGAGGAAGCAGGCGATTGCTGAGGTTGAGAAGGCTGATCAGGCTTCTGCCTGATGCTTTTTTCGCAATAACGGGAATATGTGAAAGGCACTGCGTTTTTTGTGACGCGGTGTCTTTTTTTGTATGTGTATGGACGGATGAAGGTACGCCGGGGAAGGGGATGCTGGATGGTCTGCGGCTTCGTCGGGGGCTGGCTTCTAGGACGCCGAAAATCTGCTAAAAACGTTTTTAAAAAGTCCGAACTCGCGGCCTGCTGCCGCTCAGACAGCGGACTTTTGAAAAACAACGCAGATTCCCGCCGTCCAAGAATCAGCTCCCCTCCTGCAGAAGCAGAGCCATCCAGCATCCCCTTCCCCGGCTGGTGCTTCCGGTGAGAAATAGTGTCGTTTGACGGTTGGTTGTGGGTCGTCAGCGCTGCGCTGGACGACTGCAGTGGATGAGTTTGGGTTTGGGTGATGGGACGGCTGAGGCGCTGCGCTGTCAGCCTGGGATTGTGGATGTGCCTGGGATTGTTGATGTGCCTGGGATTGTGGATGTGCCTGAGATTGTGGATGTGCCTGGGATTGTGGATGTGCCTGGGATTGTGGATGTGCCTGGGATTGCGGATGTGCCTGGGATTGTGGATGTGCCTGGGATTGCGGATGTGCCTGGGATTGCGGATGTGCCTGGGATTGCGGATGTGCCTAGAATTGCGGATGCGATGGGAATATGACAATTGTAATATTGTATAGAAATAAGTGGATTTTTGGTAAAATTCGTGTAATAATGATGTTACTATCAGAAATGAGAGTGACGATAGCTTTGGAATATCGTAAAATCGTAAATAAGAATGAATTTTCAGAAAGGGGTTGGAGTTATGGGTCTTATCAGAGCAGCTGTGGGTGCAGCGGGTGGTACGTTGGCGGATCAGTGGAAGGAGTTTTTTTACTGTGAGGCTATGGATAAAGAAGTGATGGTTGTGAAGGGGACGAAGAGGTCTTCTTCCAGGTCTTCCAATAAGCATGGGAGTGATAATATTATTTCCAGCGGCAGCGGGATCGCTGTGGCGGATGGACAGTGTATGATGATCGTGGAGCAGGGGAAGGTTGTTGAGGTTTGCGCGGATCCGGGAGAGTATACGTATGATGCTTCTACGGAGCCGAGTATTTTTTCAGGCAGTCTGGGTGACGGAATCAGGAAGACCTTTGATACGATCGGGAAGAGGTTTGCTTTTGGCGGTGATACGGGTAAGGATCAGAGGGTGTATTATTTTAATACCAAAGAGCTTGTGGATAACAAGTTTGGTACTGCTAATCCGATCCCGTTCCGGGTTGTGGATTCCAGGATCGGGCTGGATGTGGATGTGGCTGTGAGATGTCATGGTGTTTATTCCTACAGGATCGCAGATCCCCTTCTTTTTTATACGAATGTGTGTGGGAATGTGGAGCGGGAGTATACCAGGGAGGAGCTGGACGGACAGCTGAAGGCGGAGTTTATCAGTGCGCTGCAGCCTGCTTTCGGAAGGCTTTCGGAGCTGGAGATGCGTCCGAATCAGATCGTGACTCATAATACGGAGCTGGAGAATGCCATGAATGAGGTGCTTTCTGCCAAGTGGGAGGAGCTTCGTGGGCTTAAGGTGGTCAGTGTGGCACTTGGTTCTGTGACATTGCCGGATGAGGATGCCGAGATGATCAAGCAGGCTCAGCGTACGGCTATGATGCGTGATCCTGCTATGGCTGCGGCTACTCTGACCGGGGCCCAGGCGGATGCTATGAAGGCTGCGGCTTCTAATTCAGCAGGGGCTATGACTGGTTTTATGGGCATGGGTATGGCTGCTAATGCAGGTGGCCTGAATGCTCAGCAGTTGTTTGAGATGGGTCAGAAACAGCAGGCGCAGCAGCAGAGTGTACAGCAGCAGGCAGCGCAGCCGGTTTCGCCGGCAGGGAACGGAGCAGGGGCTACGGCTGGTTCCTGGACCTGCAGTTGTGGTGCGGTTTCTTCGGGAAAATTCTGTCCGGAGTGTGGTGCATCGCGTCCGGTGGAGGACAGCTGGACCTGTTCCTGCGGTACGGTGAATAAAGGCAAGTTCTGTATGAACTGCGGAGCGAAGAAACCGGAGAAGAAGATGCAGTATCGCTGCAGCAGGTGCGGATGGGAACCGGCAGATCCGGAGAATCCACCGAAATTCTGCCCGGAGTGCGGCGATCCGTTCGGACCGGAGGATGCAGTATAGATCAGAAAGAGAGATGGTCAGGAGCAAAATGCAGGGTAACTCCTGCCGGTTGTTGGATACAGAATGATGAAGAGAGGTGAATATATGGCGAAGATGCAGGAGTTTAAGTGTCCGTGCTGTGGTGGCTCCATAGAGTTTGACAGTTCTGTGCAGAAGATGAAGTGTCCGTTTTGTGATACGGAGTTTGATGTCGGGACGTTATCGGAATATGCCCAGACTGTGGAGGAAGAGCAGCCTGAGGATATGAGCTGGTCGGATGAGGCCGGCAGTGAGTGGCAGGACGGGGAGAGTGAGGGGCTGCGTACCTATGTTTGCAAGTCCTGTGGCGGTGAGATCGTGGGAGATGTCAATACGGCAGCAACGGCCTGCCCGTTTTGCGGAAGTCCGGTGGTAATGACCGGGCAGCTGTCCGGTGCACTGAAGCCGGATTATGTGATCCCGTTTAAGCTGGACAAGAAAGCGGCAAAGGAGAGGCTGAAAAAGCATCTTACCGGTAAGAGGCTTCTGCCGAAAGCATTTAAGTCAGAGAATCATATCAGCGAGGTTAAGGGCATCTACGTTCCGTTCTGGCTGTATGACACAGACGCAGATGCAGATATCCGTTACCGTGCAACAAAGACCCGGTTCTGGAGCGATAGTGATTATGATTATACGGAGACCAGCTATTATGCAGTGCACAGAAGTGGTTCTCTTGGTTTTGATCATGTGCCGGTGGATGGCTCTGCAAGCATGGAAAATGATCTGATGGAGTCTATAGAGCCTTTTGATTTCAAAGAAGCGGTAGATTTTCAGACTGCGTATCTGGCTGGATATTTTGCAGATAAATATGATGTGACAGCGAGCGAGTGTGAGGAACGTGCCAATGAGCGTATCCGCCGCAGCACAGAGGCTGCATTCCGGGATACGGTGAGAGGATACGTCAGTGTGGTACCGGAGAACACCAGTATCCGGCTTCATAACGGGACAACGAAATATGCGTTATATCCCGTATGGATCCTGCAGACGAAGTGGAAGGGCAATAATTACATATTTGCCATGAATGGTCAGACAGGGAAATTTGTGGGAAATCTGCCTACAGACAAGAACGCTTTTGCACGATGGTTCCTGGGAACAACGGGGGTCGTGGGTGTGATCGCTTATATTATCCTGTATCTGATCTGGGTTTTGTAGGGAGGTGGATGCCATGAAAAAAAGAATATCCGTATTTTTGATATCAATCCTTTTGTGTCTGGCATGCGCTTTTCCGGTATGGGCAGGCACCGTAAGCCGTCTGGATGACCAGGCGGGACTTCTGGATGCAGAGCAGAAGGAGAGCCTGAGCAGTACTCTGGATGAGATCAGTGAGCGGGAACAGGTAGATGTTGTGATCGTTACCGTTAACAGTCTTGAGGGAAAAACAGCCCAGGCGTATGCTGAGGATTATTTTATTGACCGTGGATATGGACAGGGGGAAAATGGTGACGGTATTTTATTCCTGTTGGATATGGGAGACCGTAATTGGGCCATTGCAACACACGGATATGCGATAGAAGTGTTTACTGATGCCGGACAGTCCTACATCATGGATCAGGTGAAGCCTTATTTAAGTGACGGTGACTATAACGAAGCGTTTCATAAGTTTGCCACGGAATGCGACGATTTTATCACACAGGCAAATGAGGCAGAGCCATACGATGTGGAAAATCTTCCGAAGGAGCCTTTTGATGTGGGGGTAAATCTGCTGATCGCTCTTGCAGTGGGGCTTGTAGCAGGATTACTGGTGACCGGAAATATGAGAAGAAAGCTGAAAACTGTGCGAAAACAGGATCGGGCGGCTTCTTATGTGCGACAGGGCAGTATGGAGGTGACCAGAAGTAATGATTTTTACCTCTACAGTACAGTATCAAAATCCGCAAAACCGAAAAATGAGGATAGTAACGGTGGTTCCAGCACCCATACATCATCTTCCGGTGATACCTTCGGTGGTTCCAGCGGGAAATTCTGAGAAGATTATCAGGAAAAATAGAATATGATAAAAAAAGTAAGACTGCTGTACCGTAATGGTAGGGCAGTTTTTCTTTTTCTGTTGCGAAAGGATGTCTCCGCAGCGGCAGAAACAGCGAATTACTGTTTTTTTTGCATTCCGGAAATAACTTTATCTATTTAATAGGTTGAAATCCGTCGAAAAGTGCGTTATGATAATAACAATTATCCACACCAGTGCGTTAAAATTTTACAGCACAGGGGAAATCGGAGGAGTGAATAAAATGGAGTACAAAATTGCCCTGATTCCGGGAGACGGAATCGGTCCGGAGATTGTTGCCGAGGCCAAAAAAGTTTTAGACAGAGTATGTGAGAAATACAGTCATAAATTTTCATACACAGAGGTTCTTTTAGGAGGGGCATCCATTGATGCTCACGGAGTACCCCTTACAGAGGAAGCCATTGCCCAGGCAAAAGCTTCTGATGCAGTACTGATGGGTTCCATTGGCGGTGATGCCAAGACATCCCCGTGGTATAAGCTTGAGCCATCCAAACGTCCGGAGGCAGGTCTTCTTGCGATACGTAAGGCGCTGAACCTGTTTGCAAATCTTCGTCCGGCTTATCTTTACAATGAGCTTCGTGATGCATGCCCGCTCCGTGATGAGATCATCGGAGATGGTTTTGACATGATCATCGTAAGAGAGCTTACAGGAGGTCTTTATTTCGGAGCAAGAAAGACTACTGAGGAGAACGGAGTCCGCACAGCAGTAGATACTCTTTCTTATAATGAGAATGAGATTCGCCGTATTGCAATTAAGGCATTTGAGATCGCACGTAAGAGAAGAAATAAGGTTACAAGTGTAGATAAAGCCAATGTTCTTGATTCTTCTAGACTCTGGAGAAGTGTAGTGGAGGATGTGGCAAAGAATTATCCGGATGTAACACTGGAGCATATGCTGGTTGATAACTGTGCAATGCAGCTGGTACGTGACCCGAAGCAGTTTGATGTTATCCTTACAGAAAACATGTTTGGAGATATCCTCTCTGATGAGGCAAGTATGGTGACCGGTTCTATCGGAATGCTTTCCTCCGCAAGCTTAAATGAGACAAAGCTTGGTCTCTATGAGCCGAGCCATGGTTCAGCACCGGATATCGCAGGCCAGAACAAGGCAAACCCGATCGCAACCATTCTTTCCGCTGCCATGATGCTGAGATATTCTCTGGATCTTGATAAAGAAGCAGATGCTGTGGAAACAGCAGTACAGAAGGTTCTTACAGATGGTTACAGAACAGGAGATATCATGTCTGACGGATGCAAGCTTGTCGGAACCAAAGAGATGGGCGATCTGATCGCAGATGCCATCGCATAAATAAAGACGAACAAAACGAAACAGAACAAAAAGAACCGATATCAGGTAAAAGAAGACAATAAGCAGATACCGGATCATATCGTAAAAAATAAAAAGGAGAGACCCTGAAAATGAGAAGTGATACCGTAAGAAAAGGCACACAGCAGGCACCACATCGTTCCCTGTTCAATGCCCTTGGAATGACAAAGGAAGAAATGGACAAACCACTGGTAGGAATCGTAAGCTCTTATAACGAGATCGTACCGGGACATATGAACCTTGACAAAATTGTAAATGCTGTGAAACTTGGCGTTGCAATGGCTGGCGGCACACCGGTTGTATTTCCGGCGATCGCAGTATGTGACGGAATCGCAATGGGACACGTTGGAATGAAATATTCCCTTGTAACACGTGACCTGATCGCAGATTCCACAGAGGCCATGGCACTGGCTCATCAGTTCGATGCTCTGGTCATGGTTCCCAACTGTGACAAAAACGTACCTGGCCTTCTGATGGCAGCGGCAAGGATCAACGTTCCGACTGTATTCGTAAGCGGCGGTCCGATGCTTGCCGGCCACGTAAAAGGACACAAAACAAGCCTTTCCAGCATGTTTGAGGCAGTAGGTTCCTATGCAGCAGGAACTATCACTGCAGATGACCTGGCAGAGTTTGAGAACAAAACCTGTCCGACCTGTGGCTCATGTTCCGGTATGTACACTGCAAACAGTATGAACTGCCTGACAGAGGTTCTCGGTATGGGACTGAAAGGAAACGGTACCATCCCGGCCGTATACTCCGAGCGTATCCGTCTTGCAAAACATGCAGGAATGCAGGTAATGGAAATGTACAGAAGGAACATCCGCCCAAGAGACATCATGACAAAAGAGGCAGTTTTAAATGCTCTTACCGTAGATATGGCACTTGGATGCTCCACAAACAGTATGCTTCATCTTCCGGCTATTGCACATGAGATCGGAATGGACTTTGACATCAGCTTTGCAAATGAGATCAGTGAGAAGACTCCGAACCTTTGCCACCTTGCACCGGCAGGCCCGACTTATATGGAAGACCTCAACGAGGCCGGCGGTGTCTATGCGGTTATGAACGAGCTGAACAAGCTTGGACTTCTCCATACAGAGTGCATGACAGTAACCGGAAAAACAGTAGGTGAGAATATCAAAAACTGTGTAAACCTGAATCCGGAAGTTATCCGCCCGATCGACAATCCGTATACAAAGACAGGCGGACTTGCCGTACTGAAAGGAAACCTTGCACCGGACGGCGGCGTTGTAAAACGTTCTGCAGTTGTACCGGAGATGCTGGTACATGAAGGTCCTGCACGCGTATTTGACAGCGAGGATGACGCAATTGTTGCCATCAAGAGCGGTAAGATCGTAGAGGGAGATGTTGTGGTTATCCGCTACGAGGGACCAAAGGGTGGCCCTGGAATGAGAGAGATGCTGAACCCTACATCTGCTATCGTGGGAATGGGACTTGGTTCTTCCGTAGCCCTGATCACCGACGGACGTTTCAGTGGTGCATCCAGAGGAGCCGCTATCGGACACGTATCACCAGAGGCAGCAGTAGGCGGCCCGATCGCACTGGTTGAGGAAGGCGATATCATCAGTATCAATATTCCGGAGCTGAAACTGGAGATCAAGGTTTCAGATGAAGAGATGCAGGCCAGAAGAGAAAAATGGCAGCCAAGAGAGCCGAAGGTGACAACCGGATATCTGGCAAGATACGCTGCCATGGTAACATCCGGAAACCGTGGCGCGATCCTGGAAGTACCGAAAGCAAAATAAGGAGGAACGAAAGATATGCAGTTTACAGGTGCAGAGATCATCGTAGAATGTCTGAAGGAACAGGGCGTTGATACCGTATTTGGATATCCGGGCGGCGCGATTCTGAATGTTTACGATGCCTTATATGAATACAAAGATGAGATCACACATGTACTGACCTCCCACGAGCAGGGTGCATCCCATGCTGCTGACGGTTATGCAAGAGCGACCGGAAAGGTAGGGGTCTGCCTGGCAACATCCGGTCCGGGAGCAACTAACCTGGTAACAGGAATCGCGACTGCATACATGGATTCCGTACCGATGGTAGCCATTACTGCAAACGTAGGAAGACCACTCCTGGGAAGAGATTCTTTCCAGGAGGTTGATATCGCAGGTATCGTAATGCCTGTAACAAAATACAGTTTCATCGTAAAGAATATCGAAGATCTTGCAGATACGTTAAGAAGAGCATTTTATATTGCAAAAAGCGGAAGACCCGGTCCGGTGCTTGTGGATGTCCCGAAGGATATCACAGGAATGAAATATGAATATGAGCCATGTCATCCGGCTACTGTTAACCGTGAGATCAAAAGTATCCGTAAAGAAGATATTGATCAGGCACTGGAAATGATCAGAGAGGCAGAGAAACCGTTTATTTTTGTTGGCGGCGGATGTGTGATCTCCGGTGCTGACCAGGAAGTACGTGAGCTGGCTCGCAGGATCCAGGCTCCTGTCTGTGATACTCTGATGGGCAAGGGTACTTTCCCGGGAGAAGATCCTCTCTATACAGGTATGGTAGGTATGCATGGAACCAAGGCTTCCGATCTTGGCGTAACAGAGTGCGATCTTCTTATTGTTCTTGGTGCACGCTTCAGTGACCGTGTAACAGGAAATACAAAAACTTTTGCACATAATGCAAAAATCCTTCAGATCGATGTGGATGCTGCGGAGATCAATAAAAATATCAAAGTGGATGCCAGTGTGATCGGTGATGTGAAGGAAGTGTTGAAACGTCTTCTGGAGGAAATCCCGAAGAAAGAACATCCGGAGTGGACCGCACATATCCAGGAGCTGAAAGAAAAATATCCGCTGAATTATGATCACACACAGCTTACAGGTCCGTATATTATAGAGAAGCTTTATGAGCTGACCAACGGTGATGCGATCATCTCCACAGATGTTGGACAGCACCAGATGTGGGCGGCACAGTATTATAAATACAAAGAGCCGAGAACTCTTCTTAC
Organism: Blautia sp. SC05B48; assembly: GCF_005848555.1. Taxonomy (NCBI): domain Bacteria; kingdom Bacillati; phylum Bacillota; class Clostridia; order Lachnospirales; family Lachnospiraceae; genus Blautia; species Blautia sp. SC05B48. The sequence continues at coordinate 270,544 of NZ_CP040518.1, read as the reverse complement.
TTCCGGCGGCCTTGGAACTATGGGCTACGGCCTTGGCGCTGCAATTGGCGCGAAGATGGGCAGACCGGAAAAAACAGTTGTAAATATAGCAGGTGACGGATGCTTCCGTATGAATATGAATGAGCTGGCAACAGCTGCACGCTGTGGCAGACAGCTGATCCAGATTGTTATGAACAATCATGTACTTGGAATGGTGCGTCAGTGGCAGACGCTCTTCTATGGAAAGAGATACTCTTCTACAGTACTGGATGACGCCGTTGATTTTGTGAAATTATCAGAGGCGTTGGGTGCAAAAGCCATTCGTGTGACAAAGATGGAGGATGTGGAGCCTGCACTTAAGATGGCACTGGCAGCAGAGGGACCTGTCGTTCTGGATTGCTGGATCGATCAGGATCTGAGTGTGTTCCCGATGGTACCGGCCGGTGCGAACCTTGATGATGTATTTGATGAGGAGGATATGAAGAAACATGAGTAGAGTGTATAATTTTTCTGCCGGACCGGCAGTGCTTCCGGAGGAAGTACTCAAAGAAGTAGCTGATGAGATGATGGACTATAACGGCACAGGAATGTCTGTTATGGAAATGAGTCACAGAAGTGCAGCTTTTCAGGAGATCATTGATACTGCAGAGAAAGATCTCCGTGAGCTTATGAACATTCCGGACAACTACAAAGTACTTTTCCTTCAGGGAGGAGCATCCCAGCAGTTTGCCATGATCCCGATGAACCTTATGAAAAACAAGGTCGCAGATTATATCGTAACAGGACAGTGGGCAAAGAAAGCTTATCAGGAAGCTCAGAAATACGGAAAAGCAAACAAGATCGCATCTTCTGAAGATAAAACCTTCAGCTATATCCCGGACTGCAGTGATCTGCCGATCAGCCCGGATGCAGACTACGTATACATCTGTGAGAACAACACCATTTACGGCACAAAATTCAAAAAACTTCCAAACACAAAAGGCAAGACGCTGGTAGCAGATGTATCCTCCTGCTTCCTGTCTGAGCCGGTGGATGTAAGCAAATATGGTATTATCTATGGCGGTGTTCAGAAGAACATCGGACCGGCAGGTATGGTTATCGTGATCATCCGTGAGGACCTGATCACAGAGGATGTTCTTCCGGGAACCCCAACCATGCTTACTTATAAGACACATGCAGATGCAGGCTCTCTTTACAATACGCCGAATGCTTACTGCATCTATGTATGCGGAAAAGTATTCAAATGGCTGAAGAAGATGGGCGGTCTGGAAGTGATGAAGCAGCGCAATGAGGAAAAAGCAAAAATCCTTTATGATTACCTGGATTCCAGCAAGCGGTTCAAAGGAACTGTAGTTCCGGAAGACAGATCTCTTATGAATGTACCGTTCGTAACCGGTGACAAGGAAATGGATGCCAAGTTTGTCAAAGAGGCAGCTGAAGCAGGACTTGTAAACCTGAAAGGACACCGTACTGTTGGCGGAATGCGTGCCAGCATCTACAATGCCATGCCAAAGGCCGGCGTAGAGGCCCTGGTTGCATTCATGAAAAAATTCGAGGAGGAGAATGCATAATGTTCCAGTATCATTGCCTGAATCCTATCGCTGAAAAAGGTCTGAAATTTTTTGGCGATAATTATAAAAAAACAGAGACAGCTGACCAGTGTGATGCAATCCTTGTAAGAAGTGCAAAAATGCACGACATGGAGCTTGCGAAGAGTGTTTGCGCAGTTGCACGTGCAGGTGCAGGCGTCAATAATATTCCGGTTAAGGAGTATGCAGAGAAGGGTGTTGTTGTATTCAACACACCTGGAGCTAACGCAAACGGCGTGAAAGAGCTGGTACTTGCAGGTATGCTCCTTGCATCCAGAGATATCGTAGGAGGTATCGAGTGGGTTGCACAGGAGAAAGATAAAGAGCACATCGGCAAGCTTGCCGAGAAGCAGAAAAAACAGTTTGCAGGATGCGAGATCAGTGGCAAAAAGCTTGGTATCATCGGACTTGGAGCCATTGGAGCCATGGTGGCAAACGCAGCATGCGGTCTTGGTATGGAAGTATATGGCTATGACCCATATCTTTCTATTGATGCGGCATGGAACCTGTCCAGAACCATCAAGCACAGCAAGAGCCTGGATGAGATCTACAGCCAGTGCGATTATATCACCATTCATGTTCCGCTTCTTGACAGCACTAAGAAGATGATCAACAAAGAAGCTTTCGATAAGATGAAGGATGGCGTGGTTCTTCTGAATTTTGCAAGAGATCTTCTTGTTGATGAGGATGCGCTGATCGAGGCTGTTGAGAGTGGCAAGGTTAAGAAGTATGTAACTGACTTTGCAAATGAGACAGTTGCAGGACGTGAGGGTATTCTGGTAACTCCGCATCTTGGCGCGTCTACAGAGGAATCAGAAGAAAACTGTGCAGAGATGGCTGTAAAGGAGATTCGCGATTACCTTGAGAATGGTAATATCAAAAATTCAGTTAATTATCCGAACTGTGATATGGGTACCTGTGTGGCTGTCGGAAGAATCTCTCTTGCGCACAGCAACACACCGAATATGATCAGTCAGGTTACAAAGATCCTTGGTTCCGAGGGATTGAATATTGCGGATATGACCAATAAGAGTAAAGGGGAGTTTGCTTATACTCTTATTGATCTTGAGAGTGCGGCGTCTGCTAAGGCGTTGGATGAACTCAAGGAGATTGAGGGAATGTACAGAGTGCGTGTTGTTAAGTAACAAAATGTAAAAAAATACTTTTGAAAAATACTGTGTTTCGTTCGGGGTGGCGAACGGACGCAGTATTTTTTTGCGAAAATAGGAAAACCGCAAAGGGGCCGCAAAGCCGCGGCCCCTCTGCACACCCCTCGGGCTTTTTTTTGAGTGCTTGGTTGTGGAGGGTGGGAGTTTTGTTGACTTGTGTCTGTATGCAGCGGTATTGGATACGGAAGGTTGAGCCGATGGAGGAGAACGGCCTGAGGGGGGTGGTAGGTCTCGATGTGCGGGGCACATCTGCGGATTTTTTGGAATATTATAGAAGTGAATTTGAATGGTAAATATATCAAATGGGAATATATTAAATGGGAATATATTAAATGGGAATATATCAAATGGGAATATATTAAATGGGAATATATCAAATGGGAATATATTAAATGCGAATATATTAAATGGGAATATATTAAATGGGAATATATCAAATGCGAATATATCAAATACAAACATAATGTGTAAATATAATATACGTAATGGTAGTGGATATAAATTTTTATACGATAAGATATTAATAAAAATATATGATATAACAGGGAAAATATGTAGAACATTTAATAATTGGCGGACAGGCGCGAAGCGCCGCCTCCGCGGTACGTGCCCGGAAAGAGGGGGTGCAGGGGGAGAAAAGCGGGCTTCGTAACTCCGAGTGCTTTCTCCCCCTGCGGTTTTCCTCAGCTTTTCAAAGCTAATAAATAAGAACTATAAGAAAAAATAAAAACTAATTACTTGCGAGATGCGATGAAGTCAAGAACTTCATCCCTTGCAGGCATCACGCGAAGCGCGCCCTTCTTTGTTGTGATAAGAGAAGCTGCCGCATTTGCAAAAGTAAGCAGTTCTGCAAGGTTCTCGTCTGTGAGATCATCAAGCCCGTGCTCAAGTACATAGTTCAATGTGCTTGCGCAGAAGGTGTCACCGGCGCCGGTGGTTTCGATGGTGTGTTCCTGAAGGAAAGGAGCAGCCTCAACCTTCCGTCCGCGATAATAAGCGCGGCTTCCATCTTTTCCCATTGTGATCAGCACAAGCGGGATATGATATTTTTCTTCGATAAGGGCAGCACCCTTATCATAATCTGTTGTGTCAAAAAGAAATTCCACTTCATTATCAGAAATCTTCAGTACATCACAGCGTTCCATGCCGTATTCGATCTCTTTGCGGGCATCGTTCAGATCCTTCCAGAGTGGAGGGCGTAAGTTCGGGTCAAAGGTGATGATGCATCCGGCTTCTTTTGCCACGTCAAGAGCATAACGGGTTGCTTCACGGACACCCTCATGTGTGGAAGAAAGTGTGCCGAAATGGAAGATCTTGGAATTGCGGATCAGATCAGCATCTACCTCATCCTTTGTCAGCATCATATCTGCACCTGGATTACGGTAGAAAGAAAAATCACGGTCTCCGTCCGGGTAAGTATGTACAAAAGCAAGGGTAGTGTGAATTTCATCGTCCATGACAAGATTTCTGGTATCAATGCCGCATTCTTCTACGGCAGCCTTCAGCTGCTTGCCGAACATGTCGTTTCCGACCTTTCCGATAAATGCAGTTTTTTTGCCAAGACGGTTCAGCATGGCAAGAACGTTACAGGGAGCTCCGCCCGGGTTTGCCTCAAAAGTAGGATTTCCCTGGGAACTGTCACCGTTTTCTGTGAAGTCGATCAAAAGCTCGCCGAGAGCTGTTACATCATACTGTCTGTTTTCCATTGATGATTCCTCCTGATAGGTTATTTGTTTCATATTCTGTTTCATATTATAATCGTTATACATGATTTTGGGAAGAACCAAATCGAATTATTTTCTATTCGGTTACCGGTTACTTACAGCACTTTTTGTGAAGATTAGAGTTGTTAGCTTTATTTTTCAGTAAAAAAGTGGTAAACTGGGTCTATAAAACAACAAATATGATGGAGGAGACGATTATGGCTGATAAAGCATATGAATATATGGATTGGCCCCGGATCGAGGCGATCGTTTACGGGGAGGAGGCATCACCTCGTGATGTGATGCAGCCAAGGGTAACAGAGGATGGCGTTCTGATACAGGGATTTTTTCCGGGAACGGATTCTGCAGAGGTTGTTGTAGGGGAAAAAAGTTATCCGATGACCCTGGAAGATGAGGCTGGTTATTATGCTGTAATGCTTCCGCTGAAAAGGATTCCGGAATATCGTTTCCGTGTGATAAGAGGAAGCAGGAAAGAGACTTTTTACGATGCTTATGAATGTCCATGCCAGATCACGGAAGAGGAGGAACGAGCTTTTTGTGCCGGTGTCTATTACAAGGCATATGAGAAGCTGGGAGCGCATCCTGGGACCTGTGGCGAGGTAGAAGGAACATATTTTGCTGTCTGGGCACCCAATGCGATCAGTGTAAGTGTGGTCGGTGATTTTGACAGGTGGGATGGAAGGCGTCTTCCGATGCATCGGATGCCAATGTCCGGAATTTTTGAGATTTTTGTTCCAGGTGTACAGGCAGGGGCCTCTTACCAGTATGAGATCAAGATCAAAGGCGGCAAGGTACAGAGGAAATCGGATCCTTATGGAAATGGAACCCAGGGAGCGCCGTCTGTGATTTCTGTTGTAACAGAACTGGGAGAGTTTTCCTGGAAGGATGAAGCGTGGATGAAGAAACGTGAAGGGTTTGCCAGTCGTGAAGTTCCGGTTTCCATTTATGAAACTGATGTAACCGAGTGGAAAAACAGTGGCGAACTGGTGGAGTTTCTGAAGGAAACCGGTTATACGCATGTAGAATTTCGTCCGGTGATGGAGTATCTTGACCGAAGTTCAGGAGGATATTCTACGTCTGCATATTATGCTGTGACTACCCGTTTTGGGACTGCGGCAGATTTCCGGACACTGGTGGAGGATCTTCATCAGGCAGGGATTGGTGTGATCCTGGACTGGACACCGGCTCAGTTTCCTCGGTTTGATGCAGGGCTTGAAAAATTTGACGGAACTCCTCTTTATGAAGTACAGGATCCGGCTATGGCGGTTCATCCGATGTGGGGCACCATGCTTTATAATTATGGAAGTCCTATGGTCAAAGATTTTCTTATTTCCAATGCGTTTTTCTGGCTGGATGAATTTCATGTGGACGGATTTCGGATGGATGATGTAGATGCGATGCTGTATCTGGATTTTGGAAGAGAGGCGGGACAGTGGACGGCTAATCTTTATAGTTCCAATGAGAATCTTCAGGCACTGGAGTTTCTGAAGCATCTGAATTCTATTGTGAAGAAGCAGTATCCGGGGATTCTTCTGATTGCACAGGAGGATGGTTTATGGCCGCAGCTTACAGACAGTGTGGAGAATGATCATCTGGGATTTGACTATAAATGGAGTGGTGGTTGGACAAAGGATCTTCTTTCTTATCTGGAAGCAGAGCCTTTGGACAGACGAAATTATTATGATCAGCTGACTCTTTCCATGATGTATGCATACAGTGAGCATTATGTGCTGACGCTTGGTAAGAGAGATGTGGGTACGTTAAAAGAGTTTCTGGAGAAGCTTCCGGGTTCTTCCAGACAAAAGGATGCTCAGCTGCGTGCTGCGTATGGTTATCTGATGCTTCATCCGGGTGTGAAAATGACTGCGCCGGATGGAGATGTAGGGCCGGAAATGAAGGCGTATCTTCATGATCTGAATGAACTTTACAGGAATCATCCGGCGTTGTATGCAATGGATGGTAATTCGGATGGGTTTGAATGGATTCAGTTTACCAGCTATGATGAGAATGTGGTTGCGTTTCTTCGCAAGACGGAAAAGTCGGAAGAAACGATTCTTGCGGTGTGTAATTTTTCGCCGGTGTCTTATGACAGTTATCGGGTTGGTGTGCCTTTTGCGGGGAAATATAAGGAAATTTTCAATAGCGATAGTGAAAAGTTTGGCGGACAGGGTGTGGTGAACGTACGGGCGAAAGCTGCTGTTCATATGGAGTGTGATAACAGGGAGTTTTCTTTGAAGCTGAAGCTTCCGGCTTATGGTGTGGCGGTATTTGGGTGTACACCGGAGAAGGGGGATGTGAAGAAAAGTTCTGTGAAGAAAGGAAATGTGAAAAAGACTGCGGGGAAAAGTAGTGGAAAGCGTATGGATAAGGCGAGAATGACGGTGGTTGAAAAATCTGCGGCTGTAAAGGATGCGGTAAAGGTTGTGAAACGGGTGGCTTCTCGCAGGAAGGGTTCTTCCGGGGATGAGTGATGGTTTGTGAACATGGGAACATGTTTGTGGATGATCGGTGTGATGAGGATTTAAACGGATTGTAGGAAAAAGGGCTTGCATTTTTTGTAAAATACGGTATAATATCAGTTGTGTTTAGCACAAGCTGGAATAGCTCAGTCGGTAGAGCACTTCACTCGTAATGAAGGGGTCGTGAGTTCGAGTCTCATTTCCAGCTTATATATGACTGATGGGAGTCCGGTGTCTTTGGAATATGAAGATGCCGGGCTTTTTTTGTGTGTATGGATGTGGTTGAGGGAGGCCGGGGAAGGTGGCATCGGTCCGGGGGTGGATGGAGTTGTGGATGCTGTTGAGGTTTTGTGGGGTGGATGGAGAGAGGGACGCCAGAGGAAGGTGGCATCGGTCCGGGCAGGGACTCCGTCGGGGGATACTACTAGGGCTCCGTGAGACGGCTAAAAGCATTGCGGCAGGGCCAGAACTCGCCTTCGGCTCAGACAGCAGACCCTGCCGCAATAACGCCGTCTCCCGCAGCCCTAGTAGTAATCACCCCTCCTCCGCAGCAGCCCGGCCCGATGCCACCTTCCTCTGGCTGACGCTTCCAGCCGACAGGAAAAAAACATGCGGGGGATGGAAGCGGACTGGGCGTCCTGTCCTGATGTTGTGGAAGTGAAGCTGTGTCGACGTGTTGTTTCACTATAAGCAATGAAAAATCCAGGAAGCAGGTCAGCACAGCGTTCCATCATAAGTCCCGAAGAATCCCAGGAAGCAGGTCAGCACAGCATTCCACCATAAATATCGAAGAATATAGGAACCAGATCGGCGTAGCGTATCACTATAAATATCGAAGAATACAGGAACCAGATCGGCACAGCGTTCCACTTTGAGTACCGCAGCATACAGACAAAAGTCAATAACGCAGCACACACAACAACGAAGAACTACTTCCGTGCCCAACGGGGTGGGAGCGCGAGGGAGGGCGTTCGGGCTACGGAACTCTGAGATCGCCTTCCCTCGCACTTACCGCATTGAAAATGCGACCGGCGTAGCGCCATCCAGCGAAGAGACTTATTATTAAAAAACAACACGATAAACAACACAATAAACAACAATAAAGATAATCCTAAAATTACAAATAAGAATAAAAAATTGTCCTATAAAAATAAACTTCCAGGAAAATCTAAAAAAATTGAATTTTATGGTTGACAAGCATAAAACCCTATGGTAATATAACTGAGCTGTCGCAAATAATTGTTTTCAAAAAACAAACAATTAAAAAGAATTTCAGAAAAATGAAATTCACAGTTGACAAAAGACAGAAGATATGATAAAGTATCCAAGTCGTCAACGAAACGACAACAAAATCTTAACTCAAAAATGTTTGAAAAAAACTTAAAAAAGTGCTTGACAAACAAAAAGAGATGAGATAAAATAAACGAGCTGTCTGAGAGACAGACACAACAAACCTTGATAACTAAACAGTGAAACACATACGATTCTCGAAAATTTCTTTACATTTAAAGAACGGTTTAAACAAACCAAAAGCAGTAAAAACGAGAGATAGCCAAACGGTTGTCTTGAGTAAATGAATCAAACATTTTATCAGAGAGTTTGATCCTGGCTCAGGATGAACGCTGGCGGCGTGCTTAACACATGCAAGTCGAACGGGAATTACTTTATTGAAACTTCGGTCGATTTAATTTAATTCTAGTGGCGGACGGGTGAGTAACGCGTGGGTAACCTGCCTTGTACAGGGGGATAACAGTCAGAAATGACTGCTAATACCGCATAAGCGCACAGGACCGCATGGTCCGGTGTGAAAAACTCCGGTGGTATAAGATGGACCCGCGTTGGATTAGCTGGTTGGTGAGGTAACGGCCCACCAAGGCGACGATCCATAGCCGGCCTGAGAGGGTGAACGGCCACATTGGGACTGAGACACGGCCCAGACTCCTACGGGAGGCAGCAGTGGGGAATATTGCACAATGGGGGAAACCCTGATGCAGCGACGCCGCGTGAAGGAAGAAGTATCTCGGTATGTAAACTTCTATCAGCAGGGAAGAGATTGACGGTACCTGACTAAGAAGCCCCGGCTAACTACGTGCCAGCAGCCGCGGTAATACGTAGGGGGCAAGCGTTATCCGGATTTACTGGGTGTAAAGGGAGCGTAGACGGATGGACAAGTCTGATGTGAAAGGCTGGGGCTCAACCCCGGGACTGCATTGGAAACTGCCCGTCTTGAGTGCCGGAGAGGTAAGCGGAATTCCTAGTGTAGCGGTGAAATGCGTAGATATTAGGAGGAACACCAGTGGCGAAGGCGGCTTACTGGACGGTAACTGACGTTGAGGCTCGAAAGCGTGGGGAGCAAACAGGATTAGATACCCTGGTAGTCCACGCGGTAAACGATGAATGCTAGGTGTCGGGAAGCAAAGCTTTTCGGTGCCGCCGCAAACGCATTAAGCATTCCACCTGGGGAGTACGTTCGCAAGAATGAAACTCAAAGGAATTGACGGGGACCCGCACAAGCGGTGGAGCATGTGGTTTAATTCGAAGCAACGCGAAGAACCTTACCAAGTCTTGACATCCCTCTGACGGACTCTTAACCGAGTCTTTTCTTCGGGACAGAGGAGACAGGTGGTGCATGGTTGTCGTCAGCTCGTGTCGTGAGATGTTGGGTTAAGTCCCGCAACGAGCGCAACCCCTATCCTCAGTAGCCAGCATTTAAGGTGGGCACTCTGGGGAGACTGCCAGGGATAACCTGGAGGAAGGCGGGGATGACGTCAAATCATCATGCCCCTTATGATTTGGGCTACACACGTGCTACAATGGCGTAAACAAAGGGAAGCGAACCCGCGAGGGTGGGCAAATCCCAAAAATAACGTCCCAGTTCGGACTGTAGTCTGTAACCCGACTACACGAAGCTGGAATCGCTAGTAATCGCGGATCAGAATGCCGCGGTGAATACGTTCCCGGGTCTTGTACACACCGCCCGTCACACCATGGGAGTCAGTAACGCCCGAAGTCAGTGACCTAACCGCAAGGAAGGAGCTGCCGAAGGCGGGACCGATGACTGGGGTGAAGTCGTAACAAGGTAGCCGTATCGGAAGGTGCGGCTGGATCACCTCCTTTCTAAGGAAAAAAGTAGAGAAACAAGATGTGTTTTACTGTTTAGCTATCAAGCTAAGATATTTCTGGTGCCGATGCGGTTGGGGGACACACCCGTTCCCATCCCGAACACGACGGTTAAGACCCAATCGGCCGATGGTACTGCACTGGAGACGGTGTGGGAGAGCAGGTGGGCGCCAGATCAAAAAAAAGAAAAACAGGAGAGATCCTGATGAGGATAGATGCTGGTTTTACCAGTGATCTGAGAGAAAAAGCTATTTTCCTTTCAGATGGCTGATAAAACATCAGCCAGTATTGTACCTTGAAAACTGCATACATGAGATTTGATTAAGTTAATCAAATATCCTTAAACGCAAAGTATTAAGAAATTAATGCAAACGCAAAGATAGAAGACATCGATTTATCTGTTATTGAACAGAGTAATCAAACACCGTTGTAAAACGCGAGAGCGTGATACAACAGAGAATCAAGAGACCGCATCACCTACGCTAGGGTGATGAAGCGAAAGGTCAAGCAATAAGGGCACAGGGCGGATGCCTTGGCACTAAGAGCCGATGAAAGACGTGATAAGCTGCGAAAAGCTTCGGGGAGGAGCAAATATCCCGTGATCCGGAGATGTCTGAATGGGGAAACCCGCATGAGCAGACCTCATGCATCCATACGCCAATCCATAACGTATGGAGGGGAACCCGGGGAACTGAAACATCTAAGTACCCGGAGGAAAAGAAAGAAACATCGATTCCGTAAGTAGCGGCGAGCGAACGCGGAGGAGCCTAAACCGGTGTGCGTGCATGCCGGGGTCATGGACTGCATTTAAGATTCAGCGAAGTTAACAGAACGGTTTTGGGAAAGCCGGCCGGAGAGGGTGAAAGCCCCGTACGTGAAAGCAGAGCTGACTGAGCAGGATCCGGAGTACCACGAGACACGAGGAACCTTGTGGGAAGTAAGGGGGACCACCCCCTAAGGCTAAATACTACTTAGTGACCGATAGCGCATAGTACTGTGAAGGAAAGGTGAAAAGGACCCCGGGAGGGGAGTGAAAGAGAACCTGAAACCCTGTGTCTACAAGCTGTGGGAGTACTTTATATGTACGACCGCGTACTTTTTGTAGAACGGTCCGGCGAGTTACGCTTACTGGCAAGGTTAAGCACTTCAGGTGTGGAGCCGTAGGGAAACCAAGTCTTAAGAGGGCCAGAGTCAGTAGGAGTAGACCCGAAACCGGGTGATCTATCCATGTCCAGGTTGAAGCTGCCGTAAGAGGTAGTGGAGGACCGAACCCACATCCGTTGAAAAGGGTGGGGATGAGGTGTGGATAGGGGAGAAATTCCAATCGAACCCGGAGATAGCTGGTTCTCCTCGAAATAGCTTTAGGGCTAGCCTCGGTGTGAGTCTTGCGGAGGTAGAGCACTGAATTTCCTAGGGGGCGTCAAAGCCTACCGAAGAATATCAAACTCCGAATGCCGTGTAGATATCACCGGGAGTCAGACTGCACGAGATAAGTTGGGCGGTCAAAAGGGAAAGAGCCCAGACCTACAGTTAAGGTCCCAAAGTGCGCGTTAAGTGGAAAAGGATGTGGGATTTCGAAGACAACCAGGATGTTGGCTCAGAAGCAGCCATACATTCAAAGAGTGCGTAATAGCTCACTGGTCGAGAGGTCCTGCGCCGAAAATGTCCGGGGCTGAAACGCGCCACCGAAACTAAGGAATCTGAAAAGATTGGTAGAGGAGCATTGCATGCGGGAAGAAGCAGTACCGAAAGGAGCTGTGGACTGCATGGAAGAGAGAATGCCGGAATGAGTAGCGAGATAGAGGTGGGAATCCTCTAGGCCGAATATCCAAGGTTTCCAGGGTAAAGCTGATCTGCCCTGGGTGAGTCGGGACCTAAGGTGAGGGCGAGAGCCGTAGCCGATGGACAACAGGTTGATATTCCTGTACTGCAGTATAACAGAACTGTGGGGACACGTAAGGAGAGCGGGAGCCGGGAATGGAAAGCCCGGTACAAGCGAGGTACCAGTACGGTAGGAAAATCCGCCGTGCAATGGGAAGACGTGATGTGGAGCGAAATATAGTAGCGAAGCCCGTGAGCCATGCGTCAAGAAAAGCCGCTATTGTTTATACTGTACCCGTACCGTAAACCGACACAGGTGGATGAGGAGAGAATCCTAAGGCCGGCGGAAGAAGTATTGCCAAGGAACTCGGCAAAATGGCCCCGTAACTTAGGGAGAAGGGGTGCCTGCGAGAGCAGGCCGCAGAGAATAGGCTCAAGCAACTGTTTAGCAAAAACACAGGTCTATGCGAAACCGAAAGGTGAGGTATATGGGCTGACGCCTGCCCGGTGCTGGAAGGTTAAGAGGAGAGGTTAGCAGCAATGCGAAGCTTTGAATTTAAGCCCCAGTAAACGGCGGCCGTAACTATAACGGTCCTAAGGTAGCGAAATTCCTTGTCGGGTAAGTTCCGACCCGCACGAAAGGCGTAATGATTTGAGCGCTGTCTCGGCAATACATCCGGTGAAATTGAAGTGCCAGTGAAGATGCTGGCTACCCGCGCCAGGACGGAAAGACCCCATGGAGCTTTACTCCAGTTTGGCACTGGGGTCCGGTGTTGCATGTACAGGATAGGTGGGAGGCTGAGAAACGGTAACGTCAGTTGCCGCGGAGCCGCTGTTGGGATACCACCCTTGTGATATTGGGCTTCTAACCAGCCGCCGTAATCCGGCGGTGGGACAATGCCAGGCGGGGAGTTTGACTGGGGCGGTCGCCTCCGAAAGGGTATCGGAGGCGCCCAAAGGTTCCCTCAGAATGGACGGAAACCATTCGAAGAGTGCAAAGGCAGAAGGGAGCTTGACTGCGACACCGACGGGTGGAGCAGGTACGAAAGTAGGGCTTAGTGATCCGGTGGTATTAAGTGGGAATGCCATCGCTCAACGGATAAAAGCTACCCTGGGGATAACAGGCTTATCACTCCCAAGAGTTCACATCGACGGAGTGGTTTGGCACCTCGATGTCGGCTCATCGCATCCTGGGGCTGTAGTAGGTCCCAAGGGTTGGGCTGTTCGCCCATTAAAGCGGTACGCGAGCTGGGTTCAGAACGTCGTGAGACAGTTCGGTCCCTATCCGGCGTGGGCGCAGGATATCTGAGAGGAGCTGTCCTTAGTACGAGAGGACCGGGATGGACGGACCGCTGGTGGACCGGTTGGCTTGCCAAAGCCATGGCCGGGTAGCCAAGTCCGGAAGGGATAAACGCTGAAGGCATCTAAGCGTGAAGCCCCCCTCAAGATGAGATATCCCATTCTTAGTGAAGTAAACCCCCTTGAAGACGACGAGGTAGATAGGGCAGAGGTGGAAGTGTGGCAACACATGGAGCTGACTGTTACTAATCGGGTGAGGGCTTGACCAAGAAACGCAGGTTAAGAATTGATTCAAAAAAGATTAACGATCATCAACAGAACATGTATGTAGTTTTGAATATACAATCGTAAAAAAGTGGCTTAAATGGCCACTTTTTTTGTGCTATAATAAAGGAATACTTTACCATCAATTTCTCTGTCAACTGAAAAAAGTTTCTCTATTCACAGTTCACAGCAAAACGAAAGGATTTGTTTATGAAAACATTATACGTATCAGATCTCGATGGGACTCTTTTGAGAAAAAATGAAACTTTATCTCCATATACAATAAAAACGATCAATGCTTTAACTTCTTCAGGCATGTTATTTTCCTATGCAACAGCCCGTTCCTTAAATACGGCAAAAAAAGTAACAGAAAGCCTTAACACACATTTCCCGCTTATTATATACAACGGGGCATTTGTGAAAGATAATATAACAGAGGAAATCCTTATTGCCAATTATTTTGCAGAGGATATATATGAGGTATTGAGGGATCTTTTTGCGCATGAAATATATCCGATCATATATTCATATCAGAATAATATTGAAAAGTTTTCTTATATAGCGGCAAAGGCAACAAGTGGAATGCAGGCATTTTTAAACAGCCGGAAGGGCGACAAACGTACAAATATTGTAACTACAGAATCTGAACTGATGTATGGAGATCTTTTTTATATTACCTGCATTGATAAGCCGGAGAAGCTTGAACCATTTTATCATAAATATAAAAATAAATATCATGTTGTTTATCAAAAAGACATCTATACAGGAGAGCAGTGGCTGGAGATCATGCCGCAAAAAGCATCCAAAGCGCAGGCTGCTTTGCAGTTAAAACAAAAACTGGAATGTGACAGATTAGTTGTTTTTGGTGATGGAAAAAATGATATTGATATGTTTGAAATAGCGGATGAAGCCTATGCAGTGGAAAATGCAGTGAGTGAACTGAAAGCTGTGGCAACCGGGATCATCGGCTCCAATGAAAATGACGGAGTAGCGAAATATCTCCAAAAAATATCTATTTTCAAACCAACTGTTTTATGATATCATATAGCTTAACCTGCGGAAAATGGAGGTTACGAAACATGAATCATATTGAAGAAAAAATCATTCAGACTATAGATGAACATAGAGAAGAAATCATAGCCCTTGCGAAGGATATTCAGAGTCATCCGGAGCCAGGGTTTTATGAGGAGAGAACAGCCGCACACGTAGCGGCTTTTTTGCGTGGCCTTGGACTCCGTGTACATGGGGGACTTGCACGCACAGGGGTTCGCGCTGAGTGGATGGAACAGGACGGACCGAACGTTACTATTATCGGAGAACTTGACGCCATCGGATGTAAGTCGCATCCGATGGCTGATCCCGTTAACGGGACAGCACATGCATGCGGACACCACGCACAGATTGCAGCCATGATCGGCGCAGCATTGGCACTGACCAATGAGGAGGTTCAAGCCTCTCTGTCTGGGTCCGTATCTTTTTTTGCCGTTCCGGCGGAGGAATACATCGATGCAGATAAACGTGCACGGCTTCGTAAAGAGGGAATCGGTTTTCCTGCATCCGGAAAAAGCGAACTGATCCGTCTTGGAGAATTTGACCATTCTGACATTATTCTGACAACCCACGTGCACATGATGCAGGTGGAGGAAGATTTTTACCTGGGGAATGCGGCTTGCAATGGATTTTCCGCAGAACGAGTGACAGTAAGAGGAAAAGCCGCACATGCAGCTATTGATCCATGGGATGGTGTCAATGCATTAAGTATTACTTCCAGTGCCATCCAGATGATGGGACTGATGCGTGAAACGTTCCGGGAGGAAGACCATGTGCGTCTTCACAACGTGATCCGAAAAGCCGGAGATGTGATCAATGCAGTTCCGGACGAAGCGGTGATCGAAACAAAAGTCCGTGCAGCGTCTCTGGATGCGATCCGGGCAACACAGGAAAAAATGGATCGCGCCTATGACGGAGCTGCCTATGCATTCGGTGGTACGATCGAAAGAGAACCGCTTCAGGGATATATGCCGATCCTGCACAGAGGTGCGGATAAAGTGATGGAAGAATCTGTAAAGCTTCTGGATGCTTCATACCGGTGTTCAAAGCCGGCAGATTTTAACAACGCCTGTACCGACGTAGGAGACCTGACCCATCTGTTTCCGGTGCTGAATTTTACATTCGGAGGATTTGCGGGGAAACTTCACGGAGCAGATTTTAAGATCATGGATGAAGAACTGGCTTATATCAAACCAGCCAAGCTTCTGGCACTGACTACGTATCGTCTTCTCTGTGACCAGGCAAAAGAAGCAAAAAAAATCTGTCAGGAATTTAAACCTGTATTTAATAAAGAAACTTATTGTCAGTATATACGAGATAATTTTCATGAAAATGAGTAGTTAACCTATAGCAATCCCATGCGTGGTACAATAAGCAATCCTGAACCAGGAACGCCCTTGCGAGAGTGCAATAAGCAATCTTATATCAGAGACGCCCATGCAGGGAGCAGATATCATGGCAAACAGAAGGAGAACCAGATGTCCGAAATTTCATTAGAACTGAAAAACATAAAAAAGAGCTTCCAGGAAGGTGAGGACATCCTGGAAAGCATCTGTCTTACAGCAAAAAAAGGAGAATTTGTCACCCTGCTGGGGTCTTCCGGCTGTGGAAAAACCACCACACTGCGGATCATTGCAGGTCTGGAACAGCCGGATTCCGGCCAGGTTTTTCTGGATGAAAAGGATGTGACATCTCTGGAACCGAATCAGCGCAATGTGAATACAGTGTTCCAGAATTATGCACTTTTTCCCCATATGAATGTAGCAGATAACATTGGATATGGGCTGAAACTGAAAAAAACACCGAAAGCAGAGATCAGCAGAAGAGTCAAAGAAATGCTGGAGCTTGTTCAGCTTCCGGGCTTTGAGAGGCGTAAGCCGTCAGAGCTTTCCGGCGGTCAGCGCCAGCGCGTGGCCATAGCCAGAGCACTTGTGAACAATCCGGAGGTACTTCTTCTGGACGAACCCCTTGGTGCGCTGGATCTGCAGCTGAGGCGTGCCATGCAGCAAGAGCTGAAGCGCCTGCAGAAGAAGCTGGGGATCACTTTTATCTATATCACCCACGATCAGGAAGAAGCTATCAACATGTCTGATACGATCGCTGTGATGAACCACGGACGCTTTGAGCAGATCGGGACGCCGGATGAGATCTATAATCATCCGAAGACCAGCTATGTGGCAACCTTTGTTGGAAATGCCAATATCCTGACCGGTATTGTGGAAAGCATTGCGGAAGAGGAGATTGACGGTACTTCCGCTCAGATCACCGTAAGAACTGATGCCGGAAAAGTAAAAGTATCAATGAACACCGCAGCCAAATCTGACAGAGGATTTTTTCCGCAAAAAGGAGAAAAGGTTACTATTGCAGTAAGAAGCGAAAATATCCGGTTTGAAGAAAATAAAAAAATTGCACAACAAAGCACGCCAAATTGCACATCAGAAAACACACAAAAGAGTGTACAGGAGCCCGCAGAAAAAACCACAGATGACAGCTGCGATGGCTTAACCGCCGAAGTCATTGAAAAAACCTTCGCCGGCGGCCAGCTCCGTGTTGTTTTGAAAACTTCGGAAGGTCAGGAAATCGTGGCAAGCCGTTACGGCATTGATACAAATGTCAGTGTAGGAGAAAAGGTGCGTTGCTGTTTTCTTCCTACAGATGCAGTGCTGGTAGATAGGGAAGAAAGATCAGAAGAAGTATTGCCGGCTCAGTCAGGTCCCTGTGCAGGAGGAACCAATGCGTAAGCATAGAGCAGGCTCCGTATGGATGATCCTGCCGCTGTATCTCTTCACGCTGATCTTTGTTGCACTGCCCCTTCTGTATGTGGTCGCAATGAGCTTTTCCACAGCAGACGGCGGCTACGGCGTGAACTGGAAATTTACTCTGGATAATTACAAGCAGATCCTGGAGCCTGTATACCTGCAGACCTTTACGGGATCCTTCCGCCTTGCGCTCACCAGCACTTTGATCATCTGTCTGGTGGGCTACCCCTTCGGATACTTTATGGCAAAGCTTTCCGAGGGCAAAAAGAAGCTGGCCATGCTTTTCCTGATGCTGCCTTTCTGGGTGAACTCCCTGATCCGTCTTTATGGCTGGATCATCATTCTCCAGAAAAAGGGCCTTCTGAATTATCTGCTGATGAAGCTTGGCATCATCCAGGAGCCCTTAAAAATCCTGTACAGCTATCCGGCGATCGTGATCGGTATGATCTATGTATTGCTGCCGTTTATGGCACTGTCCGTATATTCCAGTGCGGAAAAGCTGGACTGGTCCCTTGTGGAAGCTGCCAGAGACCTTGGAGCCAGCAGATGGAAGGCCTTCTGGAGCGTCACCTTTAAGCTGACTTTGCCGGGACTTCTTTCCGGAGTGATACTTACCTTTATTCCGTCTATGGGTCTGTTTTTTATTGCGGATATCCTGGGCGGAAACAAGATCGTACTAGTGGGAAGTCTGATCCAGGAGCAGATGACAAGAGGCAATAACTGGCCCTTTGCCGCAGCACTGGCTGTGGTACTGATGATACTGACAACTCTGATGATCGTATTATATCGGAAGCTTACCAATGTGAAGGAACTGGAGGGAATCGGATGAAAAAGAACTCAAAGCTTTCAGGACTGTACCTGGGAATCCTGTTTTTCCTTATGTATCTGCCCATTGGTGTGGTAGT
Source organism: Blautia sp. SC05B48 (assembly GCF_005848555.1). Lineage (NCBI taxonomy): Bacteria > Bacillati > Bacillota > Clostridia > Lachnospirales > Lachnospiraceae > Blautia > Blautia sp. SC05B48. Next base: position 252,406 of record NZ_CP040518.1, on the reverse strand, counting down.
GGTATTTTCGTTTAATGAAGCAAGACTTCCGGTGCGCTTTACCGGATTTTCCCTGAAATGGTATCAGGAACTGTTTCAGGACAGGGATCTGATCCAGGCATTGAAAAACAGTTTGATCCTGGCGGTGTCCAGCTGTGGGGTATCTGCAGTGATCGGAACACTGGGGGCTGTAGGACTTTCCAGGATCCACTGGAAAACAAAAGGGGTGATGGAGTATATTTCCATCCTGCCTCTGATGATCCCGGAAATCATTCTGGGAATGGTACTGATGGCATTTTTCTATATGCTGAACCTGCCATTTGGAATGCTGACACTTCTGATCGGACACACGGTTTTCTGTGTGCCCTATATTTTGATGGAGGTAAAAGCAAGGCTTGTGGGAATGAATCCGTCCCTAGAAGAGGCAGCCAGAGATCTTGGTGCTGGTTCCTTTCGGGCCTTCTGGGACATTACCCTGCCGCTGATCATGCCGGCTGTTATATCCGGCTCTCTGCTGGCCTTTGCCATGTCCATGGACGATGTGGTGATCAGCATTTTTGTAACCGGGCCACGTGTATCCACGCTGCCGATAAAAGTTTACACACAGATGAAAACAGGCGTTACGCCGGAGATCAATGCACTTTGTACCATAATGCTGGGAGTGATCCTTCTGGTACTGGCAGTATATCTGATCGCAGAAAAACGCGGGAAAGGGAATATAAAAGATGAGCAATAAACTGATCGAGTTAAAAAATCTCACAAAAAACTTTGATGACCAGCAGGTGCTCCGGGGTATTAATCTGGACATCCACGAAAACGAATTCCTTACGCTTCTGGGCCCCAGCGGCTGTGGAAAAACAACAACCTTAAGAATTATCGCAGGATTTGAGGAGCCAAGCGGCGGAGAGGTGCTGTTTAACGGTATTGAGATCTCCAAGCTGCCTCCATATAAAAGAGAGATCAACACGGTATTCCAGAAATATGCATTGTTTCCGCATCTCAATGTTATGGACAATATCGGTTTCGGCCTGAATCTGAAAAAGGTAGATAAATCTGTTATTGAGCAGAAGGTAAAAAGAATGCTGAAAATGGTAGGGTTGGAAGGCTTCGAAAAAAGAGATGTCACACTTCTTTCCGGTGGACAGCAGCAGCGAGTTGCCATTGCCAGAGCTCTTGTCAATGAGCCGAAAGTCCTTCTGCTGGATGAGCCGCTTGGTGCTCTGGATGCCAAGATCCGTAAGCAGATGCAGATCGAGCTGAAAAAAATCCAGAGAGAGGTAGGGATCACCTTTATCTATGTCACCCATGACCAGGAAGAGGCACTTTCCATGTCTGATACCGTAGTTGTTATGAACAACGGTGAGATCCAGCAGATCGGCAGCCCGACAGATATCTACAATGAGCCGGAGAACCGTTTTGTGGCAGGATTTATCGGAGAGTCCAATATTATAGAAGGAACTATGATCAAAGATTTCCTGGTGGAATTTGATGGTTTCCGGTTTGAATGTGTGGATAAAGGATTTGAGGACAACGAAGCCATTGAGGTTGTTCTCCGCCCGGAGGATCTGGATATTGTGGAACCGGGGCAGGCCAAGATCAGAGGAACTGTACGGAACATTACGTTCAAGGGCGTGCATTATGAGATCCTGATCGAGACGGAGCTTCGCACATACATGGTTCACACTACCGATTATGCAGAAGTGGGACGTGAAGTGGGACTGAAGTTTGGTCCTGAGGATATCCACGTTATGTGCAGAATGGGAGGATACTAATGAAACAGTTCAAGCATCTGATCAAGCCGTATATCATCTGGGCTTCGATCCTGATCGTGGTACCATTGATCCTGATCGTGCTTTATGCATTTACCTCAGATGGAAATGAAGTTCTGACCCTGCATTTTACATGGGCGAATTTTGCAAAATTTCTGGAAGCTACATATTTAAGTGTTATCCTGAAATCCTTCCGCCTGGGTATCCTGACCACACTGATCTGCCTGGTCTGCGGGTATCCGCTGGCGTACATTATCTCCAAATATTCCGAAAAGGTGCAGAGCTTTCTGATCCTTATGGTCACCATTCCCATGTGGATCAACATGCTTCTCCGTACCTATGCATGGATGAACATTCTTTCTGACAATGGTCTGGTGAACAACCTTCTGAAAATGCTGGGAATCTCACCGATCACCATGATGTATACAGATTTTTCCGTTATCGTGGGCCTTGTCTGTAACTTTATGCCGTTTATGATCATTCCGATCCATACATCCTTAAGTAAAATGGACAAGTCACTGATCGAAGCGGCCAACGACCTTGGTGCCAATCCCTTCCAGACCTTCTGGAGGATCACCTGGAAGCTTTCCATGCCGGGTGTTGTCAATGGTATCATGATGGTATTCCTTCTGTCCATATCAACCTTCGTTATTCCAAAGCTTCTCGGCGGCGGCCAGTACATGCTGATCGGTAATCTCATCGAGTCACAGTTTATTTCTGTAGGCGACTGGAACTTCGGAAGTGCCATCTCTCTGATACTGGCAGTGATCATCCTGATCTTTATGAGCCTGATGAAGAAGATGGATACCCAGGACGATTAAAGGAGGCAGGAGATGAAAAGAAAAAATACCATATTTTCAAAATTATACGTAGTGCTGTGTCTGGCATTTTTTTACCTTCCGATCCTTGTGACCATGATCTTTTCCTTTAACTCATCCAAGTCCCTGACCAGATTTACAGGATTTTCCCTGCGCTGGTACGGGGAGCTGATAAACAACATGGAGATCAGTAAGGCGGTTTATGTTTCGGTCACAGTGGCAATTCTGGCAACCGTTATTTCCACAGTGCTGGGAACCATCACAGCCATCGGACTTTCAAAATCCAGAAAGGTGCTGAAGGAGATGGTCCTTACCATCAATAACTTTCCGATCCTGAACCCGGAGATCGTAACCGCAATTGGTCTGATGCTGCTGTTTTCTTCGCTGGGAATGACGAAAGGCTATCTGACCATGCTGCTGGCACATATCGCATTCTGTACGCCCTATGTGATCACCAGCGTATATCCGAAGGTACGAAGCCTGGATCCGAACCTTGCCAATGCAGCCATGGATCTTGGCGCAACGCCATATCAGGCACTTACCAAGGTTATTGTGCCTATGATCAAAGAAGGGATTTTTGCGGGAGCGCTCCTGGCATTTACTATGTCCTTTGACGATTTTGTAATTTCCTACTTTGTTTCCGGAAACGGAGTAAAAAATATTTCCATTGTTGTATATAATATGACAAAGCGTATCAATCCCACCATCAACGCTCTTTCTACCATTGTGATCGTGGTTATTGTACTGGTGCTTCTTTTTGCAAATCTGATCATGCCGAAGCTACAGGCTTCCACCGTAAAAAAAATGGATCCGAAAAAAAGAAGGATCGTTGCGGTTATCACAGCTGCTGCGGTTGTTCTGGTATTGGGAAAGTGGACGATTGTAAGCCAGGGAAACCACGTGCTTCGTGTATATAATGCCGGAGAATATATGGACCTGAGTCTTCTGGACAAATTTGAGAAGCAGTATAACTGTACTGTTGTATATGAAACCTTCGAGTCCAATGAGATGATGTACACCAAGCTGGCCAGTGGTGAAACCTACGATGTTCTGGTTCCGTCAGATTATATGATCGAAAGACTGATCAAGGAGGAATATCTTCAGGCCCTTGACTGGAAAAAGATCCCAAACAGCAAAAATCTTCTTCCCGAGGTACAGAATAAGGACTATGATCCGGGAAATCGTTATTCCTGTCCGTATTTCTGGGGAACTGTAGGAATCCTTTATAATAAGAATGTAGTCTCTCAGGAGGATCTTGACAAAGAGGGCTGGAATATTCTCTGCGATGAAAAATATAAGGGAGATCTTTATATGTATGATTCCGAAAGGGATTCCTTTATGATCGCCCTGAAAGCGCTGGGGTATTCCATGAACACAAAGAATCTTGATGAGATCCAGCAGGCTTATGAGTGGCTGATCCGGCAGAGAGATACCATGGATCCAATCTATGCAGGTGATGATGTGATCGACAACATGATCTCAGGAAACAAGGCAATGGCGGTTGTTTATTCCGGAGATGCTTCCTATATTATCAGCGAAAATCCGGAGCTTGGCTATTATACTCCGCAGCAGGGAACCAATACCTGGTATGATGCCATGGTCATCACTAAGGACTGCAATGAAGTAGATCTGGCTCATGAGTTCATCAATTTTATGCTGGATGATGAAAATGCTCTTTCCAATACCGAAGAAGTAGGATATACTTCTACTGTAAAGAGTGCATTCGAGGAGATGAAGAACGGAACTTATGAGGGAATTTCTTCCTATATTCCGCAGATCGACAATCCAAAGAATGAGATCTTCGGATACCAGAAGCCAAAGATCAAACAGAAATTCGCAGAGCTTTGGACAAAGGTAAAAGCAAAATAACAAGACGTCAGAGAGAGACATGAAGGAGGTTCTATGAAATCAAAAAAAGCAGCAGCGATCATGTTATGTGCGATACTTGGAACATCTATGATAACAGGTGTCAGTGTCAGTGCAAAGGATAAGGATGAACTGGTACTTTATACATGGGACGGAATGTTTCCGCAGGAAGTGCTGGATGATTTTGAAAAAGAAACAGGGACCAAGGTGGTATATTCCAACTTTGATACCGATGAGACCATGCTTGAGAAGCTTTCCCAGGCAAAGGGCGGCGATTACGATGTGGTAATTGCAGATGATTACATTATCGACAGCGCGGTAAAAGAGGGACTTGTTCAGAAGATCGACAAGGATACCGTTTCCAATTTTAAGAACATCAACCCCCTTTATCAGGGACAGTTTTATGATCCGGATGACGAATATACAGTACCTTACGGAGCAGGAATCCCACTGATCGTTTATGATCCGGAGCAGGTAGATATCGACATTAAAGGATACAAGGATCTCTGGGATAAGTCTCTGGAGGACAGCATTGCCATCGTAGGTAATTACCGCGTGATCTGTGGCATCACACAGCTTTCCATGGGAGAGAGCATGAACGAAGAAGATGTATCCGTGATCGACAAGACCGGTGAGAAGCTGAAAGAGCTGGCACCGAACATTCGCATGATCCAGGATGACAATACACAGAATGCACTTCTCAACGGAGAGGCAAGTGTGGCATTTCTTTATACATCACAGGTAACACAGGCACTGAAGGATAATCCGGATCTTAAGGTGGTTTATCCGGAGGAAGGTCTTGGATTTGGTATTATGGGAATGTTTGTGCCGAGTGAAGCACCGAATGCGAAGGCTGCCAATGAATTTATCAATTATATCCTGGAGCCGGAAGTATCTGCACAGTGCATCAACTATATCGGATACTACAATACAAACAAGGCAGCAGATGATCTGGTAGACGAGAGCCTGGTTGTTCCGGACAGTGTGACAAAGGGTGAGATCGTACAGAATGTAAGCCAGGAAGCAGAGCAGGAATACAATAAGATCTGGACAGAGTTTAAAGCTGCCTGCGATTGAGCAGACGGACCAGTAAGGGGGTTTTTCAGTTGGAGATATACAAAGGTACATCCGCTTTTTCCGGAATAGCCATTGGAAAAATACTGTATTACCACAGAGGCGAATATCAGATCCGTCAGTCCATGGTAGACAATGTAAAAAAGGAACTGGATCGTCTGGATAATGCAAGAACAGCGGTAAAGAACCAGATCCAGCATATGTATAAAAACGGAGCACCCCTCCCAAAAGAGCAGGAGCTGACCCTGAAACGGCAGCTGAAGCTCTTAAGTGGCGGCAGCTTCCAGCGGGCCGTGGAAAGCATGATCACGACAGAAAAGGTCAGTGCAGCTTACGCAGTCCAGATAACCAGGGATGAGCTTGCCAATGTGTTCCGCAAGCTGGAGGACGAGGCTGTCAAAGAACAGATCGAAAATATCAGGGAGATCTCCGAGCTGCTGATCGGCGCCATGGGTGGCTCCCATGCACGGATCAATCTGGGAGATGAGCCGGTGATCCTTGCAGCAGAGCAGCTTTCCCCCAATGAACTTCTGGAGATGAACAAAGCCAGTCTTCTGGCGGTAGTCATGCATCAGGGGTCTGTTATTTCCCATGTATCGATCATGGCAAAATCCATGGAAGTCCCCACCCTGGTCGAGGTGGAGATAGAGAAAGAATGGGATGGCCATATGGCTATTGTAGATGGGTATACAGGAACACTGTATATCGATCCGGAGCCGGAGCTTCTTAAGGAATATGAGATCCGTCATGCAGCAGATAAGGAAGAACGGGAAGAACTTTTGAGACTTCGGAACCAGAAGGATATCACAGTCGATGGCAAGGAGATCAAGCTTCTGGCAAACATCGGAAATCTGGACGATCTGAATACGGTTCTTTATTACGGAGCGGCAGGTATCGGCCTTCTCCGAAGTGAATTCCAGTATCTCGGAAGAGAGAATTATCCAAGAGAGAATGAGCTGTTCCGTGCCTATAAAAAAGTAGCCGAGGGTATGGATGAACGTCCGGCAGTGATCCGTACCGTGGACTTGGGGGCAGACCGTCAGGCAGAATATATGGCAATTCCTGATGAGGTCAATCCTATGATGGGAAACCGTGGCATCCGCCTCTGCCTTGATCGCAAAAAAATGTTCAAAGCGCAGCTTCGGGCTATTTACCGTGCAAGTGCCTATGGAAATATCAACCTGATGTATCCGATGATCACGTCCGAGGATGAGCTGGATGAGATCGAGAAGCTGATCCGGGAGGTAAAAAAGGGTCTGGATGAGAAGAACATTCCTTACAAAAACATCCGTACCGGAATTATGATCGAGACACCGGCAGCGGTCATGATCAGTGAAGAACTTGGAAAACGTGTAGATTTTCTGAGCCTTGGAACCAATGACCTGACCCAGTATACTCTGGCCATGGACAGGCAGAATCTTCTTTTGAAGGATAAATACAACGATCATCATCCGGCGCTTGTAAAGATGATCCGCATGGTAACAGAGGCAGGACATAAGTCAGGATGTGAAGTTTACATATGCGGAGAGCTGGCAGCAGATTCCAATCTTACCGAAGCTTTTATCCAGATGGGAGTGGACGGCCTTTCCGTTGTTCCCGCCTGTGTACTTCCTGTGCGAAAAGCAATCCGCAGCTCCTATGCGGATGAGGCAAACCGGCCGGCGGAAGCAGTAAAAGAGAAATAATATCCGAAAAAACAAAAATCCTGAGAATTTCTATGTTGATATCTGTTGATATCTCACATAGGATCCTCAGGATTTTTTTGACGGAATCTTCCACTCACGGCTTATTGCTGTTCTCAATTGAAGCAGTGCGTGGAAACATATCTGTTCCGGTTAAAGTTATCGAAGTCCAAGCACCTGCGCGGTTTCCGAAATAAACTCCGGTGTGGTACCACAGCATCCGCCGATCACGGAGGCACCGTTGTCCACAAGCACCTTCATATAACCTGCAAAATCAGCAGGCGTCATGCTGTAAACTGCATTTCCAAGATCATCGATCTGGGGCATTCCCGCATTGGGTTTGGCGATGACAGGAATGGAAACGTTCTCTTTGATATTGCGGATAACCGATACCAGCTGATCCGGGCCAACCGAGCAGTTGATGCCGACAGCGTCTGCACCTGCAGCTTCCAGGGACATGGCAGCCTCTATGGCATTTCCGCCGCTGAAGATACTTCCGTCTGCTTCTACAGTCACGGTACAGATGATAGGAAGCTCGCAGACACTCTGGCAGGCGTCTACAGCAGCCAGTGTCTCCTCGATGTTGATCATGGTTTCCGCTACGATCAGGTCCACACCTGCGTCACGGAGATAGCCGATCTGTTCCTGATAGACTTCGAAGGCTTTTTCGTAAGTCATGTCACCGGCCGGTGCCATCATCTTGCCGGTGGTGGTGATATCACCTGCTACTAAAACACCCTCCGGTGCAATCTCCTTTGAATAGCCGGCCAGGGTATGATTGATCTGTTCGATCTGATCCTCCAGCCCGTGCATAGTGAGGTTAATACGGTTTCCGCCGAAGGTAGGCGCATAGATGATATGGCTTCCCGCCTCGATGTATGCCTTCTGCAGGGACTGGATCACATCCTTGTGCTCAAGCACCCAGCTCTCTGTGCAGACACCACGTGGCATGCCGGCCTTCATCAGGTTGGAGCCGGTAGCACCATCCAGCAGCAGGACATGATCTTCGGTCAATTTCTGAAATTCCTGTTTTGTCATATGTTTATATCCTCCTTATGGCAGCCAATCACGGTTGGCAAAAAATAAGGCTCCTCCTGTAACCGCTGCACTCATTGCCGTGGGTTTATTTTAACACAGGGAATAAAAATAATCTATCCTGTTTCTGAGTCGGAAAATAAAAATTAGGCAAATTGTACATATTTGGCGGCTTTTCTGTCGAATAAAGAACTTGCGTATTAAGAAATGAGATTGTATAATAATCTGTAGACATGCCCAAGGGGCAAGACTGTCATCAGATAGAACATAAAGGTAAAGGTGAAAAGGAATTATGATTAAAGTTAAACTGAGCAACTGGAAGTCTGATCACCAGATGGATGAGGCTTATAAAGCTCTGCGAACAAATATCCAGTTCTGCGGAGCAGATAAGAAAGTGATCGCACTTACCAGCTGTACTCCTAATGAGGGAAAGAGCAGTGTGGCATTTAATCTTGCTGCCTCTCTTGCTGAGAGCGGCAAATCTGTGCTTCTGATCGATGCCGATCTGCGTAAATCCGTTTTGATGGGACGTGTGACAGTAGACCAGGAGGTTATGGGACTTGCCCATTATCTTTCCAAGCAGGCCAAACTTTCCGACGTGATCTGTGCCACTACACTTCCGAAGTTCCATATTATCTTCTCCGGTATCGTACCTCCGAACCCGGCAGAGCTTCTCGGAAACAGACTTTTCAAGGATATGATCCGTGTGGTAAGAGATGTTTATGATTATGTTATTGTAGATACACCGCCGCTTGGACTGATCATCGACAGTGCTATCATAGCAGATTCCTGTGACGGATCTGTAATCGTCGTTGAATCCGGTACCATCAGTTATCGTTTTGTACAGGAAGTAAGAGATCAGCTTGCCAAGAGCAACTGTCCGATCCTGGGAACTATCCTGAACAAGGTGGACTACAGCAAGGCCGGCAATTACGGTCACTATGGCAAGTATGGTAAATACGGCAAGTACGGCAAGTATGGTTCCTACGGAGATTATGGTGAGAGCAGCAGTAAATAAAAAGACATTGACAACAGAAATGAGTGGGTTATTTTAATGAAGGGACTTTATGATATTCATTGTCATATCCTCCCCGGGGTGGATGACGGTGCAAGAAACATGGAAGAATCACTCTGGATGCTCAATAAGGAGTATCAGGAGGGCGTACGTCATGTGATCCTGACACCACATTTCCGGTATGATATGTTTGAGCCGCATATGAACATTGTGACAAGACAGTTCATGCAGCTGCGCAGAGCAGCCATGAATATTGGTGATGAAGGCATGAGGCTTTATCTGGGCTGTGAACTCCATTCCAGTATGGATATGGTGGAATGCCTTAAGAAGGGACGGCGGCTTACCCTTGCAGGTTCCAGATATGTGCTTGTGGAATTCAGCAACGGAGATGAGAAAAATTATATTGAAGAACGGGTCAGAAGTCTTCTGATGAATGGTTTTATCCCGATCATCGCTCATGTGGAACGTTATAAGGCTACCCGGAACGATATCGGATTCCTGACAGAGCTGAAGGATATGGGAGCACATATCCAGGTCAACGCAGATACCATCAGCGGTCAGGACGGATTCGGGGCAAAAACCTTCGCACGGAAAGTCATGAAGCATGGGCTTCTGGATTTTGTCGGTTCCGACGGACACCGTAAGACGGAGCGTATCCCGGAGATCGGCAAATGTGTCGCCAAAATGGAAAAAACAATGGGGAGCGAATATGTAAAGAAGATCTTTATCAAAAATCCCCGGAAAATCACAGGGTAATGGAGAAAAGAAATGGAAAATCAGACTGTTAACAACAACGACGAAGTAGAGATCGATCTTGGTGAGGTATTTCACCTGTTACTGAGCAAGCTGGGTGTTATCATTTTATCCGGTATTGTTTTCTGCCTGGCAGCTGTTATGGGAACCATGCTTCTGATCACACCGAAGTATGAATCCACAACCAAGATCGTGGTACTGTCCAAGCAGGACAGCAGCACACTGACCAATCAGGATATCCAGACGAGTACATCACTGACAAAGGACTATGCGGAGCTGATCAAGAGCCGTACAGTTACCGAGGGTGTGATCGCACAGCTGAACCTGGATATGACACATGAGAAGCTCCTTAAGAAGCTTTCCGTAGATACACCAACCGATACACGAGTAGTATCCATCACAGTTACAGATACCGATCCTTATACAGCGGCAGAGATCGCAAACGCAGTAAGAGATATTGCTTCCAAGCATATCCAGCAGGTTATGGATATCAAGGCAGTAAATGTGGTAGAGACAGCAAACATTCCGGATGAGCCGTCAAGCCCAAGCGTACCGAAAAACGGTGTGATCGGCGGACTTCTGGGTATCCTTCTGGCAGCAGCCGTTGTGATCATCGTATATCTGACAAACGATACCGTAAAGACACCGGAAGACGTAGAGAAATATCTTGGATTAAGTGTACTTGGTACGATTCCGTACTCTTCCAAAATGGGCAAGAAATCCAAAAAGAAAAAGAAACGTCACGCATAAAAATAACAACAACGGATCAAAGTGTTGGGAAAGGCCGGGAGCAGCAAAAATATGAAGAAATTTTTTGTGTTTTTATTAGTGGTCATCTGCCTTGGTATGGGAGCCGGTGTAGTATACATGAAGAGCTCTGAGGATAATGAAGGACCGAAGATCACATTTGAAGAGGGAAAAGATACAAATTATATATCCGATATGACAGAAGAAGATCTTCTGAAGGGTGTAAAGGCACAGGATGACAGGGACGGAGATGTTACAGATTCTCTTACCGTAGAAACCATATATCCGAAGAACGACGGAAAACAGGTTTCCGTTATCTTTGTTGCAAAAGACAAAAACAACAATGTAACAAAAAAAGAATTTACCATGGAGGCTCAGGACGGCAGCGCCGAAAATCCGCAGCTGGGACTGATCGATAATGATGGACTCCCAGAGGACGGAGATTCCACAGACACCACAGAGCCGGTAGAAGAGACAGATATGCAGGATGGGACAGAGGCAGACAGCACAGATGCTGAAAGCGGAGATTCCACAGAAGGAGAACTGACCCCGGAGGAACAGGCGCAGAAGACACAGGAAGACAAGATCGAGCAGCTCTCTCCGCAGGATCCAAAGATGTATCTGACTACCTATTACGTAGAGGTACCAGTAGGAACTACGTTGGATAAATTAAGCTACGTAAAGGATATCCAGGATGATACAGACTCAACCAGTGATCTTTTCAAAAAAATCCAGATCACCGGTGATGTAAATACAGCCGCACCGGGAACTTACGAGCTTACATATTATGTAGTCGACAACAGTGGAAACAGCTCCAACGGAGCCGTACTGACTGTTGTTGTAAAATAGTGCATGATACCCCTCCTTGGTCTTCAAAATACCGGGGGGGGGGTAAAATAAACACAGTATAACATACTGTAAGCGAGGGAAGGCGTATAAAAGGATATGTATCAAAAAGAAAACAGTAGCTGGGTAAAACATGCGGATTTTGCGATCTGCGATATGCTGTGTCTGCAGCTTGCGTTTGTACTTGCATACTGGATCCGAAACGGGATCGATCAGCCATACGAGACTGAGCTGTACCGAAATGTGGCAGTGGTGATGTTTCTTATCCAGCTGATGGTCACATTTTTTAATGAGAGCTTCAGCGGAGTTCTGCGAAGAGGAATGCTGGTGGAACTGAAGAAAACCTTTGAACAGTGTACACTGGTCTGCCTTCTGGTTCTGGCATATATGTTTCTTTTAAGAATTGGAAACAATTATTCCAGAATGATCCTGCTGATCACCTATGTGCTTTATACCTGCTTCAGCTATTGCGGCAGACAGGCACTGAAGAAATTCCTGAAGGATCGCAGATACGAAGAAAGCGAGAAACGATCTCTGCTGATCGTTACAGTCAGTGAAGATGCAGACAATGTGGTGGAAACCATCCGCAAGAATAATTACGGAACCTATCATCTGGCAGGAATTGTTTTTATGGATTGTGACAGGAAGGGAGCATCCGTCTGTGGAGTTCCGGTAGTAGCCGGGAAGGAGGATATGATCTCCTATATCCATAAGAACTGGATTGACGAAGTATTTTTTGCAGTACCTAAGCAAATTCCGATCCCGGAGCAGATGATCAAGGATTGTTCTGCAATGGGAGTTGTCATCCATATGAGACTGGCAACCATGAAATCCCTTGGCAAGAACCAGGTGGTGGAGGAGCTTGGTGGATATACCGTGCTTTCCAGCAGTATCCACATTGTAACGCCGCGCCAGATGTTTGTTAAGAGAGCCATGGATATAGCAGGCGGTCTGGTAGGCTGTCTTTTTACAGGAATCGCAGCGATCTTTCTGGTTCCGGCCATCAAGATCAAATCTCCGGGTCCTGCATTTTTTTCACAGGTCCGCATGGGAAAGAACGGTCGTCCGTTCAAGATCTATAAATTCCGCTCCATGTATATGGATGCAGAAGAACGCAAAAAAGAACTAATGAAACAGAATAACGTAAAAGACGGAATGATGTTCAAAATGGATGATGATCCACGAATCATCAAAGGAGTAGGACATTTTATCCGAAAGACATCCCTGGATGAATTTCCGCAGTTCTGGAATATTCTGAAAGGAGATATGAGCCTTGTAGGAACCAGACCGCCGACAATGGATGAGTGGGAGAAGTATGAGCTTCACCATCGCAAACGTCTGGCCATCAAGCCGGGACTTACCGGTATGTGGCAGGTAAGCGGCCGAAGTGATATCACGGATTTCGAGGAAGTCGTAGAGCTTGATACGAAGTATATTGCCGAATGGTGTCTGAAGCTGGACATTGAGATCCTGGTTAAGACAGTTATGGTCGTTTTCCGCGGAAGCGGCGCGAAATGATCAATACATATTGAGATTGAATATAATGACCCGGACTGCGGAGGTGCAGTCCGGGGATAAAAATAAATTAGATAAGTTATAAATATAAAAGAGGAAGTTAAAAATGCAGATTTTATTGATCATGCTGATCGTAGTACTTCTCGCGTTCTTGGTCCTGCTTCTGGCACTGGCAAAACAAAGTCCCAGAGAAAAGCAGACAGAAGACAAAGAGCAGGAAGAATACATCAGGGATTATGCAGAAACAGTAAGACAGACCGGAGGAAGTATGAAGAAGTTAGAACATTGGAAAGTAATTGCGATATATCTGATCATCTATGACGTGATAGCTGTTAATTTTTCTTATTTTATGGCGCTGCTGGTGAGATTCGATTTTCGGTATTCCTTGATCCCCACAGATTATTTTGCTGCATGGAGGAGTTTTGCACCAATCTATACCATTATCATTCTGGCAGTGTTCGGATGCATGCATCTGTATAACAGTGTATGGCGTTTCGCAAGCTTCCATGAGCTGATCAAGATCACGGTAGCAACTGTGATCACAGGCGTTCTGCATATTGCGGGTATCACGATCTTCTGGGAACGGATGCCCGCCTCCTATTATCTGATCGGTATCATGCTGCAGTTTTTCCTGACTGTAGGCGTACGTTTCTCCTATCGTTTTGTACTTCTTGAGCGGAACCGCAGAGAAAAGAGTGAGCGTGAGGAGCGGAGCAAAAACGTGATGATCATCGGTGCAGGAGAAGCGGGAAGAACCATTGTCCGGGAGCTTCAGAATGCAAAGGAAACCAATTCCAGAGTACGCTGCCTGATCGATGACAATCCGAATAAATGGGGAAGATACATGGAAGGAGTTCCGGTGGTAGGCGGAAGAGACGATATTTTTCTCAATGTGGACAAGTATCATATCAATCAGATCCTTCTTGCAATCCCGACGGCAACACCGCATCAGAAGCGGGATATCCTGAACATCTGCAAGGAAACCGGGTGCGAGCTGAAGCAGCTTCCGGGTGTATATCAGCTTGTAAACGGAGAAGTATCCTTGAGCAAGATGAAAAAAGTAGCAGTGGAGGATCTTCTCGGACGAGACACCATCAAAGTCAACATGTCAGAAATCTTTCAGTATCTGAAGGGCAAAAGGATCCTGGTAACAGGAGGCGGCGGCTCCATCGGAAGCGAGCTCTGCCGTCAGATCGCAGGTCATGAGCCGGAGCTTCTGGTGATCTTCGATATTTATGAAAATAATGCTTACGACATTGAACAGGAGCTGAAGGCCAGTTATCCGAACCTGAACCTGAAGGTACTGATCGGCTCCGTCCGTGACAGCAAAAGGATCAACTGGGTATTTGAAACCTACAAGCCGGAAATCGTATATCATGCAGCCGCACATAAGCACGTGCCGCTGATGGAGAACAGCCCCTGTGAGGCGATCAAGAACAATGTGGTAGGAACCTATAAGACTGCGTATGCGGCAATGATGAACGGCTGTCAGCGATTTGTGCTGATCAGTACCGACAAGGCCGTAAACCCGACAAACATCATGGGCGCCAGCAAACGACTCTGCGAAATGGTAGTCCAGAGCATGAACATGGTCAGCCACAACGGACACACCGACTGGCTGCCACGACTTGGCGGACACAGAAAGGATACCCTGGATGCACTTCACGATAACGAAGGCCAGGCATATGTAAGTGAGAACCCTGCACCGGAAGCAGGAACCGGCACAGAATTCGTAGCTGTACGATTCGGAAACGTTCTCGGCAGCAACGGAAGCGTGATCCCGCTGTTCAAGCGCCAGATTGAAAAAGGCGGTCCTGTCACTGTCACACATCCGGACATCATCCGTTACTTTATGACCATCCCGGAGGCCGTAAGCCTTGTCCTCCAGGCAGGAACCTACGCCAAAGGCGGCGAGATCTTCGTCCTGGACATGGGCGCCCCGGTAAAGATCGACACCCTTGCCCGAAACCTGATCAAGCTTTCCGGCTACACACCGGATGTAGACATTAAAGTCACCTACACCGGTCTCCGCCCGGGCGAAAAGCTCTACGAAGAAAAGCTGATGGCCGAGGAAGGCATGGAGAAAACTCCAAACGACCTCATCCACATCGGCAAACCCATCGAAATGGACGTACAGGAATTCTTCAAACAGCTGGAAGTCCTGGCAGCATACGGCTCCGCCAACAGCGAAAAGATCCGAGACATTGTAGCCGCGATCGTACCGACCTATCACTCTGCGGATTCCGACCTGAAGCTGCATAAGAAGGTGTATGAGGAGCTGATGAGTGAGGCGGCTGTGGCTGCGGAGAAGAATTGATAACTGATCAATAATTTACATATAAGAAAACGAAGGAGTGTTGAAAAAATGAAAATCCCATTTTCACCGCCAGATATTACAGAGGCAGAAATCGAACAGGTAGCAGAAGCTTTAAGATCTGGATGGATCACCACAGGACCGAAAACAAAAGAACTGGAAAGAGAAGTAGCGGATCTGTGTGGTACCAGCCGTGCAGTCTGCCTGAATTCACAGACAGCATGTGCGGAAATGACATTACGTCTTCTGGGAATTGGTGAAGGAGATGAAGTGATCACATGTGCTTACACCTATACTGCAAGTGCATCTGTGGTGTGCCATGTCAGTGCAAAACTTGTTTTGATTGATACACAGAAAGATTCTCTGGAAATGGATTATAGCAAGCTGGCAGAAGCTATTACAGAAAAAACAAAAGTGATCATTCCGGTGGATCTTGGCGGAGTGCCATGCGACTATGACAGGATTTTCTCTATCGTAGAAGAGAAAAAGAAGCTTTTCCATCCAGACAATAAGCTTCAGGAAGCAATCGGAAGAGTCATTGTAATGGCAGATGCGGCACATGCATTTGGTGCGACCTGGCATGGAAAACCAGTGGGCAGCATTGCGGATTTTTCAAACTTCAGCTTCCATGCAGTGAAAAACTTTACAACAGCGGAAGGCGGCGCTGTGGCATGGAGAGATATCGAAGGAATTGATAATGAAGAAATCTATCATCAATATCAGCTGTTATCACTTCATGGTCAGTCAAAGGATGCCCTTGCCAAAACGCAGCTTGGAGCATGGGAGTATGACATTATCGGACCTTGGTTTAAATGTAATATGACCGATGTAGTTGCCGGAATCGGACTGGCGCAGATGAAACGGTATAAAGCTTTGCTTGCAAGAAGAAAAGAAATCATCAGCAGATATGATGCAGCATTTAAACCACTTGGCATCGAAGTACTGGATCATTACAACGAAGAGCATCAGTCCTCCGGACACCTGTACATCACCAGGATCCCGGGGATCGCTCTGGAGCAGAGACACGAGATTATCGTCAAAATGGCAGAAAAAGGTGTTGCCTGCAACGTACATTACAAACCACTGCCAATGATGACTGCTTATAAAAATATGGGATTTGACATTAAGGATTACCCGAATGCTTATAAGCGATTTGAAAATGAGATTACATTGCCGCTGCATACAAGACTCAAAGATGAAGAAGTGAAATATGTGATTGAACAGTATTGCAAAATTGTAGGGGAGCATTTATAAAAATAGATTGAGATGGGAGATTGTTATGTTACGAGAATGGGATAAACTGCCAAAGAGTATGCGGACAGAAGCTGTCCGTCCATATTATGAAAGACTGAAAAAGAAAAAAGTAAGCCTGGCATTAAAAAGAATTTTTGATGTGATTGCATCCTCTATTATGCTTGTAATACTTTCTCCCCTGCTGCTCATCATTTCAATTCTGATTGTGACAGATTCAAAAGGTGGAGTATTTTACCGTCAGGAGAGAGTTACCCAGTATGGAAAGAAATTCAAGATATTTAAATTCCGGACAATGGTAGCAAATGCGGATAAAATCGGAACGCAGGTAACGGTATCAAATGATAATAGAATCACAAAAATTGGTGCTATGATTCGGAAATATCGTATTGATGAGATACCACAGCTGCTTAATATTCTGGCCGGTGATATGTCACTGGTAGGTACCCGCCCGGAAAGTGTGCATTATGTAAAACATTATACTCCGGAAATGATGGCAACATTGCTTCTACCAGCAGGTGTGACATCAGAGACGAGCATCCTTTATAAAGATGAGGCAGAACTGTTGGATAAGGCAGATGATGTAGATAAAGTTTACATAGAAAAAATCCTTCCAGAGAAGATGAAATATAATCTGGAAAGTATTAAGAAATTCAGTTTTATCCGGGAAATAGAAACAATGATTAAAACTGTTATAGCGGTGGTTAGGTAGGAGAATATGGAAAAAGGATTAGTGTCAGTTATTACGCCAACATATAATTGTGCGAAATTTATAGGGGAAACAATTGAATCTGTTCAGGCACAAACTTATCAGCAATGGGAAATGATTATTGTTGATGATTGCTCGACAGACAATACAAAAGAAATTGTCGATAAATATATAAAAGAAGATAGTAGAATAAAATATTTTTGTTTGAAAAATAATTCTGGAGCTGCCGTTGCAAGAACTAAGGCAATGGAATTGGCAAATGGGGAATATATGGCTTTTTTGGATTCTGATGATATTTGGACAGAAGAAAAATTGAAAAAGCAATTAGCATTTATGAAAAAGCATGATGTTGCATTTTCTTGTACAGCGTATGAACAAATTGATGAAAATGGGAAATTATTAAATAAAATTATAAAGACAGTACCAAAGGCTGATTATAATCGAGTGCTTTTAGATTGTCCGGTAGGAAATTCTACGGTTATGTACAACGTAGAAAAGATGGGGAAATTTGAAGTACCTAATATTAGAAAACGAAACGATGATGCTTTGTGGCTTCGAATGTTAAAAAAAGAAAAGTACATTTATGGTATGAAATCGGTGCTTATGAAATATCGAATAAGACAGAATTCTATTTCAAGTAATAAATTCAAAGTGATTAAATATCATTGGATTTTATATAGAAATATAGAACATCTTAGTATAGTTAGAAGTATTTTTCATATTGCATATTGGTGTGTGATTAAATTGTTAAAAATTAAGTAAGGAAGTAAATATGAAAATATCAGTATTAGTTCCTACGTTAGGAAAAAGAGAAAAGGAAATTAGACGATTATTAGAAACATTGGAAAAACAGTCATATAAAGACTTTGAAATTATATTTGTAACGCAGGATAATCATGAAATTGTAAAAGATATAATTTGTAAATATGGTAATTTGGATATAAAGCAAATTGAAATGAGTGTAAAAGGACTATCACGAGCTAGAAATAGAGGATTAGAGCAGGCATCAGGCGAGATAGTAGTATTATCCGATGATGATTGTTGGTATCCTACAAATGCATTTGAAATTATTGTAAATGCGTTTGAAAAAAGACAAAGTGCGATAATTGTATTATCACAGATTTTTGATCCAGAAAAAAATATTTCATATAAAAATTATACTTCCAACGAAGAGTATGTAAGAAACAAATTACAGCTCATGTCAAAATCGTCTATTGAAGTTGCATTCAAGAAAGATTTAGTGATGAATAAAAAATTTGATGAACGTTTAGGTTTGGGAGGCGAATTTGTATGTGGAGAAGAAGTGGATTTCCTTTTAAGTAATTATGAAAAAAATGCAATTTTTTATATACCAGAGGTAACGGTTTATCATAAAAAGAAAGAAAATGGTAGTAGTAACAAACAAATTATTGCTAAAGGGGCAGTTTATGGAAAGAATTTTAATATATTTATTTGCTTATTAGTTTTACTTAGAGATTTGGTGCTAAAAAAAGAAAAGAATTTTAAATACTTTTTTGAGGGATATAATGAATATTTTAAAAGAACAAATTAAACTGTCAGTAGCTTATCCTGGATGGCGCTCGGCAATAAAAAAATTAAGATTAAATAAAAATAAAAAGATTTTTTTATTTGGAACGCCTATGCATGGCAACTTGGGAGATCATGCAATCGCAATTCAAGAACAATATTTTTTTGAAGATTTTTTTTCAGATTATGACTATTTTGAAATATTGATGCCTATGTATCATACACAAAAAGAAATAATAAAAAATACAGTAACGCCTGAAGATTTAGTTGTAATTTCGGGTGGTGGATGGATGGGAAATTTATGGATACATAATGAATGTGTTATACGTGAAATTGTGCAAAACTATCCAAATAATAAGATTATTATTCTTCCACAAACAGTATATTATACTTCAGATGAACTGGGAGAGAAGGAATACAGAATAACAAATGAAATATTAAAAAGACATAGTAATTTACATATATTTGTAAGAGAAAGAAAGTCTTACAATTTTATAAAACAAAAATTTGAATTTACAGGAAACTCAAATATATATTTAGTGCCAGATATGGTTTTGTATGGAAAAAATATAATAACAAGGGAAAAATGTACTGGATATGAGAAAGTGATAAATGTATGTATTCGAGAGGATTGCGAATCTGAGCAAGAAAATATTGATGATTTTTATGAAAAAATAAAACAAAATTATAATATTAGAAAAGTTAGTACTGTTATAAAATCGCCAGTTGTTTTAAGAAAGCGAATAAGTGAGTTGCAAAAGTCGTGGGAAACTTTTGAAAATGCGGAAGTTACTATAACAGATCGTTTACATGCAATGCTGTTTTCTGTATTAAATGGGACTCCATGCATTGTTTTAAATAATAAAACAGGTAAAGTTTTTGGAGTGGCAGATTGGCTTGACGATACAAATATGATTGTAAGAGCTAATTCTTTAAGTGAAGTGCTTGAGAAATTAGAAAGAACAACTATATGGGAACATAAAAAATATAATAGAGAAAAATTGCTAAACTATTTTGAAAAAATGGCAGACGTAATACGAAAGGATTAAATATGAAAATTAAAAGATTGTTAGTTATCAATGTACCAATTAAGAATTGTAATCTTAAATGTGAATATTGTTATATTTCAGCGTTGAAAGAAAATGAAAAAGGAGCAGCTAAATTTTTATATACTCCAGAGCATGTTGGCAAATGTCTTTCAAAAGAAAGGTTAGGAGGTACTTGTATTATAAATCTAACGGGAGGAGGGGAAACACTTATTCCAAAAGAAATGCCGCAATATATTTATCAATTATTATTACAAGGGCATTTTTTAGAGGTTGTAACAAATGGAACATTGACAAGTCGATTTGATGAAATTGCTGAGTTTCCAAGAAATTTGTTAGAGCATTTGGAATTCAAATTCTCTTTCCACTATGCTGAGTTAAAGAAAAAAGGATGGCTAGATAGATACTTTTCAAATGTGAAAAAGATGTGGGAAAAGGGATGTTCGTTTACTGTTGAGTTAATGCCATATGATGGATTGATTGATGATATTGATGAAATTATAAATCTTTGTAAATTAGAACTAGGAGCAGCATGTCAAATTACAGTAGGACGAAATGATTTGACGGAGAAAAAAGATCTTTTGACATCTATGTCAAGAAAAGAGTATGAGTCTGTTTGGAGAAAATTTGATTCTACAATGTTTGATTTCAAATTGGATATTTTTCAGAAAAAAATAGATAATTTTTGTTATGCGGGAGTTTGGACTTTGTATGTTGATTTGGGAACAGGGGCATCTAAGCCATGTTATGGACAGCTTAGTAATCAAAATATATTTAACAATCCTGAACAACCAATAATCTTTAATCCAGTGGGAAAACATTGCAGGCAGCCATATTGTTATAATGGTCATGCATTTTTAACCTTGGGAGTAATTCCAGAATTAGAAACACCAACATACGCTGACATTCGTAACAGAGTATGTGAAGATGGTAGAGAATGGTTATCGAAAGAAGTTAAAGATGCATTTTCACAAAAATTAGCTGATAACAATGAAGTATGGGATGAAGAGAAAAAGAATAGTTATGAAAGAAAGTATCCGTTTATATTTTTCAAAACGGCATTGTATGACTGGAAAGAAATATATAATAAAGTTATAAGAAAACACAAGAAGTAAGGTGCGATATGAGTAATGGACAAAGAAATATAAAACAGAAAAGTACAATACTTGCAATTATATTGGTAATATATATTTATGTTCCATACTTTGCGAATATTTTAGAAAACACTTTTAAAATTTCATCGTTATATGAATATATAATTTATATGATGCTTGCGATAATAGCAATAGGAGCGACAATGAGCATGAATAAACGTGTGCTTACATTTTTGTTTATTTTTTGTTTGGCGATAATCATTAATTATATGGCAGTGTCTTATCAGTATTATGTATTTATAGAAGGTATACAAGCGTTGGTTGGCATAGCAGTTCCATGCTTGTGTGTTTCAAATAATATATTTGATTTACGAATATTTGTTGAAAAATGGTGGAAATTTTCTAAATTAAATTTACCATTAGTATTAGTTGCGGTTGTCTTACTTAAACAAGGGCTAGTGCATTATTCAATATTTACAAGTATATGCGTACCAAATGTATTTATTGGTTCTTACATGGTGTTTCAGGGAATTGAAAAAAGAAAATGGCTATATATTAATGTAGCCATTAATATTCTTGTGACTGCAATTTTGGGTGGACGTATGTCGGCAGTAATATCAGCGTGCATGATTTTATTTGCATATGTATATTCAGGTAAAATAAAGTTATGGAAGAAACTAATAATTATTGTAGGACTGGTAGTAGCGGCATATATTTTGCTAAACAATTTAATAGATATTTTATATTGGGTAAGCCAAAAACTAGCACAATATGGAATGCAATCTCGAAGTGTTACTTTGTTGATAAATCAAATAAAAAGCAATGAGATATACTTGACTAATAGAGATTATATTTATACGGCATGTGTAGAGTATATAAGAGGTAGAGTCGGTTTGCCAGGAGGATTTGGAATTCCGCTATATATTACTTCGGGTGAATATTATTATGCACATAATGTTGTTTTACAATTTTTAATATTTTTCGGAATATGGGGGACTATCATTATTCTTGGAATTACATTGATTCGTGCAAAAACGATAAAGTATATTGCACCTTTAAAGTGTAAAAAATTTATGTATTTTATGCTGCTATGTTATATAGGCATCGGAATGACAGGATCAAGCATATGGATTCATTATTTATCAACTATTTTTATTGCTATTTTCTTTTTTGGAAATAGCAAGATTTATCAGTCAATAGAAGTGAGTTAGATATGAAATTTTTTCTTAAAAAAATCATAAAAAAATATAGAGATATGTCAGTAGAAATGAAAGCTGCGTCTTGGTATGCAGTGGGAAATATAATACAAAAAATTGCGCCTTGGTTGGTAATGATTATACTGACACATTACTTAGCTACTGAGGAATATGGAATATATAGTATATTTATGTCCTGGCTAGAAATATTTGAGATTATTATAACATTGAGGATATACAGCAATGGTTATGTCGCAGGATTAGTAAGGGACGATGAAAATAGGACAACATATACAGCAACTATGCAATCATTGAGTATTGTATTGATTGCGATTTGGACGTTAATATATTTAATGTTTCACAAGGGCATTAATTATATTACAGGAATACGGACCACATTAAGTATACTGATGATATGTTCTTTTATAGGAACTATCAGTTTCGGATTGTGGTCATCAAGACAAAGAGTTGATAACCAATATAAGAAAATGTTATTTGCAATAATTGTATATGGTCTTATCGGACCTATCGTTGGTGCATTAACTGTTTTCCTTAATTTGGATAATCCTATATTTTATGTTGTGGCTACAAGGACAGTAATCCAGTTAGGTGTTGCAATTCCGTTTTTTATATCAAATTATAAAGGAACATCCACATTATGGAAAAAAGACTACGCAATAGATGCATTGAAATATAATTTGCCATTGATGCCATATTACTTATCGATGATATTATTAAATCATTCGGATCGTTTGATGATACAAAAAATTGATGGTTATGAAGATGCTGCTTTATATAGTGTATCATATAGTGCAGCTATGGTCATTTTTGTTATAAGTGGTGCGTTGAATTTATCTTTACAGGCATGGCTGTTTAAGGAATTAAAGTTAAATGATTCGTCGAAAGATAAAAGTAGATTGATAACAGTCGGGACAATTATAGTTGCTTTTTGTGCTATTGCGGAAATTGTGATGGCTCCAGAAATTATTTTGATTTTAGGGGGAAAAAAATATTTAGAGGCAATATGGGTTATGCCGCCATTAGCAATCAGTGTTATTGTTATGTATATATATCAACAATATGTAAATGTCTTGTTTTACTATAAAAAGACAAAATTTATTTTGTTTGCGTCAGTATTTGCAGCAGTGTGCAATATAATTTTAAATGCTATTTTTATTCCGATTTTTGGATATGTTGCTGGTGGATACACGTCATTAGTAAGTTATTTAATAGTCATGATTTTATATTTTGTATTAGCAAGAAAAGAATGTATTAATAATGAGATACAAATGAAAAAATATTTTAATACAAAATTGCAAATGACAATACTTATAGGTACGAGTATTTTGGCATTGGCTATGGTTGCTGTATATAAAAATGCAGTTGCTAGATATTTGTTGGTTTTAATGATGTTTGTACTGTTGGTTGCAACAAGGAAAAAATGGATACCAGAACTGAGAAAAGGAAAGAAAGTATGAAAAAGAAAAAACAATTAATTTTTATGTTATTTTTTCTCATAATACTTTTTATAGTAGGATATATAATTTTACCACGTATTAGAATAAAAATTGAACAAGAGAAATGTGACAAAATATATGCAAATAAGATATTAAAATTACCGGACAAAGAAAAAAACAATGTAGGATTTACGTGTACAGGGCTTTATTGGGATAAAGAAGAAGAGTACTTTTTTATAGGGAATGCAGGTAAATATAAGCCTAACGATAAAACTTTCCAGGCTTCTATCGAAATAGTTGAAAAGGATTTTTCGATTATTAAAGGAGATATACCTTGTTATTTAAAGTTTGAGAATATGAGAGATATACAAGGAGTTACTAAGTCAATAGATGGAACTATTTGGTTATGTTCTTATGGAGAAAATAAAGTTCGTCATATAGATGAAAAAGGAAATGAAATAGGATATTTTGATATAAAAGAACCATCTGGCATTGCAAATGATAGTAGGAGTAATACGCTTTGGATTTTGACAAATAATTATTTATATAATTGTTCATATGATGGTGTAGTACAAAAAACAGTTAAAATCCATATAAAAGGACAAGATCAATTATTTTTAGACGAAAAAAATGATTTGATATATTTTTCAGCAGGTGCAGACTATCACGGAGATAGCTATATTTATACAGTTGACTTGAAAACAAATAGAGCTAAACCATTGTATGTATTGAAAGATTCATATGCAATTGAAGGGATTACAATTGTTGATGATGTGTTGTACGTACTTAATGATGGTTATTATCATGACGCTGAAACGTCAGTTAATCAAGTTAATATATATTTTTTAAATAAGATACAAACTAAAGAAAATTACCAGTAATTAAAAGAGGAAAAATACAATGAAAATAGCAGTAGCCGGAACAGGATATGTTGGCTTGTCCATTGCAACATTATTATCGCAGCATCATGAGGTAATGGCAGTTGATATAGTCCAAGAAAAGGTAGAAAAGATTAATAAAAAAATCAGTCCAATTCAGGATGAGTATATTGAAAAGTATTTAAAGGAAAAACAGTTAAATCTGACAGCTACGTTAGATGCAGAAACAGCATATAAAGATGCGGATTTTGTAGTTATCGCTGCACCTACAAACTATGACAGTAAGAAAAATTTTTTTGATACATCAGCGGTAGAAGCTGTAATTAAGCTGGTTATTGAATATAACCCGGATGCAATTATGGTAATAAAATCTACAATTCCGGTAGGGTATACCGCAAGTATTAGAGAAAAATTTCACTGTGATAATATCATTTTCAGTCCAGAATTTTTACGAGAGTCAAAAGCATTATATGATAATCTGTACCCATCCAGAATTATTGTGGGAACAGATGTTGAAAATGCTAGACTTGTAAAAGCTGCGAATACATTTGCCGGATTATTACAGGAAGGTGCTATTAAAGAGAATATTGATACTTTGATTATGGGATTTACAGAAGCGGAAGCAGTGAAGTTATTTGCTAATACATATTTGGCTCTTAGAGTATCATATTTTAATGAGCTTGACACATATGCCGAAATGAAAGGGTTGAATACACAGCAGATCATTAACGGTGTGTGTCTTGATCCAAGAATTGGATCACATTATAATAATCCGTCATTTGGTTATGGTGGATATTGCTTACCGAAAGACACAAAGCAGTTGCTGGCAAATTATGCAGATGTTCCGCAGAACATGATGTCAGCAATCGTTGAATCTAACAGAACAAGAAAAGATTTCATAGCAGATCGTGTTTTGCAGAAAGCAGGATATTATGCTTATGGAGATGAGAATACATATGATGCTTCTATGGAAAAAGAAGTTGTAATTGGTGTATATCGTCTTACAATGAAATCAAATTCAGATAATTTCCGTCAGTCTTCTATACAAGGTGTGATGAAGCGCATTAAAGCCAAGGGTGCCACCATTATTGTTTATGAACCGACATTGGAGGATGGAACAACATTTTTTGGAAGCAAAGTCGTAAATGATCTTGAGGCATTTAAAGAGCAGAGTCAGGCAATTATTGCAAATAGATATGATAAATGTCTGGATGATGTAAAAGAACGAGTATATACAAGAGATATCTTTTACAGAGATTGAAAGATAAGTTATAAATTTAAATGGATATTTATAAAACAATTACTAAGCAAAATCCTAGTTGGGGAATAACTGGGGTTTGTTGGTTTTTCGTACTTTTATCGTGTTTTAGCCGGATCATAAAACAGTCATACAAAAGTAACAGAATTAGTTTTTCACAAAGTCTGGCATATGTCGCAATTTATATATATATTTGGACAGTATTGGAATCTACAGTTTTTACCCGCATTCCACAGGCATATCCTCAATATGAACTTCATATATTCTGGTCCTGGAAAGCACTTTTTGTATATCATCACAATGAGATGCTGAAGGAAAATATTCTAAATTGCATATTATTGATGCCGTATGGCTGTTTATTGCCAGTTGCTTTGAATAAGAGAATCAGCTGGAAAAGAGGTTTGATGATTGGAATGGGAACATCGTTTGTGATAGAACTATTGCAGTTGATTACTTTTCGAGGATTGTTTGAGTTTGATGATATTATCCACAATGGGATTGGATGTATGATGGGAGCTGTTTTGGGTTCCTGGTGCTGGCTGAGAATGTTAAAGAAATTTAAAATGCCCAGGAAGCTTCACGCTTCCTGAGCATTTTCTCAAATTCATCATTTCTCCCGCAATTTCAAAACATCCTCAAGTGGAAGTCCTGAGAATCTGCTGATATCCTCCGGCGAGAACCTGGGATCCTGCAGCATGCGTTGCGCAGTGAGTAGAGCCTGGTCCTGAAGGCCTTGGGCGTGACCTTCGGATAGTCCGGAGGCATGACCTTCTGCGCGTGCGTCATCACACATTTCCTGAACAGCCTGACACATATTAACGCTCCTTTCTGTTTCTGTGAAACGTAAGTTGATACCGGTTATGGAGTCAATGACCCGGGCTGCTTTGAGCTCGAGTGACTGGAAACTGGAGTTCTCGGATGTGAGCTCCTTAAGTTTCCGTTTATCTTTGGCATACTTGATGAAGAGCATGACTTCTCTTAGATTACTCTGAAGTTTATTAAGTTCTTCATCCTTTATCTCGGCAGGTGAGAAGAGATTAATCCGGTAATCTGGGACCAGAGAAAGAATCTCGGGATCCTGGACAGAGAGCATTTCGTGGAGGCTCCTGGGAGCTTTCCAGGTATCGGAGCCGAAGTATACGACTACGGTGATGACCGGAATCAGCCGGTCATCTTTGTAGAAGCCGGTGAGATATTCTCCGGATGTGGAGGGCCATTGTTTTGCTTCTCTGTGGGTTGTCAGCCATGTAATCTTTGGTGATGGTATCCTTTGTACCCATAGGTTTCACCACCTTCGATCTTGTTATGTGATCAGAGTTATTTTATCATCTGATCCATTTTCAAGGTAACATAGTTTATTGCTTTTGGAAAGAGGATTTTTGTGAAAAAGCTTCAGAGCTTCGCAGGTAAAGCGGATATGTTTGTCGAACGGAGTCGAAATAAATCAATAGACAAAAAGAGCGTATTGTGCTACTCTGAAAGCACGAATTATATATAGCATTGTAAGAAAAAATAGGGGTGAGATACAGATCATGCTAGAAAATGATGTTCTTATGGAGAAAAGCACAGTTCAGATACAGCAGGAAGAGGCATCCGAGGAATATATAAAACGGTTTCCGACAAAGTTGCATGAGATGTTAAAAGACTCAAGGGTAAGAGATAAATTTTTTAAAAGTATATCCAAAGAATATGCGGACATAATTGTATATAGAGGAATTCATCGAGAGAATAGAATTGAGAGAGATGATTTTCTGGGAAACCTGGATGAAGCAGAGTTGTATGATCGTCCTGTCAGGAAATCGACATTTCAAATGTGCGGTGTTTCAGTTAATGAAGATCCGATGCAGTTGATCAAGGCGCTACATATTCCGAATCCTGGAAGACCAACTCTTGGAATAGTCAGAGGAATCATGAAATGTCAGTATGGACCAGCAGATTTTCAAGAGGGAAAAACACATCATAATTGGTATTTATTCGAAGATAAAATTGATTCAGCTAGCAGTGAATTCAAAATCATAGAGGTGGACGAACTATGCCAGAAGAATATTGGGACGAAATCAGGGGAATAGGTAAATTATATGTAGAAGAGGAACTGGTTGTGGGGATAGAACCTGTACTCCTTGTATGTATTGATGATAAGAATAATAGATATTTGGTTATGACATATGATTCCTACAACGGAATATATATATATCGGAAAATAGAATCTGATGAATTGTTGGATATGTTGGAAAATCGCAATACAATGGAACGTACTTTCCGTTTAGGTAAAAGAATTTATAAGACATTTATAGAAGAAAATAGCAATATACTTGGCGTAGAAGAATATGATTCGCAAACATTTTCGGGATCAATGCTTCCAGATGTGGGAGAATATTACGAGATACACTCGGAATATATACAAAAATATATTGAAAAGTTGCGAGGTTGTAAAATCAATCAAAGATAAGAACAATTCTGATTAACCCTGTATGACACAACCATATATGAGATAAGTTATAAATATTAACACACAAAGGAGAACTGAAATGGGAAAATATTTTGGTACAGATGGCTTCCGTGGAGAAGCGGGTGTTTCGTTGACGGCGGATCATGCATTTAAGATCGGGCGTTTTCTGGGATGGTATTATAATGAACTGCGCAGGAGGGCCGGAGAGACGGCTGCAGCCAGGATCGTGATCGGCAAGGATACCCGACGTTCCAGCTATATGTTTGAGTATTCGCTGGTTGGCGGACTGGTGGCGTCCGGAGCGGATGCTTATCTTCTCCACGTGACAACAACGCCGTCTGTGGCTTATGTTGCCCGTACCGATGGCTTTGACTGTGGTATTATGATCTCTGCCAGCCATAATCCCTATTATGATAACGGGATCAAGCTGATCAATGGCCAGGGTGAGAAAATGGAAGAGGAGATCATCGCTCTGGTGGAGGATTATCTGGATGATCGTCTTCAGCTGTTCGGACAAAAATGGCATGAGATTCCTTTTACAAAGGGCGGTGAGATCGGCAGGACGGTGGATTATTCGGCAGGCCGGAACCGTTACATAGGATATCTGATCTCCCTGGGAGTATATTCCTTTAAGGGAATGAGGATTGGTCTGGACTGTGCCAACGGAAGTGCATGGAATATCGCAAAGGCGGTTTTTGATGCGCTGGGAGCGAAGACTTATGTGATCAATGCTGAGCCGGATGGTACCAATATCAATAACAATGCCGGTTCCACCCATATCGAGGGTCTCCAGAAGCTTGTAGTGGAGAAGGGGCTGGATGTTGGATTTGCCTACGACGGAGATGCGGATCGTTGTCTCTGTGTGGATGAGAAGGGAAATGTGGTCAGCGGGGATGCGATCCTTTATGTGTACGGCCGTTATATGAAGGAGCGCGGAAAGCTTCTCACCAATACAGTTGTAACTACGGTAATGTCCAATTTTGGCCTTTACAAGGCTTTTGATGCTCTTGATATCGATTATGCGAAGACGGCAGTAGGGGATAAATATGTTTATGAATATATGATGCAGAATGGTTGCCGTATTGGTGGTGAGCAGTCCGGGCACATTATTTTTTCCAAGTATGCATCTACCGGGGATGGTATCCTTACAAGTCTGAAGATGATGGAAGTTATAATGGCAAGGAAGAAAAAGCTCAGTGAGCTTACCGCTGATCTGGCAATCTATCCCCAGGTTCTTGAGAATGTGCGTGTCCATGACAAGGCAGCGGCGCAGGCAGATGTGGATGTGCAGGCAGCAGTAGAGAGTGTGGCTGAGGTGCTTGGAGACACCGGAAGGATCCTGGTGAGAGAATCCGGCACAGAACCCCTGCTCCGTGTTATGGTAGAGGCAGAGAGCGAGGAGCTTTGCAGAAAATATGTGGATCAGGTGGTTGAGATCGTCCGTAAGAAGGGGCATGTGGCAGAGTAATGTCCTGGATGCAGACCGCAGGTGTCTGAAGAACGGAGCAGTCAGAAGAATATAAAAATGCAATAAGAGGAGAAAAAAATCATGTGTGGAATTGTAGGTTTTACAGGCAGGCATCAGGCAGCACCCATCCTTCTGGACGGGCTTTCCAAACTGGAATACAGAGGATATGATTCCGCCGGCATCGCAGTGCGTGACGGGGAAAAGGATATCGAGATCATTAAGGCGAAGGGGCGTCTGAAGGTTCTTCTGGAGAAAACAAACGCAGGTGAATCTGTTCCGGGTATGTGCGGAATCGGTCATACCCGCTGGGCAACTCATGGAGAGCCATCAGAGGTCAATGCCCATCCTCATGTCAGTGATAACGGAAATGTGGCAGCTGTGCATAACGGCATTATCGAGAATTACCAGGAGCTGAAGGAGAAGCTTCTCCGCAGGGGATATTCTTTTTATTCTTCCACAGATACGGAGGTTGCTGTGAAGCTGGTGGATTATTACTACCAGAAATACGGCGGATCTCCGGTTGAGGCAGTGCGTCATGCCATGGTGCGTATCCGTGGTTCCTATGCGCTGGCAATGATGTTCCGTGATTATCCGGAAGAGATCTTTGTAGCGAGAAAAGACAGCCCTATGATCCTGGGGGTGGAGAATGGAGAATCCTATATCGCATCGGATGTTCCTGCGATCCTGAAGTATACAAGAAATGTTTATTATATCGGAAATCTGGAACTGGCATGTGTAAAACCGGGTGAGATCACTTTCTACAATCTGGATGGTGAGGAGATCGAGAAGGAGCCTAAGATCATTGAGTGGGATGCAGAGGCGGCGGAGAAAGCCGGTTTTGAGCATTTCATGATGAAGGAGATCCATGAGCAGCCGAAAGCAGTTGCAGATACACTGAATTCTGTTATCCGGGAGGACAAGCTGGATCTGACAGAGATCGGTCTGGATGATGAGAGGATCCGCAGCATCAGCCAGGTTTATATCGTGGCCTGCGGCTCTGCTTACCATGTGGGAATGGCTGCACAGTATGTGATCGAGGATCTGGCAGGTCTTCCGGTGCGTGTGGAGCTTGCTTCGGAGTTCCGTTACCGGAAGCCGCTTCTGGATCCTGATGGCCTGGCAGTGATCATCAGTCAGTCCGGTGAGACTGCGGACAGTCTGGCTGCACTTCGGGAATGTAAGGAGAAGGGGATCCGCACGCTGGCTATTGTCAATGTGGTGGGCTCTTCCATTGCAAGAGAGGCGGATCATGTATTTTACACACTTGCAGGACCGGAAATCTCGGTCGCTACCACCAAGGCGTACAGTACACAGCTGATCGCTTCCTATGTGCTGGCATTGCAGATGGCACTGGTCCGCGGAAAGATCTCAGAGGAGCAGTGTGAGTCCTACATTAAGGAACTGAAGACACTTCCGGACAAGATCAGCAGGATCATCGAGGATAAGGAAAGGCTTCAGTGGTTTGCCTCCAAGCAGGCCAATGCAAAGGATATCTTTTTTATCGGAAGAGGGATCGATTATGCCATCAGCCTTGAGGGCAGCCTTAAGATGAAGGAGATCAGCTACATCCATTCTGAGGCGTATGCGGCTGGCGAGCTGAAGCATGGCACCATTTCCCTGATCGAGGACGGCACTCTTGTGATCGGTATCCTGACACAGCCGGAGCTTTATGAGAAAACAGTCAGCAATATGGTGGAGTGCAGAAGCCGCGGGGCATATCTGATGGGGCTTACTACGTTTGGAAACTATAATATCGAGGATACTGCTGACTTTACGGTTTATATCCCGAAAACAGATCCGCATTTTGCAACTTCGCTGGCAGTGATCCCGCTGCAGCTTCTGGGCTACTATGTCAGTGTAAATAAAGGTCTGGATGTGGATAAGCCGAGAAATCTTGCCAAGAGTGTTACCGTGGAATAAGGAGATCCATTTTACAGAAGGAACATTTTAGCGGCAGTTCCGTGACATCGTGAGAGCATAAAAGAATCATGATATCACGGAACTGTTTTTGCATTTGGCGATTTACGATATTTCTTGCTTTTATCAGTAAAAAAGCGTAAAATGATTAGGATATTTGAATCTGTACAGAGAGTGTCCATATGGAATATTTTCTGTACCAGCAAAAATGGAGGATTGCATATGAGAAAAATGGGAAAACATATCCCAGGGCTGATCGTGACGCTTGTGGTTCTGATCACAGCGATCGTATTTGCGGTCATGCTTCTGAATATGAAGGTGATCCCGACGAAGTTCATTGCAGTGATCGGACTGGTAATGCTGGTTCTGGTCGTGATCGTCGGAGCGCTTGTATGGAGTACGGATGGTAAGATAAGATTTGTAGTGGGAGTGATCCTTGCAGCAATCTTTGCAGCAGTATTCATTCTCGGAAGTATGTATGTTTATAAGACACATTCCACACTGGCAGGGATTTCCGGTGTGAACACAGAGATTACGGAGGTCGGCATTTATGTCCGTGCAGATGATTCTGCAGATTCCATAGGGGCTACAGCAGATTATGTGTATGGTGTGCTGACAGATCTTGACAGAGCCAATTCTGACAAGGCTATCCAGGAGGTGGATTCCGAGACAGGCAAGACCGTGCAGGTCCAGGAGTTTGCAGGACTTACAGAGCTGGTTGACGGTCTTCTGAACGGACAGACAGGTGCGATCGTGCTGAACAGCGCATATTTAAGCGTTATTGAAGAGATGGATGGATATTCCGATATTTCTTCCAGGATCAGAGAGCTGACTGTGAAGAAGGTGGAGACGACCATTGAGCCGCAGGAGACAGAGGCGAAGGTAGAAGAGAATACCAATGGCGGTTCTGTATATACCATCTTTATCAGTGGTATCGACAGCCGTAGCGGCCTTGTTGCAAAGAGCCGAAGCGATTCCAATATCATTGCTACGGTAAATACAGCTACCAGACAGGTGCTTCTGGTTTCTACACCTCGTGATTATTTTGTACCGCTTTCTATTTCAGGCGGACAGAGAGATAAGCTGACACATGCAGGTATCTATGGTATCAATGTATGTATGGATACTCTGGGAATGCTTTACAACGAGGATGTCAACTATTATTTCCGTATCAACTTTGCAGGATTTGAGCAGCTGATCAATGCGCTTGGCGGAGTTACCGTTTATTCTGACTATGACTTTGATTCCAAGAATGAGACAGGATATCACTTCAATCAGGGAGAGAACTACCTGAACGGTGAGCAGGCTCTGGTATTCAGCCGTGAGCGTTATGCCTTTAAAGAGGGCGACCGTCAGCGTGGCAAGAACCAGATGGCTGTGATCAAGGGTGTGATCAACAAGGCTCTTTCACCGGAGCTTCTGAAGAATTATTCTTCCGTTCTTTCCAGCATCCAGGGATGCTTTGAGACCAATATCTCCTACGAGGAGATCGCCAGACTGCTCCAGCAGCAGCTGAACAACGGCGGTGACTGGAACATCGTAAGCTACAGTGTAAATGGTACCGGTGACACACAGAAGCCGTATTCTATGAGTCAGAAGGCTTACGTTATGATTCCGGATGAGTCTA
Source organism: Blautia sp. SC05B48 (assembly GCF_005848555.1). NCBI lineage: Bacteria > Bacillati > Bacillota > Clostridia > Lachnospirales > Lachnospiraceae > Blautia > Blautia sp. SC05B48. Next base: position 219,116 of record NZ_CP040518.1, on the reverse strand, counting down.
CTGTTCAGAAGGCAGAGGCCATGATGAAGAAGGTTCGTGACGGAGAGACTGTTTCCCAGGAGGAGGCAGACAGTGCAACATCAGCGGCAGTAGCTACGGATAATGATGCACAGGCAGCTGCAGAGGGAAGTACAGCAGAAGCGCAGGGTGAGACTGCAGATGCCACACAGAATGGCACAGCAGATGCCCAGAGTGCAGACGGAACTGTTGCACAGCAGTAAGATAAAATTATTAAATTTTAGCATAAGAACAGCCGGGGAAGCGTAAAACTTTCCACCGGCTGTTTTTTCATGAGAAACAGAACGAAAAAAATCCACCGGCGATCACCGATGGATTTTTTTTACAGGATCTCTTTCAGATATCTTTCCAGGGCATCCTGCCATGTTGGAAGTGGCTGGAAGCCGTTTTTTACAAGCTTGGATTTATCCAGGCGGCTGTTGAATGGACGTACAGCCTTGGAAACGCCGTACTCTGCAGTTGTGACAGGAGATACCTCTACTTTTTCGTATTCCTTGTGGCCGAGGGCAGCAGCCTGGCGGAAGATCTCTTTAGTGAAATCATACCAGCTGATGAAGCCGCCTTCGTTGGTTGCGTGATAGTAGCCGTATTTCTCTGTCTCGACCATGTCTACCAGAAGACGTGCAAGGTCGTAGGTGTAGGTCGGAGTTCCAATCTGGTCACTGACTACGGTAAGCTTGTCATGGGTTTTTCCCAGATTTACCATAGTACGGATAAAGTTCTTGCCGTTTTTGCCGAATACCCATGCAATACGTACGATAAAGAATTTATCTACAGTGCCGGATACTGCCAGTTCACCGTCAAGCTTGGTCTGACCGTATACGTTCTGTGGAGCGTAGTCCTTGCAGTCCGGATCCCATGGTGTGGTTCCCTGGCCGTCAAAAACGTAGTCTGTGGAAATATACATCATCTTGATGCCAAGCTCCTTGCAGATGTCCGCAATGTTCTGTGTTCCTACAACATTGACAAGACGTACCTTTTCACGGTTTTCCTCGTCCTCTGCAGCGTCTACGGCTGTCCATGCGGCACAGTGTACCACTGCATCAGGCTTTACCTCACGGATGGTTTTTGCTACCGCTTCTTTATCTGTGATATCAAGCTGCACATAAGGCATGGTGGTAACAGGAGTACCATCAGCGATGCCGCTGTAGGAAGGAGCAATGTCACTTCCTACGCCTTCATGTCCACGGCCGGACAGTTCATTCATTACGTCATGGCCAAGCTGGCCGCCAACACCTGTTACGAAAAATCTCATGCTTTAACCTCCTCGCGGTTTCCATACATTTTTTCGTAGTAGTTCTGATACTCACCGGAGATGATGGTTTCCCACCATTCCTTGTTGTCAAGGTACCATTTGATGGTCTTTTTGATTCCGTCTGCGAATTTTGTTTCAGGAAGCCATCCAAGCTCGTTGTGGATCTTGGTCGGGTCGATAGCGTAGCGCATGTCATGGCCTTTACGGTCTGCTACATGTGTGATCAGGCTTTCCGGTTTGCCAAGCTCCTTGCAGATCAGTTTTACGATATCGATGTTTTTCATCTCGTTATGTCCGCCTACATTGTAAACCTCGCCTACACGTCCTTTGTGGATGATCAGGTCGATGGCACGGCAGTGATCCTCAACATAGAGCCAGTCGCGGACATTTTCACCCTTTCCGTAAACCGGGAGTGGTTTGTCGTTCAGAGCGTTGGCGATCATCAGCGGGATCAGCTTTTCCGGGAAGTGATACGGGCCGTAGTTGTTGGAGCAGCGGCTGATGGTCACAGGCAGGCCGTAGGTTCTGTGGTATGCGAGAACAAGAAGGTCAGCACCTGCTTTGGAGGAGCTGTACGGGCTGCTTGTATGGATCGGAGTTTCCTCTGTGAAGAAGAGGTCCGGTCTGTCAAGAGGAAGATCTCCGTAAACCTCATCTGTGGAAACCTGATGATAACGCTGGATTCCGTATTTACGGCAGGCATCCATGAGAACAGCAGTACCCTTGATGTTGGTGTCAAGGAATACCTCCGGGTTTTCGATGGAACGGTCTACGTGGCTCTCAGCTGCGAAGTTTACCACGATGTCCGGATGCTCTTCCTCAAAAAGCTTGTAAACAGCGTCACGGTCTGTGATGCTCTCCTTTACAAAGCGGAAGTTCGGTTTGTCCATAACCGGTGCAAGAGTGGAAAGGTTTCCTGCGTAAGTCAGGCAGTCCAGGCATACGATACGATAGTCCGGATGAGCCTCCATCATATGAAAAATAAAGTTGCTTCCGATAAATCCGGCACCGCCGGTAACAATGATTGTCATAAAAAATCTCCTTTATAATATGAATGATTGATCTTATGCGGATTCCGTCGGAACGGAGCCCGCCGGTAAATACAGTGTTAAAAAACAGATCGGCTCAGTGAAGAGCGTCCAGATATTTTCCGTCCAGAACATCCTTGAGATACTGACCGTACTGGTTTTTCTTAAGGATTTCGTAAACCTTGAGCACGTCCTCCTTTGTGATCCAGCCGTTTAAGTAAGCAATCTCCTCAAGGCATGCGATCTTGCGGTGCTGATGCTGCTCCATGGTTTTTACGAAGTTGGTTGCCTCTACAAGGCTTTCGTGTGTACCGGTATCCAGCCATGTGAAGCCCTGGCCCAGAAGCTCAACGTTCAGCTGTCCCTTCTCAAGGTAGATACGGTTCAGGTCTGTGATCTCAAGCTCGCCTCTTGCGCTTGGCTTCAGATTTTTTGCGTACTCTACAACCTTGTTGTCGTAGAAGTAGAGACCGGTTACACAGTAGTTGCTTTTTGGCTTTTCCGGTTTCTCTTCAATGGAAACAGCTTTTCCGTTCTGGTCGAATTCCACGATGCCGAAACGCTCCGGATCATCTACATAGTATCCGAAAACAGTGGCACCTTTGCCTGTTTCTGCATTGTCTACAGCAGCTTTCAGGCGCTTTTTGAGGCCATGTCCTGCGAAAATGTTGTCACCAAGGACCATACATACGGTATCGTTGCCGATGAATTCCTCGCCGATGATAAATGCCTGAGCAAGTCCGTCCGGGCTTGGCTGTACAGCATAGGTAAGGTTGACACCGAACTGATGGCCGTCACCGAGAAGCTCCTCAAATCTCGGGGTATCCTGCGGGGTGGAGATGATCAGGATATCACGGATGCCTGCGTTCATAAGAACAGACATAGGATAGTAGATCATCGGTTTGTCAAAGATCGGCAGAAGCTGTTTGGAGGTCACCATGGTAAGCGGGTAAAGACGTGTTCCGGAGCCTCCGGCTAAAATAATTCCTTTCATATGTTTTCTCCTTTGCGTGATGATGTGCAGCATAAGTCGTGCCTGCACATAACTTTGTTACTGTAACTGTATTATAAAAGGTGACGCAAGGTCACCTTCAAGAGCTTTTTTCATATTTTTTATTTTTGGCTATTTTTCACAAAGAAATACGCCGGCATCCTTGGTAATGCGGAATCCTTTGGCAGTTTTTCTGGCGGTGTAGGCCCGGAATTCCTTGTAACGGTCCAATATATACTGATTCTGGTTGCCGTGGCAGGAGAGGACGTAGGAGATCAGCGGCTCCGCATCCTGGACCAGAAGGCAGTCTTCATAAGAAAGCCACTGAGCCTTTGGGAAAAAAGGCGTCAGGATACTCTGGCCGTTTTCACGTCCGAACCGCTCATAAAGCCGGTCTGCGGAAAGCACGATCCGTTCATCAAAATCCTGCACCAGCTGGCTGACCTCCTGCATATGTGCCTTTCCGTAAGCGCTGCAGAGAAATCTCCCGCAGGGAGCGAGGACACGGCGAACTTCTTTCAGGACGGAGGGAATATCATCGCAGTAAAAAAGCACGTGATTGGCGATCACCAGATCAAAGCTTTCGTCCTTGCAAGGGATTTTTCTGCAGTCAAAGGCCCGGAACGCAAACCGGGTATCCGAGGAACCGATGGCTCGTCTGGCATCGCGGAGCATACCGCTGGAAATATCGGAAAGTGTGATGGAGATATCCTCCGGAAGAAGGGAAAGATTGTCAGTCCATAACGTTCCGTCACCGCAGCCCAGCTCCAGAATACGAAGACCGGGTGAGATCCGGCATTGCTCAAAGATCCAGGGAAACCATCCCTGTTTGTTCTGGGAGTACAGGCTGTGGAGGTTGATCCTGGAGGAAATGTTGGTAGCATTCTGATACTGATTCTTGAGGCTTTTTTCCATGCCGGTCAGGTGGATCAGGTTCAGCATCTGGCTCCAGTCAATGGTGTGCTGTTCATTTATCACCTGTGCGGTATCCTGGATCGCTTTTTCTACCAGCTGCATTTGTTCGATCCGGTCACGGACCAGACGAAGCTGGATATTCAGAGAATTCAGCATGAAATGATAATCGGAATCACCGATGGTCATTTCACGGATGTCATCCAGGGAAAAGCCCAGGTATTTCAGAAGGAGGATCTGCTGAAGCCTTGCAAAATCCTCGTCTGTATAAAAACGTGCGCCGGATTCGGTGACGAGAGAGGGTTTCAGGATATCCTGTTTATCATAATAGCGGACAGTACGCAGAGTTACATGTGCCATGCGTGCAAATTCGCCGGAAGAATAGTAGCCGTCTTTTTTCATAAAAAAATAGAATCCTTTCTGAGGAAATAACAAACATCCTGTCATGAAGTCATAAGAGAATTATAATTCAGATCCGGAAGCCGTACAAGAGTAAACCGCATAAGAGTAAACCGTACAGGAGAAAACAACATTGACAAAATTCTGCTGGTTTGTTAGTATATCGTTTCGAAAAAAGGAAACCCCGGAATTATATTTCCGGGATAAGCGTTCGATATAAAAAGGAGTAATTTTTATGCGAAACTGTACTCTGGATATGGTAAAGGCAATCAGTGCTTATGCAGTTGTGCTTCTTCATGTCCATTTTCCGGGAAATGCCGGAATCATAGCCAATGTACTTGCCAGATTCGCAGTACCTGTTTTTTTTATGGTATCCGGATATTTCTGCTTCCGTGGCGATGATACGGAATTTGTAAGGACTGGAAAAAAGATCCGGCATGTTCTGAAGCTGATGCTTGTGGCATTTCCGGTCTGCTGTCTGTGGGAGCTGATCCAGAACCACATCGACGGAGCAAGCCAGAAGGAATGGCTGGAAGCCCTGGTTTCGGGGGAACATATCCGTCAGTTTCTTCTATATAATAACAGTTCTCAGGTGAAATGGCATCTGTGGTTTCTCCCGGCACTGCTCTATTGTTATCTTCTTTTTGCCCTGACAGCAAGATTTCGGCTCTGTAAACAGGCATATGTTCTGATACCGGTGCTTCTTCTGATCCATTTCGGAATGGAGGAATTTTCGACCTTCCTGTTCCCGGAAAAGCATTTCCGTGTTATGCAGTTTCGAAACTATCTGTTTACCGGATTTCCGTTTTTTATGTTGGGACATTTGATACACAGACATCAGGAAAAGCTGGAAGCCTGGTTTGCCGGAAAAAAAGTGCTTTTTTTGTATGGCATGGTAGCTGGCGGCGGGATCGTAAGTCTGCTGGAATACAGGTATTTTGGCAAACTGGAATTGTTTCTGGGTTCAGTATTTATGGCTGTTGGTCTTTTTCTCATTGCGATCATGGGAAAGAATCGGAAAGTGCCCGAGATTCCGGCAGCCATCGGTCAGAAATATGCATTTTTTATTTATCTGTTCCATCTCTGTGTGGCTGATATCCTGAAGGATGTGGCTGTGGCAGCAGGAATTCAGAAAAATCTTTTATATCTGTGGATGAGACCTGTGATGGTCTGTGTTCTTGTGACTGCTGTGGCGGTAATGTATGGATATGGAATGAGGATCTGCCGGAAATAGAAGAGTTTATGGGTTATTGTTCACTGGTAATATTTCGCGAAGCGTGTTACTGAGAACGGAGTGAACAGTAAAGTTTATGGTATTTTCATATTTATGCGCTGTGATTTTGTACCAAAATATGCTAAAATATCCTTTATTGATAAGTCACAGCACCCACCCGGAGGATGCGGGGAAAGCGACTGGAATATCCCGCTTCAGGGTAAAAAATACTGAGACATGAAAGAAAAAGGAGATTTTTATGGATTTACAAAACAGAGCGGAGGCCGGCAGTGACGGACACGATGAGAGTGTACTGAATCCGGAGATGCCCAACGAAACTGATCTGACGAAGAAGGAACGCCGCCGGATCGAAAGAGAGAAACTGAAGGGAATGGGAACAGGGAAGAAGATTCAGTATATCTGGATGTATTATAAGATACATATGCTGTGTGTGCTTCTTGCCATTGGCGGAGTCTGCCTGGGAGTGAATATTTACCGGCACGCACAGATGAAGACGGTGCTTTCCATTGCGGTGGTGAATGCAGGGAATTACGACTCTGAGAAGGTGGAAGAGGATGCTCTGAAGACACTGGGAACAGAGGATAAATATGCAGAAGTCAGTGTGGCGCAGAATCTGATGACGGACGAGACAGGAGAGGATTTTGATTACTATGCCAGGATCGCATATGTGACGGAAATCCAGAGTGCTACCGTTGATGTCCTGATCATGCCGAAGGAGCTCTATGAACATGAGAAAGACAGCGGAATGTATGCAGATCTCAGGGAAACGTTTGGAGATGAGGTGTTTGAGTCTCTGGGCGCTGTGGATGATCAGCATCTGGAGCTTGACGGCAGCAGTAGTGTTGCTCAGGAATTTGGCCTGAGATATGATCCGGTGTGCATCTGCCTTCCGGGTAATGTGAAGAATAAAGATAATGCGTTGAAATGGATCCAGTCTGTTCTGAAATGATGGATCCATATGTCTGGCTGAGTACAGAGATAAATAGGGCCTCCGGTTCATAACACAGGAACCGGAGGCCTTATTATATATGAATATTACAGTGTATCGTTACGTTTGATGTAGCCGGGCTCATCTGCAGGACAGATGATCTCCTTGGCATGTGTGATCTTGGCATGCTTGTCTACGACCAGATTTTCGATATGGACATTTTCACCGATGGTGCAGTCTGCAAGAACTACACAGTTCTTGATAACAGCGCCCTTTTTGATGGTACAGCCACGTCCGACAATAGAATTCTCTACAGTTCCCTCGATCATGGAGCCGTTGGAGATAACGGAGTTGGAAACATTGGCTGTGTCAAAGTAATGGGTCGGGCAGGAGTTATTGGTGCGTGTATAGATCGGCCAGTTATCATGGAAAAGATCGGTTGCAGTTTTGTAGTCGATCAGATCCATATTTGCATCGTGATAGCTCTTGAAATCAGTGATCGTTGCAAAATATCCGCGATGAGATACACCACGCACATCCAGCTCACCGTCTCTGCAGCCGGCATTGATCACGTCTGCAAGGGTATAAAGAGAGGAGATCTCTTTTGCCTTATGGATGAGGCTGATGAAAAGCTCCTTGCTCATTACGTAGGTATCCATGAAAATGTTGCGGTTCTTCGCATTGCCGTGGTTGTGCTCAATGGAGAGAACACCCTTCTGACGGTTCAGGTTCAGGATGTGGCAGTTCAGATGGTTCTCCTTGGCATTATCAACGGAATGATAAAGCATGGTCACATCTGCACCGGATTCGATATGGGCATCGATCAGCTTGGAGTAGTCGGTAGTGTAGATCATGTAATTCGGGGCGATAACAACATACGGATAATGAACTGCTTCGATGCACTCCAGATTGGAGTAGTAGTTGTCGATATCGGTGTTATAGATATCGTTGACTCCGGAATGCTCTGAAAAGAGAATCTGGAGATTACCACTCTTGGAATTGATGTTGTAGTGACGTCCGGTTCCGAGATGTTCCACAAGAGAACGGGGTTTGTTCTTTACATAGACCTGAATGTACTCAATTCCGCTGTTGGTCATATTTGAGATCGGGAAGTCGATGACACGATATCTTCCGAGAAATGAAAAGGCGCCGATCGCACGGTAGTCCTGAAGCCCCTCCACATGAATATTTCTTTCTGAGGAATTCACGATTCCAAATGCTTTAAACATATTACTCAGCCCCCTTTACACGTTTTGATACAAGTTCGATGTGCTCACTGTCTTTGGAACCGACACGAGCATTGGCACCGATCACGACTCCGCCTGCAACGAGAGCACGCTGGACAACGGCACCTGCCTCAACAACAACACCCGGCATCAGGACACTGTCGATGATCTTGGCACCAGGACCGACTTTGACGCCTGTGAAAAGTACGGAGTTGGTGATCTCACCCTCCACAACACAGCCCTGAGTGATGAAAGCATTGTTGATCACAGCTGTATCACAGATATACTGTGGAAGAGATGTAGCATCCTCAGTGTAGATCTTCCAGGTAGGATCGTTAAGATCAAGTTCACTGTTTGGACTGAGAAGATCCATGTTTGCTTCCCAGAGGGAATCGATGGTTCCTACATCCTTCCAGTAGCCTTTGAACTTGTAGGCGTAGAGCGCCTTGTCCTGTGCAAGGAGTGTAGGGATGATGTCTTTACCGAAATCGTGATTGGAATCCGGATTTTTGATATCTGCCAGCAGGAGTTTGCGCAGAAGCTTCCAGTTGAATATGTAGATACCCATGGAGGCAAGATTGCTCTTCGGGTGTTCCGGTTTCTCCTCAAATTCCACGATGCGGTCATCTTCACCGGTGTTCATGATACCGAAACGGCTGGCTTCCTTCATGGGAACCTCGATAACTGCAATAGTCGCATCTGCCTTATGCTGGATATGGTCATCAAGCATTTTTGCATAATTCATCTTATAGATGTGGTCACCGGAAAGGATCAGAAGGTATTCTGGGTTCTGTGAGTCGATGAAATCAATATTCTGAGAGATCGCATCAGCTGTTCCACGGTATACATCCAGACCGGCATCAGCCTTCTCACGTGGAGGAAGTACATAAACTCCGCTGTCCTTGGCATCAAGGCCCCAGCGGCCACCGGCTGCTACATAGCTGTTCAGTAAAACTGATTCATACTGTGTCAGTACACCTACGACATCAATGCCACTGTTGGCACAGTTACTGAGCGGAAAATCCACGATACGGTATTTACCACCATAACCAACGGCTGGCTTGGCAACTTTATTCGTCAATTCGTGAAGACGACTTCCTCTTCCACCGGCCAGGATCATTGCTAACATACTGTTTTGTTTCATGGCGAATCCTCACTTTCATTTCTTGTTTACTGCCAGGTGTCTTTAACCATAAAAACAATAAACTTTGTTAATATTATACACCTTTTAAAAAAGAAAATCCAGTTTTTTGTGCAAAAAAACGTTATTTTTATGTTAAAAAATTAGACGAATTTGGAAAAATTGCCGGAGGATCTGTCGAAAAAAGAAACGTTTAAGAAGGTTCCGGGATGCTGAAAAAAAGTAACATTGGAAATATCCGGATTTCGGATACATCGGCGAAGATTCTTGCGGAAAATGTGAAAGCAGTGTATTCTGTAAAAAAAGTCCGGAATACAGCGGAGGAAGAATATCGATATCAGACAGGAGAAGACAGGATGAAAGAAGAAAGAATGTCCAACTATGTAAAACTATGTGAAGAGTGGGCACAACGCTTTTTGAAGATGGACCAGGCAGATCTGCATAAACGGGTGCCGGAACTGAAGGAAGAAAACGGGTTTCTCACGATCATTCATTTCGGAAGAAAATATGGGGTGAGTCTGGAAGACGGCAGTATCCGGAGCCTGGATGGACAGAGAGAACCGGATACTACGGAGATGCTGAATATTTATACGCTTCTGGGGTATGCGAAAGAGGGGGCTTTTATTATGGATAAGTGGGTCCCTTTTGCTGATCTCAGGAATGCAAGACCATTTGCGCCGGCGTATCAGATCGGAGAGACGGATGTGTTCGGTGCTACATTTTCCGGTCATGAAAAGGAACTGAGGGAAGCGTTTCACAAGCTTGACGGAAGGGAACTGCCCCAGGGTGATGTGGGATATGAGATCAGGGCCTTTGACTGTATGCCTATGAGATTCTTCTTCTGGGAGCGGGACGAGGAGTTTGAAGCTCAGGGAAATATCCTGTTTGATTACAGTGCCACAGATTTCAATCATGTGGAGAGTGCGGTATCCATAGCAGATTCCGGGATCAAAAGGCTTGCGGAGCTTGCCGGAGTCCCTCTCAGGGGGAAATCTTTTCAGATGCGCTGATAACCGAAATATAATAAAACCAATATGAAAAATAAAAATAAATAATTACGAAAGATAATTGCGATTATCAGAAAAATCGTATACAATGAAGGCATATTTGCGGATTTTGAGACAGTAACTGTCACGAAGGATCTATGAGAAATTTACGAATCCGGAGGTGATGATTGTGGGGAAAAATACATCAGGAATGTATGTCATAGATGAGGATTATAAGATTATCAGCTATAATCAGGCAGCACGTGAGCTCTATCCGCAGCTGAGAAGTGGCGAGAAATGCTATCGCTGTCTGAGAAACAGAGAAACTCCCTGTGAGGTCTGTCCGATCATTAACGGGATCAAAGGTCCGAAGAACTATCTGGAACCGGGACGGAATATCCTGCGTGTGGTTGATGCTGTGGAGATTCCGCTGGAATCCGGCGGGACAGGACATGCCCTTGTTTTTTCGGATACAGAGACTAATGCTGAGATCAGCAGCGGAATGATGGAGAATCCACTTCTTATGGGGATCATTAATGTCCTCGGAAAAAATTTTGTCAATATCTACTCTGTTGACAGAGAAACTCATAAGGTCCAGGTGTACCGCTTCCAGGGGCAGGGCGGAGCTTATGTGGAAGAGGGACTTCGCAGGGATGAATCCTATGAGAAGATCATGGATATTTATATTGAGAGCAGTGTTGCGGCGGAGGACAGGATCCGGATGCATCAGATGATGGATTTTGAGAAGATATGCCAACGCCTTACCAGGATTCCCCAGTTGATGGTACATTATCGTGTACGCCGAAGCAACGGGAGGATTGAATATTTCTATGTGAAATGTGCCAGAGTAGGAACGGCTGAGGATTTTCAGGCCGTGGTGTTTGCTTTTGCCAATGAGGATATGGATGTACGGTACAGTGAGATGGAGGCCATACTGGAACCAGGAGGAACAGCATCCGGAAGAAAACTCCTTATCGTAGCGAATGACGAAACGGATCGGAAAGCGCTTACAGAACATCTGGAGGGCAGTTTTGAGGTTATCACTGCGATGAATGAAGCAGAGGGGATGAAGTGTCTGTCTGAGAATTACAGAACCCTTTCTGCAATTCTTCTTGATATGAGTGTGCCGGTATGTGATGAATTTCAGTTTCTGGAGTTGATCCGTGATGATGTGATGCTGACCTCTGTACCTGTGATCATCATAACCGGAAGTAACCGGTTGGAGGATGAGGTGCGATGTCTGGAACTGGGAGCAGTGGATTTTGTACGGAAACCGTATAATGTCCGCATATTAAAAAGTAAGATCAACAATGTGATCAAGCTGAGAGAGTCCGTGATGGTCCTCTCAGCTCTGGAATATGATGATCTTACAGGGCTTTATACCAGATAGGCCTTTTTCCATCATGCAAAGACGCTGATGCGCTTTAATACGAATCAGTATTTTCATGTGGTGGTGGCAGATATAAAGAACTTTAAATGGATCAACGGAACCTATGGAGAGAAGACCGGAGATCAGGTTCTTACCTATCTGGGAGATACGTACAGAAATCAGGTTCGCTACGGGACGGTGGGCAGATATGGAGGAGACCAGTTTGTAGCCATCATATATGGAAAGAAAGAGATACGTATGGCAGATATGGAGAAATTTATCCACAGGGTCGAGAGCGGAGCGCCGATTCCTAATCTGGTGGTCAACTATGGGGTCTATGAGAATGTGGATAAGACACTGCCTTTTACCCTGATCTGTGACAGAGCTTTTCTGGCCATGAAGAGTATCCGGGATGATTATGAGCACCAGATCGCTTTTTATGATGATGAGATGAGACGGAGACATATCCGTAACGGACAGATAGAGAATGCTTTCGAGGAGGCTATACGCAATGAAGAATTCGTAGTCTACCTGCAGCCGAAATACAGTGTGGAGACAGAAGAGATCGTTGGGGCGGAGGCACTGGTGCGCTGGAAGAGAGCGGAAGGGACTATAGTTTCGCCGGGAGAATTTATCCCTCTTTTTGAGAAGGACGGTCTGATCGTACGCCTTGATGAATATGTTTTCCGAAAAGTATGCAGCATTCAGGGGGAACGTATAAGATTAGGGAAAAAGATACTTCCGATTTCGGTGAATCTGTCACGTGCCAGTATCCATTACGATAATATGATCTGTCGTTATGTGAAGATCGTGGAAGAAAATGGCATTCCGTTTTCTTCTGTTCCCATTGAATTGACAGAAACTGCTGCGTTGTATAATGATCAGATCAGCAAGATCATAGAGAAGATGGTGGATGCAGGATTCAAGCTGCATATGGATGATTTTGGCTCCGGCTATTCATCTATGACAAGCCTGACCCAGCTGCCGTTCGATACTCTGAAGCTGGATAAAAGTCTGATCGATTACATAGAAAATTTTCGTGGGCAGCAGGTGGTCCGTCATACCATTTCGCTGGCACACAGCCTGGGAATGAAGGTTCTTGCCGAGGGCGTGGAGAAAGCAAAACAGGTGGAGATCCTGCGAAGCCTGCACTGCGATGGGATCCAGGGCTTTTATTATGCACGGCCTTTGCCGTGGGAAAACTTTGAAACAGAGGTTATAAGAGCAAAAGGGGCGTGTAAAAAATGAGAGATCATTTTTACACGCCCTTTTTACAGCTAATGCTTTCGGACCTGCTTTTCAATAAGATAAAGTGCAAAATACAGCAGCATGGCAATGATGCAGAGGATCACAATGGACATCAGGACCCATGTAAGCCTGAATGTCTGGCTTCCGTAAATGATCAGGTATCCCAGGCCTTTTCGGGCACCGATAAATTCTCCGATGATCACGCCCACCAGGCAAAGCCCGATGTTGACCTTCATCACACTCAGGATAAGAGGAACGGAGGAGGGCAGGACGATCTTCAGAAGCTTTTCCTTTTTGTGTCCCCCCAGAGTTTCGATCAGCTTCAGCTTTTCCGGATCTGCCTGGCAGAAGCCTGAGTACAGATTGATAACGGAGCCGAAGATGGCTACAGACATGCCGGCGACCACAATGGTACGTTCGTTGGCACCAAGCCATACGATCAGAAGAGGGGCCAGTGCAGATTTCGGGAGACTGTTCAGTACCACCAGACATGGCTCCAGGATCCGTGCGATCCGTCGGGAGCACCAGAGAAGTACTGCGGTTCCTACACCCAGGATCACAACAAAAAAGAAACTGATAAGAGTTTCTGCCAGTGTCACGGCAATATGTGTAAACAGGGACTGATCCCTGCACATGGAAAGAAAGGTCTCTGCGATCAGGGAAGGACTGCTGAAGATAAAGGAATCGATCCATCCAAGATCAGAGGATATTTCCCAAAGTCCCATAAACAGGACAAAAAGAAGTATCCGTGCAGTAAGGATGATGTGTTTTTCTTTTTTTTGCTGTGCAAGATATTGTTTCTGTTGTCTGGAAATTTCAGGCATTTTCATTGAGCTCCTTCCATATGATGTTAAAATATTTCTTGAAATCCGGAGCATTTCTGGAGGAGAGGGGAGTGCGGTCGCTGATATCCAGATCGATATCAATGATCTTTCGTACAGTGGCAGGACGTGCAGAAAGGATCAGTACCCGGTCGGCCATGCTGATGGCCTCTGAGATATCGTGAGTGACCAGGATCGCAGGCTTGCCGGAGCTTTTGAGAATTTTTCCGATATCATCACTGACATTTAAGCGGGTCTGGTAGTCCAGTGCAGAAAAAGGTTCATCCAAAAGAAGGAGTTCCGGTTCCAGCACAAGGGTCCGGATCAGTGCAGCACGCTGGCGCATTCCGCCGGAAAGCTGGGAAGGGCGGGCATCGCGGAAACGGTCCAGACCGTAGGTCTGAAGAAGGGCTTCTGCATGTGCCAGCTTTTCGGGTGTGAGCTCTTTCCGGATCTCCAGGCCGAGAAGGATATTTTTGTAGATGCTTCGCCATTCCAGAAGATGATCCTTCTGGAGCATATATCCTACAGCGGCACTGCCGGAGGATACCGGCCGGCCTCCCAGAGTAATGGAACCGTGCTCCGGAGTGAGCAGGCCGGCAATGAGATTCAGAAGAGTGGATTTTCCGCATCCGGAAGGTCCTACAATGGACAGGAATTCACCGGGCATCAGGTCAAAGGATATATGAGAAAGGGCGGGTGTCTCACCGGACAAGGTGTGATAGGAGAGACACACGTCCCGCACTTTCAGGACAGGATTCATGGATGTTGCCTCCTTTTCGTAGATAATGGTATAATATTATCATATGTCTGAAACGGGAGAAGGCCAATGGCAGGGATGTATACTCCGATGTCTGCCTGAAAACAGTCATAGAGAAAGGAATTACAAACATTGAACAAGAGAAATTACCAGAAAGAACTGGATAAACTGATTGAAAGAAACCGGAAAGAGGGGAAAACTCCCAGACTTTTTCTGCATGCCTGCTGTGCGCCATGCAGCAGCTATGTGATGGAATACCTGTCACAGTATTTTGAGATCACGATATTTTTTTATAATCCCAATATCGCACCGGAGGAGGAATATTCACACCGTGTGGCTGAGATCCGCCGCCTGATCGGGGAGATGGAATTTGTCCATCCGGTAACTCTTATGGAGGGCCGGTATGACCCGAAGGAATTTTATGAGATGGCAAAAGGCCTGGAAGATGTTCCGGAAGGAGGAGAGAGGTGCTTTCGGTGTTACCGCCTGCGGATGGAAGAGGCGGCAAAACTGGCGAAGGAGGGAGGATATGATTATTTCACCACAACCTTAAGTATCAGTCCTCTGAAAAATGCACAGAAGATTAATGAGATCGGTGAGGAACTGGCGGAAATCTATAAAGTGCCACATCTGACTTCAGATTTCAAGAAAAAGAATGGCTACAAGCGTTCTATTGAGCTGTCTCATGAGCATGCTCTGTACCGGCAGAATTACTGCGGCTGTGTATTTTCAAAGAAAGAAGCCATGGACAGAGAACGGCTGGTTACTGAGAACAGAGTGAACAGTAACAACGGCTGAAGGCAGCAAACGTATAATTATGAAAAACTTTGCATTTTTATAAAAATATGTTACACTAACACAGAAAAGTGCAGACGTCCGGGAGACGGATCTCATATATGTCCGGATAAGATAGTTCTGCCGCAAAAAAGAAAAGTGAGGAAGAATTAATATGGCACAGTTATGGGGAGGCCGTTTCACAAAAGAAACGGACAAGCTGGTTTACAATTTTAACGCATCCATTTCCTTTGATCAGAAATTTTACAGACAGGATATCCGCGGAAGCAAGGCACATGTTGCCATGCTTGCAAAGCAGGGGATCCTGACAGAGGAAGAAAAGAAGCAGATCACAGAAGGACTGGACGGTATCCTTGCAGACGTGGAAGCAGGAAAGCTGGAGATCACAGCTGAGTATGAGGATATCCACAGCTTCGTGGAGGCGAATCTGATCGATCGTATCGGAGACGCCGGAAAGAAGCTTCATACAGGGAGAAGCCGTAATGACCAGGTAGCTCTGGATATGAAGCTTTATGTCCGCGACGAGATCGATGAGACAGATAAGGAACTGAAGGACCTTCTTCTTGCCCTGCAGAAGATCATGGAAGAGAATGTTCACACCTACATGCCGGGATTTACTCACCTTCAGAAGGCACAGCCGGTAACTCTGGCACACCATGTAGGCGCATATTTTGAGATGTTCCGGAGAGACCGTGACAGACTTTTTGATATCCGTAAGAGAATGAACACCTGTCCTCTTGGAGCCGGAGCACTGGCAGGAACCACTTATCCGCTGGATCGTGCCTATACTGCAGAGCTTCTCGGCTTTGATGCACCAACCAGAAACAGTATGGATTCCGTATCTGACAGAGATTATGTCATTGAGCTTCTCAGTGCATTCTCTACGATCATGATGCATCTGAGCCGCTTTTCAGAAGAGATCATTCTGTGGAATTCCAATGAGTACCGTTTCGTTGAGATCGATGACGCATACAGCACAGGCAGCAGTATCATGCCGCAGAAGAAGAATCCGGATATCGCAGAGCTTGTCCGTGGAAAAACAGGCCGTGTTTACGGAGCGCTGACATCTATTCTTACAACCATGAAGGGAATCCCGCTTGCATACAACAAAGATATGCAGGAAGACAAGGAGCTGACCTTTGATGCCATTGACACCGTAAAGGGCTGTATCGCCCTGTTTACCGGCATGGTTTCCACTATGCAGTTCAACAAAGCCAATATGGAGGCAAGTGCAAAAAGAGGCTTTACAAACGCCACAGACGCAGCAGACTATCTGGTTAACCACGGTGTACCGTTCCGTGATGCTCACGGCATCGTCGGAAGACTGGTCCTTCTCTGTCTGGATAAGGGAATCTCTCTGGATGAGCTTCCGCTTTCCGAGTACAAAGAAATCAGTCCTGTGTTTGAGGAGGATATTTATGAGGCCATCAGTATGAAGACCTGCGTGGAAAAACGTGTGACTTTGGGAGCGCCGGGACCGGACGTGATGGAGCAGGTGATCGCTCAGAATAAAGAATATCTTGAAAAAAATTAAGATAATGCTTGCATTTTCGGAAAAATTGGTATAGTATTTACAGAAAAGACAAATGTGTGCCATAGAGGGACACGAGATGAGGAGAGTTTTATTATGAGTGAAAAGCTTAAAGTCGGTATTTTAGGTGCAACTGGAATGGTTGGTCAGAGATTCATTTCTCTTCTGGAGAATCACCCGTGGTTTGAGGTGGTTACTGTAGCTGCAAGTCCGAGAAGCGCAGGTAAGACCTACGAGGAGGCTGTAGGCGGCAGATGGAAAATGGATACTCCGATGCCGGAAGCAGTAAAGAAGCTGGTTGTTATGGATATCCACGAGGTTGAGAAGGTTGCAGCTACTGTTGACTTTGTATTTTCAGCAGTTGATATGACTAAGGATGAGATCAAGGCGATCGAGGAAGAATATGCAAAGACAGAGACACCGGTTGTGTCCAACAACAGCGCACACCGCTGGACACCGGACGTTCCGATGGTAGTTCCGGAAATCAATCCGGAGCACTTCGAGGTTATCGAATTCCAGAAGAAACGTCTCGGAACAAAACGCGGCTTCGTAGCTGTTAAACCGAACTGCTCTATCCAGAGCTACGCTCCGGTACTTACCGCATGGAAAGAGTTCGAGCCGTATGAAGTAGTTGCCACTACATACCAGGCTATTTCCGGAGCAGGAAAAACATTCAAGGACTGGCCGGAGATGGAGCACAACATCATTCCTTACATCGGTGGTGAGGAAGAGAAGAGTGAGAAGGAGCCATTAAGACTCTGGGGCAAGATCGAGGACGGCGTGATCGTTCCGGCTACCACACCTGTCATCACATGCCAGTGTGTACGTGTTCCGGTCCTCAACGGACATACAGCAGCTGTATTCGTTAAATTCCGCAAGAAACCTACCAAAGAGCAGCTGATCCAGAAGCTGGTTGAGTTTAAGGGACTTCCGCAGGAGCTTGAGCTTCCAAGCGCTCCGAAGCAGTTCATCCAGTATCTTGAGGAAGACAACCGTCCGCAGGTACAGATGGATGTGAACTATGAGAATGGAATGGGAGTATCTGTAGGACGTCTTCGTGAGGATACTGTTTATGATTACAAGTTCATCGGACTTTCCCATAACACAGTAAGAGGTGCCGCAGGCGGAGCAGTTCTCTGTGCAGAAACTCTGAAAGCGAAAGGATATATCCAGGCTAAATAAGAACTGGATCCTTTACAGGAAATAAAGAAAATCATCAGAAACGGGATATCGGTTTTTCCGGTGTCCTGTTTTTGCGTGTGTGGAAGGAACAAAGGAGATATGCGAAGAAAAGTAATTACTACAGTTGTGACATTTTCCACAACCACGGCTGCCATGAAAATGGAAAGAACGGCCAAGGAATCTGAATTTCCGGGAAGGCTGATCCCGATCCCTTCAGAGATCAGTGCCCAGTGCGGACTGGCATGGAAATGCGTGGAGCAATCAGAGGAGGAAACAGAAAATTTCCTGAAAAAAAAGGAACTGGCCTGGGATGGCATCTATCGTGTTCTGGTATAAAACGGATATTGTTTGTTGTATGTAACAAAACGGAAATTTTTGAAAATTTTCGCATTTTCATTGTGGAATAATTGGTAAAGTGTTACAATATAACAAGCAGATTTCCGGAAAGCGTGTTACTGTGAACAAAGAAGCAGTAACAAAGTGCCACGCTTGCTAAAAATATGTGGAGGTGCTATTTATGAACAGGGAGGATGTAGAGAAACTGTCAACCGCTGCGAAGGGTAAGATAAACTTACTGAACAGCAATTTCGGAAAATACTTTATGCGGGCGATCATGGCCGGATTTTTTATTGATGTGGCGATGATCTACAGTAACGTTGTTGGAAATGTATTTTCCAAAACTTTCCCGGAATGGGGGAAATTCCTTGGAGCCATCGTGTTCTCCATTGCGGTCTTGCTGATCGTAATGGTAGGAGGAGAGCTGTTTACCGGTAACAATCTGGTAATGGCTTTTGGTGCGTATGACAAGAGCGTATCATGGAAAGACGTAGGCAAGGTCTGGGGAATCAGTTACATCGGCAATTTTGTGGGATGCCTGATCCTGGCGCTGATCTTTGCAGGTGCAGGAGCGTCCGGTACAGCAGATTATTTTGCCGGATTTATAAACGGAAAACTGAGTATTCCGGCAGGACAGATGTTTTTCCGTGCGGTACTTTGTAATTTCTTCGTCTGTCTTGCTGTTCTCTGCGGCATTAAGCTGAAGAGTGAGTCAGGCAAGTTCCTGATGATCGTGATCTGTATTTCAGGTTTCGTTGTCAGCGGATTTGAGCATTGTATTGCAAATATGGGTATTTTTACAGTTGCATTCTGTATGGTGCCAGGATTGTCTGTCGGCGCTATGCTTAAAAGCATGGTGATCGTAACACTGGGAAATATAGTTGGCGGAGCTGTGCTTCTGGCATGGCCGCTTAGAAAGATGAGTGCAGATAAATAGTATGGCAAAGGCTTTATACATAGCGGAGAAGCCCAGCGTGGCACAGGAATTTGCGAAGGCTTTGAAGATCAACGGTCAGAGAAAAGACGGATATCTGGAATCTGATGATTCTGTGGTAACCTGGTGTGTAGGACATCTGGTTACCATGAGCTATCCCGAAAAATATGATATCAAGTTTAAAAGGTGGAGTTTTGATACCCTGCCTTTTTTGCCGCGCGAATTCAAATATGAAGTGATCCCCGGGGTCAAAAAGCAGTTCGAGATCGTAAAAGGACTGCTGAACCGGCCGGATGTGGATACCATTTATGTGTGTACCGACTCCGGACGTGAGGGTGAATATATCTACCGTCTGGTAGCCCAGATGGCAGGAGTAAAGGGAAAAGTCCAGAAACGTGTGTGGATCGATTCCCAGACAGAGGAAGAGATCTTAAGAGGGATCCGTGAAGCGAAGGACATCTCGGAGTATGATAATCTGGCAGCGTCTGCGTATCTCCGCGCAAAGGAAGATTATCTTATGGGAATCAATTTTTCCAGAGTTCTGACCCTGCGCTACGGAAGCAGTGTCACCAATTATCTCCATTCCAAATATCAGGCTATTGCAGTTGGGCGTGTGATGACCTGTGTTCTTGGCATGGTGGTGCGGAGAGAACGGGAGATCCGTGTCTTTGTGAAGACACCCTTCTATCGTGTCCTTGGCAGTATTGGACTTGCAGGCGAAAATTTTGACGGTGAATGGAGAGCTGTGGAAGGCAGCAGGTATTTCCAGTCCCCGTATCTTTATAAAGAAAACGGCTTCAGGAAAAAAGAGCATGCACAGATGCTGATCGATCAGCTGATGGTGAACCAGCCCCTTTCCTGTATTGTGGAAAAGGTGGAACGAAAAAAAGAAAACAAAAATCCGCCGCTTCTTTTTAACCTGGCGGAGCTTCAGAATGTGTGCTCAAAGCTGTTTAAGATCAGTCCGGATGAGACACTCCGGATCGTACAGGAGCTTTATGAGAAGAAGCTGGTGACTTATCCGAGAACGGATGCCAGAGTTCTTTCCACGGCAGTGGCCAAGGAGATATACAAGAATATATCCGGTCTTCGAAATTATCAGCAGGCCGGTGCTGCGGCGGCAGAGGTTTTGGGGATGGAATCCTGGAAAAGCATTGCAAAGACCAGATATGTGAATGACAAGCAGATCACAGACCATTATGCGATCATTCCTACCGGTCAGGGATTGAATGCGCTTGGAAGCGTGTCTCTTACTGCGCAGCGTGTGTACGAGACTATTGTACGGAGATTTTTGTGTATTTTTTATCCGCCGGCCGTTTATCAGAAGGTGAGTCTTGTGACGAAGCTGGACGGCGAGGCATTCTTTTCATCCTTTAAGGTTCTCAAAGAAGAAGGCTATCTGAAGATCGCCACCAATTCTTTTTCGCGGAAAAGGGCTTCAGACAGTGAGAAAAACAGAAATGGAGAGGAAGACGAGGTTTCCTGTGATACTGTGCTCCTGGAGGCGTTGC
This sequence comes from Blautia sp. SC05B48, assembly GCF_005848555.1. NCBI lineage: Bacteria > Bacillati > Bacillota > Clostridia > Lachnospirales > Lachnospiraceae > Blautia > Blautia sp. SC05B48. Next base: position 198,511 of record NZ_CP040518.1, on the reverse strand, counting down.
AGAAGCTGAAAAAGGGTGATATACTTCCTGTGAACGGTTTGAGTATCAAGGAGGGTGAGACTTCACCGCCCAAACGATACAATTCCGGTTCCATGATCCTTGCCATGGAAAATGCAGGACAGCTGATCGAGGATGAGGAGCTTCGAGCCCAGATCAAGGGAAGTGGGATCGGCACCAGTGCTACCCGTGCCGAGATCCTAAAGAAGCTTTTTAACATCAAATATCTGGCACTGAACAAAAAGACCCAGGTAATCACTCCAACGCTTCTTGGGGAAATGATCTTTGATGTGGTAAATTGTTCTATCCGGCAGCTTCTGAACCCGGAGCTTACGGCAAGCTGGGAAAAGGGGCTCACCTATGTGGCAGAGGGCAGCATCACGGAACAGGAATATATGGACAAGCTGGAGCATTTTGTGCGGGTACGTACCCGGCAGGTGGAGGCAAGCAATTATCAGTATAACCTGCGGCAGTTTTTTGATGTGGCCGCTGTAAACTACAGGAAGCCGGAGCGAGCTTCCGGACAGGGAGGAAAGAGATCATCATGATGAAAGATTTTACTATCAGCAATATGCTGGATCTGAATGAGACCATTGCAGCAGAGCTTTTTGAGGGAAAAACCTATCCGTGGGAGGTTCTTCCGGAGATCGGAGATTTCATTATTAAGCTGGGAAAAACACTGGATCCTTCTGAATATGAGGAGAAGGGCGAAAATGTATGGATCGCAAGATCCGCTACAGTTGCGCCGACTGCAAGTATCACCGGACCGGCTATCATTGGCAGAGACGCCGAGGTGCGCCACTGTGCATTTATCCGCGGCAAGGCTATCGTTGGTGAGGGCGCAGTTGTGGGAAATTCCACAGAGCTTAAGAATGCAGTGCTGTTTAACAAGGTTCAGGTTCCTCATTATAATTATGTTGGAGATGCTGTGCTGGGATATAAGTCCCACATGGGTGCCGGATCGATCTGTTCCAACGTAAAATCAGACAAGAAGCTGGTTGTCGTAAAAGACGGGGATGAAAAGATCGAAACCGGTCTTAAGAAATTCGGAGCGATGCTCGGAGATCATGTTGAAGTCGGATGCGGTTCTGTGCTGAATCCCGGTACTGTGATCGGACGGAATTCCAATATCTACCCGCTGTCACCGGTACGTGGATGTGTTCCTGCAGATTCCATTTATAAAAATGCAAAAGAGATCGTAAAGAAAAAATAAGAAACAGATTCTTCTGGACACGCATTTAGGCTGCACTTTTGAGAGAGTGCAGCTTTTTTTGATGGGGTGATGGATGCAACAGTATTGGTCGTGGAAGGATGAACCGACCGGGAGCGGGCGGGATTAAGATAAAAACAAAAGCTGTCGAAGTATGACCAGTCCTATAATATGGACTGGGTAAAACCAGTAAAAGAAATATTTTGCTGATTTTCCGCGGATGAAGCCTCTTTTTTCATTGTACAGGTTAATGGACAGAAAGGCAAAGGAGGCTCTCCATTCATAGTAAAGCCAGCAGCTTCCGAGGATTGCCTGGCCTGGCTTATCGTTTCGCATATAGTACATGATCAGCAGGAAGATATACCCCCGCCATCCATAGTCTGCTTTCAGAAAAATGGAAATGACAAGCAGTCCCAGGATGCAGAGAAGCTGCATCGAAGGTCTGGTCTGGAAATATTCGATGGCACAAAAGGCCAGATATCCGAGGAAAAGCGTGAAAAACACATTTTGTCTTTCGTAACGCAGCGTATTTGTAAACATCAGATTCCACGGAATTTCTGAGAGCAGCGCAAAAAGAAGGAGATTTCTTCCATAGAGGAACCGGCTCCGTGTATGACGGAAGCCTTCCAGCAGGAGAAAACAGAAGATGGGAAAAGCAGCTCTTCCGATATCGCGGAAAATAAGATATACAGTATATTCTCTGCCGAAAAGTGTAAACAGGATTTTCTGTGCAGGCTGATACATACTGAGCAGCACAGCTCCGATATGATCGATCAGCATGGTGATGACCGCGATCATCTTCAGAGCGCTTCCGCTGAGAATGCGGTATTTTTCTGGAAAAACAGAATCCACAGATGCATTCATGAAAAATATACCTCCAGGGTTAAACTTGCTAATATATTATCACATACATACAGCAGTTGCCAGAAATATTTGACAGTTAGGCATGCAATACTGCCGGAATAACTACCAATATTATGCGTTTTATGGCAAAATTTTATTAAATATGACTGGACGAAACAAAGGTTTTGTGAGAAAATAGCGATAGGGTGTTATCGAACTTTTTTTCTCAATAACATCGGTCAATCTATACTTGAAAGGAGTTTTAAAATGATTTATTCACGCGAAGTAGAAGAAATGTGTCCAGTGGCACAGGGCGTACATCATGGTGCCGCTCCGATCCCGGAAGAAGCAAAATGGGTTCAGGCAAAAGAAGTAAAGGATATCTCCGGATTTACACACGGTGTTGGCTGGTGTGCTCCGCAGCAGGGTGCTTGTAAGCTTTCCCTTAACGTTAAAGAGGGAATCATCCAGGAGGCACTTGTTGAGACAATCGGATGTTCAGGAATGACTCACTCTGCAGCTATGGCTTCTGAGATCCTTCCAGGACTTACCGTTATGGAGGCACTGAACACAGACCTTGTATGTGATGCAATCAATACAGCTATGAGAGAGCTTTTCCTTCAGATCGTTTACGGACGTTCCCAGTCTGCATTCTCCGAGGACGGACTTGCAGTAGGCGCTGGTCTTGAGGACCTTGGAAAAGGACTTCGTTCTCAGGTTGGTACAATGTATGGAACTCTGAAAAAAGGACCTCGTTACCTTGAGATGGCTGAGGGTTATGTTACAGGTATCGCTCTTGATGAGAACGATGAGATCATCGGATATCAGTTCGTAAGCCTTGGAAAAATGACTGACTTCATTAAGAAAGGTGATGACCCGAACACAGCATGGGAGAAAGCAAAAGGTCAGTACGGCCGTGTTGCAGATGCTGTTAAGATCATCGACCCAAGAAAAGAGTAATTACACTTCGTAAGGTAAAAATATCAGGAGGTTACAGGAAATGGCTTTATTTGAATCATATGAGAGACGAATTGACAAGATCAATTCTGTTTTAAACAGCTATGGAATCGCTTCTATCGAAGAAGCTGAGAAAATCACTAAAGACGCAGGACTGAACGTTTACGATCAGATCAAAGGCATTCAGCCGATCTGCTTCGAGAACGCTTGTTGGGCTTACACAGTAGGTGCAGCTATCGCGATCAAAAAAGGCTGCAGAAGAGCCGCTGACGCAGCAGCAGCTATCGGAGAAGGCCTTCAGGCTTTCTGTATCCCGGGATCCGTTGCAGACACACGTAAAGTAGGTCTTGGACATGGAAACCTTGGAAAGATGCTTCTTGAGGAAGAGACAGACTGCTTCTGCTTCCTTGCAGGACATGAGTCTTTCGCAGCAGCTGAGGGTGCGATCGGTATCGCAGAGAAAGCAAACAAGGTTCGTAAAAAACCTCTTCGTGTTATCCTGAATGGTCTTGGAAAAGATGCTGCTCAGATCATCTCCCGTATCAACGGCTTTACATATGTAGAGACAGAGTATGATCCATATAAGAACGAGGTTAAGGAAGTATTCCGTAAATCCTATTCTGAGGGACTTCGTGCAAAGGTTAACTGCTACGGCGCTAACAGCGTTCCGGAAGGTGTTGCGATCATGTGGAAAGAGGGCGTTGACGTTTCCATCACAGGAAACTCCACAAACCCGACTCGTTTCCAGCATCCGGTAGCAGGAACATACAAAAAAGAGTGCAACGAGAAAGGCAAAAAATACTTCTCCGTTGCTTCCGGCGGTGGTACAGGACGTACACTTCATCCGGACAACATGGCAGCAGGTCCTGCTTCCTACGGTATGACTGATACACTTGGACGTATGCATTCTGACGCTCAGTTCGCAGGATCTTCTTCCGTACCGGCTCACGTAGAGATGATGGGTCTTATCGGCGCTGGAAACAACCCGATGGTTGGTATGACAGTTGCTGTAGCTGTTTCCGTACAGGAAGCTGCAGACGCTGGCAAGTTCTAAAACACATAGGCTGAAAAGCATAGGAAAAGGCGCAAACTCAAGGGTTTGCGCCTTTCTTTGTGCCTGGAGAAAAATAGAACAAAATATTCTTAAAAAGTGCGGAAAAACAGTAATAGTGAACACGTGGCTAACATTTTTTTTGAATTTATGCGCCAGAAGAAAGCCGCTCAGAACAGGATGAAGGTAATTTGCGGAAATGCCATAATTGAGATTCGGAGAAAATATATCATAAAAAGGAAGGACACATCATGCATGAGCAGATGTATCCTTCCTTTTTGAATTGGTTATTTATGCATTTTTCAGTGCCTGATCCAGATCTTTGATAATATCATCCACATTTTCGATACCGATGGAAAGACGGATCATTCCAGGAGAAACTCCTGCTTCAACCAACTGCTCGTCGTTCATCTGGCGATGTGTATGGCTGGCTGGGTGAAGGACCATAGTGATGGAGGCGGCAACGTGAGTTGCGATGGTGGCAAGCTTCAGACTGTCCATAAAACGGACTGCTGCATCACGGCCACCGGTCAGTTCAAAGGAGATAACGCCGCAGGTACGACCATCCTTCATATATTTCTGAGCCAGTGCGTGATATTTATCCTCCGGAAGTCCTGCGTAATTTACATGAGAAACCTTTTCGTGTGCGTTCAGGTATTCTGCAATTTTCTGGGCGTTGGAGCAATGGCGTTCAACACGCAGCGGAAGCGTTTCCAGACCAAGGTTCAGAAGGAAGCAGTTCATCGGAGACGGAATAGAACCCAGATCACGCATCAGCTGGGAAGTAGCCTTAGTGATGTAAGCTTTTTTTCCGAACTGCTTTGTATAGATGACGCCGTGATAGGATTCATCCGGCTCTGTCAGGCCGTGATATTTATGGCCGTAGGCATCCCAGTCGAAGTTACCGCTGTCGACAATGGCGCCGCCTACCTGAACGGCATGTCCGTCCATATATTTGGTGGTGGAGTGGGTAACGATATCTGCACCCCACTCGAAGGGACGGCAGTTTACCGGTGTGGCAAAGGTGTTATCCACAATAAGAGGCACGCCGTTCTGGTGTGCAACGTGTGCAAATTTCTCGATGTCCAGGACGACCAGAGCCGGATTAGCGATGGTTTCTGCAAAGAGAACCTTTGTGTTCGGTTTAAATGCGGCAGCGATCTCTTCTTCTGTTGCATCGGTATCAACAAAGGTGCAGTCAATGCCAAGTTTCTTGAAGGTGACGGCAAGAAGGTTGAAGGTTCCTCCGTAAATGGTAGAAGCGGCAACAACGTGATCGCCTGCCTCACAGATATTAAAAACTGCGTAGAAGTTGGCTGCCTGTCCGGAAGAAGTCAGGATTGCAGCAACACCGCCTTCCAGATCTGCGATCTTTGCGGCTACGGCATCGTTGGTAGGGTTCTGGAGACGGGTGTAAAAATATCCGTCTGCCTTCAGATCAAATAACTGGCCCATTTCGTCGGTGGTGTCATATTTGTAAGTGGTGCTCTGATAGACAGGAAGTGCACAGGGCTCGCCTTTGGATGGGGTATAGCCGGAGTGGATACATTTAGTCTCTAAATTATAGTCGCTCATAGGGATAAGTCCTTTCTGCTGTGTTTTTCGTATGAATCTAACCGAATCAGGGAAGTTTGCTGCTTCAGATGCGGATACCCCATTGATCTGGATTAAGGAAGCTTCCTGTATTTCCGGATACTTCATTCCTGTATTATGCGTTTCAGGGATTTCTGAGAGAAGCTTTGATCCTTATAGTTCGGCTAAATAAAGTATGAAAAGTGCATTTGTGTATTTTAAATAAAACTACATATAAGTATAACTCTTTATGTGTTGAAATACAACAATATTCTACATAAACTCTACTAGAGTATAAGGAAACTAAAATGTTGCGTTCTGGTGCACATAATAAAATGACATATGATCAACGTTTGTAATAACATAGTAAGTCATTTTATAGATGCGAAAATATGATCAAATGCCGGAAAAATACTGTAAAACAAACAAAATATGTGAATAAAGTAACAAATGGTGAAAATCGCATAAAAACAAAATGGAAATTTTGTACAAAAAAGATATTGCGTTCACGTGCACAAAATGATAATATAACATCATCAAAAAGAACACAAAAACAGAAAACAATAAAAAATAAAAAAATGAACGGAGGAATTTAAAATGTTAAGAGTAGGAGTTATCGGATGCGGCGGAATGGGAAGAGATCATATCAGAAGACTGACAGAGAAGATCCAGGGAGCAGAAGTAGTAGCTGTTTCCGATGTATTTGAGGAAAGTGCCAGGAAAGCAGCCGAGATCTGCGGAGCAAAAGTCTATGCAGACAGTAAGGAGCTCATCAATGCAGAGAACGTAGATGCAGTATTTATCGTATCTCCGGGCTTCGCACATGTAGATTCTCTTCTTCAGGCAATTGAGGCCGGTAAGAGGATTTTCTGTGAGAAACCATTATGTACAACTGCTGAGGACTGCCTGAAAGTAGTAAAGGCAGAGGAGGCAGCCGGCAAACACCTCATCCAGCTTGGATTTATGAGACGCTATGACAAGGGATACCAGCAGATCAAGGAAGCACTTGCAACAGGAGAGTACGGCGAGCCGCTAATCCTTCACTGTACACACAGAAATCCGGAGGTAGGTACCAATTACAACACACCAATGGCTGTGCACGATACCGCAATCCATGAGATCGATGTTCTTCACTGGCTTGTAGATGATGAGTATGAATCAGCACAGGTAGTAATGCCAAGAGTGACGAAATATTCCCACTCTGAGCTGAAAGATCCGCAGATCATGATGCTTCGTACTAAAAAAGGTGTGTGCATTGATGTAGAAGTATTTGTAAACTGCAAGTTCGGATATGATATCAATTGTGAAGTTGTATGCGAGGACGGTGCACTGAAAATGGCACAGCCGGCTTACCCGTCTATCCGCAAGAATGCGGCAGTGTCCACTGCTATTGACACAGACTGCTTCGTAAGATTTAAAGACGCTTATGATAAAGAGGTTCAGGATTGGGTTGATAATGCAGAGGCAGGAGTGATCACAGGACCGAATGCATGGGATGGATACCTGGCAGCGATCACTGCAGATGCTCTTGTAAAAGCGCAGGAAACCGGACAGATCGAGAAAATCGTTACAGCAGTTGAGAAGCCGGAATTTTATAAATAAATATATTTTACGAGCTCCACCTCATCAAGTGTGAGTTATCATACCAACTTATTGCTGCAGGCTTCCCCAATGAGTCTGCGGCGGCAGTTACCGGCAGGCTCCGATTCCGCTACGGCTTTGTTGAAACTGCGGCGGAAAACCTGCCGGTGAGATTAACTGGAAAAATTGGCTGAAAAGTAAAAACATATGGAGGGTATTGAAGATGAAATTAGGATTTAATGAAGCAACTGCACTGGAATGCAAAGGACAGTCTCTTATGGCAGACCTGGAGATGTGCGAGAAATATGGCTTTGATTATATTGAGATCCGTTTTGACTGCGTAAAGGATTATCTCAAAGAGCATACACTGGAAGAGCTTGCAGACTGGTTTAAGAACCATAATCTGAAGCCATGGGCATATAACACTCTGATCTTCTTTAACCAGAGAGATGAGGCAGGAGAAAAAGAAATCGACGAAGAGGTTGATTTTATCCTGCAGGTTTCCAAAGCGATCGGAATGAAAATGCTGATCACAGTTCCGAGCTTCGACGTAAAAGACAAATCTGTCAGTGAGATCAAAGAAGAAGCAGTTGCACGTCTTCGTTATCTTTCCGATAAGGTTGGCGCAGACATGAAAATTTCTCTGGAGTTCTGCGGTGCACCGAATTGCTCCATCAATCAGTTTGGAACAGCCTATGATGTGGTAAAAGCAGTAGACAGAGATAATGTAGGCGTTACTGTGGATACCTTCCATTTCCATGAGATGTGCTCCCACCTTGAGGACCTGAGAGCTGCGGATGGAAAGAAGATTTTTGCATATCATTTAAATGACTGTGAGGATCTTCCGCTTGGCTCCTGCGGAGATGACAAGAGACTGTGGCCGGGTGAGGGTGTTGCAGATCATGCAGGAATCGCAGCTGCACTGAAGGAGATTGGTTTTGATGGCGTTTGCACCATTGAAGAGTTCCGTCCGGAATACTATGCAATGAGCCATGAGGACAACGTGAAAAAGGCTGCGGAAGTTACCAGAGACTTTGTGCAGAAATATTTCGGATAATTCATTCAGAAAGGTCCGACCTTAAACCGATAGGAGGTAGATACTATGGCTGGTAAGGGAATCCCTGAATTGTTGAATTACAAGCAGAAGGGGAAAGACTTGAATGAATTCATCAAGGTTCCGTTGTCGGAAAAGCTGGCATACTGTTTTGGTGATCCGGCACTGACCTTGATGTATACCATGACTACAACTCTGCTGATTTATTTTTATACCAACGTTGTTGGAATATCAGCAGGTGCGGTAGGAATGATCATGCTTTTGTCCCGTGTTTTTGATGGATTTTCCGATGTGCTGATGGGAACTATTATCGACCGGACTCATTCCAAGTATGGAAAAGCTAGGATCTGGATCTTAAGACTTGCGGTTCCTTATGCGCTGGCAGCGGTGCTTTTGTTCACTATGCCGCCAATGGGAAATATGGGAAAGATCATCTATGCTTTTGTTACCTATAATATCATGAATACGGTTGTATACACTGCTATCAGCCAGCCATTCCATGCACTGGGATCTCTGATGAGCCGTGACCGTCGTGAACGTGATGTGATCTGTAACATCCGCATGGTATTGTCGATCACAGCAAGTATGATCATTACTGCGTTCACACTGCCGCTGATCAATATCGTAGCGAATATTACCGGCAATCAGCAGATGGCCTGGATCCTGGTAACTGCCGGCTATGCGATCATTTCTGTCGGTGTACTTGTGAATACTTATATGGTCTGTACAGAGCGTGTTTCTGCAGCAAAACAGGAAAAGGAAGATATTCCTTTTGTGGAAGCATTTAAAGCAACCGTTACCAACCGGTATTTCCTTATCGCTCTGGGGCTGATGATCTTTTATACCGCATATCAGATCATTATCGGAACGGACCTTACCTATTACTGCCAGTATGTACTCGGAAATGTAGACCTCGTCATGCCTCTTTCCGCAGCTGAGAAACTGGCAACTGTGGCAGGAATTGCCCTTCTGCCGAAGGTGCTTCCCCGCTATGGAAAAAGAAATCTCATCTGTGCCGGCTGCATCCTGGGTGTTGCAGGACAGCTGCTGTTCCTGATGAATATTACCAGTGTTTCGCTTGGTGTTGTAACCTGTATCATGAGAGGTATCGGAATCGCCCCATTCTATGGTGTGCAGTATTCTCTTCCAAGCGATGCAATTGAGTATGGCCAGTGGAAAACAGGCAAGCGTGTGGAGGGCCTGATGTTCTCATCTATGAGCATGGGCCAGAAGGCCGGTTCCGGACTGACTTCTGCTATTATGGGCGGGATTCTTTCGGCGGCATACTTTGACGGAACAAAGGCGACAGCGGCAGAGCAGTCTGCAGAGGCAATCCGCGTGATCAAGGGATTTTATCTGTATGTTCCGATAGCAATCTGGGTAGTGATGTTTGTGATCGCAGCATGCTACCAGCTGGACAAAGTTTATGACAAAATGATGCGTGAACTGATCCAGCGAGAATCGGGAGAGGAAAGCGTCTCTGTGCCGGGCGAGATTCAGTCCATGCCGTTACCGGAAGCTTCCGGAAACCGGATCAATGTGGCAATTGGAAGACTGTATGGCAGCAGTGGAAGAAAGATTGCCGAGGATGTTGCAAAAGCACTGGACTGCAAGGTTTATGATCGTCAGATCATCTGTCTTATGGCAGAAAAGTTCGGTATGGAAAAAGCAGATCTGGAAAGTGTAAGGCAGTATCTGGATTCCTACAATTATGAGGATTCTGAGCTTACATTTTCCCCGTATGGACATTCATCGGCAGGTGCGGCAGCAGATTATACAGGTGTTCAGATGTTTGAGGTGCAGAGCCGGATCATCCGTGAGCTTTCTGAGAGAAGACCAGGTGTATTCCTGGGAAGATGTGCCAACTATGTGCTTCGTGGAGAGCCGCATACATACAGCTTTTTCGTTTATGCAGATGATGCTTACCGGGAAAAAGAGGGCCAGGAATATTATAAAGGCCAGTCTCTTGGAGAACTGAAGAAACGTGATCAGATCCGAAATGAATATTATGAGAAGTTTACCGGAATCCGCAGAGACGATCCCCATTATTACGATATGGTGATCAATGTATCCAAAACAGGTGTAGCCGGAGCGGCCAGCCTGATCCTGGATTATATCCGGAATAAAGAAGAGGAAAAAGGAGGGAATGCATCATGAAGATTGCATTTGACGTAGATGTTCTTGCGAAACAGATGGATATCAACCGTATGGTCCATCAGGTGGCAGACTGGGGATATAAATATATTGAACAGTCTCCGCATCCGAGGATCAATCCGTTCTATAAGCATCCGTTGTTTTCAAAAGAATGTGAACAGGAATACAGACAGGCTCTTAAAGAGACTGGTGTTGAGATTTCGTCCTTTATCGTGGTGTATCGCTGGTCTGGTCCGACGGAGGAACAGAGACAGTTTGCAGTTGCAAACTGGAAACGGATGATCCAGATCGCCGGAGATATGGGAGTGAAGGTTATCAATACAGAACTTTCGGGTGATCCGAACCAGCAGGAAATCTGCAATGGAATGTGGTTTAAATCCATGGAGGAATTGCTTCCGCTGATCGAGCGTGAGGGCATCCGCGTGGAAATCCAGTCTCATCCTTATGATTTCTGTGAGTTGAATAATGAGACCTGTGATATGGTGAAATCGTTTCGTTCTCCAAACCTTGGTTATGTGTATTCTTCTCCTCACGGCTTCTTCTACGATGAGGGTAAAGGTGATGTGCGGTCCATGCTGAAATATGCGGGAGATGAACTGACCCATGTACTTTTTGCGGATACCTTTAACCAGACCATGGACTGCAGGTACATTTTAAATCCGCCGTGGCTGAATGGCCGTGGAAAAGCGGATGTGACGGTGCATCAGCATCTTGCAATGGGTGAGGGAGATGTGGATTTTGATGGTATTTTTGAAACATTGAGAGAAATGGATTTTGCCAGCAAGCAGCTGAAACCGGATGCACCGAAAGCCGGCGGCGATAACATTGCCTGCGTTTCCATGTTTGGTTTTCCGGAAAAGATGGATAAGCAGGCACCGGAAGCAAGAGAGAGGATTGAGAGAGAACTGCTGGGGAAATGATCGGGTGATCGCGGCAGATCAGAAAGAAAGCTGCAATAAATGAGCAGCTGACAGTACGCAGAACGGTGAAAAAGACTGATAAAATAATGAACGCGTGCAGAAACACGGTTTTCAGGATGAAAGTTTCATTGTGGAAACCGTGTTTTTGATGCCTTTCTTTACAAAAAAACTTTACATATATCAAACAACTGTCTTGTCACATGTAAAGTGTTGTGGTATTATGTGTAAGATGTTTTGAAAAAAGTTGCATGATAATTAAAAAGCAGATCAGAAGCATCTGCATAATAAAGACTAGTACAGCAAAAGCAGGAATTCAAAAAAAGAAATCCTGCAGGAAAGGTGAAAGATAATGACAGTTGCAGAAGAAATCCAGAAATTAAAAAAAGAAAAAGATGCCATCATCCTTGCACACTACTATGTGCGTCCGGAAGTGCAGGATGTAGCTGACTATATAGGAGATTCCTTTTATCTCAGCAAGATCGCTGCCAGCGCGAAAGAGAAGACGATCGTGTTCTGTGGAGTAGGATTTATGGGAGAGAGCGCGAAGATATTAAGTCCGGATAAAACTGTTCTGATGCCTGCCATGGATGCAGACTGTCCGATGGCTCATATGGCAACAGAAGAAGGCATCCGCAAGGTGCGGGAGGAATATGATGATGTGGCAGTTGTCTGTTACATTAATTCCACAGCTGCATTGAAGGAGTTTTCTGATGTATGTGTTACTTCCGCAAATGCAGTAAAGATCGTAAAAGCGCTTCCGAACAAAAACATCTTTTTTATCCCGGACAGAAACCTTGCACATTTTATTGCAGAACAGGTTCCTGAGAAGAACTTTATTTATAACGAAGGTTTCTGTATTGTCCATGAATTTATGGATCCGGAAGAAGTAAAAGCAGCAAAAGAAGCGCACCCGGATGCACTGGTTCTGGCACATCCGGAATGTCCTCAGACAGTTCTGAAACAGGCTGATTACATCGGAAGTACATCGGGGATCATCAAATATGCACAGGAAAGTGACAACAAAGAATTTATCATCTGCACAGAATGCGGTGTTCAGTACAAGCTGGAAACTACCTGCCCGGATAAAAAATTCTACTTCACAGAAACCGTACCGGTCTGCAAAAACATGAAAAAAGTACTTCTGGAAAAAGTCCTCCACGTTCTGAAAACCGGGGAGAATGAGGTCCATGTAACAGACGAGACACGTGAAAACGCGAAGAGACCGCTGGAGCGGATGCTGGAACTGGCAAAATAAAGAAAACACATTTGTATAAAGATTTGTCTGAGTTGGCTGAAAAGAGAAATCAAGACAGAGAGGCGAAAAGCAATGAGAATTAAAACAGACGTAGTGATCGTAGGAACAGGTGTTGCAGGTATGTTCAGTGCATTGAAGCTTCCGCGGGATAAAAAGATCGTGATCATCACAAAAGAGGATATGAGAAGCAGTGATTCTTTCCTGGCGCAGGGTGGAATCTGCGTGCTCCGTGATGAAAATGATTACGACAGTTATTTTGAAGATACCATGAAGGCAGGACATTACGAAAACAGAAAAGAGTCGGTAGACATTATGATCCGAGGCTCCAGGGACATCATTAATGACCTTGTTGGATATGGCGTGGATTTCAAGATGGATGGAGATGATTTTGCCTATACAAGAGAAGGTGCACATTCCAGACCGAGGATCCTTTATCATGAGGATATCACAGGAAAAGAAATTTCCGAAAAGCTTCTCCAGCAGGTGCTGAAGCTTGATAATGTAACAATTCTGGAATATACTACCATGCAGGATATTCTTGTGGAAAATGGCAAATGTACAGGCCTGAAGGCAGTTTCTTCAGAAGCGAACAGGGTACGTCTCGAAGCTATGGAAGCCGGAAAAGCAGTGAAAACCCAGGAAGAGATCCAGCCTGGCGGAGAGATCCCGGTAGAGATTTATGCACAGGATACGATCCTGGCCAGCGGCGGGATCGGAGGAAGATATGCGCATTCCACCAATTATCCGCATCTTACAGGGGATGCTCTTGATATTGCAAAAAAACACAATGTGCGTCTGGAACATCTGGATTATGTGCAGATCCATCCGACAACGCTGTATTCCAAGAGACCAGGCCGCAGATTCCTGATCTCAGAATCAGTCCGCGGAGAAGGTGCAGTGCTTTATAACAGCAAAAAAGAGCGTTTTGTCAATGAACTTCTTCCAAGAGATGTAGTAACAAATGCGATCCGGGAAGAAATGAAAAAAGAAGGAACAGACCATGTATGGCTTTCCATGGAAAATATTGATGAAGATACGATTCTGAACCATTTTCCGAATATTTATCAGAGATGCCTGGAAGAAGGCTATGATGTGACAAAAGAATGCATCCCTGTTGTTCCTGCCCAGCATTATTTCATGGGCGGTATCTGGGTGGATTCTGACAGCAAGACCAGCATGGATCAGCTTTATGCAGTGGGAGAGACCAGCTGCAACGGTGTACATGGCGCGAACAGACTGGCAAGTAATTCCCTGCTGGAAAGTCTTGTATTTGCAAAACGTGCAGCCAAAGCAATCTCAGCAGAAAAGAAAAGCGCTGCAGGTGCGGCGTGAATGCAGCCTGCAATATAAATATCCGTATTATGAAAGACGGGAGCAGCCTTGTTTCAGAGAACGGGGCTGCTATGATAATTAAGAAAGAGAAGGTATTGTAAAATGAATAAAATTACAATGACACTTCAGGTAGATCACCTGATCCTGGAGGCTTTAAAGGAAGATATTTCAAGCGAAGACGTTACCACAAACTCTGTTATGAAAGAAGCAGTTCCGGGAGAGGTAGATCTGATCTGTAAAGAGGATGGAATCATTGCGGGACTGGAAATCTTCAGCCGTGTATTTACGCTTCTGGATGCTGACACAAAAGTGGAACTGTTCTGTAAGGACGGCGATGAAGTAAAAAAAGGTCAGAAAATGGGAAAAGTTACAGGAGATATCCGCGTGCTTCTTTCCGGCGAGCGTGTGGCACTGAATTATCTTCAGAGAATGAGCGGGATCGCAACTTACACACATTCGGTTGCGTCTCTTCTTGAGGGAACAGGGATCACTTTGCTGGATACCAGAAAAACAACGCCGAATATGCGTATTTTTGAGAAATATGCAGTTCGTGTAGGTGGCGGACAGAACCACAGATATAATCTTTCAGATGGAGTCCTTCTGAAAGACAATCACATCGGAGCAGCAGGAAGCGTTGCGAATGCTGTAAAAATGGCGCAGGAGTACGCTCCTTTTGTCCGTAAGATCGAAGTTGAGGTGGAAACTCTTGCTCAGGTAAAAGAAGCTGTTGAGGCTGGAGCAGATATCATCATGCTTGACAATATGACTCCGGAAATGATGAAAGAAGCAGTAAAACTCATTGACGGAAGAGCGAAAACAGAATGTTCCGGAAATGTTACAAAAGAAAATATTGCAAAGATCAGGGATGTTGGTGTAGACTATGTATCAAGTGGTGCATTAACACATTCCGCACCGATCCTTGATATTTCGCTTAAGAATCTTCATCCGCTTTCCTGAAAATCACAGAATTTTGCAAAATACCGAGAGCTGTGACAGGAAATATCCGGAATATCAGAAAAAAAGAAGCGAGAATTGTCGGAAGCAGATGCATAACAGGTAATATCTGAGCCGGGTGGGAGATATTGAGAGAATGAAGGAGAGAGGTACAGGAACAAAAAGTACAGGCACAGCCAGGAAAGGGGAACTTAAATGACTGGTTCAGAACGCAGGACAGCGATCATGGATCAAATTAAAAATAGTGACCGGCCGGTCTCAGGAAGTGCTTTGGCCAGAACATTTCAGGTCAGCAGACAGGTGATCGTGCAGGATATTGCGTTGATACGCGCGGAGGGGAATGACGTGATCTCCACCAACAGAGGATATATTTTTACTGCTCCCCATACTGTGAGCCGGATATTCAAGGTGCATCATACAGATGCGGATCTGGAGAACGAGCTCTGCGGGATTGTGGATCTTGGCGGAAAAGTGATCAACGTAATGGTGAATCACAGAATTTACGGACATATCGAGGCAGAACTGAATATCAGTTCCAGACGCCAGGTTGAGAATTTTATGGAGGATATCCGAAGCGGCAAGTCCAGTCCTCTGAAGAATATCACATCTGATTATCATTATCATAAAGTAGAAGCAGAATCCGAGGAAATCCTGGATATGATTCAGGATATGCTGAAACGGCGAGGATTTCTGATCGAAGCAGAATAGCAGAAGTCTGAAACAAAAAGAAAAGATATACAGAATGAGAAAATTCTGTTAATATGAAAATATAGTGATCACGAAAATAGGAGAAGGAATCCTGCATGGCAGGGTTCCTTCTTGCACCCTGCAGAAATGTGCACCCTGTGGAAATGTACAGACAGGGAAAACAGGATGCAGATATTAGGGTGAGAAAAAATACGGTCGGACATGTATGGAGGGGAAAATGGATTATCAGAGTATGTTTACATTTATGCTGGAGATGGCAGGAACTATTGCGTTTGCTGCTTCCGGAGCTATGGTGGGAGCACAGAGAGGAATGGATATTTTCGGGGTCTGCGTTCTTGGCGTGGTAACTGCAGTGGGAGGCGGAGCTACCAGGGATATTATTCTGGGAATCGTGCCACCGGGAATGTTTCAGAATCCGCTGTATACCATTGTGGCAACAGTGACATCCTGTATTGTTTTTGCAGTGATGTACTGGAAACAGGAGCTTCTGGAAGGCGGGAACCGGCTGGTCTATGATAAGGTGATGCTGGTGATGGATACGGTTGGACTTGGCGTATTTACCGTTATGGGTGTTGATAAGGGGATTTCCCAGGGATATATGGGAAGAATATTTTTTCTTGTATTTCTTGGAACTGTCACAGGAGTTGGAGGCGGTCTGATCCGTGATATGATGGCAGGAGTACCGCCATATATTTTTGTGCGCCATATTTATGCCTGCGCATCCATTGTAGGGGCTATTGCATGTGTCTGGACATACAGGCTGTGGGGAGGAGTGCCTGCCATGGTGATCGGAACGATAGTAGTGATCCTGATCCGGTATCTGGCGGCACATTACCGGTGGAATCTGCCGAGACTGAGGAGAGAATAAAAAAAGAAATGTTGATATCGAAATGCAGATACCCGATCTGCATGGTCAGATGAGGCAGCCGTTTGAAATAATGAAGGGCTGCTGCCGGATAACAGGAATGGATATATGAAAAGCTCCGGATCATTTAAGGAATAATGTTCCGGAGCTTTTTATCTTATATTTGGTTTATATTGCGTAGAAAAATCTTATCTGTTTTGATCATAAGAGGATTATGCGTCTGTATCCTGCAGAGCCAGGAAACCTTCCTCGCCGGTACGGATCTTGACAACGTTTTCGATATCGTAAACGAAGACTTTACCATCGCCGATCTGACCGGTATGAAGAACTTCTTTGGCAGTATCAATAACCTTCTGAACCGGTACAAGACTTACAACGATCTCAATCTTAACCTTCGGACGGAGGTTCATGTCAACCTCAACACCACGATAGTAGGTTGGAGCACCCTTCTGAACACCACATCCCATAACGTTTGTGATAGTGATACCGGTT
Source organism: Blautia sp. SC05B48 (assembly GCF_005848555.1). Taxonomy (NCBI): domain Bacteria; kingdom Bacillati; phylum Bacillota; class Clostridia; order Lachnospirales; family Lachnospiraceae; genus Blautia; species Blautia sp. SC05B48. The sequence goes on along the minus strand of NZ_CP040518.1, from coordinate 181,566 downwards.
ACGCCAATCTCGTTCATAGCCTGCATAAACTCATCCAGCTTGTTCTGACGTGTGATGATAACAACCTTTGTCAGTTTGTGTACGCCGTCTGCAGGAATCTCAGGAACAGATTCAGCAGGAGCAGAAGGAGCATGTTTTACAACAGGGGCTTTTACGGAAGTTCCCATTGGAGTCGGAGCCTTTGTCATGGTATCCTGTACAAAGAATCCATCGTATGCACTTGCGAGGCCATGCTCTTTCATATCCAGACCTGCGATCTCTTCCTCAGCGGAAACACGAAGTCCGATAGTGTGTTTGATCACCTGGAAGATGATTGTCATAGTAACAGCAACCCATGCGATCGTGATAGCCATACCAATAAACTGAACACCGAAGCCATGGAAACCACCGCCTGTGAGAAGACCTTTCCATCCGGTACCTGCACCGTCGGAGAAAAGACCTACAGCAAGAGTTCCGAAAGCACCGTTAAGACCGTGAACGCCAACAGCACCAACCGGGTCATCAATTTTGAGAACTTTATCAATAAATTCAATACCAAATACTACAATGAATCCGGAGAGGATTCCGATGATAGCTGCAGACGTAGGAGATACGGTATCGCAGCCTGCGGTGATGGCTACCAGTCCCGCAAGAGAACCGTTCAGGGACATGGAAACATCCGGTTTTTTGTAGCGGATCCATGTGATCAGCATGACTGTTACAGTAGCGACAGCAGCGGCAAGGTTTGTTGTTACGAAGATTTTTCCGGCGCTTACAATGGCGTCGCCTTCCATGCTGACAGTAGATGCACCGTTGAAACCGAACCAGCAGAACCAGAGGATGAATACACCAAGCGCACCAACAGTAAGGTTATGTCCCGGGATCGCTCTGGATTTACCGGATTTGGAATATTTTCCGATACGAGGTCCGAGGATGATGGCACCGATGAGTGCAGCAACACCACCAACCATATGAACAGCACAGGAACCTGCAAAATCATGAAATCCCATCTGGCTGATAAATCCGCCGCCCCAGATCCAGTGACCGGATACCGGATATACAACGAGACTGATCAGCAAACTGTAGATACAGTAGGAGATGAACTTGGTACGCTCTGCCATGGCACCGGATACGATGGTAGCAGAGGTAGCGCAGAATACAGTCTGGAAGATGAGAAATGCCCAGAAAGGAACTCCATCCGGAAGCATTGCGTTTCCGTAGTTTGCCTCTGAGGCGATTCCGCCGATCTTGCCGAAGAAACCGTTTCCTGCACCGAACATGATGCCAAATCCAACCAGCCAGAAGACCGGTGTACCGATACAGAAGTCCATCAGGTTTTTCATAATGATATTGCCTGCGTTTTTTGCTCTTGTGAATCCTGTTTCGACCATTGCGAATCCAGCCTGCATGAAGAAGACCAGTGCTGCGCCGACGAGGACCCAAGTTGTGTTTACTGAAGAATACATAGTAACACTCCCTTTCCCAATTTTTTTCCTTCTTATTATATATGAAAGGATTATTTATAATACCGGACAGAAAAAAGACAGAATCTATCCAGCATCAGTATAACGAAAAAGCGCAGGAGAGAGGAAATTCTCTTCCGCGCCTTTACGAAATCAAAATAGTTATATGTAAAACAGGGGATATCTGTATCGTGTGATTAATGGATGAGGAAATCGATAATGAATTATGAAGTAGAGTTCATAAGGGATATCCCCCGTATTTACCGTATGAAATTTTTATCTGATATCTGTGATCAGATTGAGAATAACAGCTCGTCGTAGGTCGGATATGGAAGTAACTCATCCGGGATCAGAGCCTCTGCCTCATCAGCAGATTTTCTTAAAACTTCCATATCTTCCAGAACAGTTCCCTGATAAGCCTTAGAGCATGCAAGCACATCGTTAGAAGAAGCAAGAGCTTTTGCTGTGTCTGCCTTCAGAGTTTCCAGATCCTTTGCCATGGTGTCTGCAAGTGTACTCAGTTTGGAGATCAGAGCAGCTTCACTTGCTACAGAAATATCAGCTACTACGGATTTCTTAGCAGCTGCAGTATCTGCAAGCTTTTCAACATATGTATATACAGAAGGAATTACCTGCTTCTGGATCATCTCAGCCAGAGTGTTGGATTCGATATTGATGGTCTTGTAATAGTTCTCAAGCCAGATATCGTAACGGGAGAAGAGTTCTTCCCTTGTAAAAATGCCATGCTTTGTAAACAACTCAATGTTCTTCTCAGCAATGAAATGCGGAAGTGCATCCGGAGTTGTTTTAAGATTGTAGAGACCACGTTTCTCAGCTTCTTCAACCCATTCGTCTGTATAGCCGTTTCCGTTAAAGATGATGCGTTTATGCTCTTCAATGGTCTTCTTAAGAAGTGCATGTACTGCGCTTTCCATTTCTTCCTCCGGAACATCCTTAAGAGATGCGCTGAATTCTGCAAGAACCTCTGCAACAGCGGTATTCAGTACGATGTTCGGGTTTGCAACAGATGCTGCAGAACCAAGCATACGGAACTCAAATTTGTTTCCGGTAAATGCAAATGGTGAAGTACGGTTTCTGTCTGTGGTATCCTTTATGAAGTGCGGAAGTACCTTTGCTCCGATATCCATCTGTACCGCATGCTTATTGCTGAAGAAGGTATCGTTTTCAATAGATTTCAGTACGTCTGTCAGCTCATCTCCAAGGAAGATGGATACGATCGCAGGCGGTGCCTCGTTTGCTCCGAGACGATGATCGTTTCCGGCGCTTGCAACAGATACGCGGAGAAGATCGGCATAATCGTCAACGGCTTTGATGACAGCTACCAGGAATACCAGGAACTGTGTATTCTCTGCCGGTGTTTTTCCCGGATCAAGAAGGTTTACACCTGTGTCTGTGCTCATGGACCAGTTGTTGTGTTTACCGCTTCCGTTGATTCCCTCAAATGGTTTCTCGTGAAGGAGGCAGACCATGTTGTGCTTGTCGGCAACCTTCTTCATGATCTCCATGGTCAGCTGGTTGTGGTCAACAGCAACATTTGTGGTATCAAATACAGGAGCTAGTTCGTGCTGTGCAGGAGCAACCTCGTTATGTTTTGTTTTTGCCGGAATGCCAAGCTTCCAGAGCTCTTCGTCAAGATCATGCATGTAAGCAGCAACGCGAGGCTTCAGGGCTCCGAAGTAATGATCTTCCATTTCCTGTCCTTTTGGTGCAGAAGCGCCCAGAAGAGTACGGCCGCAGAAGATCAGGTCTTTTCTCTTCTTGTAAAGATCCTTGTCAACCAGGAAGTATTCCTGCTCAGGTCCTACGGTTGTGTCGATGTGACGGACCTCTTTGTTTCCGAGGATGTGAAGGATACGAACCGCTTCTTTGTTCAGAACATCCATGGAACGGAGAAGAGGAGTTTTCTTATCCAGTGCCTCTCCGCTGTAGGAACAGAATGCAGTAGGAATGTAAAGAGTTTTATCTTTGATGAATGCAGGTGAAGTAGGATCCCATGCTGTATATCCTCTTGCTTCAAAAGTAGCACGAAGTCCGCCTGACGGGAAGCTGGATGCATCCGGCTCACCTTTTACCAGCTCTTTACCGGAGAAATCCATGATCACCTGTCCGTCACCTGTAGGGGAGATGAAGCTGTCATGCTTCTCAGCAGTTACGTTTGTCATCGGCTGGAACCAGTGTGTGTAATGTGTCGCACCATTTTCAGTAGCCCACTCTTTCATTGCAACTGCTACGGAATTTGCAACATCCAGTTCCAGATGAGTTCCGTTTTCAATTGTTTTCTTTAATGCCTTGTACATGTCCTTTGGCAGTTTACTTCGCATCACTTTGTCATTGAATACAAGGCTGCCATACATTTCAGGGATACTCTGTGCCATATAGGTACACTCCTTTCGATTTCACTCATTCATTATAATTTTTAATTATTTTATAAGGACCGCCGCCGGAAGAGCCGGGTATAAACGGACCGAAAACAAAAAAAGCGCTTCAGATACTTGTCGTATCCAAAGCGCCTTTGCTTTATGTGATGCAGTATACACCAAAATAAAATAATGTCAAGAGCTTTTTGGAAAAAATCTAAAAAATCGACCGGAGCGATGGGACTGTCGGAAAATAGGCAGGGTTGACAAATCTTGTCTTTTTATTATAATCTGATATCGTAGTTATACAGTTGAAAAGTCATTGATTTCTATAGAAAGAGCTTTTTGACCAGTAACCAAGACACACAACACGGAAAGAACAGATGGAGGAAAATATGTCAGGAGTAAAGGAAGAATGTGGCGTATTCGGGATTTATGATCTGGATGGAGGGAATATTGCACCATCTATTTATTATGGTCTTACCTCGCTGCAGCACAGGGGACAGGAGTCCTGCGGAATGGCCGTTTCAAGGACGGACGGAGAAAGAGGAAACGTACAGTTCCATAAAAATCTCGGACTGGTAAGCGAAGTTTTGCGAAAAGATGTTGTACATAATATGAATGGTGATATCGGAATCGGGCATGTTCGTTATTCCACAACCGGAGAATCTGTTGCAGAGAATGCACAGCCGCTGGTACTTTCTTATATCAAGGGAAGTCTGGCACTTGCGCACAACGGAAATCTGGTTAATACAGAAGCTTTGAAATGGGAGCTGATCCAGACAGGCGCAATTTTCCATACAACTACCGACTCAGAGGTTATCGCGTTCCATATCGCAAGGGAACGTGTGCATTCTGCCACTGTAGAGGAAGCAGTACATAAAACCGTAGAGAAGATACGCGGAGGATATGCTCTTGTGATCATGAGCCCTCGGAAGCTGATCGGTGCCCGTGATCCTTACGGACTGAAACCCCTCTGTCTTGGAAAAAGAGATAATGCCTATGTCCTTGCATCTGAAAGCTGTGCGCTGACATCTGTAGGGGCGGAATTTATCCGTGATATTGAACCGGGTGAGATCGTCACGATCACCAAGAACGGATTGAAATCCAGCAAACTGACTGAGAAGAAAAAACATGCTCATTGTGTTTTTGAATATATTTATTTTGCAAGACTGGACAGCACCATGGATGGAGTGAAAATCTATGATGCAAGGATCCGTGGAGGAAAATCTCTTGCAAAATCCTATCCGGTAGAAGCGGATCTGGTAACCGGTGTACCGGAATCCGGACTTCCGGCAGCAAAAGGCTATTCTGAGGAATCCGGAATCCCGTTTGGCTTTGCATTCTATAAGAATAGTTATATTGGAAGAACTTTTATCAAGCCTACACAGCAGGAGCGAGAGTCCAGTGTCCATTTGAAGCTGAGCGTTCTGGAATCCGTGGTTAAGGGGAAGAGAATCGTTCTGGTGGATGATTCCATTGTCCGCGGAACTACCATTGCCAATCTGATCCACATGCTGAAAGAAGCAGGAGCAAAAGAAGTCCATGTACGTATCAGCTCCCCGCCATTTTTACATCCCTGTTATTTTGGTACCGATGTGCCGTCCAATGACCAACTGATCGCAGCACAGCACAGCACGGAAGAAATCCGTAAGATGATCGGCGCAGACTCCCTGGGTTATATGCAGATCGATTATCTGGAAGGCATGGCAGGCGGACTTCCGCTGTGCAAAGCATGTTTTGATGGCAATTATCCGATGGAAATACCGGCAGAAATCAAACAGGATTAATAAACTATGTGGAATTAATCTCACAGTAAAAAATAATGGATTGAAAAACAAAAATGTGAAAACTACACAATAAACATATAAAAACCCGGATTTTGTTATGCAAAATCTGGGTTTTTATAGATGGACTCTTAAAAACGATAAAAAACATCAACTTGACAAATCTGACAATATGAGACATAATGTGGGACGACCAGATAAGAAAAGACCGCTGGTCTGGAAAATACAGGAAAATAGCGCGGTCGAAATAAGGCCGGTTTTTTGCCGAGATAAAAGAGAGGATGATATTTATGTCTAAAAAAATTAGATTGAATGCGACAGAGGATGTTAAAGAATTTGTTAAGGCTGCAAGTAAATGTGATTTTGATGTAGATATTTCATATAACAGAATTTTAATTGATGCAAAATCTATTCTTGGAATCCTCAGCATGGATCTGACTAAGGTTCTTACAGTAACCTGTCAGGGAGAGGATTATGAGTTTAACTGCTTCCTTCAGAAATATGCAGTTGCCTGACAGACAGTGCAGAGACAGATAGGATATCATAAAAAGAAAAGGCAGACGTGACTGCAGAGACGGGAGATCAGATGAAAATCCCCGGCAGGCGTCTGCTTTTTTCTTTACAACCATTTCATAGGAAGAAATTCCGCAGACTATATGAAAAATCAGTGTTACTGTTCACTGGTAATATTCCGCGAGGTGTTTTTTGTGAGTGAAGGTCACAGAAAACCCGAGACATACCGCGCGAATTTATGCGATTAGCATAAATTCTGTGCATCGCGAAGCGTGTTGCTGAGAACGGAGTGAACAGTAACAAATCAGTTATTGACAAATAAAAAAAAATAGTTTATAGTAAACCATATTTTATATGAAAGATAACTGACAAAGGCGTCAGGAACGGATACCACAGGGGAGTTCTCACCCCTTGGAACCTGTTCCGGACGCCTTTTTGTTGTGGAACACAAAATGGAGGAGGAAATCGAAGATGGCAGTAAAGTATGTTTTTGTAACGGGTGGAGTTGTTTCCGGTCTGGGAAAAGGAATTACAGCAGCGTCTCTTGGGCGCCTTCTGAAAGCCAGAGGATATCAGGTGACTATGCAGAAATTTGATCCCTACATCAATATCGACCCGGGAACTATGAATCCCATTCAGCATGGAGAGGTTTTTGTAACCGATGACGGTACAGAGACAGATCTTGACCTTGGACATTATGAGCGTTTCATTGATGAAAGCCTTGATAAAAATTCCAATGTGACAACCGGTAAGATTTACTGGTCTGTTCTCCAGAAAGAGCGTCATGGCGATTTCGGCGGTGGTACCGTTCAGGTGATCCCGCATATCACCAACGAGATCAAGAGCCGTTTTTACAGAGCAAAATCCGCAGACGAAGACAGAATTGCGATCATTGAGGTTGGCGGTACAGTCGGTGATATTGAGAGCCAGCCATTCCTTGAATCCATCCGTCAATTCCAGCATGATGTGGGACATGACAATGCGATCCTTATCCATGTAACTCTGATCCCATATCTTCGTGCTTCCGGAGAGATGAAGACCAAACCCACCCAGGCCAGTGTAAAAGAACTTCAGGGAATGGGGATCCAGCCGGATGTTCTGGTATGCAGAAGTGAGTATCCTCTTACCGAGGATATCCGTGGAAAGATTGCCCTGTTCTGTAATGTGCCTGTAAGCAATGTGCTTCAGAACCTGGATGTGGAATATTTATATGAAGCTCCTCTTGCAATGGAGAGAGAAAAGCTTGCAGACGTAGTACTGCAGAGCTTAAGACTGGAGAATCGCAAACCGGATCTTACAGACTGGGAAAATATGGTAGAAAATCTCCGCCATCCGGATAAAACTGTGAAGATTGCCATGGTTGGTAAATATACACAGCTTCATGATGCATACCTGAGTGTTGTGGAAGCACTGAAGCATGGCGGGATCTCTTGCCGTGCAAAGGTTGATATCACCTGGGTGGACTCCGAAGAACTCAATGAAAAAAATCTGGATCAGACTCTCCATTCTGTAGATGGAATCCTGGTTCCGGGGGGATTCGGAAATCGTGGTACAGAAGGAATGATCCTTGCGGCACAGTATGCAAGAGTTCATAAGATCCCATACCTCGGGATCTGCCTGGGAATGCAGATGGCTATTGTGGAATTTGCCCGCCATGTGCTTGGATATGAAGATGCCAACAGTATTGAGCTGGCACCGGAAACAACACATCCGGTCATTGCCCTGATGCCGGATCAGGAGGATGTGGAAGATCTTGGAGGAACCCTTCGTCTTGGAAGCTATCCGTGTGTGCTTGCAGAAGGCTCCAGATCCTATGAGCTTTTTGGAAAGAAAGAGATCCAGGAACGTCACAGACATCGTTATGAGGTAAACAACGCATTCCGTAAGGAACTGGACGAAAAGGGAATGTCCATTGTAGGAACATCCCCGGATGCTCACATTGTTGAGATGATCGAAATTGCCGGACATCCGTTCTTTGTGGGAACACAGGGACATCCGGAATTTAAATCCAGACCAAACCATGCACATCCGCTGTTCCGTGGATTTGTGCAGGCGGCAGTTGATAAAAAGACGGCAGAAGAAGCTGCAATGAAAGGATGAGAAAAATGAGAGAAGTAGTAAATCGGCAGCAGGGCCTCTACCGCCCTGAATTTGAACATGATAACTGCGGTATCGGAGCCGTTGTTAATATAAAAGGAAAGAAAACACATGATACAGTTGCCAATGCTCTTAAGATCGTAGAGAATCTTGAGCATCGTGCTGGTAAGGATGCAGAAGGAAAAACCGGTGATGGTGTCGGTATCCTTCTTCAGATCTCCCACAAATTTTTTAAGAAGGTCTGTAAAAAAGAAGGCTTTGATATCGGCGGAGAGAGAGAATACGGTGTAGCCCAGCTCTTTTTCCCGCAGCAGGAGATCAAACGTGCCCAGGCAAAGAAGATGTTCGAGATCATCGTGGAAAAAGAGGGTCTGGAACTTCTGGGATGGCGTACAGTGCCGGTTTTCCCGGAGGTTCTCGGTCATAAAGCGAAAGAGTGCATGCCGTGCATCATGCAGGCATTTGTTAAAAAGCCGGAGGATGTGGAAAAAGGTCTTGCTTTTGACCGTATGCTTTACATCGCACGTCGTGAATTTGAACAGAGTAATGATAATACTTACGTGGTTTCCATGAACAGCCGTACCATCGTATACAAAGGTATGTTCCTAGTAGGACAGCTCCGTACCTTCTTTGGCGATCTTCAGAGCCAGGATTACGAGTCTGCCATTGCAGTGGTACATTCCCGTTTCAGTACCAACACGAATCCAAGCTGGGAGAGAGCACATCCGAACCGTTTCATCGTACATAACGGTGAGATCAACACGATCCGCGGAAACGCCGATAAGATGCTTGCCCGTGAGGAAAATATGGAGTCTCCGTATCTGAAGGATGAGCTTCACAAGGTCCTTCCTGTAGTTAACCGCAATGGTTCTGACTCCGCAATGCTTGACAATACCCTGGAATTCCTGGTTATGAGTGGAATGGATCTTCCACTTGCAGTGATGATCACAATTCCGGAGCCGTGGGCAAACAACGATACGATCTCTCAGGAGAAGAGAGATTTTTATCAGTACTATGCGACCATGATGGAGCCATGGGACGGCCCTGCGTCCATTCTGTTCTCAGATGGTGATGTGATGGGAGCAGTTCTTGACAGAAACGGTCTTCGTCCATCCAGATACTATATCACATCTGATGGCTATATGATCCTTTCCTCCGAGGTTGGTGTTCTTCCTGTGGATGAGGAGAAGGTCGTATTAAAAGAACGTCTTCATCCGGGAAAAATGCTCCTGGTTGATACCGTTCAGGGTCGTGTCATCGATGACAATGAGCTCAAAGAAAAATATGCGAAAAAACAGCCTTATGGTGAGTGGCTGGACAGCAATCTGGTACAGCTTCGTGATATCAAGATCCCGAATCAAAGAGTTGTCGAATACACTCCGGAAGAGAGAGCACGCCTTCAGAAAGCTTTCGGATATACTTATGAGCAGTACCGTACTTCAATCCGAAACATGGCATTAAACGGCTCAGAAAGCATCGGAGCCATGGGACATGATACTCCCCTTGCAGTATTTTCCAAGGAACATTATCCGCTGTTCGATTACTTCAAGCAGCTTTTTGCCCAGGTAACAAACCCGCCGATCGATGCGATCCGTGAAGAAATCGTTACTTCTACAAGTGTATATGCAGGTAAAGACGGAAATCTCCTGATCCAGAAGCCGGAGAACTGTCAGGTGCTGAAGATCAACAACCCGATCCTGACCAACACCGATATGCTAAAGATCAAGAATATGAAAAAGGACGGCTTCAAGGTTGTGACCATTTCTACCTTATATTATAAGAGCACAAAGCTCGAACGTGCCATTGACCGTCTGTTCGTAGAGGTAGACAAAGCCTTCCGTGAGGGAGCAAACATCCTGGTTCTTTCTGACCGCGGCGTGGATGAGAACCATATGCCGATCCCGTCCCTGCTGGCGGTTTCCGCAGTACATCAGCATCTTGTAAAAACAAAGAAGAGCACTTCCCTTGCCCTGATCCTGGAGTCCGGTGAGCCAAGAGAAGTTCATCATTTCGCAACACTTCTCGGATATGGTGCAAGCGCAGTCAATCCGTATCTGGCACTGGATACTATCCATGAGCTGATCGATACACATATGCTGGATAAGGACTATTACGCAGCCGTTGATGATTACAATCATGCGGTGATCAGCGGTATCGTAAAGATCGCTTCCAAGATGGGTATTTCCACTATCCAGTCCTATCAGGGATCTCAGATCTTTGAGGCGATCGGAATTTCCCAGGATGTGATCGATCGTTACTTTACAGGAACTGTAAGCCGCGTAGGCGGAATCACACTGGAAGATATCGAGGATAATGTAGAAAAACTTCATTCTGAGGCATTTGATCCCCTTGGACTTGCCACAGATCTTACACTGGACAGCGTAGGTGCCCATAAGATGAGAAGCCAGGGTGAGGAGCACAAATATAACCCGCGTACCATTCATCTTCTCCAGCAGTCCACAAAACAGGGCAGCTATGAGATGTTCAAGGAATATACAAAGCTGGTAGATGACGAGGGACATGGAAACTTAAGAGGTCTTCTGGACTTCAAGTTTGCCAAGGAGCCTATTCCGATCGACCAGGTTGAGAGTGTTGAGGACATTGTAAAACGATTTAAGACAGGTGCCATGTCCTACGGTTCTATTTCCCAGGAAGCACATGAGACACTGGCTATTGCCATGAACCATCTCCATGGAAAATCCAATACCGGTGAGGGTGGTGAAAGCGATGAGCGTCTGGATTCTGCAGGAACAGACAATGACCGGTGCTCAGCGATCAAACAGGTAGCCAGCGGACGTTTCGGCGTTACCAGCCGTTATCTGGTTTCCGCAAGAGAGATCCAGATCAAGATGGCACAGGGTGCAAAGCCGGGTGAGGGCGGACATCTTCCTGCAAAGAAGGTATATCCGTGGATCGCAAAAACCCGTCATTCCACACCAGGAGTCAGTCTGATCTCTCCGCCGCCACATCATGATATATACTCTATCGAGGATCTGGCAGAGCTGATCTATGACCTGAAAAACGCCAATAAATATGCGGATATTTCCGTAAAGCTGGTTTCTGAGGCGGGCGTTGGTACGGTTGCAGCCGGTGTTGCAAAGGCCGGAGCACAGACTGTTCTGATCTCCGGATATGACGGAGGTACAGGAGCAGCGCCAAGAAGCTCTATCCATAATGCAGGACTTCCATGGGAGCTTGGACTTGCAGAAACACATCAGACGCTGATCATGAACGGACTTCGTAACCGTGTACGTATCGAGACAGACGGTAAGCTGATGAGCGGCCGTGACGTTGCCATTGCAGCACTTCTCGGTGCAGAGGAATTCGGCTTTGCAACAGCGCCGCTTGTAACGATGGGCTGTGTGATGATGAGAGTCTGCAATCTGGATACCTGCCCGGTAGGTGTGGCTACACAGAACCCGGAGCTTCGTAAGAGATTCCGCGGAAAACCGGAGTATGTGGAGAACTTCATGCGCTTTATCGCACAGGAGCTGAGAGAGTACATGGCACGTCTTGGTATTGCCACCATTGATGAGATGGTAGGTCGTACAGACCTTCTTACAGTTTCTGACAGTGTGCAGGAGCCGCATAAGGGTAAGGTTGACTTAAGTGCCATCCTGAATAACCCATATGCAGGAAAGGGCAAAGTAACCTTTGATCCGAAGGCTGTATACAATTTCAATCTTGAGAAAACTCTGGATGAAAAAGTTCTGGTCAGGAAATGTGCACCGGCGATCCAGAAGGGTGAGAAAGTTTCTGTTGATGTAAACGTTACCAATACAGACCGTGCATTTGGTACCATCCTCGGATCTGAGATCACAAGAAATCATAAGAATGGACTTCCGGAGGATACGGTAACTGTAAACTGTACAGGTGCAGGCGGACAGAGCTTCGGTGCCTTTATCCCGAAAGGACTGACATTGAAACTGACCGGTGACAGCAACGACTACTTCGGAAAAGGCCTTTCCGGTGGAAAGCTGATCGTTAAGGTTCCGGAGAAGGCCGGATACAAGGCTGAAGAGAACATCATCGTCGGAAACGTGGCACTCTATGGTGCGACCAGCGGAACTGCATTTATCAACGGTGTTGCCGGTGAGCGTTTTGCAGTACGTAACTCCGGTGCGGTTGCAGTTGTTGAGGGTGTTGGCGAGCATGGCTGCGAGTACATGACAGGCGGCCGTGTGGTAGTTCTTGGAAAAACAGGAAAGAACTTTGCAGCAGGTATGAGCGGCGGTATCGCTTATGTCCTTGATGTGGATAACGTTCTTTACAAGAACCTCAATAAAGCAATGATCTCCATTGAAAAAGTGGATAATAAATATGATAAAAAAGAGCTTCGTGATCTTATCGAGGCTCATGTGGAAGCAACAGGCTCTGAGATCGGTAAGAAGGTGCTGGCTGATTTTGATTCCTATCTGCCTCACTTCAAAAAACTCATTCCGGATGAGTACAAGAGAATGATCACATTAAGTGCAAAGCTGGAAGAAAAAGGTCTGACCAGCCAGCAGGCACAGATGGAAGCGTTCTATGAGAGCATCGGCGTGAAACATTAAGGAGGATGAGGAAATGGGAAAGCCAACTGGATTTTTAGATTATAAAAGAGAAACGGCAAAGGTTTTGCCGCCAAAGGAACGTATTCAGAATTTCAACGAATTTCGTATTCCGTTAAATAAAGAAAAACAGAAACTTCAGGGAGCACGCTGCATGGCCTGCGGCGTTCCCTTCTGTCAGGCAGGTATGATGATCGGCGGAATGGCTTCCGGCTGTCCGCTTCACAACCTGGTTCCGGAGACCAACGATCTTGTATACACAGGAAACTGGAAACAGGCATTCCTTCGTCTGAACAAGACGCACAGTTTTCCGGAGTTCACATCCAGAGTGTGTCCGGCGCTCTGTGAGGCGGCATGTACCTGCAACCTGAACGGAGATCCGGTCAGCACAAAGGAGAATGAGAAAGCGATCATTGAGACAGCCTATGCAGAAGGATGGGTAAAACCGCAGATCCCGCCTGTCCGCACAGGAAAGACGATCGCAGTCATCGGAAGTGGTCCTTCCGGACTGGCAGCAGCACAGCAGCTGAACCGCCGTGGCCACAGCGTAACCGTATTTGAGAGAAACGACCGTATCGGAGGACTTCTCCGCTACGGCATTCCGAACATGAAGCTGGAGAAAAAGGTCATTGACCGCAGACTGAAGCTGATGGAAGAGGAAGGCGTGAAATTTGTTACCAATATCAATGTTGGTGTTGACATCACTGCAGAACAGCTTTTGAAGGATTATGACCGTGTCCTTCTCTGCTGTGGAGCTTCTCATCCGAGAGATATCAAGGTTCCGGGAAGAGATGCTAAGGGAATTTACTTTGCAGTGGATTTCCTGAAGCAGGTAACAAAAAGTCTTCTGGATACAGATTTTGCAAAATTCCCATATGAGCTTGCAAAGGGCAAAAATGTTCTGGTCATCGGCGGTGGTGATACCGGTAATGACTGTGTGGGAACATCCATCCGTCTGGGGGCGAAATCTGTAGCACAGCTTGAGATGATGCCGCAGCCTCCTGCAGCAAGAACTCCTTCCAATCCATGGCCGGAGTGGCCGAAGGTCCTGAAAACCGATTACGGCCAGGAAGAGGCTATTGCAGTATTCGGCCATGATCCTCGGATCTATCAGACAACCGTTACCGAGTTTATCAAGGACAAAAAAGGAAATGTCTGCAAGGCCAAGATCGTAAAACTGAAAAGCGTAAAGGATGAAAAGACCGGAAGATTCAATATGGTACCGGTTGAGGGCAGTGAGGAAGTGATCCCTGCAGATGTGGTTCTTATTGCGGCAGGCTTCCTTGGCAGCGAGAAATATGTGACAGATGCTTTCCGTGTAGCGCTTACACCAAGAACCAATGTGGAAACAAAACCGGAGCAGTATGCAACAAGCGTAGATCGTGTGTTCACAGCAGGTGATATGCATCGTGGACAGTCCCTTGTCGTATGGGCGATCCATGAAGGACGTGAGGCTGCGAAAGCAGTGGATGAATCACTGATGAGCTATTCATATTTACAGTAAAATAACAGATACCAGGGGCAAAAGATCAAAAAAACTGTTCGTGTTTCCGCGATAAAGCTTTTGAACTTTTGCCCCTTTTAAAAAATGGTTGACAAAGAATTGACCGATTGCTATAATTACGTCCATGAACAAGGGTGTTCTTCAGGAGCGGAAGCTCTCTGAAGTGCACCCTTTTTCTGATTTTGAGGGTAATTATTTTGTGTGATGAGGAAATAAAGGAGAGAATACTATGGGGAATTATACCAGAGAAGAGATTCTTGCAATGGCAGAGGAGGAAGACGTAGAGTTCATCCGCCTCCAGTTTACAGATATGTTTGGAACTCTGAAAAATATTGCGATCACAGCAAGAGAGCTTCCAAGAGCCCTGGATAACCAGTGCGTTGTATATGGCTCTCATATTGCGGGCATTGTGGGAGAAAAGGAGCCGGATCTGATCCTGTATCCGGATTATAATACTTTTTCAATTCTTCCATGGCGTCCTCAGCAGGGAAAGGTTGCAAGACTGATCTGTGATATGCGCCGTGCAGACGGATCAGAGCATGAGATGAGCTCCAGATATATTCTGAAAAAAACAGCGCAGGCAGCAGAGGAGGCAGGGTATACCTGTTATGTTGACCCGGAATGCGAGTTTTTCCTGTTTCATATTGATGATAACGGAATGCCTACAACGGTTTCTCACGAAAAGGCCGGATATCTGGATGTAAGTCCGGTGGACTTAGGCGAAAATGCAAGACGTGACATGGTACTGACTCTTGAGGATATGGGATTTGAGGTGGAATCCTCTCATCATGAGACAGCACCTGCACAGCATGAGATCGCCCTTCATTACGGGGAAGCACGTGAGATGGCAGACGAAGTTATAACCTTTAAGATGGCAGTAAGAACTGTAGCCAAACGTCATGGACTTCATGCGACATTTATGCCGAAGCCAAGACGGGAAGTAAACGGTTCAGCCATGCATATCCATTTTTCACTGTTTAAAAATGGAAAAAATATTTTCGTGGATCCGGAGGATCCGTCCAGATTAAGTGAAGAGGCATACTATTTTATCGGAGGTCTTCTGGCTCACAGCCGTGAGATGACTCTGATCACCAATCCGCTTGTAAATTCTTATAAGCGTCTTGTACCTGGATTTGATGCGCCTACAGAGCTGACCTGGACGAGAAATAACCAGAATTCACTGGTAAGGATCCCGAGAGTCAATGGTGCTGATACCAGGATCGAGCTTCGAAGCCCGGATGCTGCATCCAACCCATACCTTGTTTTTGCGGTATGCCTGGCAGCGGGCCTGGATGGAATCCAGAAGAAGATCTATCCTACAAAAGCTTCTAACCGTTCTCTTTCCGAGTCGGATCAGAAGGAACAGGGTATCGAGAATTTACCGGAGAACCTGCGGGAAGCGATCACACTGTTTGAGGACAGCAGCTGGATGAAGGAAATCCTTGGAGAAGCTTTCTGCAAACAGTATGCGCAGGCAAAGAGAAAAGAGTGGCTGCGTTATTCCCAGGAGATTTCCGACTGGGAGATCGAGGAGTATCTGTATCGGATCTGATGAACGAGGCATAATGGGACGAAAGAGAGTGGCGGCTTATGAACACGAGTATCGTGATTGCATTACCGAAAATAGAAGATGCAAAAAAGATCCGCACAGTCCTTAACCGATATGGATTCACGGTGGCGGCAGTATGCAATTCAGGTGCCAATGCCCTTGCCAGTATCTCGGAGCTTGATGGCGGCGTTCTGCTTTGCGGTTATCATCTTCAGGATATGTACTACCGTGATCTTCTGGACTATATGCCGGATTATTTTGAAATGCTGCTTATGGCCTCCCGGGGAGTGATCAGTGAGGCGCCAACATCCGTTTTATGTGTGGGAATGCCTCTGAAAGTCGGAGATCTGGTAAATACGGTAAGCATGATGCTTTCCCAGATCGAAAGGCGTTGGAAAAAAGATAAGAAAAAGCCGAAGCAGCGTTCATGGAAAGAACAGAATTATATTTCAAATGCAAAGATGCTTCTAATGGAAAGAAATCACCTGAGCGAGGATGACGCATATCGCTATATCCAGAAATGTAGTATGGATTCCGGGACCAATATGGTTGAGACGGCCCAGATGGTTCTGATGCTTTTATATGATTCTGTGTAAAAAAAACAGGGCGGACAGAAATGATCTGCTCTGAATGCCTGATATCACACCGGATCGGGAAAAATTCCGCAGGGGATTTCCTGATTCGGTGAAACTACTTTGAATTGGAGGATGAGGGAATGGAATTTATGGATGGAATCTGTAAGACTAGAGAATGTGCCTGGGACGTGCTTCTTTCTGAAAGCATGAAAGACCAGGAAGCGACAGTGGAAGGAGCAATACACAGCATCCGTAATATGGGTGATGTGGCATTTGTGATACTTCGAAAAAAAGAGGGACTTTTTCAGACAGTATATGAGAACGACAAAACAAATGTTTCCATTCATAATCTGAAAGAGGCAATGTGTGTGCGCCTCACAGGAACTCTTCATGAGGAAGAAAGAGCGCCTCACGGAAGAGAACTCCGCATCAGCCATGTGGAGATCCTTTCCTCACCTGCAGAGCCTCTTCCACTGGCCATCGACAAATGGAAGCTGAACACTTCACTGGAGGCAAAGCTGAATTATCGTCCTATCGCCCTGCGTAATGTGCAGGAGCGTGCAAAATTCAAGATCCAGGAGGCTCTGGTGCGGGCATTTCGTGATTACCTCTATGAGAAGGGGTTCACCGAGATCCACACACCGAAGATCGGAGCCAGAGGTGCAGAGGGTGGTGCAAACCTGTTCAAGCTGAGTTATTTCCATAAACCGGCAGTTCTGGCACAGAGCCCGCAGTTTTATAAACAGATGATGGTAGGTGTTTTTGACCGTGTATTTGAGACCGGCCCTGTATTCCGTGCAGAGAAGCATAACACAAAACGTCATCTGAACGAATATACAAGCCTTGATTTTGAGATGGGCTATATCAACGGATTTGAGGATATCATGGAGATGGAAACCGGATTTCTCCAGTATGCGGTAGAGCTTCTTAAGAAAGACTACGCTCATGAGCTTTCCATTCTGAAGGTGGAGCTTCCGAAGGTGGACAAGATCCCGGCAGTACGTTTTGACAAGGCCAAAGAGCTGGTAGCTGAAAAATATAATCGTAAGATCCGCAACCCATATGATCTGGAGCCGGAGGAAGAAGCGCTGATCGGAAGATATTTCAAAGAAGAATATGATGCTGATTTTGTTTTTGTCACACATTATCCGTCTAAGAAGCGTCCGTTCTACGCAATGGATGATCCGTCAGATGAGAAATTTACATTAAGCTTTGACCTTCTGTTCAAGGGACTTGAGGTAACTACAGGCGGACAGCGTATCCATGATTATCAGATGCTGAAGGATAAGATCGCAGCCCGTGGTATGGATGAAGAGGGTATGGAGCAGTACCTGGATACCTTCAAGCATGGAATGCCGCCTCACGGAGGACTTGGAATCGGACTGGAACGTCTTACCATGCAGATCCTCGGAGAAGAAAACGTTCGTGAGACCTGTCTGTTCCCACGTGATATGAACAGACTTGAGCCGTAATAAGGAGAAAAAAGATGGCAAAGATAATCGATGATGAAACAATGGAAAATGTCTGCATCCTTGCAAAGCTTTCTCTGACAGAGGATGAAAAGGAAAAAGCAAAAGAGGACATGCAGAAGATGCTGGACTATGTAGACAAGCTGGATGAGCTTGACACCTCTTCCGTAGAGCCCATGTCCCATATTTTTGAGGACGAAAACGTATTCCGTGAGGATGTTGTGACAAACGGAGATAATCATGAGGCAATGCTTGCCAATGCACCGAAGAAGAAAGAAAACCAGTATCAGGTTCCGAAAACAATTGGATAAGACAGGAGACAGGACATGGATTTGGGAAAATTAACCGCATTACAGCTTGCGGAAAAGATCAAGCAGCATCAGATAAGCGTCCTGGACGGTGTGAAATACGTATTTGATCAGATCGAAGCAAAAGAGGACAAGGTCCACGCTTATCTTGATACTTACAAAAAAGAAGCCTATGCAAGAGCAAAAGAGGTACAGAAGGGCATTGAGGATGGAACCTATACAGGACCTCTTGCCGGTGTACCTATTGCAATTAAGGATAATATCTGCATCAAGGGAAAAACAACTACCTGTGCATCAAAGATCCTTGAGAATTTTGTGCCGCAGTACAATGCCGAGGTTATTGACCGTCTGGAACAGGCAGGTCTTGTGATCATCGGAAAGACAAATATGGATGAGTTCGCCATGGGAAGTACCACAGAAACATCCGCTTACGGCGTCACCAGAAACCCGTGGGATCTGGAGCATGTTCCGGGCGGCTCCTCCGGCGGCTCCTGTGCGGCAGTGGCAGCAGGGGAAACTTACCTGGCACTTGGCTCCGATACCGGCGGTTCCATCCGTCAGCCAAGTTCCTACTGCGGTGTTACCGGAATCAAACCGACCTACGGAACAGTATCCCGTTACGGACTGGTTGCCTACGCATCCTCCCTGGATCAGATCGGACCGGTAGGAAAGGATGTTGCAGACTGTGCGGCACTTCTTGAGATCATTGCCGGACACGATGCCAAGGACAGCACCTCCATGAAGAGAGAGGATCTTGACTTCTCCGCTTCTATGACAGATAAGATCGTGGGAATGAAATTCGGCGTGCCGAAGGAATATCTCTCAGAGGGACTGAACCCGGAGGTAAAAGAGGCCTTTATGAATACGCTGAAGAGCCTTACCGAGATGGGCGCAGTGGTAGAATTTTTCTCCATGAAGACAACAGAATATATGATCCCTGCCTACTACATCATTGCCAGCGCAGAGGCCAGCTCCAATCTGGAGCGCTTTGACGGTGTGAAGTACGGCTTCCGTGCAAAAGAGTACGAGGGACTTCATGATATGTACAAGAAGACAAGGACTGAAGGTTTCGGCGAGGAGGTAAAGCGCCGTATCATGCTTGGCTCCTTTGTGTTAAGCTCCGGTTACTACGATGCTTACTATCTGAAAGCACTTCGCACAAAAGCCCTTATCAAAAAGGAATTTGATCAGGCCTTTTCCAAATATGACGTTCTTCTTGCCCCGGCATCACCCTTTACGGCGCCGAAGCTGGGAGAGAGCCTGAAAGATCCTCTTGCCATGTATCTTGGCGATATTTATACGGTAGCAGTAAACCTGTGCGGACTTCCCGGAATCACCGTTCCATGCGGAAAAGACGTAGCAGGCCTTCCGATCGGGATCCAGATGATCGGTGACTGCTTCAAAGAAAACAACCTGTTCCGCGCAGCACACGCCTATGAGAAAAAACGCGGTGATTTCGGAACAGCAATGGAAGGGGGAGAAAAGGCATGAAACAGTATGAGACAGTCATAGGACTTGAGGTGCATGTGGAGCTTGCCACAAAAACAAAGATCTTCTGCGGATGCTCCACAGAATTCGGAGGCGCACCAAATACACATACCTGCCCGGTCTGCACCGGTATGCCGGGCTCTCTTCCGGTCCTCAACAAAAAAGTGGTAGAGTTTGCCATCAAGGCAGGTCTTGCGGCAAACTGTCATATCCATCAGTACTGTAAGTTTGACCGTAAGAACTATTTTTACCCGGATAACCCCCAGAACTACCAGATCTCTCAGCTGTATCTGCCGATCTGCTATGACGGAGCTGTTGAGATCGAGACTTCCGCAGGCAAAAAGACCGTACGTATCCATGAGATGCATATGGAGGAGGATGCTGGTAAGCTGATCCATGATGAGTGGGAGGACTGCTCCCTGGTTGACTACAACCGAAGCGGTGTACCGCTGATCGAGATCGTATCCGAGCCGGATATGAGAAGCTCCGAGGAGGTTATCGCATATCTGGAAAAGCTCCGCTGCACCATGCAGTATCTTGGAGTTTCTGACTGTAAGCTCCAGGAGGGCTCCATGCGTGCCGATGTCAACCTTTCCGTCCGTGAGGTGGGAAGTGAGACCTTCGGAACAAGAACAGAGATGAAGAACCTGAACTCCTTTAAGGCCATTGCGAGAGCAATCGAAGGAGAGAGAGAACGTCAGATCGAGCTTCTGGAAGAAGGCAGAGCCGTTGTCCAGGAGACAAGAAGATGGGATGACAACAAAGAGTCTTCTCACGCCATGCGTTCCAAAGAGGATGCCAAAGATTACCGTTACTTCCCGGACCCGGATCTTCCGCCGATCCATATTTCCGATGCATGGATCGAAGAGCTGCGTACTTCCATTCCGGAGCTTCGTGAAGCCAAGATGGAGCGTTATCAGAAGGAGTATGAGCTTCCGGCTTATGATGCAGGGATCCTGACCGAATCCAGACATCTGGCAGGACTTTTTGAGGAGACAGCAGTTCTTCTCGGAAACCCGAAAAAGGTGGCAAACTGGTTTATGGTGGAGGTTCTCCGCCTGACAAAGGACAAGGGCCTTGATCCGGAAAGGGTAAGCTTTACCCCGAAGCATCTGGCAGACCTTCTTTCCATGGTGGAGAAAAAAGAGGTCAGCGCACAGAATGCCAAGAAAGTATTTGAAAAAGTGTTTGACGAGGATATTGATCCGGTTGTATATATAGAAGAGAATGGCCTTAAGATCGTAGAAGATACAGGCCTTCTCACCGAAACTGTGAAAAAGATCGTAGATGCAAACCCCGGACCGCTGGCAGAGCTTCTGGGCGGCAAGGATAAGGTTATGGGATTTTTTGTAGGACAGCTGATGAGAGAACTGAAAGGCAAGGCAAATCCTGACAGCGTCAGAAAAGCACTGGCAGAGGAAATTGAGAGAAGGAGATAAAATACTATGGTTACAGTAAATCAGAATTATTTAAAACTTCCGGGAAGCTATCTGTTTTCCAATATCGCAAAGAAGGTAAGCGCATATAAGGAGGCCAATCCGGAATTTAAGGATTCTGTGATCAGTCTTGGAATCGGTGATGTGACACAGCCCCTTGCACCGGCGATCATCGATGCCCTTCATAAATCCGTAGACGAGATGGCACACGCAGAAACCTTCCACGGATATGCTCCGGATCTCGGATATGAGTTCTTAAGAAGTGCCATTGCAAAAAATGATTATCAGTCCAGAGGCTGCGACATCAGCGCAGACGAGATCTTTGTTTCCGATGGAGCAAAAAGTGATTCCGGAAACATCCAGGAGATCTTCGGACTGGATAACAAGGTTGCAGTTTGCGACCCGGTTTATCCTGTATATGTAGATACTAACGTTATGGCTGGACGTACTGGCCTTTATAACAAAGAGCGTGAGAACTTTGACGGTGTGATCTACATGCCCTGCAAAGAGGAGAATGGTTTCCTTCCGGAGATTCCGGCAGATGAGGTACCGGATCTGATCTATCTCTGCTTCCCGAACAATCCCACCGGTGGTGCTATCACAAAGGCAGCTCTTCAGGAGTGGGTCGACTACGCCAACAAAAACGGCTGCGTGATCATCTATGATGCAGCATATGAGGCATATATTTCTGAGGAGGATGTCCCGCACAGCATTTATGAGTGCGAGGGTGCGAGAACCTGTGCCATCGAGCTTCGAAGCTTTTCCAAAAATGCTGGCTTTACAGGCGTTCGTCTTGGATTTACTGTTGTTCCGAAGGAACTGGTGCGTGATGGCGTAGAGCTTCACAGTCTCTGGGCAAGACGCCACGGAACCAAGTTTAACGGTGCTCCGTACATTGTACAGAGAGCAGGCGAGGCTGTTTACTCTCCGGAGGGAAAAGCACAGCTGAAGGAGCAGATCGCTTATTACATGCGTAATGCAAAGACGATCCTCGAGGGCCTTTCCGCAGCAGGATTTTCCGTGTCCGGTGGAAAAAATGCTCCATATATCTGGCTGAAAACACCGGATCAGATGACCTCCTGGGAGTTTTTTGATTATCTCCTTGAGAAAGCACACATCGTAGGAACACCAGGTTCAGGCTTTGGTGCACATGGTGAGGGATATTTCCGTCTGACAGCATTCGGAAGCTATGAGAATACTCTTGAGGCAATTGAGAGAATTAAAAATCTGTAATATGAGTATAAATTGCGGAGCAGGTCTTTGTAAAAGAGCTGCTTCGTTTTTTTACCGAATCAAAGAAATATTCTGCTTCATTGCGAATATCCACTTGATCTGGATCAAAGAAGCTCCCGGCAGGGTTGCGAAAAGCAATAAGCAGTGGGGAAAATTTGCCTGTAAGTTAATTTGTGAAAATAACAATAAGGATTGCGAAAATTTATCATATCATTTATAATTGTACAGGAAGTAAGGCACAGGCCGCAGAAAGCCTGTGTTCATAAAATTTCACAAATTTACGCAATCACGAAAGGGGATTTTATCATGGGTATCAGAAGAGTAGAAAATATGTGCGGCGGTAAAGGCCATGTGATCATCAAAGACATTCTTGAGGGAGACGAGCTGAAGGGAAAATGCGGACTTTACGCACAGGTTACCATCGAAAAAGGATGTTCTCTGGGATACCATGAGCATCATGGCGAGACAGAAACCTACTATATCTTAAGCGGTGAAGGCGAGTACGACGATAACGGTGTGAAACGCCCGGTAAAGGCCGGCGACATCACCATCACACCGGATGGAAAAGGACATGGTCTTACAAATACAGGCGACACAGATCTTGTGTTCATGGCACTGATCATTTTTGACTGATCCATATAGAAAAAAACAGAAGTGAGACAGAAGGGCGGCCTTTTTGAAGAGGCTGCTCTTTTTACGACTGAGGCGTAACCGGTGTCGTAGTATAAATTCTGGGATGAAAAATTAGCTGTCTCAGATTGTTATTGAACGAAATGTATTAATTGTATAAACAAAAAATATTTTTGGATTTTTTTAGAAAAAACTGTTGACATACAAAAAGCACTTTGCTATACTATCACTTGTCGCGAGGGAGAGAATAAAAAATCCCAAAGAAATGCGATATGCGGAAGTGTCGGAACTGGCAGACGAGCAAGACTAAGGATCTTGTGAGCATTGCGCTCGTGTGGGTTCAAGTCCCATCTTCCGCATTATTATTTTGAGAGCCTTGTAAATCTGATGGTTTACGGGGCTTTTTGTTTTGCTTATCTATAGGTTATCGCTGAACTACATTTTCAGGACAGCCCCTTCTTAAAAATTTCTTTTTTATTCTGAAATCAACCAATCAATCAAGTTGATGGATTTAATACCATCGTAGGAAGAATCCATTCCGGTATTTAAGGATAGAACTATTTTTTCGTAGTTATCGCTGATTTTCTGGAGTGGTGCTAATTCGCGTTTGCGAACATCTTCGCTGGTCATGGATTCTGTGACCTGAACATAAAGTTTGTCATCTACTTTTGTTGCGATAAAATCCACTTCGGAATTATCCACTTTGCCGATAGAGACATCATAGCCTCTACGTAGCAGTTCAAAGTAAACAACATTTTCTATTGCATGTCCGCTATCACGGTCTCTGAATCCAAGCAGATAGTTTCTAAGTCCGATATCAACGATGTAATATTTTCCAAGAGTACGTAAGAATTCCTTTCCTTTAATATCAAATCTCTTGATGTCATAGAAGAAGTATGCTTCCAGTAGTGCATTCACATAGGCCTGAACGGTGTGAGCGCTTGGAGTTCCTTTTCGCTTTCCATCTTCTAGAAGACCTTCATTAACTAAGGTGTTGCCAATGGAAGAAACAGAAATACTGCTTCCGATGTTATCTGCAAGAAACATGACAATCTTTTTCAAAAGCACAGGGTCGGTGATTCTCTTTTGACCTCTGCGATTTTCACGTTCGAGAATATCTCTCATAATAACAGTTGAGTAGATACCCTCAAGTAGCACCAGAGCCTTTTCTTGGTCCAGTCCAACATCAGCAATTCCCGGCATTCCGCCAAAACGCATGTAAGCATCGAAAACCTCTCGGAGTTCATAGTGTTCGCCGGTTTTATCAAATGCTTGCTTGCGTGTGCCACCTAACGCACTTTTGGTTTCTCTTATTTCAAAATCATGGAATGTTAAAAATTCAGAGAAAGACAATGGAAGCATCTTTATCTCTACGCATCTGCCTGATAAATAGGTAGCATATTCAGAGGAGAGCATATAAGCATTCGAACCAGTGACATAGATATCGCAATTGAAGTCAATACGGAAAGAGTTGATTGCATCCTCCCAGTTAGGAACCCGTTGAACCTCATCAAAGAAAAGGTACATTCTTTTATCTGGCTGGATGTGCTGCTTGACGTATTCGTAGAGAGAATCGCTAGTCATGTTCTTAAATTTATGTGACTCAAAATTCATTTCAAGGATCTGGTTGTCTGTGATTCCGGTTTCTTTCAAATGAATAGTCATTAGTTTGAGTAGGCTGGACTTGCCACATCTACGAATTCCAGTTACAACCTTAACTGGCTCGGTATCTTGAAATGCTATAATCTTATTTAAGTATAAATCTCTTTTTTTGAGTTCGTGAGTATCTATCATTTGGCATTCCTCCTTGTGAAAAGAGTATAGCATAAACTTACAGAAAAAACAAGTTTATGCACTGAAATGCAGAAACTATTAAAATTCGACAATTTTTGCATTTTATAAGAAGGGAATGCCTCTATCATCGTAGACAGAAGCACCGGATGACCACCGTGAGCCAGCGTTAGCTTCATGAGTTCTTTTGTCGGTGGAGACATATCCTTAAATCCCTGACCAAATGGAACAACAGTAAAGCACATCGAGACAATGCAATAAAAAATGAGTATAATCTCTCTTTGTCCGGAATCACAGCCGGATTCCTTCTTTTGCATAGGATAGTATGCCAGAGATATCTTTTTTCGGTCGATAATAGAAAGAGGAATGCTGTTTTTTTTTGAATCGGATCTGCCGTTTGGATGATTGCTGTTTGTAAGCACGGTTGATTCTGTTACAGGATATCCTTTGCAGGCGGGATTCTTTTTTGTATGTGGTGTGTGGGAATCTGTGACAGAAGTGGGCGCTTTTTCTTTCAAAAGGAAATACAGGATAGAAAACATTCCAACTGTACGTTCAAAGTGCCGGCATCCAAAGTAACTGCATACAAAAAACTCCTGAAAGCAAAAGGAGCAGGGCCAAAGATAAAAGTGACAAAATAACAGAAAAAACAAGAAAATACAAAACTTTTGAAAAAAGGTGTTGACATACAAGATCCACTTTGCTATACTATCACTTGTCGCGAGGGAGAAAATAAAAAATCCCAAGGAAATGCGGTCATGCGGAAGTGTCGGAACTGGCAGACGAGCAAGACTAAGGATCTTGTGAGCATTGCGCTCGTGTGGGTTCAAGTCCCATCTTCCGCATTGGAAGTTTCCAATGAAATGCGATATGCGGAAGTGTCGGAACTGGCAGACGAGCAAGACTAAGGATCTTGTAAGCATTGCGCTTGTGTGGGTTCAAGTCCCATCTTCCGCATGACTTTAAAACAGAGCTGTGAATCGCAGCTCTGTTTTTGGCTATATGAAAGTAAATTATTGCCTGCCTGTACTGACGGAGAAGCTGAAATGGAAGATTTCCGTGATATATTTGTATTCATTTCATATACAATAGGATAATTTTGGACATCTTAAGGGCTGATCAGACCGTAACTCCAATATTTTTTGAATTATTTTTTCAGAAAAGAGGAATTTGTGGTTTTGTGTAGAATATAATTAACAGAGGGTATTTTGTCGCCGCTGTTTGTCAGACTGTGGAGGAAATGCTTATGAACATCAGAGAGAGCATGGAACAGAGAGAACGGGAGCTTTTGAGTCCTTATGCTTCGCACAGCGCAGATACCAGAGGCCGGGAGCACCCGGAAGAGGAATGCGATGTGCGGACAACGTATCAGAGAGACAGAGACAGGATCCTTCACTGTAAGGCTTTTCGCCGTATGAAGGATAAGACACAGGTGTTTCTGGCACCACAGGGAGATCATTACCGGACCAGACTGACACATACACTGGAGGTATCGCAGATCGCCCGGACTATTGCCAAGGCACTTCGCTTAAATGAAGATCTGGTGGAAGCGATCGCTCTGGGACATGATCTGGGGCATACGCCTTTTGGACATGCAGGAGAGAGAGCGCTGGATCAGGTACATCCGGGTGGCTTTGCCCACTATAAGCAGAGCGTCCGGGTTGTGGAAGTACTGGAGAAAAACGGAAACGGGCTGAACCTTACCTGGGAAGTCCGCAATGGGATCATGAATCACCGCACCAGCGGAAATCCTTTCACACTGGAAGGACAGGTGGTACGTTTTTCTGACAAGATCGCCTATATCCACCATGATATGGACGATGCCCAGCGGGCAGGGATCATCACAGAAGATGATATTCCGGTCACAATGAGAACTTTTCTGGGCTATACCACGAGAGAACGGCTGAATACTTTCGTACATAATATTATAGAGAACAGTATGGGGAAAGACAGCATCTCCATGTCGCCGGATGTTTTTGAGGCGATGATGGAGCTTCGGGCGCTGATGTTCCGGAATGTCTATGAGAATCCGGTTGCCAGGAAAGAAGAGGATAAAGTGATCCAGATGCTGAGTGAACTGTACGGATATTATACCGACCATCCGGAGGCAATGTCCCGGGAATACAGGGAACTGGTGGAATACCGGGGAGTACCTAAGGGACAGGCAGTATGTGATTATATTTCGGGAATGACGGATCAGTATTCCATGGAGAAATTCAGGGAGATCTATATACCGAGAGCCTGGGAGGTCTATTAAATGGAAAAGAGGGATAAGCATGCGATATTCAGATGACATCATAGAAGAAGTCCGAATGAAAAATGACATTGTAGACGTGATATCCCAGTATGTGAAACTGACACGGAGGGGGAGTTCCTATTTTGGGCTGTGTCCCTTCCATAATGAAAAAACCCCTTCCTTTTCCGTAACACCATCCAAGCAGATGTATTACTGCTTTGGCTGCGGGGCAGGAGGAAACGTATACAATTTTATCATGGAGTATGAGAATTACTCGTTTGGTGAGGCTTTGTCACATCTGGCTGACCGGGCAGGGGTAGAGCTTCCGAAGATCGAGTATTCCAGAGAAGCCAGAGAAAAAGCAGAACAGAGAGCAAATCTTCTGGAGATCAACAAGCTGGCAGCACAGTATTTTTATTATCAGCTCCGGAGAGAAGGCGGAAAGACGGCTTACGGATATCTCACGGGAAGAGGTCTCTCCGAGGAAACCATCCGTAAATTTGGTCTTGGATATTCAGACAAGTATAGTGATGATCTGTACAAATATCTTAAGGGTAAGGGCTACAGTGATGAACTTCTCAGGGAATCCGGCCTGTTCAATGTAGATGAGCGGCGAGGCATGTATGATAAGTTCTGGAACCGTGTGATCTTCCCGATCATGGATGTAAACAACCGGGTCATTGGTTTTGGAGGTCGTGTCATGGGAGATGGCAAGCCCAAGTACCTGAATTCACCGGAGACGAAGATCTTTGATAAGAGCCGGAATCTTTACGGGCTGAATGTGGCCAGGACCACCAGGAAGAATTATCTGATCCTTTGTGAGGGATATATGGATGTGATCGCCATGCATCAGGCTGGCTTTACCAATGCAGTGGCGTCGCTTGGAACTGCACTGACCTCCGGACATGCAAGTCTTGTGAAACGTTACACCAAGGAAGTTCTGCTTCTTTATGACAGTGACGGTGCAGGAATCCGGGCAGCACTTCGTGCGATCCCGATCCTGCGGGAGGCGGGAGTCACGTCCAGGGTAGTAAGCCTGAAGCCCTGGAAGGATCCGGACGAGTTCATCAAGAACGAAGGAGCGGAGGCCTTTGAGGAACGTCTGAACCGGGCCATGGACAGCTTTATGTTCCGTGTGCACATTGCGGAACAGGAATTTGCCATGGATGCACCCCAGGGACAGAATCAGTTTTTTGAGCGGTGTGCCGGGATGCTCCTGGAGCTTTCCGATGAACTGGAGCGGAATCTTTATATAGAAGCCATCGTAAAGGAATATGGACGCTATGGAGTGGGCACGGAGGATATCCGGAAAAGGGTCAACACACTGGCTCTGAAGGGGACGCCTGCAGAGAAACGGATCCAGCCAAAGTCCGGGACTCCGGAAACAAAGAAAAAGGAATCCGCCGCAGACAAAGCGCAGAAGCTGATGCTGACCTGGCTTGTGAATTATCCGGGTATTTTCGAACAGGTGGAAAAATACATTTCCCCTTCCGATTTTGTGGTACCGCTGTATAAAGAGGTAGCCCAGATGCTGTTTGACCAGCATAAGGAAGGAGAGACCAATCCGGGAAAGCTTCTCAACGCCTTTACAGACAGTGAGGAGCAGCGGGAGGTGGCATCTCTTTTTAACGCTACCATTCATCTGGAAAACGAAGGAGAACAGCAGAGGGCTTTTTCCGATGCGCTGCTTCGGATCAAGGAAGAAAGCCTCAAAGAAAAAAACCGTACCTGGGATCCGTCAGACATGACCGGGCTTCAGGAACTGATAAAAGCAAAAAAAGAACTGGAAGACCTTGGAAGAAAGAGGCAGCAGCTGCATATTTCTTTCAATTAAGGATAAAATATAAACACTATATGGAGGTATAGAGCACCTATGGAAATGAATATGGCAAAATTCAGCGAGAAACTTGTAGAGCTTCTTGAACTTGCGAAAAAGAAAAAGAATGTGCTGGAATATCAGGAGATCAGCGACTTTTTCAAGGACTCTCCACTGGAAGTGGATCAGATGGAGAAGGTTTTTGACTTCCTGGAGGCCAGCGGTGTGGACGTTCTCCGTATCACAGAAAACAGCGGTGACGAACTCCTCCTTGATAACGATATGGATATGGATGGGATGGAAGATGAAGAAGAGGTAGAGCTTGATAAGATCGACCTCTCTGTACCGGAAGGTGTCAGCATTGAGGATCCGGTCCGTATGTACCTGAAAGAGATCGGTAAAGTCAGTCTGTTAAGTGCAGATGAGGAGATCGAGCTTGCCAAGAGAATGGAAAAGGGTGATGAAGCTGCCAAGAAACGTCTGGCAGAAGCCAATCTCCGTCTTGTTGTCAGCATTGCAAAGCGTTATGTTGGACGTGGAATGCTGTTCCTTGATCTGATCCAGGAGGGAAATCTTGGTCTTATCAAAGCCGTTGAAAAATTTGATTACAGAAAAGGCTACAAGTTCAGTACCTATGCAACCTGGTGGATCCGTCAGGCTATCACAAGAGCCATTGCAGATCAGGCACGTACCATCCGTATCCCTGTGCATATGGTTGAGACTATTAACAAGCTGATCCGTGTTTCCCGTCAGCTGCTCCAGGAGCTTGGACGTGAACCTACGCCGGAGGAGATCGCTGAGGAGATGGACATGCCGGTGGACCGTGTACGTGAGATCCTTAAGATCTCCCAGGAGCCGGTATCTCTGGAAACTCCTATCGGTGAGGAGGAAGACAGTCATCTTGGCGATTTCATCCAGGATGATAATGTTCCGGTACCAGCAGATGCAGCTGCATTTACACTTCTGAAGGAGCAGCTGGTAGAAGTCTTAAGTACGCTTACTGACCGTGAGCAGAAGGTTCTCCGCCTCCGTTTCGGACTGGACGACGGACGTGCCAGAACTCTGGAGGAAGTTGGTAAAGAGTTCAATGTCACAAGAGAGCGTATCCGTCAGATCGAGGCAAAAGCTCTGCGCAAGCTGCGTCATCCCAGCCGCAGCCGCAAGCTGAAGGATTATCTTGACTGATAAAAATATATCTGTACAGCTTTCCATGCGTCTTCGTGCTATTGCCGGTATGGTAACAAAAGGAAACCGGCTGGCAGACGTAGGATGTGACCATGGCTATCTGTCGATCTGGCTTGTCAGTGAAAAAACAGTTCCGTCAGCCATTGCCATGGATGTACGTCCGGGACCGCTTTCAAGAGCCAGGGAGAATATTACCCGTTATGGCCTTGAAGATTACATAGAGATCCGTTTGAGCGACGGGCTTGCGAAGCTTGAGCCGGGAGAAGGTGATACCCTGGTGATTGCGGGAATGGGTGGTCCTCTGATGGAAAGGATATTGAAGGATGGAGCGAAGGTCCGGGAGGGGTTTCAGGAACTGATCCTGCAGCCTCAGTCGGACCTTCCTCATTTCCGGCATTTTCTTTCTGAGATCGGCTGGGAGATCGTAAGGGAAGAAATGATAAAAGAAGACGGAAAATTTTATCCTATGATGAAAGCGGTACGCAACAATTCGGGAAAAAAGACTGTTTACACAGAGGAAGAGGCCTGGTTTGGACCGCTCCTTCTGGAAAAACGTCACCCGGTCCTTAAAGAGTATCTTCTCCGAGAGGAAATGATCCGTAAGAAAATACTTGCCGGTCTTTCCGGGGCAGAATCTGTTTCCGCAAAAACTCGTCTGGCAGAAGTAAAGGAGGAAATGGAGCTGATCCATACAGCTCTGAAACGATATGAAAGCATATGAACTGATCGAATGGCTGAATGAGCACCACCCGCAGAAATTTGCGGAGGACTGGGATAATGTGGGACTGCTGGTGGGAGATGACCAGAAAGAGATTTCCCATGTATTTCTTGCACTGGATCTTACAGAACCGGTGCTGGATGAGGCGGTTGCGTCCGGTGCGGACATGATCCTTACCCATCACCCAATGATCTTTTCCGGGATCAAAAAAATCAATAATCATACCTTTACCGGAAGAAAGATCCTCCGTCTGATAAAGGAGGATATCCCGTATTTTGCCATGCATACCAATTATGATGTGATCGGAATGGCAGATCTAAGCGCAGATCATCTGAAGCTTCAGGATACAAGGGTGCTTACAGTTACCGATGGATCCGGTGAGCAGCCGGAGGGATTCGGAAGAGTGGGAAAGCTTTCCCATGTTATGACTCTTGGTGAGTTTGGAAAATATGTAAAAGAATGCAATCATATTCCGGATGTGCGGGTTTACGGTGATCTGGACCGGAAGATCGAGACTGTGGCGATCTGTACAGGAAGCGGAAAGAGTATGATCGGTGATGTAATGGCCGCCGGTGCGGATGTATATGTGACAGGAGATATTGATTATCATACTGCCATCGATACTATGGCAGATGGTCTGGCGATCGTAGATGCCGGACATTACGGTACGGAGTATATTTTTGCGGAAGCTATGGAGAGGGAGCTGAATGAGGCATTCCCTGCGCTTAAGACAACCTGCGCCAGTGTGAAAAATCCATATACTGTTTTATGAACACAGATCGTAAAAGAATCGCGTTCATGATATGTGACAGCAGTACAAATATAAGCCTGTGGAGGTGATCGTTATGGAACAGACAATGATTAAAGTGACCATAAACGGAGAAACAAGGGAATATCCCAAAATGACACCGTATTCTGAGATCATAAGGGATTATGAGGGCAAAACAGAGTATCCGGTGATCCTTGTGACTGAGAACGGAAAGCTCCGTGAGCTTCACAAGAAGCTGAGGCATGACTGTACACTGGGATTTATAACCGCAAAGGACAGTGCCGGTCGAAAAACCTATCGGAGAAGTGCGATCTTTATTCTTTTGAAGGCAATTTTTGATGTAGCCGGAAAAGAGAATGTGGATCATGTTGTGATCCATTATTCTATTGGAAATGCTCTTTATTTTACCATGAAAGGCAGTGCTACCCTGGATCAGGAGCTTCTTGACCGGGTGAAGGTGCGGATGCGGGAATTGGTAGACCGGAAGCTTCCAATCTGCAAACGCAGTGTCAGCACGGATGATGCCGTTTCCATGTTCCACAGGCATCATATGTATGATAAAGAAAAGCTGTTCCGTTATCGGCGGGTTTCCAGAGTGAATATTTACAGCCTGGAAAATTTCGAGGATTATTTTTACGGATTTATGGCACCGGATACCAGCTATGTGAAGTATTTTGATCTGCAGCTTTATGATGAAGGTTTTGTGCTGATCCTTCCGAGGCAGAAGAACCCGGATGTGCTGGAGCCTTTTGAACCCCAGGATAAGATCTTTCGTGTGCAGAAGGAATCGGAAGAGTGGGGCGATAAGCTGGATGTTGCCACTGTGGGAGATCTCAATGACCGGATCACAAGAGAAGGTGTGCAGAGCCTGATGCTGATCCAGGAGGCACTTCATGAGGCCAAGATTTCTTCAATCGCCGAGGAAATCCGGAGAAGGGGCAATGTAAAGTTCGTAATGATCGCAGGCCCGTCTTCTTCCGGAAAGACCAGTTTTTCTCACAGATTATCGATTCAGCTTTCTGCTCATGGCCTGAAGCCGCATCCTATTGCTGTGGATAACTATTTTGTGGATCGTGAACATACGCCGTTGGATGAATTCGGAGAAAAGAATTATGAGTGTCTGGAAGCTATTGACACGAAGCAGTTTAATGAAGACATGCTGAATCTCCTTTCGGGAAAAACTGTGGATCTTCCTACATTTAATTTCAAGACCGGATGCAGGGAATACCGAGGAGACCAGCTTCAGCTTGGAAAAGATGATATCCTGGTCATCGAAGGCATTCACGGGCTTAATGACAAACTGAGTTATGCCCTTCCAAAAGAGAGTAAGTTTAAGATTTATATCAGTGCGCTGACACAGCTAAACATTGATGAGCATAACCGGATTCCCACAACAGATGGAAGGCTGATCCGCCGAATTGTCCGTGATGCACGTACACGTGGAACTTCCGCAAAGGATACCATTGCAAGGTGGCCTTCTGTACGGAGAGGCGAGGAGCAGAATATTTTTCCGTTCCAGGAGGAAGCAGATGTGATGTTTAATTCTGCTCTTGTGTATGAGCTTGCCTGCCTGAAGGTTTATGCGGAACCGCTGCTTTTTGGAATTGATAAGAGTGAACCTGAGTATCAGGAGGCGAAGCGGCTTTTGAAGTTCCTGGATTATTTTGTGCCGGTGCCCAGTGAAGGTGTTCCGTTTAATTCGCTTCTGAGAGAGTTTATTGGCGGTAGTTGTTTTAATGTATAAATTAATTGTATAAATAAAAAAAGCTATGTGTAGATATAAGGCTCTATACAGTGCAGATATCGGTTGGTGCAAAGATGAGAAGATCAGGATTTCTCTGTGCATGGGATCTGTGGTGTGTGGAGTCTTTTGAGGGTGAATCGGAAAAGGTAAAGTCCTCTGTGGTACTGCGGATAGACGACGGGATTTACAGGGCTTAAAGGAAAGGGAAAGTGATCATGAAAGAAAAAGTACAACTGACAAAACTGGCTCCAAATTGTGGCTGTGCAGCTAAGGTAGGACCGGGGACTCTGGCGGGAGTTCTTGGCGGGCTGCCAAAGTTCTGTGATCCGGATCTTCTGATTGGAACGGACACTTCAGACGATGCGGCCGTTTATAAGGTTTCCGAAGATCTGGCACTGATCCAGACACTGGATTTTTTTACTCCGGTGGCAGATGATCCTTATGATTTCGGGCAGATCGCGGCGGCCAATGCATTGAGTGATGTGTATGCTATGGGTGGAACTCCGAAGACAGCTTTGAATATTGTGGCGTTTCCGAAGGATATGGATGTGGAGATCCTCGGGGAGATCCTGCGTGGTGGTGCGGATAAGGTGATGGAGGCTGGTGCGGTTCTTGCCGGTGGCCATACGATCCAGGATGACACACCAAAGTATGGGCTCAGTGTGACGGGTTTTGTAGATCCGAGGAAGTTCTGGAAGAATTTTGGAGCGCAGACCGGGGATAAGCTGATCCTGACGAAGGCGCTGGGTGCGGGGATCGTGAATACGGCGATCAAGGCGGATCTGGTGACGGAAGGTGCACGTAAGGCGGTTTTGGATTCCATGAAGAAACTGAACCGAGATGCCTGTGAGGTTTTTAAAGAGTTTGAGGTTCATGCCTGTACAGATGTGACGGGGTTTGGTCTTGGGGGACATGCTACGGAGATGGCTGTGGCCAGTGACCGGACGATTGTGATCGATACGGAGAAGTTGCCGGTGCTTCCGGATGTGGAGGAGTTTGCTTCTATGGGATTGATTCCGGGTGGGGCTTACAGGAACCGGGAGTTTGCTGAGAAAACCGGAGTGAAAAGTGTGGCAGAGCTCTGGAGGGAGGATCTGGTGTTTGATCCGCAGACTTCCGGGGGATTGCTGGCGGCGGTTCCGGAGAGGGATGTGCCGGAGATTATGAAGCGGTTGGATGAGTCTGGTTTGCAGGCCGGGGTGATCGGTGAGGTTGTGGATCGACAGGAGTGGACGTTGGTGCTCCGGTAGGGCTTGAATTGACGAGCGGACGCCTGGCAGGAAAATATAAGCTCTGTATTTTTTTATATATTGTTTGCCTGAGAGATAAAAGCGTGGTATCATCATATGGGCGGAAATTGAGAAGACATAAAGAAAGAATATGAAAAATGTGACGGGAAAGGAAGAATTATGGAGAAACACAAACATGAGAGAAGTACATTTTCCGGGAAGATCGGATTTGTGCTGTCTGCAGCCGGTGCTTCAGTAGGGCTTGGGAATATATGGAGATTCCCTTATCTGGCGGCAAAGTACGGCGGTGGAATTTTTTTACTGATCTATATCATTCTGGCATTGACTTTCGGATATTCTATGATCGTGGCAGAGACAGCTCTGGGACGCATGACAAAGAAAAGTCCGGTAGGTGCGTTTGGAGCTTTTGGTAAATCAAAGTGGCTGTCTTTGGGCGGTTGGATCAATGCGATCATACCGGTTCTGATCGTGCCGTATTATTCCGTGATCGGTGGCTGGGTAATTAAATACCTGGTGGAGTATGTAAAGGGAGGCAGTCAGACTCTTGCCGAAGACGGATATTTTTCTGCTTTTATAGCGGATGGATTTTCTACAGAAACCTGTTTCCTGTTCTTTGCACTGCTTACGCTGGTGATCATTTATGCAGGTGTGCAGAATGGCGTGGAACGAGTTTCCAAATTAATGATGCCGATACTGGTATTTTTGTCTATAGTCATTGTCGTTTATTCGGTAACAAGACCAGGAGCACTGGAAGGCGTGAAATATTTTCTGATACCAAATATCAAAAACTTCTCTTGGATGACAGTGGTTGCGGCAATGGGACAGATGTTTTATTCCCTGTCGATCGCAATGGGTATTCTGGTAACTTTTGGTTCTTATATGAAAAAGGATGTGTCTATTGAAGGTTCTACACAAAATGTAGAAATTTTTGACACAGCGATCGCAATGATGGCAGGTCTGATGATCATTCCGGCAGTGTTTGCATTCTCCGGTGGAGAACCGGATACGTTACAGGCAGGACCGGCACTGATGTTTATTACGATTCCGAAGGTATTCGCAAGCATGGGATTTGGAACTCTGGTTGGAATCCTGTTTTTTGTACTGGTTCTCTGTGCAGCCTTGACCAGTTCTATTGCACTGACTGAGAGTGCAGTATCTACTTTTCAGGATGAACTGAAATGGGGACGCAAGAAGGCAACAGTATTTATCGGAGTTATCATGGTTGTTCTCGGAAGTCTTTCTTCTCTTGGCTATGGTCCTCTGGCGTGTGTTAAGATCATTGGAATGCAGTTCCTTGATTTCTTTGATTTCCTGACGAACTCTGTCATGATGCCGATTGCAGCGATTGCTACCTGTATTCTGATATCCAGAGTAGTCGGTATAAAGAAGATTGAAGATGAAGTACTGCAGGAAGGTGGCACTTTCCGCAGAAAACGAATCTTTAATTTTATGATCCGGTATCTTTGCCCAATCTTTGCGGCAATTATTCTTTTCAGCTCTGTGGCAAATGCATTTGGATGGATTTCCATGTAGCAGAAACAAATTCCAACTTTACAAGTCTATACACCTGTGTTAAAATAGCAGGTGCGCAGCCAGGCCAGGTGATCGCGGCTGGACAGACGAAAGGGTCCAGACGAGGAAAGTCCGGGCTTCACAGGGCAGGATGCCGGATAACGTCCGGTGGAGGTAACTCCCAGACCAGTGCAACAGAAATAAACCGCCCCGTTTTGCGGGGTAAGGGTGGAAAGGCAGTGTAAGAGACTACCGCCGCTGTGGTAACAGAGCGGGCACATGTAAACTCCATTCGAAGCAAGACCGAGAAGAAAGCCATACGGCGGCCCGTCGTGCTTTCAGGTAGGTCGCTGGAGCCTTCTGGCAACGGAAGGCCTAGATAGATGATCACCCAACGACATAACCCGGCTTATCGGTCTGACTGTGTATGATAATAAGCACATAATAAAAGCAACTGTGTTTTGCAGATATGTTCTGTAAAATGTCAGTTGCTTTTTTGTAAAAAACTTTTCTATGAAAACACAGCGCCCGGTCCCCGCTTCGATATTCAGGCCTTCGCAGGAGCCGTACGCGTCCGTTTGTCAATAATTCCCGCAGGAATCCCTGAATCCCTATTTATTCCGTTTACCTCGATATTTCTCCTCACAATACTTACACCGGTAAACCTCATTCTCTTCATCTGCAAGAACAAAAATCTGATCCAGTCCCTGCTCGATGGAAGTAATGCAGCGAGGATTCTTGCATTTGATCACGTTCACAACCTGCTTCGGCAGCTTCAGCTCTTTCTTTGCAACGATCTTTTCGTCCTTGATGATATTTACGGTAATATTATGATCGATAAAACCAAGGATATCCAGATCCAGGTCCTCGATGGGGCATTCAACCTTGATGATATCCTTTTTTCCCATTTTCTTGCTGCGGGCATTTTTGATAATAGCAACCGTACAATCCAGCTTATCCAGCTTCAGGTCGTGATAGATCGTCATTGCTTTGCCGGCTTTGATATGATCCAGAACATAACCCTCACGAAGAGCACCTACGTTTAACATGGCAGTTCCACCTCCAGTAATGTAAGAATCAGGGCCATACGGACATACACACCATACTGGGCCTGTTTGAAATAAGCGGCACGCGGATCAGAGTCCACTTCAACAGAAATCTCGTTAACACGTGGGAGTGGGTGAAGGATATACATATCCTTCGGTGCAAGCTCCATTTTCTGTTTGTCCAGAACATAGAAATCCTTCATGCGGACATAATCCTCTTCGTTGAAGAAACGTTCCTTCTGAACACGAGTCATGTACAGGATATCCAGATCCGGAAGTGCATCCTCCAGACGTTCCTCTTCGACAAACTCGACATTGTTGCGTTTCAGAACATCCTCACGGATATAGCTTGGAATACGAAGCTCCTCCGGAGAGATCAGAACAAATTTCACATTTTCATAACGGACCAGAGCCTCGATCAGAGAGTGAACGGTACGACCAAATTTCAGGTCACCGCAGAGGCCGATGGTAATATTGTCAAGTCTGCCCTTCAGGGAACGGATAGTTAAAAGATCGGTTAATGTTTGGGTAGGATGCTGGTGGCCGCCATCACCGGCATTGATCACCGGAATATTGGATGACATAGAAGCTACAAGCGGAGCACCCTCTTTCGGATGGCGCATAGCACAGATATCTGCATAACAGGAAACAACGCGAATCGTATCGGCAACGCTCTCGCCTTTGGATGCAGAGCTGGAATCAGCAGAAGAAAAACCGAGAACCTTTCCTCCAAGATTCATCATGGCTGCTTCGAAGCTTAAACGTGTACGTGTACTTGGTTCGTAAAACAATGTCGCAAGCCTTTTATCATCACAGGTATGCGCATACTTTTTTGGATTTTTCCCGATGTCGTCGGCAAGATTCAGAAGCTTATCAAGCTCTTCGACCGAGAGATCCAAAGGACTCATTAAATGTCTCATGTTGTACCTCCAATTATTTACTGGAAATAAGATTCCTTCCAATTATCATATAATATAACTGTGAGATTTTCAAGAGACTTTCCGAGGATTTTGTCGAAGAAGCCATTCAAAAAAGAGACCGGTAAAAAACCACAGAGGAGCATAGTCCAGTCGGATCACTCCTTTATACTGAAGCGGAACATGAGAATAATCCCAGGGACAGATGTGAAGCTTCTGAAAAAAAGATCCGCTTAAAAATTCCACGAAAAAAATCCCGCAGCTGTAAATGATCCCCCGTACCATAACCGGAAAGCGGGCAAGCTTGTAGTAAGCCGGACGGATCAGTGCTGCAAGTCCGTAAACAGGGAACATCAGAAGAGAGGTTTTGCCCATCATAGTAAAATGTCCGGTGACAAGAGAGTGCAGTCCTGTCCATAAGATCTCCAGACACCAGCCTGTAAAACCGCACAGAAAAAAATCCTTCTTTTGCATTTTAAAGCTCCTTCTCATCAGCAGAAATCCTGCGCTTTCCGGAAAATGTTAGTTTAACTGGATTAAGAAAGTTCCCTGCGGGGTTGTGAATATCCGCCTGGACTTTACATATATTTAACGTGGAAAAGCGTCTTTAATAGCCTTCCCTGCCTTGAAAAAAATATACACGTGGGTTATAATGAACAAAATTATTACTGCAAAGTGAAAAAGCAGTAATGGATTATCAACACATGCGGAAGGAGAAAACAGACGATGAATTATGAAGAAAGTCGTGCCTACATCAGAGCCGCGGAACTGAAAAAGGGAATTGTTCTGGGCCTGGAAAATATGAGAGAGATGATGAGGCGGCTTGGAAATCCCCAGGATGAACTGAAGTATGTTCATGTAGCGGGAACTAACGGAAAGGGTTCGGTGATCGCATATCTGTATTCCGCTTTATCAGGTGCAGGTTACCGGGTCGGAAGATATATTTCCCCGGCGGTCTATTCCTACAGAGAGAGGATGGAGGTTAACGGAGAACCTGTCAGCAGAGAGAAATTTGCAGCATATGTGACAAGGATCGCGGAGGTGATCGATGAGATCGTAAAAGAGGGAAAACCGCATCCGTCAGTATTTGAAATTGAAACTGCAGCCGCATTTCTTTATTTTCAGGATGAGAAATGCGATCTGGTATTAATGGAAGTTGGTATGGGCGGCGATCTGGATGCCACCAACATTATACGTACTACAGTTCTTTCCATTCTGGTATCCATCAGTATGGATCATACGGCATTTCTTGGAAATACCCTGGGCGAGATAGCAGAAAAAAAGGCCGGCATCATTAAACCGGACAGTCATATGGTAACTGTAAAGCAGCAGCCGGAGGCAGAGGCGGTCATACGGAGAATATGTGAAGAACAGAATGTGCCGTACGAGGCAGCAGACCGGGACAGCGCAGAGGTACTGGAAGCATCCATAACCGGTCAGACCTTTCTTTATAAAGGAGAAAAATATACAATATCCCTGGCAGGTGCCTATCAGAAAGAGAATGCGGTGGCAGCGCTCCGGGCACTGGAAATCCTGAATGAACAGGGATATCCCACAACACTGGTCCAGAGACAGGATGGACTGAAGCGTACCACCTGGCCAGGAAGATTTGCACTTCTCGGGACAGAACCGGATTTTGTGGTTGACGGAGCTCATAACCCTGCAGCAGCAGACATGCTGGCTGCGTCCATTGAGCGGTATTTTAAGGGGAAAAGGATCATCTACATCATGGGAATGTTCCGTGACAAGGATTACCGAAAGGTCATCCGGAAAACAGAAAAATATGCAGATACCATCCTGACGATTGCGGCACCGGATAACCCCAGGGCTCTGACCCCGCAGGAACTGGCAGATGCGGTGCGGGAATTTCATTCTGATGTAAGACCCTTTGACAACATCGAAGCTGCAGTGGCAGAGGCCTATCATCTGGCAGGAAAAGAGGATGTGATCATTGCTTTTGGTTCCCTGGCGTTCCTGGGGAACCTTACAGAAATTATCAGGAACCATAACGGAGGAAACCAATGACGGATTTGGAAAGATACAGAGACGAGATCGATGAGATCGACAGTGAGATCGTACGTCTCTTTGAAAAACGAATGAAGGTGAGTGAGGAAGTCGCTGAATATAAAATAAAAACCGGTAAGCAGGTACTGGATCCGGCACGTGAGAGCCAGAAGATCCATACGCTGAAAAACAAGGCTCACGGAGACTTTAACAGCCTCGGCGTGCAGGAGCTTTTCCGTCAGATCATGGCCATCAGCCGTAAGAGACAGTACCAGCTGCTGACAGAGCATGGGATTTACGGAGAGCGCAATTTCACAACTGTGAAGCATGTTCCCCTTGAAAACGCAACGGTTGTGTTTCAGGGGGTAGAGGGAGCTTACAGCTATGCGGCTATGCGGCAGTACTTTGGAAAAAATATTGAAAGCTACCATGTAAAAACATGGAGGACAGCTATGGAGGATGTAACCCATGGCAAGGCCGATTATGCGGTACTTCCTATTGAGAATTCTACTGCAGGTATCGTGGCTGATATCTATGACCTTCTTATGGAATACAAGCTGTATATCGTGGGCGAGCAGATCATCCGTGTGGATCATGTGCTTCTGGGAATGCCGGATGCACAGATCAAGGATATCAGGGAAGTATGCTCTCATCCCCAGGGACTTGCCCAGTGCAAAGCGTTTCTGGAGGAAAACCCTTCTTGGAAAAAGAAAGAAGTGGAAAACACCGCAGGAGCGGCAAAAAAGGTCAGTGAAGTGGGAGACAAAGGTGTGGCAGCTATCGCAAGCCGTGAGGCTGGTGAGGTATTCGGTCTGAAGGTCCTTGCAGAAAATATCTGCAGAGAAAAAGCAAACTCCACACGTTTTATTATTGTAAGCAGGAAACCGGAATATGAGGAAAAGGCCGGGAAGATCAGCATCTGTTTTGAACTGCCTCATGAAAGCGGAACTCTTTACAACATGCTTTCCCATATCATTTACAACGGTCTGAATATGACCAAGATCGAATCCCGTCCGATTCCGGGAAAATCCTGGGAATACCGTTTCTTCGTGGATTTCACAGGGAAGCTTGGCGAAAGCGCTGTGGAAAATGCGTTAAGAGGAATCGAGGCGGAGGCGAATGTTCTCCGTGTTCTTGGAAATTATTAAGATACAGAGGAGTTAATTATTATGTTGGCAAGAATTCAGGAATGTATCCTTTACCGTGAATTTTCAAACGGCGAGATACTGAACGATATGGCAGAGCTTATCAATCTTTATGAATCTGATGAAGAAGCACTCAAGGCAAGAGAAGACCAGTTTTTCAAAAGTGTCAACGGGCTGGTGGAGCTGGCAGGAATGTACGGCTTTTCCGGAAATATCTGGCATACATATCTTACATTCCTTCTGGTAAATCATGAGAACGCTTTCAGTATGGCAAGCGAGATCCGGGGAGCGATCAAGGGCAGCATTAATGACCTGGCAAAAAATGATTTCCAGATTTTCAAGGAACTGTATGATTTTGACATCACGGTCTTTGACAAAGTGTTCGGAACTGTATGCTGCAGGGTGATCTGTGATTACCAGACACCGGATGAGAACAGCAAGCTCTTTAACACCAGGATCCGTGACCGGATCTGCCAGATGAGCAAAACCCTGGCAGCAGCCACCACAACCGAAGAATTTATGGATGACATGGTATCCTTCTATAAAGATTTCGGTGTTGGCAAGCTTGGCCTTCATAAGGCATTCCGTATCGGCCACGATGAAGAGGGAAAGGTGGAGATCCAGCCTATCACAAGAATCGCACATGTGAAGATCGATGACCTGGTAGGATATGAGATCGCCAAGAAAAAGCTCATTGATAATACAGAGGCATTTGTACAGGGGAG
The DNA here is from genome assembly GCF_005848555.1 of Blautia sp. SC05B48. Taxonomy (NCBI): domain Bacteria; kingdom Bacillati; phylum Bacillota; class Clostridia; order Lachnospirales; family Lachnospiraceae; genus Blautia; species Blautia sp. SC05B48. The sequence continues at coordinate 139,749 of NZ_CP040518.1, read as the reverse complement.
AAAGGCGAACAACTGTCTGCTCTTTGGCGATGCGGGAACCGGCAAATCTTCCAGTATCAAGGGAATCCTGAACCAGTATTATGATCAGGGACTTCGTATCATTGAGGCCTATAAGCATCAGTTCCAGGATCTTAATGAAGTCATCGCCCAGATCAAAAACCGTAACTATCGTTTTATCATTTATATGGATGATCTTTCCTTTGAGGAATTTGAAATTGAATATAAATACCTGAAAGCAGTGATCGAGGGCGGGCTTGAGAAAAAACCGGACAATGTCCTGATCTATGCCACAAGTAACCGGCGTAATCTTGTCCGTGAGCGTGCCACAGACAAGCTGGAGATCGCAGATGACAATGATCTGCATTCCTCCGATACCGTACAGGAGAAGCTTTCTCTGGTATATCGTTTTGGGGTTCGTATCTACTTTGGCAAACCGGACAAAAAACAGTTCCAGGAGATCGTCCGTACACTGGCAGCCCGTTATGGAGTTACCATGCCGGAGGAGGAACTGCTTCTGAAAGCCAACCAGTGGGAGATTTCTCACGGGGGACTGACCGGACGTGCAGCGCAGCAGTTTATTGATTACATTGTGGGAACAGAGGAAGAAAAAAAGAAATAGTTTACCTGTGTATTGGGGGAAAGGATGAAAAACTATGGCGGTGACAACCTTTGCAGCAATTGATATAGGCTCCTATGAAGTCAGTATGAAGATTTTTGAAATGTCAAAGCGGATCGGCTTCCGGGAGATCAATGATGTCCGTTACCAGCTGGAGCTGGGCCGTGGAACTTATGCTGCAGGACGGCTGGAGATGGAGACTGTGGATGAGCTCTGCGGGATCCTTAATGATTTTAAACGCATGATGGCTGAATTTGGGGTGGAAAGCTGGCGTGCGTGTGCAACAAGCTCTCTCCGTGAGCTGGAAAATCCGGTGATCATCCTGGAGCAGATCTATCAGAGAACTGGTATCCGGGTAGAGATCCTGAGTAATGCGGAACAGCATTTCCTGGGATATAAATCCATTGCTGCCATTGAATCCGGCTTCAAAAAGGCTATTCAGAAGGGTACGGCGATCCTGGATATCGGAGGAGGAAATCTGCAGATTTCTCTCTTTGACAAAGATGCTCTGGTGCTGACCCAGAGTATCCGTATGGGAAGTCTTCGTATCCGCGAACGTCTGAAAGAACTGGAGAAAACAACTCCACATTATGACCGGCTGATAGAGGAATTTATCCGAAATGATCTGATAAGCTTTCAACGCCTTTATCTTAAAGACAAGGAAATCTCCAATCTGATCCTGATGGGAGATTTTCTCACAGATACGATCTTTCAGGACAGATCCGGAGAGAATATCATTACAAAGGAGGAATTCCTGAAGAAATACGAGACCATTGTAAACATGTCCGATCATGACCTTGCCGAATCCATGGAGCTGGAACCGGAATATGCGTCTCTGATCGTGCCGAACATGGTTATCATTCGAAACTTTATAGAAATCTTTCAGGCAGAAGCACTCTGGATCCCGGGTGTTTCTCTTCTGGACGGGATCGCCTATGACCATGCGGAAAAAAATAAATATCTGAAAAGTGTACATAATTTTGAAAATGATATCCTGGTGGCATCCAGGAACATTGCCAAAAGGTATTCCAGCGGAAAGAATCACATTGCAGGAACTACCGATGTGGCACTGGATATTTTTGACAGCACAAGGAAGATCCACGGCATGGGAAAACGTGAACGGCTTCTTCTGCAGATCGCAGTTCTTCTTCATGACTGCGGAAAATATATCAGTATGAGTGAGGTGGCAGAATGCTCTTACCGGATCATCATGGCTACGGAGATCATAGGTCTTTCCACAGAGGAGCGGCAGGTGATCGCCAGTGCGGTAAGGTACAATACCAGAGAATTCGGCTGCTACGAAGAGATCAACCGTGAAACATCCATGAGCAGGGAAAATTATCTCCTGACTGCGAAGCTGACCGCAATTCTCCGTCTGGCCAATGCTATGGACAGAAGCCATTACCAGAAGGTAAAAGCGCTTAATGTAACCTTAAAAGACAGGATTCTTTACCTGGTGGTGGATTCCGCAAGGGATGTTTCGCTGGAGCTGGGGCTTCTGAAAGATAAAAAGGAATTTTTTGAAGAGGTGTTTGGCATCCGGCTTGTAATGAGACGGAAGGGAAAAAGATAACGGAGGAGGCTTTTGTATGAAATTTAAGGAATTTGATAAACCGGAGTATTTTGTAAACAGAGAACTGAGCTGGATCAAATTTGATGATCGTGTGCTCAGTGAAGCCAGAGACAAAAATCTGCCTCTGTTTGAGAGACTGAAATTTTTGAGTATCACCTCATCCAATCTGGATGAATTTTATATGGTCCGTGTTGCATCCCTGAAGGATCAGGTTCATGCAGGGTACAAAAAAACAGATATTGCAGGAATGACAGCCAAGGAACAGCTGAAAGCCATCAGCCGGCAGACACATGAGCTTGTTCACGTACAGTACAGTACATTAAACCGGTCTCTGATTCCTGCACTTGAAAAAGCAGGACTTCATGTGATCTTTGAGCACGAGGCATTTTCCGAGAAGCAGAAAGAGTTTGTGGATCAGTATTTTGAGGACAATGTATATCCGGTCCTGACACCAATGGCAATGGATTCTTCCAGACCGTTTCCTTTGATCCGTAATAAAACGTTGAATATCGGAGCACTTCTTTCCAAAAAAGATACCAAAAAAGGAAAAGAAGAGATTGATTTTGCCACTGTACAGGTGCCTTCTGTACTTCCAAGAGTAGTGATCATTCCATCTGAAAAAAAAGGCCATACAACCGTAACACTTCTGGAACAGATCATTGAGCGCAACATCGACAAGCTGTTCTTAAGCTATGATGTGATCTGTGCCCATCCGTACAGGATCATGCGTAATGCGGATCTTCCTATTGACGAGGATGAAGCAGAGGATCTTCTGGTTGAGATCCAGAAACAGCTGAAAAAGCGCCAGTGGGGAGAGGTGATCCGCCTGGAAGTGGAAGATAAGATGGATCCGCGGCTTCTGGATATTCTGAAAATGGAGTTTCAGGTTCATGGAGATGATATCTTTTTTATCAACGGACCGCTAGATCTGACCATGCTGATGAAGGTTTATGGTATTGACGGATACGATCAGTTCAAGGAACCGAAATACAAACCGGCAGCAGTGCCGGCATTTCAGAATGACAAAGATATTTTCCAGGTGATCAGGGAGGGTGATGTGTTCCTGCATCATCCGTATATGAGTTTTGATCCGGTGGTGAATTTTGTGCGTCAGGCGGCAAAGGACCCGGATGTACTGGCGATCAAGCAGACTCTGTATCGCGTCAGCGGCAATTCACCCATCATTGCGGCACTTGCTCAAGCCGCAGAAAACGGCAAGCAGGTTTCCGTTCTTGTAGAACTGAAGGCGCGTTTTGATGAGGAAAACAATATCGTCTGGGCAAAAATGCTGGAAAAGGCAGGCTGTCATGTGATCTATGGTCTGGTGGGGCTGAAGACACACAGTAAGATCACTCTTGTTGTGAGAAGAGAAGAAAACGGGATCCGCAGATATGTGCATCTGGCAACCGGAAACTATAACGATTCCACAGCCAAGCTTTATACAGACTGCGGTATATTTACCTGTGACGAACGGTTTGGAGAGGATGCAACTGCTGTGTTCAACATGCTTTCCGGATATTCCGAGCCGAAGCGCTGGAATCGCCTGATCGTTGCGCCGATCTGGATGAAGGACCGTTTTGTAAAAATGATCGAAAGAGAAGCGGAGCATGCGAAAAAGGGAGAAGAGGCTCACATTGCGGCAAAGATGAATTCTCTGTGTGACCCTGAGATCATAGCAGCGCTGTATTATGCTTCTTCCTGTGGCGTAAGGATCGATCTTCTGATCCGCGGCATCTGCTGCCTGAAGGTGGGCATTCCGGGTATCAGCGAAAATATCCACGTGCGTTCGATCGTCGGCAATTTCCTGGAGCACAGCCGTATTTTCTATTTCCGCAATGGCGGTTCCGATGAAATCTATATGGGAAGTGCGGACTGGATGCCGCGTAACCTTGATCGTCGTGTGGAGATTGTTTTCCCTGTGGAAGATGAGCGGATCAAGGAAGAGATCATGCATGTGCTGGATCTGGAATTCCGTGACAATGTAAAAGCACATATCCTGCAGCCCTCCGGTTTGTATGAGAAGCAGGACAAACGTGGCAAAACGCTGATAAATTCCCAGATGGAATTCTGCAGGGAGGCTACCGAGCGTGCCAGGGCAGCAAAAAAGGAGAAAAAAGAAAAGAAGAGAGTTTTCGTACCGGCTGAACCGGCGGAGGATATTATAAAATAGTAAAAGAAAAGGACAGCCTGTCATATCGATTTATGATAGGCTGTCCTGCGTCAGCGCGCCTGCGGACGTTTCTAATAACACTTCTTGCAGGCTTCATACCCTGCAGCTTCAGCCTGGGAGCGTGTCATCTCTGTGGCATTATCCGGATTCATATTTCCACAGTTAGGGATCCGGTGGTACTTGCTCCCGGTAGCGGAGATCCAGACCATATCACCCACTGACTCCGGATCAGCCTGCACTCCGGTCTGAGGATCTGCAGCAGCCGAAGCAGAAGATCCATAGCCGGACGCACCGGAATCCTTATAAGCGGAGGAAGGCTGTGTGCCGGTATCCGATTCATCTCCGGCAGAATAATCATTACAGGGACTCTGGTTCCACTGGATATTGCTTCCGTCGCTGACTGCGATCACCGTGCCCTGCTTATCAGTACGAAATACCTGTATTCCCATATCAGCAAGTTTATCCATGGTATCCTTATGAGGATGTCCGTAGGAATTACCGGCGCCGCAGCTGATCACGGCATATTCCGGAACAGTCTGCTGGAGCAGATCCCAGGTGGTGGCAGTGGCAGAACCGTGATGTCCCGGAACGATCACATCGCAGGAAAGATCAAGTCCCAGATTGCAGATCGCTTCCTCCCCGGCAGATTCTGCATCCCCGGTAAAAAGAAAATGGTTGTTTCCGTTTTCCAGCCGGATCGCAACAGAATTGTTGTTATCGTTGCTGCTGATCGATTGAGGAGAAAGAACTGTAAATTTCCCGCCTCCGAAAGCAAAATCCGTTCCGGGCTCCGGATGCTGCACAGTTAATCCCTGAGCGGCAACACTGTTTTCAAAAGACTGATAGATTTTTGTATCCTGTACATAATCTGCACCGATCACATTTTTTACGGAAAAGCTGTCCAGGCATCCTACAAGACCAGCCACATGGTCCTCGTCATAATGGGAGGAGATCATATAGTCGATGATGGAAATATTCTGCTTCTGCAGATAGGAAACCACGAAACTGGAATGTTCCCGGTCACCGCCGTCATACAGGAGATTCTGCCCCTGTGACTGGACCAGGATCGAAAGCCCCTGCCCCACATCCAGAAAGTGTACAGCCATTGTTGTGTCAGCAGAAGCAGCCTCAGCTGTATAAGCAGCAGAGGGAACTCCTGCGACTGTCAGCAGAACAAGCAGCAGAGAAAGAAAAAACGTCTGCAGCTTTCTGCGAAAAGAACGTTTGTGATGCATGAGAAGTCACCCCTTATCTTAAGTATTTTCAGGGGAAATTATAAAACAGAAGAGAAAGAAATGCAAAAATAATATATGTGAAAATACAGAAAACAGATAAACAGGAAGAACGAGATTTTTATATGCAACGTTCGGAATAAAGTTTGAACGCGATAACAGGAAAAAATGAAGTATAACAATCACAAAAAAAGCAGCCAGAATAAAAATCCTAACTGCTTTCAACTAATAGCCAGTACGGGAATCGAACCCGTGTTTCCGCCGTGAGAGGGCGGCGTCTTAACCCCTTGACCAACTGGCCATATTCATTTGTGTCGTTTGCGTTAGCTTTCTGTTGTTTTCCGCAACCGACTTCGTTAGTATATAATACTTTCTTGCAAAATGCAAGCACTTTTTTCACTTTTTTGAAAAAAAATTTCATTCTGTTTTTGACATTTTTTTTGACGGAAAAATCTATTGATGATATGATAGGTACAAAACGGAATGGAATAAAAAATATAAAGAGGAAGAGTATGGATGACAGAAAAAAGAAAAATTTGATATGGAAGGTAGAAGCCGTTCTTTTTGGTGTGGTGCTGCTGGTTTTTGGCGCGATCTTTGCAGCGACCCACACAGGGGGGCTGATCCAGCATCAGGACAGTGTACAGTTTCTTAACAAAGGTTGGTACTACATAAAAGACGGAAAAAAACAGGAGATCACCCTGCCTGCGGAAATTCCGGCAAAAACAGGCGAAAAGCTGATCCTGTACAATGAAAGTCTGGGAGCGGAAAGCAGAGGAATGACCGTGGTTTCTACAGGAGCCCAGTACGATCTGGTGATACGCCTGAATGGAAAGATCCTGTATGAATATAAGGAGGCCATGTTTTCCAAAAATGTGCAGATGCGTTCCAAGGTGCAGTGCATCGCCGCTTTGGGTAATGACACAGAGGGAAAAGTCCTGACGTTTAGCTATTCTGCGCCTCAGAGAGGAAAATATGTTATAGAACCGGTATGCATAGGAACCGGAAGTGCAATAGCCTGGTATCAGATCAGAAAAGCAGCCATTCCTTTAGGGGCGGCAACGATCATGATCGTATTAAGTATGATCGCTCTGTGTATCTGCATCTATATGAGAATAAGGCAGATGCCGGACAGTCGGTTCCGAGATGTGGCACTGTTCCTTATGATGTGCAGTATCTGGCTGGTGACGGACTCATCACTGGCACAGAGCTACAGCAGATGCCCCGAAGCATTATGTCTCATTTCTTTTTATATGTTCATGCTGCTGGCAATTCCGATGCTGCGTTTTTTGCAGAACATCGGAAACATGAAAAAATACAGGATCCTGGATCTTGGAATCTTTACATTTTATCTGAATGCTGCTTTACAGGGAGTCCTGGTGATCCTGGGAGCCTTTGAATTTAAGGATATGCTGTTTGTGACGCATATTCTGCTGGTTGTGTGGGTCCTGATATCAGCGGTACTTCTGATCCGGGAGTACCGGAAGCATAAACAGCGTGAGATACGTCTGCTTCTCATTGCATATATCGTCGTGGGAGCAAGCGGTATCATAGCACTGATCCTGTACTGGCTGTTCGAGATTTCCTACTATGGATCTATTTTTGAACTGGGAAATCTTGTGTTTCTTGTGCTTGTCATTGCAGACGCAGTCATGCTGATGACAGATAACGTTCGTTACCGTCTGGAATCCCAGGCTTACGAACGACTGTCCAGAGAGGATGGGCTGACAGGACTTGAGACGAGAGTTAATTTTGAGAAAAAATTGGAAAGTATTTCCGCAGATATGGGCAGATACCGGGATATCCTTCTTATGTATATCGATATCGATCAGCTTCGCGTGATCAACGAAGAGTACGGACGGGCTGCAGGAGACGAGATGGTGGTGAGCTCTGCCAGATGTGTGGAGAACGTTTTCCGGGAAAAAGGAACCTGCTACCGCATCGGCGGGGATGAATTTGCGGTTCTGGTCTATGATCCGGAAGTACCGGACGAATTCTGGCCGGAACGCCTGAGAGAAGAGCTCCGGAATATCGGGAGAGGATGCAGGCATCGTTTTTCGTTGTCCCTGGGAGGCAGCCATCTGCGAAATAAGGATGGCTCTCTGAAATCCATGGGAGAATGGAAATATGAGGCAGACAGGAAGCTTTATGAGAACAAAAAGAAGGGGGATTTGAAAAATGGAGTATATTAACTGTTTTCAGATTACATCCCTTGTTCTGGTGACGATGATCGCAATACATTATTTTTCTCATAAAAGACTGAACAATGCGGAAAACAGGAATTTTGTATGTTTTCTGGTTTTCAGCGGCGTTTACGTGGTGTTGGATATGCTGAGTGCGGTAATCGCAGGAGGCGGCAGCAGTGAAGGCTGCAGAGGTTCAGCGCTGGTCCTGACTCTCTATTATTTCTGTGATGTCATACTTACTTACGGGCTTTTCTGCTACATTCGGATCGTCACCGGAAGACAAAAGGAGAAATATAAATGGCTGAAAACCTGCTGGGTGGTCCTGCCGGCTGCAATGCTGCTGGCAGTTACAGCAAACTTACGGACGGGATGGCTTTTTTATTTTAACCAGGAAGGTAGATTTATCCGGGGAAGTTTTCATTTTCTGATCTATGGATATGTATTCTTTTTTATGCTGGTGATCGTTGCATTTATGTTCCGTTATGGAAAAACAGCAAAAAAAGAAACACGGCGCACCATATGGAGATTTTGGTTTATCGAAGCAGCCTGCCTGTTTCTCCAGATTGCCACGGAAAGAATACTGCTTACCGGTTTCGGGCTTTCTGTAGGACTTTGGCTGATCTATCTTACCATGAACAATCCGGGTGAATATACGGACAGTATGACAGGTTTATTTGACAAACAGTATTTTGACAAATGGATCGGAGAAAAGCTCTATCGAAAAGAAAGCTTTCATCTGCTTGCTGTGGATGCCTGCAATATGAAGCAGATCAACAGGATCTACGGGACCAGAGTGGGAGATCAGCTGCTGATCCGGGCGGCGAAGGGGTTCCGGGAGATCACGGATTCGGTGCAGATCTTTCGTATCACAGGCAATTGCTTTCTGGCAGTGCTGGACTCGCTGACAGATTATGAAAAAGCCAGAGACGGAATAGAAGAATTTCTGAAAAAGCCGTTTTTTATCGAAAACGAAAAGGTGTCGTTCCATGCCGCGATCTGCGGGATCATGAATGCGGAAAAACTGGAAAAAGAGGATAGTATTCTTTCTTATATCGAATATATGATATCTCTGATACAGAACCGGCAGGATACGGTCCTGATCCAGTCGGACAGCAAGATCCTGGAGGGCTTCCGCTATGAGCAGGAAGTGGAGCATTTTCTTCAGAAAGCGGTGAAAGAGGATCTGTTCGAGGTATATTATCAGCCGGTATATTCCATAAAAAACAAGGATTTTATTACTCTGGAGGCACTGAGCCGGCTGAAACATCCTGTTCTGGGAATGATTCCGCCGGATGTGTTTATCGGGATCGCGGAAAAACAGGGAATGATCTCTGCAGTGGGATGTCTTCAGCTTCACAAGGTCTGCCGTTTTATAAAAGAACATGAATATATCATGAAGAAGATCCGGAATGTGAAATTCAATCTTTCTCCTTCCGAACTGATGAAACCCGGATACAGCCACGTGCTTATCGGGATCATACAGGAGTATGGATTAGATCCGGGATATTTTCAGTTTGAGATCACGGAAAACGTGGCAACCGAATACAGCGAAAGCTTCTGCACAGCCATTGATGATTTTGCAGAAGTGGGGATCCACATGTGCCTGGATGATTTCGGTTCCGGTTATGCAAATCTGAACGCAGTTCTTCGCATTCCGTTTTCAGCGGTAAAAATGGACCGTTCTCTTCTGTCCGGGATCAGCAGCGATCCTCAGACGGCTACTTTTTATCGCAGCATTGTCATGATCCTGCAGCATATGGGATATAAGGTGATCGCAGAAGGTGCTGAGACCGAAAAGGAGGTAAAACTTCTGGAAAAATGGGGCGTGGATATGATACAGGGATATTATTTTTCCAGGCCCCTGTGCGAGGAGAAGCTTCTGGAAAAAATTTCCTGAAATGATCAGAAACAGGCGGAAAACATGCTTCCATAAAAAGCAGGGTTTTCCGCCTGTTGTATTCTGACAGACACAAATTGCTTGAAGTTTACAGATACTTTTGATAGAATAGATAGGCTGTGGCGGCTGAAGAAAGCGATTTTTCGGAAGACCGGTTCCTTGAACTGCCACGAGTATCTTTTGGAAAAATTGCAGAGAAAAGATGATCATGTGGACTTTACAAGTACATATATTTTGAGTATAATACAAACAAACGTTCGAATATAAAAAGAAAGGAATCAGTGGAATGGCAAAAAAAGACACTTATGATGCGGGCAGTATCTCTGTCCTGGAGGGCCTCGAGGCCGTGCGAAAGCGCCCCGGTATGTATATCGGAAGCGTATCCAGAAAGGGACTGAACCATCTGATATATGAGATCGTAGACAATGCGGTGGATGAGCACCTTGCAGGGTACTGCAGCCGTATCCATGTAGTTCTTGAGAAGGACGGTTCCTGTACAGTAGAAGATAATGGACGAGGGATCCCGGTGGATATGCATGCCAAGGGAATATCTGCGGAGCGTCTTGTTTTTACAACTCTTCATGCAGGCGGTAAGTTTGACAATTCCGCATATAAGACAAGCGGCGGACTTCATGGTGTAGGTTCTTCCGTAGTGAACGCATTATCTACGTATCTGGATATTAAGATCAGCCGTGATGGTTATATACATCATGACCACTATGAGAGAGGAATCCCTACCATTGAACTGGAAGCAGGACTTCTCCCCAAATTAGGGAAGACCAGAGGTACTGGAACTTGTGTGAATTTCCTTCCGGATCCGGAGATTTTTGAGAAAACAAGATTCGGAGCAGCGGATGTAAAGAGCCGTCTCCATGAGACTGCCTATCTGAATCCGGAGCTTACCATCCATTTTGAGGATCGAAGAGGGGATACTCCTGAGGATATCGAGTATCATGAACCGGAGGGAATCGTAGGCTTTATCCGTGACCTTAACAAGAATGCACAGCCTCTCCATGATCCGGTTTATTTTAAAGGAGAGGCAGACGGGATCCAGGTGGAAGTTGCTTTTCAGTTTACCAATGAGTTCCGTGAGAATGTTCTGGGATTCTGCAATAATATCTACAATGCAGAGGGAGGAACTCATCTGACCGGATTTAAGACTACCTTTACAACGGTAATGAACACCTACGCACGTGAAATCGGTGTACTGAAGGATAAAGACCCCAATTTTACAGGTGCAGATATCCGAAACGGAATGACTGCTGTAGTCTCCATCAAGCATCCGGCACCCCGATTTGAGGGACAGACCAAGACCAAGCTGGACAACCAGGACGCATCCAGAGCCACCGGCAAGGTGGCAGGAGAACAGCTGGTACTGTTTTTTGACCGAAATCTGGAAATACTGAAGACCGTCCTTTCCTGTGCGGAAAAAGCGGCCAAGATCCGTAAGACCGAGGAGCGTGCCAAAACAAACCTTCTTACCAAACAGAAATATTCTTTTGATTCCAACGGCAAGCTGGCCAACTGTGAGAAGAAGGATCCGTCACAGTGTGAGATCTTTATCGTAGAGGGAGATTCCGCCGGCGGTTCGGCCAAGACAGCCAGAGACCGTAACTATCAGGCAATCCTTCCAATCCGCGGTAAGATCCTCAACGTAGAGAAGGCTACCATCGACAAGGTGCTGGCCAACGCAGAGATCAAGACTATGATCAATGCCTTTGGCTGCGGTTTTTCCGAGGGCTACGGAAATGATTTTGATATCACGAAGCTTCGCTATGACAAGATCGTGATCATGGCCGATGCGGATGTGGATGGTGCTCATATCTCTACTCTGCTTCTGACTTTGTTTTACCGTTTTATGCCGGAGCTTATCTATGAGGGACATGTGTATATTGCCATGCCACCTCTTTATAAGGTAATGCCGAAGAAGGGACAGGAGGAATATCTCTACGATGATAAGGCCCTTGAGAAATACCGTAAGAGTCATAAACCAGGAAGCTTCACACTCCAGAGATACAAAGGTCTCGGTGAGATGGACGCCCAGCAGCTCTGGGAGACTACCCTGAACCCTGAGACAAGAATGATGAAGCGTGTGGAGATCGAAGATGCCCGCATGGCCTCCGATGTGACAGAGATCCTGATGGGAAGCGATGTTCCGCCGCGTAAGGCATTCATTTATGAGCACGCGACAGATGCGGAACTGGATATCTGATAGATAATGAGCAGGATTTGTTACTGTTCATAGGGAATATTCTGCGAGGTGGTTTTTGTGAGCGAAGGTCACAGAAAAACCGAGAATTGTAACCCGGAATTAGATTGGGAGAATTGAACAATGAATACGAAACAGGACAATATCATCCGCACTGACTATGCGGAGATCATGCAGAAATCATATATCGATTACGCCATGAGCGTTATCATTTCCAGAGCGCTGCCGGATGTACGTGACGGACTGAAGCCGGTACAGCGCCGTACCCTTTACGATATGTATGAGCTGGGCATCCGCTACGACCGCCCGTACCGTAAATGTGCCCGTATTGTAGGAGATACCATGGGTAAATATCATCCCCACGGTGATAGCTCCATTTATGATGCGCTTGTAGTCATGGCGCAGGAATTTAAAAAGGGTCGTACACTGGTGGACGGACATGGAAATTTTGGTTCTATTGAAGGCGACGGAGCTGCAGCCATGCGATACACAGAGGCCCGCCTGGAGAAACTGACCCAGGAGGTTTTTCTGGAAGATCTTGATAAGAACGTTGTGGACTTTATGCCGAACTTTGATGAAACAGAGAAGGAGCCGGTAGTACTTCCGGTGCGTATTCCCAACCTTCTTGTAAACGGAGCCGACGGAATCGCCGTTGGTATGGCAACCAGCATCCCGCCGCACAACCTGGGTGAAGTGGTAGATGCGGTGAAGGCATATATGAAGAACAACGACATCAGCACCAGAGGACTGATGCGCTATCTCAAGGGACCGGATTTTCCTACCGGCGGCATCGTGGTAAACAAGGACGATCTTGTAAAGATCTACGAGTCCGGAACCGGCAAGCTCCGTATCCGTGGACGTGTGGAAGTGGAGAAATTAAAAGGCGGCCGTCAGCAGCTGGTGATCACAGAGATCCCATATACCATGATCGGTGCCAACATCGGAAAATTCTTAAACGATATCGCAACTCTGGTAGAAACCAAGAAGACCACAGATATCGTGGATATTTCCAATCAGTCCTCCAAAGAAGGAATCCGTATCGTTCTGGAACTGAAGCGCGACGCAGATGTTGAGAACCTTACCAACATGCTCTATAAGAAGACCCGACTGGAGGATACCTTTGGTGTCAATATGCTGGCAGTTGCAGACGGAAGACCGGAGACACTGGGACTGAAGCAGATCATTGCTCACCATGTGGACTTTGTATTTGAAGTAAATTCCAGAAAATATACAACCCTTCTTGCCAAGGAACAGGAGAAAAGGGAGGTTCAGGAAGGCCTTATCAAAGCCTGTGATGTCATTGACCTGATCATTGAGATCCTCCGTGGCAGCAAGAGTCGCGACCAGGTAAAGAAATGTCTGACCGATGGTATCACAGAAGGGATTAAATTCAAGACCAAGACATCCGAAAAAGCGGCAAGATCCCTGAAATTCACAGAGAAACAGGCCACAGCTATCCTGGACATGCGTCTTTACAAGCTGATCGGACTGGAGATCGATGCTCTGATGAGGGAGCATGAGGAAACCATGAAGAACATTGCTGCTTATGAGGATATCCTGAATAATTATGACTCCATGGCAGCAGTGATCATGGGTGAACTGGATCAGATTAAGAAGGAATACGGCAGTAAGCGTAAGACTTCCATTGAAAATGCAGAGGAAGCTGTCTATGAGGAGAAGAAGATGGAAGAGACCGAAGTCTGCTTCCTGATGGATCGTTTCGGATATATGCGTCTCATTGACAAGAATGCCTACGAGCGTAATAAAGAAGCCGCCCATGCAGAGAGCCGTTATGTCTTTACCTGCATGAATACGGACAAGATCTGTATCTTTACAGATACCGGCAAGCTCCACACAGTGAAGGCAGAGGATATTCCGCTGGTGCGTTTCCGTGATAAAGGTGTTCCGGCAGATAATCTGGGTAATTATGACAGTACTTCCGAGCAGATCCTCTATGTGGCACCGCTGAGTCAGGTAGTAGCCTCCACGGTACTCTTTGTTACAGAGAACGGCATGTGCAAGCTGGTAAAAGGAGAAGAGTTCCGTGCTTCCAAGCGTACCATTGTTTCCACCAAGCTTGCGGAGGATGACCGCCTTGTATTCGTAGGAGCAGCCGACGAGATGGATCAGGTTGTGTTCCAGTCTGAGAAAGGTTACTTCCTCCGTATCCTGAAAACCGAGATCTCCGTCACCAAGAAAAACGCCCTGGGTGTCCGAGGCATGAAGCTTACCGGCGAAGACCGTATCCACCACGCCTATCTCCTGGAAAGCCGCCAGGAATATGCCATTGAGTATCATGATAAGCCGTATGTACTGAATAAAGTGAAGCTGGCCAAGAGAGATACGAAGGGCGTGAAGCCGAGGATCTGATGTAAGCTTATACGGATGTTAAATAATTTTTGATATGCTCCGGAAGGATAACAGATGCAGATTGCCTTTACAAAAAAGAATAATTAGGTTATACTTAGCATAGACAATAAAGGCTTTACCCAAAGAATTATTGAAGTAGAGATTGTGCTGCTACACACCCTCGCGGTCAAAAGAAATGTGGGAAAGGGCACACCCACCAATAATTCTTTGGTTTAGCAGATATATTGAGAAATATGAGCACACCCGGAATTATAGCAGCATCCGGGTGCGTTTTGCTTATATGGAGTGATGATTTATGAAACAGCTTGATAATTTTTCTGCCCGCCTTAGGATACTGAAAAATGCAGATTTCAGACTGACAGATTACGATGATATTTACAGAATGGGTGTGATGAGACTGTTTGACCAGACGTTTTTCCTTGCCTGGAAAGCACTTCAGGAGATCCTGCGGCTCCACGGGGCAGAAGAAGCAGACACCGGTTCACCGAGAGAAATCCTGCAGCTTGGCTATAAGCTGGGCTTCGTAAACGATTCAGCAGTGTGGCTGCTCATGCTGAAAAAGCGTAACACATCTGTCCATATATATAATGAGCAGGAAGTAGATGAGATGATCCTTCTCATCCGTGACAGCTTCATTCCGGCATTTGTGGCTCTTGAGAAAACATTGAAGGAGAAGCTGGCAGAAGCAGAGAGCGACTGGACGTAAAAGCAGTGATCCTGAAAGATACAGGACAAACAGGAGCGTGATCATATGACAATGAAAAAAAAGAAGCTGCCTATAGGAATTGAAAATTTTGAAGAGCTGCAGAAAGAGGAGTTTTATTATGTGGATAAGACGAATCTGATCAGGGATTTACTGATGCAGTGGTCAAAAGTAAATCTTTTTACGCGCCCGCGCAGATTTGGAAAATCTTTGAATATGAGTATGCTGAAATATTTCTTTGAACCGGGTGGAGATAAGGAAATATTTAAAAAACTTGCAATCTCAGGGGAAACGGAAATTTGTGAGAAGTACATGGGAAAGTTTCCGGTAGTGTCAATTTCGTTGAAAGGAATAAATGGGGAATCTTACGAGAAGGCATGTGCAATGGCGGTGCAGGTGATTCAGAGTGAAGCGAGGCGTTTTCAGTACCTTCTGGAAAGCGAACGTCTGACCGCTTATGAAAAGAAAGTGTTTGCTTCTCTGCTGCAGGCAGATATGGGAGAGGATCTTTTATGCAGCAGCCTGAAAATTATGTCTGAGCTTCTTGAAAAACATCATGGATGCAAAGTGATTCTGCTGATCGATGAGTACGATGTGCCATTGGCAAAAGCTTTTGAGCGAGGCTATTATGATCAGATGGTCATATTCATCCGAAATATGTTTGAGTATGCCCTGAAAACAAATGACAGTCTGAAATTTGCGGTACTGACCGGGTGTATGCGCATTTCAAAAGAAAGTATTTTTACAGGATTGAACAATATTAAAGTTCTGTCTGTGGCAGACGTACAGTTTGATGAATACTTTGGTTTCACAGATCAGGAAGTAAAGGATATGCTGGATTATTACGGCTTTTCTGACAGGTATGATGAGGTAAAAGAATGGTATGATGGTTATCAGTTTGGAAATGTCGGAGTGTACTGCCCGTGGGATGTGATCAATTACTGTGACACTCTGAAAGCAGATCCGGATGCACAGCCGAGGAATTACTGGCTGAACACCAGCAGTAACGAGGCGGTTCGAAGATTTATCCGGGAGTCAGATCATGCAGCCACCAGACGGGAAATCGAAAATCTTGTGGCAGGAGAGGCGATCACGAAGGAAATCCATCAGGAACTGACATATAAAGATATGTATGATTCCATTGATAATTTGTGGAGTGTCCTGTTCACAACGGGATATCTTACCCAGAGGGGAAAGCCAGACGGAGATAACTTCCGGTTGGTGATCCCGAATGTTGAGATCAGAAAAATCTTCACTTCACAGATCATGGAGTTGTTCAAAGAAAGTGTTCCCAAAAACGGAGAAGCCCTGAGGAATTTTTGCCAGGCCCTGAGAAACGGGGACGCAAAGAGTGTGGAACGTCTGCTGGGAGAATATTTGAGAAAGACCATCAGTATTCGTGACACCTTTGTAAAAAGGCAGATGAAGGAGAATTTTTATCATGGTATTCTGATTGGCATCCTGGGATTTGCGGATACATGGAGCGTTTCTTCTAACAAAGAGTCCGGTGATGGTTACAGTGACATTCTGGTAGAAACGGATGATGGAGAAACCGGCATTATTCTGGAACTGAAATATGCGGAAGATGGAAAACTGGATGAATCCTGCCGAGAAGCGTTACGGCAGATAAATCTGCGGCGGTACGAAGAAGAACTTCTCGATGAAGGCGTTGAACATATTTTAAAATATGGGATTGCATTTTATAAAAAAAGATGCCGGGTAATGCTTGCTGATGTTGATACAGATAATTAAGCAATATATATTCCCACCGACCAGGTACAAACCAACCCCGGGCGGTGGGGATTTTTTTGCCCTCTTGACAGAAAACCTCCCCATCTCCTATAATAACAATTAGCCTGAACTAACATAGCCGCAAATACAAATAAAGTTCAGTACAGAAAAACCATGAAAAATGATCAGGATTTCACAGAAGAACTGGGCCACAGCATGCCTTCTTCCAAAAGAGAAACCGAGGAAGACATGCTGGAAGAGCTCTGTTCTCTTGCAAAAAAGGACGCCCGGATCACCATTCCGGAGATCTGCGGGCGGATGGAGATGACCCGGCGGGAAGTGCTGGCCTATCTGAAACAGCTCTCCGCACGGGGCTATGTAAAAACAGAAGAAAACAAATCCTACGTCCGTCTTACAGAGCTGGGATGCATCCGCGGAGAAGAATGCCGCCACCGTCATGAAACCTTCACCCAGTTTCTGGAGTATGTAGGCGTAAACAGCGAAACTGCAGAAGAAGACGCCTGCCGCATGGAACATGTGGCAAGCGAAGAGACCGTGCAGCAGATCCATAATTTCATCAACTACGGAAGCACCTTTGAGCGTGTCATGAAAAAAACAGACCTCCGGTATTACTACGAACCGGGAGACTACACCTTCATGATGGGCATCTACTACATGGAAAAAACCTGCCCGAGAAGACTGACCACAGAATTTAAAGACTACCGGGAACAGATCAGCCTCCACGTAAAAGAAGAAGACAGCTGCTTCGAACTCCTCCGCACAGACCAGACCAAGAACCGTCTGGATCTCTGGTACCGGGATCCGGAGACCGGCTGGATGAAAGCTGCCGAAAAAGACGGCAACCCGCTGATCCCTACTGGCGTATTTCAATATTTTCTCCGGCATCACGATCCGGTCATAGAAGGAACCGCCCTGGTGGCATTTGCCAGAGAAGGAGAGAACCCCATGGAGTGGAACAGCCGGGAGCTGGATGTACATATCTGGTAGGAGGATGATATAAGTAACTAAATATATTGTAAAAAGATATTAAATGTGTTTAAATATACTTATGGAGGTATATTATGAACACATCAAATATCACAAATTATAAACCAAAAGATTTTGCTGGATTATTAGGTGTTTCTGTAAAAACGCTTCAGAGATGGGACAGAGAGGGAATCTTAAAAGCAAACCGAACTCCAACAGACAGGCGTTATTACACATATGACCAGTATCTTCAATTTAAAGGTATAAATATAGAACATGATAAACGAAAAGTTGTTATTTATGCAAGAGTATCTACCAAAAACCAAAAGGATGATCTTCAAGATCAGACAGCATTTCTGCGTCAGTTCTGTAATGCCAGAGGAATGATCGTAGACCAGTGCATTGAAGACTATGGAAGCGGACTTAATTATAACCGCAAGAAATGGAATGGATTACTGGACGAAGTCATGGAGCAGAAGGTCAAAACCATAGTGATCACGCATAAAGACAGATTTATCCGTTTTGGATACGACTGGTTTGAAAGATTCTGCATGAGATTCCACACAACGATACTGGTGGTGAACAATGAAGAACTGTCACCACAGGAAGAACTTGTACAGGATATTATTTCCATCCTTCATGTGTTTTCCTGTAGATTATATGGACTTCGTAAGTATAAAAAACAGATAGAAAAGGATGAGGAGATTGCTGAAGAGCTTCAAGACAGAGATCGATCCTACAGAAGAGCAGAAGATCAAAATACATAAGACAATCAGCACATGCAGATATATTTATAATTTCTACCTGTTTCATAATAAAGAACGTTATGATGCCGGTGAAAGATTTATGAGCGGCAAGTCGTTCAGTGTATGGCTGAACAATGAATACCTTCCAAGGCATCCGGAATATTTCTGGATCAGAGAAGTCAGTTCCAAATCGGTAAAGAATGCAATCGAAAATGCCTGTACCGCTTTTTCAAGATTTTTTCATCATCAGAGTAGTTTCCCGAGATATAAGAAAAAAGGAAGATCTGATGTAAAAATGTATTTTGTAAAGAATAATCCCAAAGACTGTCTCTGTGAACGTCACAGGATCAAGATCCCAACACTTGGCTGGGTAAGGCTGAAAGAAAAAGGTTACATTCCGACCTCTAAGGATGGATATGTGATCCGAAGCGGGGCAGTTTCCATGAAAGCAGGCAGATATTATGTGTCTGCACTTGTCGATATACCTGCTCCGGAAGCAGATGGAAATCTCACTGATGGGATCGGAATCGATCTGGGGCTGAAAGACTTTGCAGTTGTGTCAAATGGAACTGTATACAGAAATATCAATAAAACAGCACGGATCAGAAAACTTGAGAAACAATTAAGACGGGCACAGCGAAAGCTTTCCCGCAAATATGAGGATTTAAAGAAAGGAGAGTTCACTCAAAGAGCAAATATATGCAAACAAAAGCTTAAAGTACAGAAACTTCATCATCGGATAGAAAATATCCGTACAGATCATATCAACAAGGTAATATCTGAGATAGTGAAAACCAAGCCGTCTCATATAACGATTGAGGATCTGAACATATCCGGGATGATGAAGAACCGGCATCTCTCAAAAGCAGTTGCGTCCCAGAAATTCTATGAATTCCGGACAAAATTGAAAACAAAATGTGCTGAAAATGGAATCGAACTGAGGGTAGTTGACCGATGGTATCCATCTTCCAGGATCTGCCACTGCTGCAGCTGTATAAAAAAAGATCTGAAACTTTCAGACAGGATCTACAGATGCACATGTGGATATATTGAGGACAGAGATCTCAATGCAGCACTGAATCTGAGAGATGCAGAGACTTACGAAGTTGCATGATCCCGCAAACGTAAGTATGTACCGAAGGCTATTTCGGGAATTAACGACTGTGGAGTGTACTTAGGATCTGTGAGTAGAGATAACTCCGGTTACTCAAAAGCATACACAAAGAAACAGTAAGCGGTATTCGTGAGAATCTGCATTATCTCGATGTGAGTATGTTTAATCACATTTTGAGTGGCAGGAAGCTTATGGAAAAAGAAAACACTGAAGGACTGCTCCATCCATCCATGCTGCAGATTCGCTATCTGACAGAACTGGCAAAAATAGGCAAAAAACGAGGCAGCGTGGCGCTGATCGCCGATACCTGCGGAGTCAGCCATGGCCCGGTAAGCCGCTTTTTTAAAGAATGCATTGGTGCAGGATACCTGAGTGAAGGCTATGAATTTACCGAAAAGGGTACCCGCGCACTGAAAACATACCAGAGGATCCTGAAAGAAGTCGGCGCCTATCTGGAACGGATCGGGATCGCGGCATCCGAGATCCCCGAAAAAACAAGACAGCTCATTGAGAACGTAGATTACAGCCTTCTCATGACAATGACCAGAAATTCCGGCCAGGTAAAGGAATCCCGAAACCAGACAAATGCAGAAAAAGGAAGCCTCTATTATCTGGATCATGTGCTGGAAAAAGGCCGCTTCGAAGTAGGAATTGCCATTTATCAGCTGAACACAGAAGGCACAACGAAGCTTTCCATGGCAAACAACGGGTTCGAGCATCTGGCCTGCATCCGGAACAATACCCGAGGAAGCTGGCTGGAATTGACCACCCGTGAGATGCACGCCCATTCCCGGATCGACGGGGCAGATATGCGGGGAAGGCTCTCATCCCTGAAATACGTAGACCAGGGCCAGCTCTACGAAGCCGCCATCCGGGAGGGCAAAGTTCGCATTCCCCTAAGTGCCTGCCGCTTCATGAAGACCCACCTGGGAAACGTAAAGGGAATGGTCTCCATCACCGTTACCTGCAGCGTAGGCAAAGCCCATATGCCGGAGAGCACCGCACTTCTGATGTTCTGGCTGTAGAAAATAATCAGACCGATTAAAAGCCGAAATGAAAAAAAATCGGCTTTTTTTTGTGCCAAAAATCCGGAAATGCCCATGTTTACGGGATTTTTGAAAAATATAAATGGTTCCCGCAGGGAACGGAAAACGAAAAAATAGTTGACCCAAACTAACACTTGTGATTAAATGACAGCAGAGAGTTAGACATGGGTAACAGGAGAGAATGTGCCCTGGCCTGCTTAAAAGAAGGGTGTGCGACACCTTACCACATAAGGAGGAAAGAAATGAGAAGAAAGAATTTATGGCTTCGCCTGTCATCCTGTACGATGGCAGCCTTGATTGCAACAACATCCATCGTGCCGGTATCTGCGGCAGAAGTGGATTTCCAGGATGAAGCTTCCGCAGACATTGCAGAGGAAGCTGCAGAAGAAGTACAGGAAGCAGCTGGCGATGAGACAGAGGACGTGACACTTGCTACCGACGAGAATGCAGAGCAGGGAGAGACAGAAGACGCAGCAGAGGCTGAGCTTGCTGTCGAGGACGGCTTCTCTGACGGAGAAAGTGATGCGGCGCTGGTACAGGAGAGCCCGGCAGCTGAACTTACCGGTACGGTACAGACTGGTTTTGGAAGCACAAACACCAATCTGGAAAAAGGCAGCTACGAAGTAACGGTATCCATGATGAAGGCAGACGATACCACAGCAGCATCCATGGCAAACGCCTGCATCGCAGGAAAAGGAACTCTGGTAGTAGCAGAAGACGGAAGCGCTAAACTGACCGTACCGATCCAGGCCATCACCATGATGGGACAGACTGTTTATGCAACAGACTGGAAGGTATACAAGGGAGCTGTAGGAACGGAAGCGACAGCAGCAGAGTATACAACCGATAAAGACGGAAATGTAAACAGCATTACATTCGCAATCCCGGATAAAGCCCAGGACGGCGTATATGTAACCATGACTATGGCAGCAGGAAGAACACAGGATGCATTTCTGAAAGCTGATTATGCAAACGCAGAGAAGGATGCCGCAGCAGTAGACACATCCGCACTGGAGGCAACCATCGCACAGGCAGATGCCCTTGATGAGATGGCATACACCAAGGCATCCTGGGACGGAAATAAGGATGCCATTGATGCAGCTAAGACAGCAGCCAAAGCAGCACTGGAGAAAAAAGAATCTCAGGAGGCTGTGGATGCGGCGAATACTGCACTGGCAGATGTAGTAAGCAAACTTGAAGCAGCTGGTGACCCGGCAGAACTTCTGGCACTTCTTGACCAGGCAAAAGCAATGGTAGAAACAGATTATACTGTAGAAAGTGTACAGCAGTGGTGGAAAAATCTTCAGACTTCGATCACAAATGCGGAAACAGCAATCAATGGCCGTGAGACAGAAAAGGTTCTTGCAAGCAAGAAAAGTTTTCTGAACACTCCGATAGGACGTCTGGTAAAAGCTTACGATACAACAGTATTATTACAGAAGCTTACAGAAGCAGAGGCACTGAAAGAGGAAGATTATACGGAAGACAGCTGGAAAGAGGCAGGCCTTGCAACTGTGATTCAGAGAGCAAAAGATGTCATTGACAATCGTGGAAGTAAAGATGAGGTAAAAGGTGCTGCCAATGAACTGGAAACAGCAATGGATAAACTGATAGCAGTTTCCATGGAAGTGACAGTTGGACGTGGAGATTTCGTAAAGAAACTCACACCTGGAACCTACAGCCTTCCGATCAATCTTCTGAATGCAGGACATATTGATGCTACACAGCAGTATACAACCAAAGATTACATGAAACATACATCCATGGCATCCGGATGCTTCACAGGAGATGCAACTCTGGTAATCCATGAAGATGGAACTGCAACTCTTACAACTGGTTTAGGAGCAGTTACTTCTGATGCTTTGGGATCTGCACAGTCCGGTGGTGCAGATGACTGGTCCATTTATGAAAATACTCAGGATTTCCTCAATGGAACTGCAAATTCTGCTAAAGGTGCCCGTTATAAAGCACATGTAGATAAATTGGGTATCCTTGGAGGAAAGAGAAAACCGACCAAGATTAGCTTTACTGTGCCGGATCTGAAACAGAACGTAGTTGCAACCCGTATGCACATTGAGATCATGGGCGTTTATCAGGATGCCTGCATTGGCCTTGACTGGAATAATGTAAAGAAAGTAAGCGATGATACAAGTGCAACTTCTACCGTAGAAAAAACTTACGAGATCGCACCGGATGTACAGACACAGCTTGAGAACATGAAAGCAGGAAGTACTGTAAAACTGGATGCAGATGTGACTCTCAGTGATGACTTGATCATCCGTGGCGGTACCTTGGATCTCAATGGTCATGCACTGAACCAGGCAGACAACCTGATCCGTATCAAAGGTGATGTAACGATCATCGACAGCAGTACGGAAAAAACAGGTAAGCTCACCCGTGAGAAATATGTAAGCAATACGAATTCCAGTGCTTCCATTACTGTAGAAAAGGGATCCTTGTCTGCAGAAGGTGTTACGATTGACGGACAGATTGGAAATGCAATGTCTTATAATTCACTGAATTATCTGGCTGGACTTCCTCGTGTTGCGGTATCACTGAAAAACTGTGCACTGGTTAATACATTACAAGCTGTAGGCAATACTACAAGTAATAATAATGTATATTTTAGTAATATGTCCAACGGAATTGATGTGACAGTAGATAATTGTACATCTGATAAGGGAATGGAAGTTTCCTCCTGTGTGGGAGAAAAAGTTTCGGTTACAAATTCAACACTGTGGAGCTATAGTCAGTATAGTAATGAAGGTGGTGTTGCAACATTTACCGGTAATACAGTAAGTGGTAGTGTTACTATTAAAGCAGATGAACTCACGGTCAGAGCTGATAAAATCAGCAATGGTATAACCTTTAGTGGTAATGGTGATGTTACACTGGAAAACATGGATGTTTCAACTAATGACTCCCGTGGAGCAGCTGTTAAATCATACGGAACAGGAACTGTAACAATCAAAAGCGGTGTTTACACTTCTGAAGGTAAGAGAGGCTATGCAATCAATTCGTCTGGAGCACCGGTAGTAATCGAAGGTGGTTATTTCAAGAGTGCGAATAAGCTTGTAAATAATAATTCATACAAAACTCCTGCAAATAAAAAACTGGGAGAAGTAACAGAAGGTGATTATGCCGGATATTATACACTGGTAGATGATCTGGATGGAACTGTTGCAGATCCGGTAGCAACCATCTACAATGCAGATGGCAGTGAAGCAGAGAAACTGGGAGAGGATAAAGCAGACCTGATCGTTTCTTTTGCCGGTGAAGGACAGACAGTAAAACTGAACAAAGATATCAGCACAAGTTCTGAAACAAACTACAAGAATATGACACTGGATCTGAATGGACATACACTGACACTTGCACAGGGAATGGTTTCTTTTAGTGGAACTTGCCGTGTGATTGACAGTTCTGCAGATAAGAGTGGAAAATTGGTGGCTAATGGATGGGCATTTACTTCTCAGCAGAATTTTGACTCTGGCCTGATTCTTGATAATGTAACTTGTGAAACACCAGTGCTTCAGTATGTTTCTATTGGTAAATTATACGTTATCAATGGTACTAAAATTATTGGAACAACAGTAATTAATCCGGCAATAGGTTCCGGCGCTGCATATGTTCAGGATAGTACATGGACATTTGGAGCGCAGGATGAAGACGGAAATGCTGTAGATGGACAGGCCCTTCTTGAAAATACAGTAAGAGCTGCCCAGTATACAATTACCAAGAACGAAGATGGTTCTTTCTCAGTAGCATCTACAAATCTTGGTAAAAACATGAGAGCTTTTGAAGCTCTGGATGCTTCTGCTTACACCAAGGCAAGCTACAAGGCAGCAAAAGATCTCTATGACACACTGGATGGAACAATCGATGAGGATATCACAGAAGAGCAGATCAAAGCATTCAACGATGCAGTAACCGCTCTTCAGCCGGTAGCTACAGAGACTTCTATCAACGCTCTGAAATCTGCCATCACAGCAGCCAAAAAGGTAAAAGCAGCAGACTACACCGCAGCATCCTACAAGACATACAAAGCAGCCATCACAGCCGCAGAGACAGTCCTGAATGGTGAAGATTTCTCCGATACAGAGGTAACAGCAGCAACCAAGGCTCTTACCGATGCCAAGGCAAAACTTGTCAAGCTGAAAACACAGTCCATCACCGTTTCTGTAAAGAACACCAAAAATGTGGTTTCCAAGAAATACGGTGACAAGGCATTCTCCCTTGGAGCAAAAGCGAAGACTACTTTAACTTACAAGTCTTCCAACACAAAGATCGCAACTGTAGACAGAAAAGGTAAAGTTACCATCAAAGCTGCCGGTACTGTAAAGATCACCATCAACGCAAAAGCAACCAGCACTTATAAAGCAGCAACAGCCAAAGTACTGACTATCAAGATCGCCAAGAAAGCTCCGACCATCAAAACAAAGATCGGAACCAAGAACCTTTCTTACAACACTCTTAAGAAGAGAGCACAGGTATTCACACTTGGCACTTCTGTAAACAGCAAAGGTACTTTAACTTACAAGAAACTTTCCGGATCCAGTGCAGTTTCCGTAAACAGCAAGACCGGCAAGCTCACAGTTAAGAAAGGCCTCAAGAAAGGCACTTACAGAGTAAAAGTTCAGATCAAGTCTGCAGCAAAAGGCAACTACACTGCAGGAAGCAGAACTGTAACCGTAACTGTAAGAGTTAAATAATTTACGGATCTTCGGATCAACAGATTCCACTTATGTGAAATCCCCCGGCTTTTTCTCCTGAAAGCCGGGGGATTTTGTCAATATCGATTAAAGGCCGAAATGAAAAAAAATCGGCCTTTTTTTGTGCCGAAAGTCCGGAAAAGCCTGTATTTAAAGCATTTTTAAAATTTTAAAACCGTTCCCGTAAGGAACCAAAGGCGAAAAAACAGTTGACTGAGACTAACAATCGTGGTTACAATGCCAGTATAGAGTTAGCCTGAGACAACAAGCGGCTATTTGTCCGGGCACAAAAGCACAAATAACAGAAAGGCAGAGAAAGAATGAAAAAGAAAGTAATCGCAGTTCTTCTTGCCTCCATGATGGCAACTTCCATGGTTCCGGTAACGGCCATGGCAGAGGATCAGCCTGACGTAGTGAGCGCAGAAGAGACACAGGACCAGGGATTTTTTGAAGAAGAAACCGATGTGCAGGAAGCGGAGACAAAAGCTCCGGCAGAAGAGGAATCCCAAGAAGAAGATTCCCGTGACGCTGTAGAGCTGGAGAAGAGCGAAGATGCAGATTCTCTGGATCTTTCCCAGGATACGTTAGAGAGCGATTCTGATGAGGCAGATCCTTTCGGCCTTACCGATGGAACCGCACCGGCAGCAGAAGCAGCCGGAACAGTGACTCTTAACGGAGTTGCTTTTGATACTGCAAAAACCTACATCGTTCCGCTGACTCTGAAAAATGCCCACAATCTGGAGCAGGACAGTGCGGCAGTTGCATGCCCGGGTAAATTCGGAACCCTGACATTTGACGCAGACGGAACTCCGAAGATTTCCACAAACCTTCGAAGCGTAACCGTGGGAACGCTTACCGATTATGCCTATGATTTCAAGATCTATCAGGGAACAAAGCCGTCTGGGGAGACGGTGGCTGCGGATATCGTGGCAGCACAGACGGTAGGCAAGGCAGACGGAAACGGAAACCATGAAGTTCCGGAAACCATCTCCTTTGCCATTCCGAAAGATGCGTACAACACAACAGGCGTATACTTAAGCATGTATGTAGATGCCATGGGCTATGCGCCGGATGCTTATCTTCAGATCGACTATGCAGGCGCAAAGGAATCCGGGGATCCGTCTCTGAATTTTACTACAGAGATCAGCACAGCCGAGGTGGAGCAGTTTGGTAATTACAACGTTACCTCCCAGGTGACGGTAAAGGATGGCCGTATTACCGATGTTGCCCTTGCAGGAAATGATTTCAAGGGAACCCATGCGGACGATAACCAGATGTACCTGAACAAGGCCATCAATGGTCTTGGCAGCACAAAGGGTATGAAGGAAAAGCTTACCGGTCTCTATATGAACGATGCCCAGAAGCTCAACGATCTGGATACTGTTTCCGGAGCAACCTATTCTTCCAACGCCATAAAGAACGCCACCATGAATGCCCTTGGCGTAAAGATCGAGCAGGAGGTGATCCCGGATGCCCCGACAGAAAAACCGGCACCAGGACTTTACTACATCGAGATGAAAGACCGTACAGATGTGGTTGACCACGGACTGGTTGGCGAGAGCAAAAAAGCTGGCGCATACCTTCGTGTAGACAATGACGGAAAAATGTGGCTGACCTATAAGATGGTTTCCGGAACGACCGGAGAGCCGCTGTATGTTCTGGGCTATAACGGATATTATCCAAACGGTGATACTACACAGCCTCTTACAAAAGAAGGCGTAACATATTCCACAGAGAGCGCAACAGCTCCGACCATCGGTGACTGTACGGTTGTTACGGATATCACAGTTCCTCTTGACGGTATCAGCCAGACCTATGTGAACAACGTATATCTCTATGTGGATGCCATGAAGAACCTGAACGGCGAGGTTTCCGGCGTAAACTTTGACGCAGGTAAGTTCAACATCAATTCCACCATCACTCTGTACTGGGATACCCTGTATAATCTTTCTGAGGATTCCAGCGCAGCAGAGCTTGCAAAGCTTTCCGATGGTGTATACAAATTAACAGGTGAGATGGTAAAAGTGAACAAAGTGGACATGTCCATGAGCAACAATGCCATCAACCACAACATCAAACTGGTAGTAAAGAACGGTGTTCCATATGTGAACATGAACTTTAACAGCCTGACCATCACTTCCCTGAAGGGATATCTGAAGAACCTGAGCTACTATGCAAGTGGCTATGAGGTTTCCAAGACCGGAGAGCCAAGCGGAACTCTGGTTCCGGTAACTGTAAATTCTCTTCAGAAGTTCTCTAACGGAAAGACTCTGAAGGATGATTTCGGAACGGATTATCCGAATGATATTACGTTCCCGCTGTGTGAAGAGGCTCTGGAAGGAAACAATGAGATCCCGCTTCAGGTATTCGTTCCGATCATGGATGCCATCACTCCTGGTTCCGGAAAACAGAACGTTTATCTGCGCCTGGATTATTCCACACTGAAAGAGACCACAGATGCAGATGCAGATTTCGCTGAGACTGAGAAGGCTCCGACAGATCCTTCCACCATCAAGAAACAGGCAGCACAGAGCATCACAGTTGCAGTAAAGAACACCAAAAATGTGGTTTCCAAAAAATACGGTGACAAGGCATTCTCCCTTGGAGCAAAGGCAAAGACAGCCATGACTTACAAGTCTTCCAATACAAAAGTTGCCACTGTAGACAGAAAAGGTAAAGTGACTATCAAAGCTGCCGGAACTGCAAAGATCACCATCACTGCAAAAGCGACCAGCAGTTACAAAGCTGCCACAAAGACCCTGACTGTCAAAGTTGCCAAGGCAGCACCGGTCCTGAAGACAAAGATCTCATCCAGAAATATTTCTTACAATGCACTTCGTAAGAAAGCACAGGTATTTACCCTTGGTGCTTCCGTGAGCAGTAAGGGAAAAATGACCTATGCAAAAACAGCAGGAAGCTCTGCATTTACCGTAAATAAGACAAACGGAAAGATCACGGTAAAGAAGGGCCTGAAGAAAGGTACCTACAAGATCAAAGTGAAGATTTCCGCAAAAGCAACTGCAAAATACAATGCAGGAACAAAGACAGTTCTTGTTACAGTAAGAGTGAAATAAGCTCTGAAAAATCAGTAACCTGATAAAATTCCCCCTCATCCGGCTCCGATGCTTCCCCTGGCATGCGGCAGGACAGAGGGGGATTTTTTGCAGAGGGTATGTTATACTTGATACAGCGGAGGAGTTTTTACAGATCGATACAGACAGGAGAAGGGTTTTTATGAAGATTACGATAACAGCGGTTTCCGTACCTGCCCTCCGGCAGATCCAGGCATTCCGGAAACGCTATGAACAGCAGTACCCGGAGGATGATCTGACCATCGTCTGTTTCTATGTTGCGGGACAGGAACAGCGATACGTTCTGGAACCGGAAAAGATTATAACTGATATCGCTACGGCAGATGTGGCGGTGGTGGATACCATGGGGGCTTCCGAAGAGCTTCAGGAGATCGTGGTAAAAGGCCTCGAAGCCTGTAAGGGCCATCGGATCGTCATTGGAAACGCACTTCGGGACTATATCCGCCTGGGTTCTTTTTCCATGGGTGCCATGGGAAAAATGATGAAAGGTTCCGGCGGGAAAAAAGATTCCGGGAATGTGTCCGGGACGTCCGGCACCGATGGCGCAGAGGTATCCGGCAACGGTGAGAAAAAATCCTCCGCCGGTGCACTTACAAAAATGCACCGGATGCGGCGGATGGCAATGATGATGGGAAATGTGCTGCCTTTTGGTGTCACCCGGGATATGAAGAACGTGTTTCTTCTGATCGATTACTGGCAGCAGGCCACCAGGACAGATATGGAATCTTTTATGCATCTTATCCTCCGGCAGTACGGCGGACGAAAACTTCTCCCGAAGGAGAAACCCTGTACCATGGAGTACGGCGTCTATCTGAAAGATCCTTTTTCCATGGAAACCTGGGATACACCGGCGAAATTCTGGAAGAAGGCGGCTTTTGACAGTCAGCGGGAAACCGTGGCCCTGCTTTTTTACGGACATTCCTATCCCAATGATTTTCTGCCGGTAGTACAGGCTCTGGCAGAGAAACTGGGAGAGAGGTACAATCTGCTTCCCATTGCATTTTCCCAGAATGAGGACGGGGATCTGAAGAAACTGCGGGCATTTCTCACGCAGAAGAAAACACCGGTTTCGGCAGTGGTCAATCTGATGCCCTTCCGCCTGGGTGCAGGGCCCATGGGTGGAGATGCGGATCAGGCGGTGGAAATCCTGAAAGAACTGGATGTTCCCTATTTTAAACCCTTCTGCCTGACCAGAGTTTCCGGGGAGGAATGGGAGCGGGCAGATGCCGTGAATCCCGGAGAGTTTCTTATCAGCATCCTGCTTCCGGAGCTGGACGGCGGGATCCTTACGTTTCCGGTGGGGGTCATGGGAAGTGGAAGCACAGAGGGAGAAGAACCGGTCTTTCCACAGCTGGAACCCATAGCGGAGCGAGTCGATATCTTTGTGGCGCGCCTTTCCCGGATGCTGGAACTTAGAAAGAAAAAACGGGAAGAGAAGCGGCTGGCGGTGATCTTCTATAATTATCCCCCGGGGGAGAGCAATGTGTTCGGAGGAGCATTTCTGGATACCTTTGCCTCGGCATTCAGATTGCTTGAGGGGCTGAAAGAGGCCGGCTATGATACAGAGGGACGCTCTCCCGAAGAGCTTCAGGAAGTGTTTGTCACAGGCGGACACTGCAACCTGCCCCAATGGTGCGAGGAAGGGGAAGGAGGGATCACCTGGGAGTTTGAGGGAGAAGAATATCCCATCCGGGGGATCTGTGTGGGAAATGTTTTTCTGGGACTGCAGCCCCTTCGCGACCCGGAGGGAGAAAGCGGGGATCCGGGAAGATATCACGACCGGAACCGGAAGCCTTCCGGGGAATATCAGGCCTTTTATCACTGGATCCGTGAGAGATTTCAGGCGGACGCCATGATCCACTTCGGCACCCACGGCACACTGGAATTTCTGCCCGGAAAAGATAACGGCATGACCGGAAGCTGCTGGCCGGATCAGCTGGTGGGAGAGATCCCACATTTCTATTACTATTATATAGGAAATCCTTCGGAGGCCATGATCGCCAAGCGCCGTTCCCTGGCAACGCTTGTAAGCTATCAGGCACCGGAGCTTAAAAAGAGCGGTCTGTATGGAGATTATCAGGAACTCAGGGAAATGATCGGAGAGTACCGGGAGAGCATCCAGAGTGCACCGGAGCGGTGCGGGGATCTTCTTTTGAACATCGCAAAAGCAGGGAAGAGCTGCGGATTTCTGGAAGGAGATTCCGGAGAAAACTGCTCGGAAAAAGATCTGGATCTTCTGGAAGAGAGGCTTTATGAATATGAAAACAGTCTGATCACCGATGGTCTTCACGAGATCAACGAGACAGAACTTAACGGGCTGGTACATGGACTGGACGGCGGCTATGTTCCGGTGGGAACGGCAGGAGATGTGGTAAAGAATCCGTCGATCCTGCCTTCCGGACGGAATCTGGTGCAGTTTGACCCAAGGCTGGTGCCCACCAGAACGGCCTGTGAGCGGGGAATGAAGGCGGCGCAGCTTTCGGTGGAGGCTTATCATGAGAAGACGGGGACGTATCCGGACACTACGGCGCTGATCCTCTGGGGACTGGAGACTTCCAGAAGCCAGGGTGAGACTATCGGACAGATCCTGTATTATCTGGGCATCCGTCTGAAAACGGAAAAGAGCAGTTACGATGACCGGCTGGAGGTGATCCCCACCGAGGAGCTGGACCGGCCACGTATGGACGTGGTGATCCACATCTGCGGATTTTTCCGGGACATGTATCCCAACCTGATCAATAACTTAAATGCCATGCTCCGGCAGATCCTCCGGCTTGAGGAAGGACCGGAAAAGAGTTATTTTACGGCAAATACCAGAAAGATGGCAGAAGAGATCCAAAGATCTCATCCCGAAATGGAGGAACGGGAGGTCTGGGATCTGGCATCCTGCAGGATCTTTGGCCCAAAAGAAGGGGAGTATGGAACCCGGCTTACGGATGTTGTGCGAAAAGGCAGCTGGAAGGATGCGGCAGAGATCGGAAGTTCTTTTACCGAGGATCTCTCTTACGGGTATTCCTTCCGGAGGCGAGGGGTGAAAGCCGAAGAAGTGCTGGCCGGACAGTATGACCATGTGGATTTTATTTCCCAGGTGCGCAACAATGTGGAGTATGAGCTGACAGATCTGGATCACTATTATGAATTTTACGGCGGACTTGCCAGAGCCGTGGAGAACAAAAAAGGCAGCAAACCGGTCATGCTGGTGGCTGATACCACCGGTGAGGCGGTGAAGGTGCAGGATCTTAAGAGTTCTCTGGAGCGTGGGATCGCCACAAGGCTTCTAAACCCTGAATGGATTCAGGGGATGATGCGCCATGATTATCACGGTGTGCAGCAGATCGCGAAACGGTTTGAGAATGTGATGGGGTTTGCAGCCTCCACCGATGCGGTGACAGGCGAGACCTTTTCCCGGATGACCCGGTGCTATGCCGGGGATGAAAAACTCCGGAAACAGATGCAGCAAAGCAACAAATGGGCATACATGAAGATGATGGAGCGGCTGATGGAGGCCAGAAACCGAGGCTATTTTGATGCAACGGAAGAAGAACTGTCCCAGATCCGTGAGGCATATCTGGAGGCAGAAGGAGAGGCGGAAGAATGATGCGGGAAAAAACTTATGATTATCCATTTACGGCCATTGTAGGCCAGGAACCTATGAAGGAGGCCATCCTTATCAATCTGGTGAACCCGTCTGCAGGCGGGGTGCTGATCCGTGGACAGAAGGGAACGGCCAAGACCACTGCGGTGCGTGCCATCCCGGGACTTATGAAGGACTGCCGGGTGGTGGAGATCCCTGCCAATGCCACAGAAGACCGTGTGGCAGGAACCATCGACATCGAAGCCGCACTGAAAGACGGGGAAAAACAGTTCCAGCCAGGTCTTCTGAAAGAGGCAGACGGAAATATCCTCTATGTGGATGAGATCAATCTTCTGGACGACCATATCGTGGATCTGTTACTGGATGCGGCGGCAACGGGGCGCAATACCGTGGAGAGGGAAGGGATTTCCTGTACCCATTCTGCCCGGTTTGTACTGATCGGTTCCATGAACCCGGAGGAGGGAAACCTGCGGCCGCAGCTTCTGGACCGTTTTGGCATGGTGGTGGATGTGGAAGCAGAGACAGACGTGGATAAGCGGGTGCAGATCATTGAGAACCGGATGGCCTATGAGAAAAATCCGGGGTATTTCTGCCGGAAGTACAAAGAGTCTCAGGAAGAGCTTTCCGAGAGGATCCGCAGTGCCAGAGAGTTTCTGCCGACGGTGCGTGTCCCAAAGGAGCTGTTAAGGCTGGCGGCACAGATCTGTGTTGCCTACGGCACTGACGGCCACCGGGCGGATATCGGAATGATCCGGACTGCACAGACCATTGCCGCACTGGAAGGCCGGAAAAAGGCTTCCCGGGAGGATCTTGAGCGGGCTGCCCGGTATGTTCTGCCTCACCGGATGCGGAAAAATCCTCTGGAAGACGGACAGATGGATCCTCAGGTGATGGAAGAAATTCTTTCCGCCGGGAAAAAGAGCTCCAGGGAGCCGGAAGCTTCCGGGGAGGGTGACTAGATCCGGGAAAAGGAAGACGGGCAGATTCTGAGGAAGTATTCCTTCCGGTAAAACAGAGCGGAAGAGAGTATTCGGTACTGGAAGTTCTGGAGGGGATGAAACAGGAGATCTTTCTGAAAAGAGAGCAGCAGCCCCGGAAAGAATGGCTGCCGGGTGGGAAGCACAGTGGTTCTCTGGTGATCTCCTCCGGTCAGGAAGAGATTTTGCGAGCCGGAGAGGTGGATCTTCCGGCGTCTGTCCGGGCGGCGCTGGAGAGCGGCAGGATCGGGGGAGAGGACCGGGAGATCAGAGCGTGTGACCTCCGGCTGAAACGCTTCCGGAGAAAAAATAAGGTGTCTATTTTATTTCTGGTGGATGCCAGTCGTTCCCAGGGGGCAAAAGAGAGGCTTTCTTTTGCGAAAAGTGCGGTACTTTCCATCCTGCGGCGGGCGTACAGTGACAGGGACCGGGCAGGAATGGTGGTTTTCGGGAACCGAAAAGCAGAACTGATCCTGCCTTTTACCAGAAGTGTGGATTTTGCGGCAAGGCCTATGGAAGAGCTGAAAGCCAGAGGGAATACCCCTCTTGCCATGGGAATCCGAAAGGCTCTGAAAGTTCTGGAGGCGGAAAAACGGAAGAATCCGGAAGAGACCGGGATTCTGGTGATGCTCACTGACGGCAAGGCCAATTTTGACACCCGGGAGGGAAAGCCCTGGTCTCTTGCCCTTAAGGCGGCTGAGGAGCTGAAACGAAAAGGCGTGCCGGTGTTGGTGATCAATACGGAAAATTCCGTGTTCGGCATGGGGCTGGCCAGACAGTTATCCGATGCGGCAGGCGGGAAATATGTGAAGCTCTGACCGGAAGCTCTGTGTGAAAAAAGCCGGATATCCAGGTGTATCCGGGATCTTGATTAAAGACCGAAATGAAAAAATTTCGGTCTTTTTTTTGTCGAAAAATCGGGAACATGGCGGATTTAAAGGATTTTTGAGATCATCGAACCGTTCCCTGTGAGCACGGTTTGGACGATAGTATGTTGACATTAACTTTTCCTCATGATACGGTTAATCATGGCTAACAAGTGCTCATAGGAGGATGATGGGTATGAAGATAAAAAAATTTAAGCGAAGCAGTGCTTTTTTTATGGCGGCTGCACTGTGCCTGGGGAGCACATCCGGTGTTTATGCCATGGATGCGAGTGAACTTTCCAGGATCATCGAAGAGGCGAAGAACACAGATACTTCCGGGTATACACCGGAGAGCTGTGAGAGCCTTCAGGCTGCTCTTGAAGGAGCGGAGAACCTTCTTTCAAAAGAAAATGTAACAGAGGAAGAGCTTGGGGCAGGCGGAATGATGCTTCAGGCAATCCTGGAAAATGGTCTGGTGGCTCAGGCGGACAAGTCTTCTCTGACGGCGGTTCTTTCGGAGGTGGCTGCATACACAGACGACACACAGGATGGATATGAAGTACTGGATCAGGTACGTGCCCAGGCTCAGGCTGTGCTTGAGGATGGTAATGCCACCCAGACAGAGACCGACGGCGTGGCATCCGCAGTGGCCCAGGCAGAGGAGAACCTTGGGGGCGGTATCGACAAGACTGTGTTAAGTGACCTGATCACCCAGGCGGAAGCGGTGGATACTTCCGGCTCAGATGACGCTTCCGTACAGCAGTTAAAGTCTGCCATTGCGTCTGCAAAACAGGTGGCTGCAAACCCGTCTGCCACACAGAGCCTGGTGGATAAGCATATCCAGCTTCTTCAGGCGGCTGCGGAGGCACTTTATCAGAAGACGGACTCCAATACGGTTTATGACGGGGTATACCAGATCGGCGGACTGCTCCACCATGCTACCGCAGATCAGGTTTCCATGGGAAACTCAGCGCTGGTAAAACCCTTCCAGCTGATAAAAAAAGGAAATGATATCCATCTGCGGATCGAATGTACGTCCCTGACTACCAAGCTTGGCAAGCAGAATTTTACCGGCTATCTGGCAAGCATGTGGTATTTTCCGGGATTTACCAGTGAAGATACCCTGCCTTATGCGGCCGCAGAGGAAGGCCAGGCTGTAGATACCGGTGAGACGCAGAATGCGGCGGAGACAGAAGCTGAAGATCCAGAAGAGGCGCAGAGTGCAGAGACGGAAGCTGCGGAAGAGAGTTCTCAGGCACAGACAGAGGATGCAGCAGAAGACGAACTTTTTATGGATGGAGAGGAAGCTTCCGGGGACAGCGATGGTGCAGCGACTGGAGAAGAGGCTTCTGCGGCTCAGGAAGAAACACAGTCTCTGGATGAGAATGAAGTTCCGGCGGCAGAGGCTGCCACAGCAAAAGCAGTGGGTGTGGAATCCTACTATGACATTTATGATTCCTACAACGATCCGAAAAAAGGCACCGATGCCACAGTAAAAGGGAAAAAATATCCCCATTACATAACCATTCCGGTAGAGCTGAACCAGAGCATCGTATGGACCAGGATCTATGTTCCGGTCATGGAAGCCATCAATGCAGGTGGCGGAAAGCAGTATGCGAAAATGTATCTGGACTGGAATGACCTGAAACAGATCAGCGGAACGGAAACGGACAAGGCGGCCCTGAAAAAACAGGTCACAAACGCGCAGAATGTCCAGAAATCCCTTAAACAGGACAGCCAGGGCTATGCCGGTGAGCAGCTTGCCATGCTTGCAGATGCCATTGCGGCAGCTCAGGCAGTTTATAAAAACATGAACATCGACCAGACTGTTGTGGACAATGAGGTAAAAGCCCTTACCATGGCGGTAAATGCGGTGACCAAGGTCAAGGTAGATTCTGATAAGAGTGAGCTTAAGAAAGCCATCGAGACCGCCGACAGTTATCTGAATGAGACGGATGTAGAGTATGAAACATCGACCCGTGAGGCGTTACAGCGGGCAAGAGATAAGGCCAGTCAGGTCTATGACAATGAGGAGGCTTCTCAGACAGAAGTCAACAAGTGTGTCACTGCCATAGACAATGCCATCCAGGGACTGATCATCCAGGGAACGGACCGCCGTGAGATCAAAAAAGCGCTGACAAAGGCGGAAACTTATCTGAAAGATACAGCCCATTATACAGCCGCAGATATGGATGTGCTCCGTTCTGTTTATGAAACGGCAAAGGCGGTTTACGGGAACAAAGAGTCCAGTCAGGAAGAGACCGATGCCCAGACCGGTATCCTGGATTATGTGATGAAAAACATGAAGAAGGCTTCCCAGACAAAGGTGGATAAGACCGGACTTCATGAGATGCTTCTCACGGCTTCCAATATGGCAGGCAGGGAAGATACCTATACGGCCGACACACTGAAGACATTAAACTCTGCGATCACTGCCGCAAAGACGGTTTATGATAACAGCAGTGCCACCCAGAGCCAGGTCAATACACAGATCAAAAAGCTTTCCAAGGCAGTCAGCGGACTGAAGAAGAAGTCTTCCGGCAGCAGTTCGAACAGCAGTAATAATAATGGTAATAACAGCAGCAACAATAACAACAACAGCAATAATAACGGCAGCAACAGCAGCCTGGATGTGAAGAACCTGGCGGACGGTGTGTATTCCGTCACAGGCTCCATGGTAAAGATTGACAAAACATCTGCATCCATGTCCAACGAAGCCATCAATCACACCATCAAGCTGACGGTAAAGAAAGGAAAATATTCCATTACCATGGACTTCAAGGGGCTGACCATTAACGGACAGCTTGGATACTTAGGTACCCTGAAATATTTTAAGACCGGCTACAAGCTGGATAAATATGGCGCACCATCCGGTTCTCTTGGCAATGTAACGGTGGATTCCTATCAGAAATACACCAACGGCAAGCTGGTTACGGACAATTTCGGAACCAATTATCCGGATGTGGTCACATTCCCGCTGATCGATGAGGCAAAAAATGACGGTTATGTGCCGCTTCAGGTTTTTGTTCCCATTATGGATTCCATTACCAAAGGCACCGGAACCCAGCCTGCCTTCCTGAAACTGGACTGGAGCACCCTGAAAAAGACGGACAGCAAGGATCCTGGTTTCGAAGGCGATAACAACAATGGCGATGGAAGCAACAGCGGAAATAACAGCACCGGAAACGGTTCTCTCAGCGGAAATAATGGCAGCTTAAGTACCAACAGCAACGGTTCCTTAAGCGGAAGCGGTTCCAAACTCGGCAGCAACGGTTCCTTAAGCGGTAGTACTTCCAAGTCTGGAGGAAGCTCCTTAAAGAGCAGCGGTTCCCTGAAATCTTCCGGAACCACCACCAAATCCACATCCACAAAGAAATCAGCAGGAACTACTGCGCTGAAATCCGGAAAGAGCATCGGCAGCAAATCGGATTCCAAAGATACGGGAACCACAAAGCTTACCAGCAGCGGCCTTTCCGATGCGTCAGATCAGGATCAGGAGACAACCACTTCCGGCGAAGCTTATGCAGATACCGAGACTGGTACCGGGGAATCTTCCGGAAATATGAGAAAAGTGGCAGTTCCGGTATCCGTCAGCGCGCTGGCGGCACTGGCAGGTGTTTTCTATAAGATCAAGAGCAGAG
This sequence comes from Blautia sp. SC05B48, assembly GCF_005848555.1. Taxonomy (NCBI): domain Bacteria; kingdom Bacillati; phylum Bacillota; class Clostridia; order Lachnospirales; family Lachnospiraceae; genus Blautia; species Blautia sp. SC05B48. Next base: position 102,286 of record NZ_CP040518.1, on the reverse strand, counting down.
GGGGAAGCCTGAGAAAGAAGGCAGGAAAGAAGAAATGAGAGAGAAAAATTGGAAAAAAAATCTACTGACCTGTTTTGGAGCGGCAGTACTCTTCGTGGCGGCAACTCTGGGATTTCCGGTAACTTCCGTCCACGCGGAGTCGGGAAGTGTGTATTCCTGTACCATTAACCGGTGTTATTCCCATCCGGTGACAGGAGAGATCGAAGACTCCGGCGGTGAGGCATCCTACGCCACCGGACAGGGTATGGTAGAAGGTGCGGTTTATGCAAGTGGTCTGATGGAAGTGACGGACTCCGGCAATTATTATCTGACGATCCGCATGAGCCTGATCGATTATACGTCCGGTCACAGTTTCAGCGTACAGAATGTAGGAGATTCCGGCTGGTCCGGCACAGGCGTCGCGGTAACCGCAAATGGTTCAGACAGCAACGGAACCACCTCCGATATCTGTATCCAGGTTCCAAGCGAGAACTGCATCGTCCGGGTCAGCATGTATGTAACCCCGATGGGAAGAAACGTTACATTTTATCTGTATCCAAGCGATTATTCCGAGGGAAACAGTGTGGGTATGAATCCTGCTTTTGTAACAGAAGAAGCAGCATCTGCCGAGGCTTCCGGAAGCGGCGAGGCAGTTGCCAACAGTACCCTGGATACGGGAAGTGCCCAGGAAACGGACGGAACAGAAAGTACGGATGAGGCTGCGCAGGACAATGAGAAGGAAACTCAGAATGATGCGGCGGCCACCCAGGCAGCAGCTGCACAGAGCACTGCAGAAAGCGGCTCCACAGGAAATGCGGATGCCATGAATTCCGGGAACACCGTAGCGGCAGCACAGAAACAGGCAGCAGCTTCCAAAAGCTCTGACGAGTCCGATACAGACAAGGAACTGAACAGCGCCCAGGGACTAAATTTTTCCACAGCGGAAGAGGACAGCATCACTTCCGGGGAAAAGAAATCTGACGGCGAAAGCAGCGTAAAGATCAATACGGTCTTTGCCATTGCTCTGGCAGTGACAGGCTCCGGTCTGGTTCTGATCCTGGTAACTGCACTGATCATCTGGTACTTCCGTAAGAACTGGCACAGATGGGGCGGAGAGGATGATGACGATGATGAATATTAAATCCTGCATCAGCAGAGGAATTCTTGTCACAGTCCTGGCGGCAGCGTCCCTTCTTCTCACCGGCTGTGTGGATCAGCACCCGGAAGGCACGAAAACAACCACACAGACAGAGACGGTGGAGTCCATGCTGGAGATCACGGACCCTGTGGAAAAACAGGCAGTGGAAGTGGCAAAAGCCAAGGTACGATCCATGGAGGGATCCCCGAAGATCGTAGCTACTTCTCCGGCAGTTGCGGATATCTGTGACAAACTGGAACTGGATCTGGTTGGGGTATGCTCCAGCAGCATTTCCACCATTCCGGAGCGTTATAAAGCTGTAACCACCGTGGGTACAGCCATGAGCCCGGATATGGAGATCGTGGCTTCCCTGAAACCGGACTGGATTTTAAGCCCGATCTCTCTTCAGTCAGACCTTGAACCCAAGTACGAAAATATCGGCGTGGACTGGGCGTTTTTAAATCTTCGCAGTGTACAGGGGATGTACCGTTCCATTCAGGAACTGGGAGAGATTTTTGACAGGGAAGAGCAGGCAGGCACGCTTGTAAAAGAGTTCCGGGATTTCTACGAAGAATACAAAAAGAAGAACGAGGGAAAAGACCATCCCAAGGTGCTGATCCTGATGGGACTTCCGGGCAGCTATATCATTGCTACCGAAAATTCCTACGTGGGAAGTCTTGTGGCTCTGGCTGGCGGTGAAAATGTTTATACAGATACAGATCAGGAATTTCTTACGGTAAACACCGAAGATATGAAGACCAAAGAACCGGATATCATCCTCCGTGCGGCTCACGCACTTCCGGATCAGGTCGTGGAGATGTTTAACGAAGATTTCAAGACCAACGATATCTGGAAACATTTCGACGCGGTAAAAAATGGCAGGGTGTATGACCTGACTTATGAAAATTTCGGAATGAGCGCAACTTTCCGTTATCCGAAAGCACTGGATGAGCTGCAGCCGATCCTTTATCCGGAAAGTGACGAGGATCTGGAAAAAGCGAAAAAGAACAGTGAAAACGCGCAGAAAAATGCAGAGAAATCCAATGCGACCCAGAAATATGAAGACGCGCAGAAATCCGGCACATCCGGAAAAACTGCAGCCGAAGATTCCCAAAAGACCACAGAAAAGGAGAAGTGACAAAAATGGATGAAAACAGAGAAAAAAGAAAGCGGCTCCGTGCAGTGCTCTCCTTTGTGCTCATGGCGGTGCTTCTGATGGTATTGTTTTTTGCAGCCATCAATATCGGAAGCCTGAAGGTTTCCTTCGAAGAGCTGATGAGAGGACTTTTTGTGGAGCGTATTGACGAAGTGGCAACCATCTATGACCTTCGTTTTCCGCGTATCATCATTTCCATGCTGGCAGGAGCCGCCATTGCGGTTTCCGGTGTTCTGTTCCAGGCGGTCCTTAAAAACCCACTGGCAGACCCTGGTATCATTGGTATTTCCAGCGGTGCCAGCTTTGCGGCAGTTCTGATCACAGCTTTTGCACCGGGACTGTATTTCTTTACCCCGCTGGTGGCGTTTTTTGGCGGCGTGGTCGCCTTTTTGATGGTTTACTGTCTGTCCTGGAAGGGCGGCTTAAGTCCTCTTCGTATCATCCTCACCGGTGTGGCAGTAGATGCATTGTTTGCCGGACTTTCCAGCGCTTTTAACAGCATGAGCGGTGGAAATATGTCCGGCGTGGCTTCCATCGTAGAAGCCAATATCACCCAGAAAACCTGGGATGATGTGACAACACTGGTTCCTTATGTTGTGGCAGGGCTTTTCCTGGCATGCCTGTTTATCGGAGAGTGCAACCTGATGTCTCTGGAAGATAAGACAGCACGAAGCCTGGGACTGAACGTCAATGCCACACGAATCGTGATCTCCCTGATCGCGGTACTTCTGGCAAGTATTTCCACAGCCATCGCAGGTGCCATCAGTTTCCTTGGGCTGATCGTGCCACATATCGGAAGGATCCTGGTGGGAAGTGACCACAGGGCACTGGTTCCGTTTTCCGCACTTGCGGGAGCCTTTACCTTCCTTCTGGCAGATACCATCGGAAGGACCATTGCAGCTCCCTATGAGATCAGTGCGGCAGTTGTGATGAGCGTGGTAGGTGGTCCGTTCTTTATCATTCTCTTAAGGAGGTCAAAAAAATATGGTGACTGATACACAGAATACGGAAAAAAAACGACCTGCCATGGAGGTAAAGAATGTATGCTTTTCCTATGGTAAAAACGAGATATTAAAAGGCGCGTCCCTTAAGATCGAAAAAGGCAAGGTGACGACCATTATGGGAGCCAACGGATGCGGTAAATCCACACTTTTTTCCCTGATGACCAAAAACCTGGACCCTGCAAAGGGAAAAGTCCTTCTGGGAGGAAAAAACATCGCAAGGTTGCGTCTGAATGAATTTGCCAGAAAAGTGGCCATTGTACATCAGTACAATACGGCGGCGGATGACATCACCGTGGAGCGTCTGGTTTCTTTCGGAAGAACGCCTCATCTTGGTATGATGGGGATCCGTGGAGAAGAGGATGAGCGGTATGTGAACTGGGCCATGGAAGTGACCAATGTTTCCCAGTTCCGTGAGAGGGAATTATCCAGACTTTCCGGCGGACAGCGCCAGCGTGTGTGGATCGCCATGGCGCTTGCACAGGGAACCGAGATCCTTTTTCTGGATGAGCCGACTACATATCTGGATATCCGATATCAGATCGAGATTCTGGAGCTTGTGCGGAAGCTGAACCGGGAATTTGGCATGACCATCGTTATGGTCCTTCATGACATCAACCAGTCGATCTATTTTTCCGACAAGATCATCGGTCTCGCCGGTGGAAAAGTCATCGTGGAAGGTGAGCCGGAAGAAGTGATCACGGAGGAAAGCATTCATGAACTTTATGGTATTGATCTAAAGGTGGCCCGGGTGGACGGCCGGAAATTTGTACTGACAGTATGAGATACCATCGGGATAAGAACCCGGGAAAGGAAAGAAAATGAGAAATCCATTGAAAATATTCTGGATCCTGCTGGGGTTTCTTTGCCTTGGACTTGGCACCATCGGAGTTGTCCTTCCGATCCTGCCTACGGTTCCCTTTTATATGGCAACGCTGTTCTGCTTTGCAAAAAGCTCGGAACGGCTCCATACCTGGTTTATAGGAACAGACCTTTATAAAAAACATCTGGACAGTTTTGTGCAGAACAGAGCCATGACGCTTGGAACCAAATGCAAGATCATCGGCATGGTGACCGTAGTTATGGTCATCGGATTTATCTGCATGAAAAATGTGCCTGTGGGAAGAATCTGCATAGCCGTTGTGTGGGTATGCCACATTCTGTATTTCTTCCTCAGGGTAAAAACTGTGGAGCCGGAGGTGTGAACAGCCAATGATCAAGACAAGACTGGTGGGACTTTTGTCCCACGCAAAAAAATATATCGTGTATACGATCCTGTGGCAGTGGCTTGCCCTGCTGTCCCAGGTGATCGCCGTTTTTTCCATTGCAGGGCTGCTGGAAAAAGTGATTTACGGTTCCGTTACTTCAGAAAGTGTAAAACGGACAGTTCTTACGCTGATCCTGGTTGTTGTAATCCGCTTCTTCTGTGAGCGGATGGGCGCAAGGTCGTCCTATCTGGCCTGCGTGGATGTAAAGCGGATCCTCAGAGAAAAAATTTATGAAAAAATGCTGAAGCTGGGTGCTTCCTACAGAGAGCAGGTTTCCTCCTCTGAGGTGGTGCAGGTTTCCACAGAAGGTGTGGAGCAGCTGGAAACCTATTTCGGAAAATATCTCCCCCAGCTGTTTTACAGCCTGATCGCACCGGTAACACTCTTTGTGATCCTCTGCCGGGTGAGCTTAAAAGCCAGCGTGGTACTTCTGATCTGTGTGCCGCTGATTCCCATTTCCATTGTGGTGGTACAGAAGATCGCCAGGAAGCTTCTTAACAAATACTGGAGCATTTATACAGGACTTGGAGATTCCTTCCTGGAAAATCTTCAAGGTCTGACTACCCTAAAGATCTATCAGGCAGACCAGCAGAAAGCAGACGAGATGGATGCGGAGTCCCAGCGGTTCCGCCAGATCACCATGAAGGTTTTAACCATGCAGCTGAATTCCACCAGTGTGATGGATATTGTGGCTTACGGCGGTGCGGCCATTGGTATGGCGGTGGCGGTGACGGAGTTTCTACATGGGAATTTAAACCTTTCCGGAACCCTCTGCATTGTGCTTCTGTCCAGTGAGTTTTTTCTGCCGTTGCGGCTGCTTGGATCCTTTTTTCATATTGCCATGAACGGTATGGCTGCCAGTGATAAGATTTTCCGGATATTGGATATTTCGGAGCCGAAAGCCGGAGAGAAAACTCTGCCGGAGGGCGGTCTGGATATTTCTTTTCGGGATGTGCATTTTTCCTATGAGAAGGACCGTGAGATCCTTGGCGGGATCGATCTTCAGGTTCCTGCGGGAAGCTTTGTTTCCCTGGTTGGAGAGTCCGGCTGTGGTAAGAGTACCATTGCGGGAATCCTCTCCGGAAAGAACCGGGAGTTTTCCGGTGATATCCGTATCGGAGGAGTTGCCCTCGGGGACGTTCGCGAAGATGAGCTGATGGAACATGTGGTTCTGGTGCGCCACAACAGTTATCTCTTTAAGGGAACAGTCCGTGAAAATCTTCAGATGGCAAAAACGGATGCCACGGATCAGGAAATGCGTGAGGTCCTTAAGAAGGTCAATCTCCTTGGATTTCTGGATACCCAGAACGGGCTGGATACGGTCCTTCTGGAAAAGGCGGGAAATCTTTCAGGCGGACAGTGCCAGCGCCTTGTGATCGCCAGGGCACTTCTTGCGGATGCCCCTGTGTACATTATGGATGAAGCCACCTCCAACATTGATGTGGAAAGTGAAGAGCTGATCATGGATGTTATTCATGAGATGGCAAAAACCAGGACTGTACTTCTGATCTCCCACAGACTTGCCAATGTGGTACAGTCCGATCAGATCTACTTCCTGAAGAACGGTGAGATCAGAGAATGCGGAAAGCATGAGGAACTGATGGCCCTGGGTGGCGATTACTGTCATCTGTATGAGAGCCAGAGTGCGCTGGAAAATTATGGGAAGGAGGGAAATGTGTGATGAGTGACAATAACGCACGTGAAATGGCTGAAACTCAGAAAAATATATACAGGCAGAAGACAGATATGGCCATGGCGGGAACAGATACAGCGAAAAAGCGAAGAAGTGCCATTGCTATCATGAGAAGTCTTATTGGTCTGGTGAAACCCCTTCTCCATATTATGCTGGCGGCTATTCTTTTGGGAACCGTGGGATACTTATGTGCTATTTTCCTGACCATCCTGGCAGGGCAGGTGATCCTCCATGGCCTGGCAGGAAGTGCAGCAGGTGCCGGGATTCCTGGTATTCCGGAGGTTGTTATAAAGAGTACCTGGCTTGCCGGAACTTCTGTGAAAGGGATCATTGCCGTTATGATCCTGATTGCGGTGCTCCGTGGTATCCTTCATTATGTGGAGCAGTATTGTAACCATTTTATCGCGTTTAAACTTCTGGCGATCATCCGCCATAAGGTATTTGCGGTTTTGCGTAAGCTCTGCCCTGCGAAGCTGGAAGGTCGTGACAAAGGGAACCTGATCTCCATTATCACCACGGATATTGAACTTCTGGAAGTTTTTTATGCGCATACCATTTCCCCCATTGCGATTGCAACACTGACTTCTGTGATCATGGTAGTTTTTATCGGAAGATATCATGTGCTTGCCGGAGTTCTGGCTCTGGCCGCCTATCTGATCGTAGGTGTGGTGATTCCCCTGTGGAATGGAAAGCATGGAAGTCAGAAGGGTATGGAATTCCGTACGGAGTTTGGTGAGCTGAACAGTTTTGTGCTGGATTCTCTCCGCGGCCTTGATGAAACCATCCAGTACAATCAGGGTGAAAAGAGAAAAGGCCAGATGTCTGACCGCTCCCGGAAACTTGCAGGAATGCAGGAAGACTTAAGCCGGATGGAAGGTTCCCAGAGATCATTTACCAATCTTATGATCCTGCTTGCGTCCTTTGGAATGCTGGCGCTGACGATCCATCTTTATGGAAAAGGTAAGATCGGTTTTGACGGAATCCTGACCTGTACCATTGCCATGATGGGATCTTTTGGCCCGGTTGTGGCACTGTCCAGCCTTTCCAATAACCTGAATCAGACTCTGGCAAGTGGTGAGCGTGTGCTTTCGCTCCTGGAGGAGAAACCACTGGTGGAGGAGATTCCGGATGGAATCGAGTTTCACGCAGTTGGAAGGTTTAATGATGTGGAGAAACAAGATGAATCCGGTGATGGATTTACAGGTGCAGAAGCCTCTCATGTGACATTCGCATATGAAGATGAAACCATCCTGGACGACTACTCCCTGAAACTTGCACCGGGTAAGATCACCGGTATCCATGGAGCCAGCGGTTCCGGAAAATCCACACTTTTAAAGCTTCTGATGCGTTTTTGGGATGTAAGTGCAGGCAGCATTTTCGTAGATAACAGAAATGTAAAAGAGATCCCGACACGCAGGCTGCGGGATCTGGAAAGCTATGTGACACAGGAAACCCACCTGTTCCACGATTCCATCGCAAACAATATCGCCATCGCAAAACCAGGCGCAACCCGTGAGGAAATCATGGAGGCCGCAAAAAAAGCTTCCATCCATGAATTCATCATGACCCTTCCAAAAGGATATGACACAGAAGTCGGAGAACTGGGAGACACACTCTCCGGCGGCGAAAAGCAGAGAATCGGTATTGCAAGAGCCTTCCTTCACGACAGCCCGCTCCTTCTTCTGGACGAGCCAACCTCCAATCTGGATTCCCTGAACGAAGGCATCATCCTGAAGTCCCTGAAAGAAGATAATGCCAACCGTACCGTCGTGCTGGTGTCACACAGAACTTCTACAATGAATGTTGCAGATGTGGTGTATGAGATGGAGAATGGGAGAGTGTCATGATATGGATGCTCTTGTGAGAGTAAAATATATTGCGATTTCCGATACACATTTGCTATAATAGCTCCAGGAGACTATTGTGTTAAGTCCGATCTGAAAAGGAGCGCATATGACCTTATATCATGGAAGTAAAGATATAGTAGAGTATCCGGAAATCAGAAAAGCCCGATTTAACAAAGATTTCTATTTTGGCTTCTATTGTACGAACATCGAAAAACAGGCAGAACGGTGGGCAACAAGGTACGGAGAAAAGGGATACATCAATAGGTACGAGTATACAGAAAATACAGAATTAAAAATTCTTAAATTTGAGAAAATGACAGAAGAATGGCTGGACTTTATTATTTCCTGTCGAAGTGGACAAGCACATCAGTATGATATTGTGGAAGGACCAATGGCAGATGATACGATCTACAATTATCTGCAAAACTATCTGGATGGTAAGATCTCAAGAGCTGCTTTCTGGGAACTGGTAAAATTTAAATACCCCACACATCAGATCAGTTTTCATACAATTTCGGCATTGGATACTTTGGAATTTGCAGGAAGTGAGGTCATATATGGCGAAAAAAAATAATAACAATTTATTTTTTACCTGTAGCCTGATTGAGTATATAGGACGAAACAGAAAACAACATCGGCGGGAAATCACAGATTATCTTGGCAGGGAAAACATAAAGAGAATATACGATTATGCGGATGTATTTCACTGTGAGCCAATACAAAAAGTTGCAGCAGAGTTTATGGAGCAATGCAATATTCCGGAAGGGGAATTTGACAATGTATCCATGTGCAGATATACGGTTCCGGATTACTGGGATATTGGAGAAGTATATGAGCGATTAATAGAAGACATATATGATGATGCGGAAATCGAAAAAGGAATATGGGATATTTATCATTCCTGGATTGATGCACATATTTCGGACTATAATACAGATTTTTATTATCAGCCGAGAGATTATATAGCAGCATGCTATAAAGCGGGAGAAATCCTGTAAAAGATAAACAGAAATTCAAATCACAATTAATACTTGCATTTAACAGACATTGGTGTTACAATGAACGAAACTAAGAACTTGTTGGCATAGGAGTGGGCGAGAGCCCGCTCCTATTTGCTGAGAAGGAATTTGTTCAGAAATAGGCAGAAATAGGAAAGGCAGGTGGGAAGCATGAGCAGACGGGAAGAATATGAACAGAAGACAGAGGCAATCCTTACACCGATCGTGGAGTCCAGGGGCTTTGAGCTGGTAGACGTGGAGTATGTCAAGGAAGCCGGAACCTGGTATCTCAGAGGCTATATCGACAAGCCGGGCGGAATCACAGTCAATGACTGCGAGGACGTAAGCCGTGCATTCAGCGATATACTGGATGAGCAGGATTTCATCGAGGACAGCTACATTATGGAGATCAGTTCTCCGGGACTTGACCGGCCTCTTAAAAAAGAAAAAGACTTTAAGAGAAGCCTTGGCAAGCTGGTGGAGATCCGTACCTACCGGCCCATCGAGAAACAGAAAGAATTCTGCGGTATTTTAAATGCATATGATAGTAACAGTGTGACAATCGATGAAGACGGCACAGAACGTACCTTTGATAAAAAAGATATTGCCCTGATTCGTCTCGCGATCGAATTCTAAAAGAGAATCGAATCTGTAAAATTCAGGAGGAAAAAAGGAAAATGAGCAGAGATTTAAGAGATGCGCTGGATGTTCTCGAAAAAGAGAAAAACATCAGTAAGGATACACTGCTGGAGGCAATTGAGCAGTCACTGATCCAGGCATGTAAAAACCATTTCGGAAAGGCAGATAACGTTCACGTTATGATCGATCCGGAGACCTGTGACTTCAGTGTTTACGCTGACAGAACTGTTGTAGAGCATGTGGAGGATCCAGCTCTTGAGATTTCTCTGGTGGATGCACAGAAAACAAACACCAACGCAGAGATCGGCGATGTTATGAAAGTTGAGATCCAGTCCAAGGAATTCGGACGTATCGCAACTCAGAACGCAAAGAACGTCATTCTTCAGAAGATCCGTGAGGAAGAGCGCAAAGTTCTCTACGATCAGTACTACGGAATCGAAAAAGAAGTAGTAACCGGTATTGTTCAGAGAGTAATGGGCAAAAATGTCAGCATCAACCTCGGTAAGGCAGACGCAGTCCTCACAGAGAACGAGCAGGTAAAAGGCGAGACATTCCAGCCGACTGAGCGAGTAAAAGTTTACATCCTTGAGGTAAAGGACACACCGAAGGGACCACGTATCCTGGTTTCCAGAACACATCCTGGTCTTGTAAAGAGACTTTTCGAGTCCGAGGTTGCAGAGGTGAGAGATGGTACCGTTGAGATCAAGAGCATTGCCCGTGAGGCAGGGTCCCGTACCAAGATCGCCGTATGGAGCAACGATCCGGATGTAGATGCTGTGGGAGCATGTGTTGGTATGAACGGCGCCCGTGTAGGTGCGGTTGTCAACGAGCTTCACGGTGAGAAGATCGATATCATCAACTGGGATGAGAACCCGGCGATCCTTATCGAGAACGCATTAAGCCCTGCAAAAGTTATCGCAGTTATGGCTGACCCGGATGAGAAGACCGCACTGGTCGTAGTTCCGGATTACCAGCTTTCCCTTGCTATCGGCAAGGAAGGACAGAACGCACGTCTTGCTGCAAGACTTACAGGCTTCAAGATCGACATCAAGAGCGAGACACAGGCAAGAGAGTCCGGTGACTTCTACGATGATTACGATGAGGAACACGAGGAAGCAGAGGAAGAAATGACAGAAGAGGCTGTTTCCGAAGAGATTGAAGAAGCAGAGGAAGATACAGAAGAGACAGAAACAGAAGCTGAAGAAACAGCAGATGGAGATGCCGAAGAATAATGAAAACGAGAACCAAGATTCCCATGCGTCAGTGTACCGGCTGCAGGGAAATGAAAAGCAAAAAGGAAATGATACGAGTTCTCAGGACAGCAGAGAATGAGATCATCCTGGACGCTACAGGTAAGAAAAACGGACGCGGCGCATACCTTTGTTTCTCAGAGGAATGCCTGGAAAAGGCTATCAAAAACCATGGCCTGGAGCGTTCCTTGAAAATGGCAGTTCCGGATGAAGTGTATCAGAACCTCAAAAAGGAGTTTGGATCAATTGAAAAACAATAAGGTTTTATCACTCATCGGACTTGCGACAAAAGCAGGAAAAACAGTGAGCGGAGAATTTTCCACAGAAAAATCCGTAAAAACAGGAAAAGGTTTCCTGGCACTGGTGGCAGATGATGCCTCCGAAAACACAAAAAAGAAATTTCGGAATATGTGTACCTATTATGAAGTTCCGTTATATTTCCTTTCAGACAAAGAGAGCCTGGGCAGAGCAATGGGCAAAGAATTCCGTGCCAGCCTTGCCGTGCAGGACGAAAATTTTGCAAAGGCGATCATGAAGGCGCTGGAAAAAGAATCCGGCAGATAACCTGCATGATACAGGCGTCTGTAAGGAGGTTTGACGTTAGAAATGATAAAAGATAAATTCAACAGATCGGGAAAGGAGCAATATAGACAATTGGATACTCCAAAAACAGAAGAAAAGACAACAACGGTGAATACAGAGGGTAACAAGTCTGAAGCACCGAAAAAGAAAAAAAATATCATCCGTGTATTTCATGCACAGAATGCCAGCGATGGCGGTAAAGGAAGAAGAAAACCGGCAGCGGGCGAGAGAAAGGGACCGGCACGTCCACAGAACGGCGGTCAGAGAAGCACAGGAGCAAACACAAGAAACGGTGAGGCCGGTGAGCAGAGAAACGGTCAGAGTGGACAGAATCGCACTCAGGGCGGAAGAACGCAGGGCAACCGTCCGGAAGGAAGAAGAGACGGAAATCGTGACGGAAGAACCTTCGAAGGAAGAAGAGACGGTGGAAATCGTTTTGGCGGAAACCGTTCCCAGAATGGCGAGGGACGTCCGGCAAGACAGGGCGAGGGAAACAGAGGCCCACGCCAGAATGACGGAAGAGGCGGAAGCCGTTTCAGCGGTGGAGCAAACCGTGGCCAGGGTGGTCAGGGCGGAAGCTTTGAAGGAAGAAGAGACGGAGGAAGCCGTTTCGGCGGCGGAGCAAACCGTGGCCAGGGAGGCCAGGGCGGACGTTCCGAAGGCGGAAGAGGCGGAGATAACCGTTTCGGCGGAGCAAACCGTGGTGGCCAGGGCGGCGGACAGCGTCCGGGACAGAGAAGAAGCGGTGGCTCTTCAGATGCTGTATTCACCCCGGAGCTGACCAAGACATCCAAGGACAGCAAGCGTGAGCGTGACAGAGAGAATAAGAACAAGAAGAAAGAATTCGAGAAAGGTACCCAGGGCGGACGCAGACCAAATCAGGGCGGACGCAGACCGAATTCCAGAATTCCGAAAGCACTTCAGAAACCGAATCCACAGCCGAAGCAGGAAGAGAAGAAACCGGAGATCAAGGAGATCACCATTCCGGAGAAGCTTACTATCCGTGAGCTTGCGGATGCGATGAAGATGCAGCCGTCAGTGATCGTTAAGAAGCTTTTCATGGAAGGGGTCATGGTAACCGTAAACCAGGAAATCGACTTTGAAAAGGCAGAGGAGATCGCACTTGGCTTTGATATCATTGCTGAGAAGGAAGAAAAGGTGGATGTGATCGCAGAGCTCCTCAAAGAGGACGAAGAGGACGAGGATGATATGGTTCCGAGACCTCCGGTAGTCTGTGTTATGGGTCACGTTGACCATGGTAAAACATCTCTTCTGGATGCTATCCGTAATACAAACGTAACCAGAGGCGAGGCCGGCGGAATCACACAGCACATCGGTGCTTACGTGGTAAATATCAAGGGCCAGAAGATCACATTCCTGGATACACCGGGACATGAGGCGTTCACAGCTATGCGTATGCGTGGTGCCAACGCTACAGATATCGCAGTTCTGGTCGTTGCCGCAGACGATGGTGTAATGCCGCAGACAGTAGAGGCGATCAGTCATGCAAAGGCAGCAGGTGTTGAGATCATCGTTGCCATCAATAAGATCGATAAACCAAGTGCAAATGTTGAGCGTGTAAAACAGGAACTTTCCGAGTATGAACTGATTCCTGAGGACTGGGGCGGAAGCACCATCTTTGTTCCGGTGTCCGCACATACAGGAGAAGGAATTGAGAATCTTCTTGAGATGATCCTTCTTACTGCTGAGGTTTCCGAGCTCAAAGCCAATCCGAACCGTGAGGCAAGAGGTCTTGTTATTGAGGCTCAGCTTGATAAGGGTAAAGGACCGGTTGCTACTATTCTTGTTCAGAAGGGTACTCTTCATGTGGGAGATTTTATTGCTGCAGGTGCATGCAACGGTAAGGTACGTGCAATGATGGATGATAAAGGACGTCGTGTAAAAGAGGCAGGTCCGTCTACTCCGGTTGAGATCCTCGGACTTGGCGATGTTCCCAATGCAGGTGAGATCCTGATGTCCTTCGAGAGCGATAAAGAAGCCAAGAACTTTGCAGGCGCATTCGTTACAGAGAACAAGAGCCGTCTTCTCGAGGAGACCAAAGGCAAGCTTTCTCTGGATAACCTGTTTGACCAGATCCAGGCCAGCGATCTTAAGGAGCTTCCGATCATCGTCAAGGCCGATGTACAGGGATCTGTTGAGGCTGTAAAACAGAGTCTTACCAAGCTTTCCAACGAGGAAGTTATCGTTAAGGTGATCCATGGTGGCGTAGGTGCCATCAATGAGTCTGATGTTAGCCTTGCTGCAACATCCAATGCTATCATCATTGGCTTTAACGTACGTCCTGATACCACAGCAAAACAGCTTGCTGAGCAGGAGGGTGTTGACCTTCGACTTTATAAAGTCATTTATCAGGCAATCGAGGATGTAGAGGCAGCCATGAAGGGTATGCTGGATCCTGTATTCGAGGAGAAGGTTATCGGTCACGCAGAGGTTCGTCAGCTGTTCAAGGCATCCGGTGTCGGAACCATCGCAGGAAGCTATGTGCTGGATGGTACATTCCAGCGTAACTGTAAGGTTCGTATCACACGAGGTGAGGACCAGATCTTCGAGGGTGAGCTTGCATCCCTGAAGAGATTTAAGGATGATGTCAAGGAAGTTCGTGCCGGCTATGAGTGCGGCCTTGTATTTAATGACTTTAATGATGTCAAAGAAGAAGATAAAGTCGAAGCATATATCATGGTAGAGGTACCAAGATAGGAGTGATTCGTAATGAGAAAAAACAGCATTAAAAATACACGTGTGAATGGTGCAGTTCAAAAAGAACTCAGCACCATCATACACAGCGAGATCAAGGATCCCAGAATTCATCCGATGACCTCTGTGACAGCTGTTGAGGTGGCACCGGATCTTAAGACCTGCAAAGCCTACATCAGTGTGCTGGGCGAGAAACAGGCCAAGGATTCCACCCTCCGGGGCTTGAAGAATGCAGAGGGCTATGTTCGGAGAGAACTGGCCAGAAGACTGAATCTCCGCAATACACCGGAGATCCGTTTTGTTCTGGATGAGTCTATTGAATATGGTGTAAATATGTCAAAGAAGATCAATGACGTAATGAGTGGGATGGAAACAGAGGAATAGGTGGAAAAAATGAAAAACATTTCAGAAATACTGGAAAATGTAAAAACCGTTGGCATTGGCGGTCACATCCGTCCGGATGGGGACTGCATTGGTTCCTGTATGGCTCTGTATCTCTATATCCGGAAATATTTTCCTGATATAGAAGCAGATGTTTATCTGGAAGACCGAAAACCTGTATTTGATTACATTGACAGAATGGATGAGGTTAAGACAGAAGCAGAAGAAGATAAGGTGTATGATCTTTTTATCACCTGTGATGTCAGCGCACTGGACAGGCTTGCAGTTGCCCGGAAATATTTTGATGCAGCAAAAAAGACAGCCTGCATTGACCATCATGTGAGCAATAACGGATTTGCGGATGTCAATCATGTAAGAGGCGAAATCAGCTCTGCCAGTGAAGTTCTTTACGGACTTCTGGATTCAGACAAGATCGATCGTTCCATTGCGGTTCCTATTTATACGGGAATGGCACATGATACCGGCGTGTTCCAGTATTCTTCCACAACACCGGAAACCATGAGGATCGCCGGAGAACTGATGAAAACAGGATTTGATTTCAGCAGGATCATCGATGAGTCCTTTTACCAGAAAACATATCTTCAGAATCAGGTCATGGGACGTGTCCTGGCAGAGAGTATTCTCCTTCAGGGCGGTAAGTGTGTGGTCGGATATCTGAAAAAACGGGAGATGGATTTCTACAGTGTGGAAGGAAAGGATCTGGAGGGAATCGTGAGCCAGCTCCGTCTGACTGCTGGTGTGGAGGTTGCGATCTTTATCTATGAGATGCAGACGCAACTCTTTAAAGTATCTCTCCGTTCCAATGGTAAGGTGGATGTAAGCAAGATTGCCGTATTTTTCGGAGGCGGCGGACATGTGCGTGCGGCCGGCTGTGATATGCAGGGCTCCATGTACGATGTGATCAACAACCTTACCGCTGAAATTGAAAAACAGCTTGCAGAGGAGTAAAGATAAGATCATGGACGGAATACTTGTGATCCGAAAGGAAAAAGGTTATACCTCTCATGATGTTGTTGCAAAGCTGCGTGGGATTCTCCACATGAAAAAGATCGGCCATACCGGGACTCTGGATCCGGCAGCAGAGGGAGTACTTCCTGTTGCACTGGGCAAGGGGACCCGGCTGGTGGAACTTCTTACAGAAAAAGAAAAAACATATGAGGCGGTTTTAAGGCTGGGAGTTTCCACAGATACCCAGGACATGACCGGAGCTGTTCTTTCTGAGAAACCTGTGACCGTCACGGAAGAGGAAGTCCGTGAGGCAGTGGGATCCTTTGTGGGAGAACAGCAGCAGGTCCCTCCTATGTATTCGGCCCTGAAGGTAAACGGAAAGAAGCTTTACGAACTGGCCAGAGAAGGAAAAACCATAGAGCGTAAGCCGCGCCCTGTGGTTTTTTATGAGATAAGGATACTGGATATGGAGCTTCCGCTGGTACGCATAAGCGTTACCTGCAGCAAGGGCACCTATATCCGTACACTTTGCAATGACATCGGAGAAAAATTAGGCTGCGGCGGAGCCATGGAAGAGCTGCTTCGGACCAGGTCCGG
Organism: Blautia sp. SC05B48; assembly: GCF_005848555.1. Taxonomy (NCBI): domain Bacteria; kingdom Bacillati; phylum Bacillota; class Clostridia; order Lachnospirales; family Lachnospiraceae; genus Blautia; species Blautia sp. SC05B48. Next base: position 86,073 of record NZ_CP040518.1, on the reverse strand, counting down.
AAATTTCACTCTGGAAGAGAGCATGACACTTTCCCAGGTGGAGGAGGCGGTTGCCGATGGGACCATCGGGGAAAAGCTTGTTTCCATCGAGGATGTACTTTCCAAGTATCCGGTCCTTACCTGTACACCGGAGGGAGACAGACTTCTCAATAACGGAAACCCGCTTCCGGAAGAACTGGTACAGGGAGGCAGCAGGGAAGAAAAAGTCCGGATGTATAAAAGCAGCGGAAATTTCACAGGAATATACGGCTGGGATGAAAGAAAACAGAAATACGTACCCATCCGCATGTTTTTTGTATGACACTTTATAAAAACTTGCAGGAGCAGCAGAAGATATGGAATACTTGAAGATCGACGGAGAATTTCCGCGCCTTTCAAAGAGTGCGGTGACACTTGGAAAATTTGATGGCATACACCGTGGACACCAGAAACTGGTGGAGAAGATCCTGGAACAGAAAGAAAAAGGTCTGCAGACAGTCCTTTTTTCTCTTGGCATCGGCAGTCAGATGATCTTTACAAAAGAGGAACGATGTCAGCTTCTTGAGAAAGCAGGCGTGGATGTGCTGATCGAATGTCCGCTGGATAACCGGATCCGTCATATGAAGGCGGAAACCTTTATTAAAGAGATCCTGGTGGGAGATCTTCAGGCGGAGCATGTTGCAGTGGGAGAAGATTTCAGGTTCGGGTATGAACGCAAGGGAACACCACAGCTTCTGGAGACTATGGGAAGGAAGCTTGGCTTTACTGTGGATGTTGTTCCGAAAGAAATGGAAGGCCGCAGAAAGATCAGCAGTACATTTATCCGTGAGGAACTGAAAAAGGGAAATATGGAAAAGGTTAATGATCTGCTGGGAATCCCCTTTTTTGTGGACGGTGTGATCGAACATGGAAGAGGAATGGGACATAAGGTCCTTCTTCCCACTACTAATATCGTTCCTGCAAAAGAAAAGCTGATGCCGCCAAATGGCGTTTATGATACAGTGTCCCATTTTAAGGACAGAACCCTTTGCGGGATCACAAACGTAGGATATAAGCCAACCATCGGAGAGAAATTCCTGGGTGTTGAGACCTATCTTTTTGACTGTGAGGAGGATCTGTACGGAGAGCCCTGCAGAGTGGAATTCTTTCATTATTCCAGACCGGAGAAGCGCTTTTCGTCCATAGAAGCACTAAAGCAGCAGCTCCTGAAGGATGCAGAAAAGGGAAAGGCTTATTTCCGCAGTCTCGAAAAATAAAAACTTTCGGGAAAAACTTTTCGAAAAAAACAGTTTACAGGTCAGAAACCGTGTGCTATACTGTTCGAGGTGAAAAAAGCCAGTATTCAGAAGCCGGAGACTCCGACCACTTCTTAATACCCGGCGTTTGATTAAAATTTCAAGGAGGAAACAACAATGATTTCTAAAGAGAAGAAAACAGCGATCATGAAAGAGTATGCAAGAACAGAGGGTGACACAGGTTCACCGGAGGTTCAGGTTGCAGTTCTTACAGCAAGAATCCAGGAGCTCACAGAGCATCTTAAAACACACCACAAAGATCATCATTCCAGAAGAGGTCTTCTGAAAATGGTAGGTCAGAGACGTGGCCTTCTTGCTTATCTTAAGAAAACAGACATCGAAAGATACCGTGCACTGATTGAGAAATTAGGTTTAAGAAAATAATTGCTACGGGAGGGGCGGATGATTCCATCCGCCCCATTTTAACATGTGTGATAAACACAGACGGAATTACCGCAGGAGTGATTTCCGAGACTACTGAAAAGCCCATTTCCGGTCGAGATCTTTTTCAAAGGAAGTGGTCTTTTCAGTTGTTTCGGGCTCCTGTCAGATATTATTATAATAAGAAAAGGAGAACGAATATGTACAAAAGTTATTCCATGGAACTTGCAGGAAGAACACTGACTGTAGATATCGGACGTGTAGCGAAACAGGCCAATGGTGCTGCTCTTATGCACTACGGTGATACTACAGTTCTTGCTACTGCTACCGCATCCAAAGAGCCGAGAGAAGGAATCGATTTCTTTCCTTTAAGTGTTGAGTATGAGGAGAAGATGTATGCAGTAGGAAAGATCCCGGGAGGCTTCAACAAGAGAGAGGGTAAGGCAAGCGAGCATGCGATCCTTACATCCCGTGTTATCGACCGTCCGATGCGTCCGCTGTTTCCAAAGGATTACAGAAATGACGTAACTCTGGTAGATATGGTTATGTCTGTTGATCCGGAATGCAATCCGGAGATCCCGGCTATGCTTGGTTCTTCCATTGCAACCTGTATTTCTGATATCCCATTTGACGGTCCATGCGCAACCACACAGGTTGGTATGATCGACGGCGAGTTTATCATCAACCCAACACTTGCACAGAAGGCAGTTTCTGATCTTCAGCTTACTGTTGCTTCTACAAGAGAGAAGGTTATCATGATCGAGGCCGGAGCTAATGAGATCCCGGAAGATAAGATGATCGAGGCTATCTACAAGGCCCATGAAGTGAACCAGGAGATCATCAGATTCATTGACCAGATCGTAGCAGAGTGCGGAAAAGAGAAACATTCCTACGAGTCCTGTGCAGTACCTCAGGAGCTTTTTGATGAGATCAAGAAGATCGTTCCTCCGGAAGAGATGGAGGTGGCTGTATTCTCTGATGACAAGCAGACACGTGAGAATAACATCAGCGAGATCACTGATAAGCTGAAAGAAGCTTTTGCAGACAATGAGGAATGGCTTGCCGTTCTCGGTGAGGCTGTATATCAGTACCAGAAGAAGACTGTCCGTAAGATGATCCTCAAAGATCATAAACGTCCGGATGGACGTGAGATCAGACAGATCCGTCCGCTGGCTGCAGAGACAGATATCATCCCGAGGGTTCATGGTTCTGCCATGTTCACAAGAGGACAGACTCAGATCTGTACCGTTACTACACTTGCTCCTCTTACAGAGGCACAGCGTCTTGACGGACTGGATGAGTTTGAGACATCCAAGAGATATATGCACCACTACAATTTCCCGTCCTACTCTGTAGGTGAGACCAAGCCTTCCAGAGGACCGGGACGTCGTGAGATCGGTCACGGAGCACTTGCTGAGAGAGCACTGGTACCGGTACTTCCTACAGAGGAAGAATTCCCATATGCGATCCGTACCGTATCTGAGACATTTGAGTCCAACGGCTCCACATCCCAGGCAAGTATCTGTGCATCTACCATGTCACTGATGGCTGCCGGTGTACCGATCAGAAAACCGGTTGCAGGTATTTCCTGCGGACTTGTTACAGGTGAAACAGACGATGATTACATCGTTCTTACAGATATCCAGGGCCTTGAGGACTTCTTCGGAGATATGGACTTCAAGGTAGCCGGAACACATGACGGAATCACAGCGATCCAGATGGATATCAAGATCCATGGTCTTACAAGACCGATCGTTGAGGAAGCGATCCGCAGAACAAAAGAGGCAAGGGAATATATTTTGACAGAAGTTATGGAGAAATGTATCGACAAGCCTCGTACAACTGTTGGTGAGTTTGCTCCGAAGATCATCCAGATCCAGATCGACCCGCAGAAGATCGGTGATGTAGTCGGACAGAGAGGAAAGACTATCAATACGATCATCGAGCGTACAGGTGTGAAGATCGACATCACAGATGACGGCGCAGTTTCCATTTGCGGAACAGACCAGAAGGGTATGGATGAAGCAAAACGTATGATCGAGATCATCACTACCGAGTTTGAGGCAGGACAGATCTTTACAGGACGCGTAGTCAGCATCAAAGAGTTTGGCGCATTCCTTGAGTTTGCACCGGGCAAGGAGGGAATGGTACACATTTCCAAGATCTCCAAACAGAGGATCAACCGTGTTGAAGATGTTCTCACACTTGGCGACAAAGTTAAGGTTATCTGCCTTGGCAAGGACAAGATGGGAAGAATCAGCTTCAGCATGAAGGATGTACCGGAAGAAGCATAAATGATGAGATACCACAATATTACCAAGGACGATATGTTAAACGGAGACGGACTTCGTGTAGTGCTCTGGGTAGCCGGCTGTTCACACGGCTGCCGGGAGTGTCAGAATCCCATTACCTGGGATCCGAATGGAGGTCTGCCCTTTACGGACAGCGAGCGAGCTGAGATATTTGCAGAGCTGGACAAGGATTATATCAGCGGGATCACCTTCTCAGGAGGCGATCCGCTGCATCCTTCCAATATCGCTGAGGTAACAGCTCTTGCACGAGAGATCAGAGAGAAGTATCCGGATAAGACGATCTGGCTGTATACGGGTTCTCTCTGGGAAGAAATCCAGCAGTATGAGATCATCCATTATCTGGATGTGTGTGTGGACGGGGAATTTCAGGTGGATAAGAAAGAAGTTCTTCTGAAATGGAAAGGCTCCTCAAATCAGAGGGTGATCGATGTACAGGCGTCACTTCGTGAGAACCGTGTGGTTCTGTATGCGGAGTGATCAGAGGTTTTTTCTGAAATTACCTATTGGGAGTGGAACGAAAAATGAAAAGAATTGCGAAATTTCACAAGGTAAGTTTTGAACAGTTTGCAAAGGACTGGAAAGATACCTTTGAACAGTATTCAGAAGAGGAAATCCGAAATATCTACGACAGTCTGAAGCTTCCGAAGAGAGCTACGACCGGAAGTGCAGGATATGATTTTTATGCACCTGTGGATGTGACCATGAAGCCAGGTGAGATCGTAAAGATACCGACCGGTATCCGTGTAGAGATGGAAGAGGGCTGGGTCCTGAAATGTTATCCGAGAAGCGGACTGGGATTTAAATTCCGGCTGCAGTTGAATAACACAGTGGGAATCATTGACAGCGATTATTTCTTTTCTGACAACGAAGGCCATATTTTTTCCAAACTGACCAACGATACAAGAGAAGATAAAACTATCCAGATCCCGGCAGGAACCGGTTTCATGCAGGGAATCTTTGTAGAATACGGAATCACCGTGGATGACGATGCGGACGCAGTAAGAAACGGTGGCTTCGGAAGTACCACAAAATAAAACGAAAGCCCGGAAGGTAGAGGTGTGATGACTACACACATCCGATTTCCGGGCTTGTTTTGTGTAATTACTATCTCTGGTAAATGCCTTGTTTAGCTGAGAAGTGTGTCGGCTTCCTCGTCTGCACGTGCTTTTTCAACGACTGCGTTAAAGGCATTTGCGGCAGCGTCGTACTCTTCATCATCTTCAATGTTTGCCAGCATCGGATCGCCGTCTGCTGTGCGGGAGAAGCTGTAGAGATAAACCTCGCCGGTCTCATTCTGGCCGTTTTCATCCAGTGGGAGAAGTGCGATATATTCTTTGTTCTCTACAGGGAAAATAGTAAGGATGGCACATTCTACCTCAGTATCATCATCCATAGTCAGGGTGATGGTATGATGTGCCTCATCTACCCTGCTTTCACAGTTAGCTGTGCAGGAAGCGCAGTCACTTGGTGCACATCCGCTTTTGTTAAATTCATCACTCATAAAAGAAATCCTCCGTTCTGCTGCTGCCTGTAAATAAGAGTGCAGCTCTGCATGATATAGAGAACATTTTAACATATATGACGTAGAACAGCAACAAAATAGTTATTGTTCACTTGTAGTATTCCGCAAAGCGTGTTACTGAGAACGGAGTGAACAGTAATACAAAATATTTGAGAGCCTGAGAAAACTTTCAAAATATTTTTGCTTAATCCGACAATGTGAGATATAATAAAAATATGACGAAAAAATGAGGAGAAAATATAAAAATATGAAATTTATTTCCTGGAATGTAAATGGGATCCGGGCCTGTATCACCAAGGGCTTTGAGGAACGCTTTCATGAGCTGGATGCGGATATTTTCTGCCTGCAGGAGACGAAATGCCAGCAGGGACAGGTGAAACTGGAACTTCCCGGATATCATCAGTACTGGAACTACGCAAACCGCAGAGGCTATTCAGGTACAGCCATTTTTACAAAGAGGGAGCCATTGTCTGCAGTTTACGGGATTGGGATAGAGGAACATGATAAAGAAGGACGTGTCATCACGCTGGAATTCGAAGAGTATTATTTTGTGACTGTATATACTCCCAACTCCCAGAGCGAGCTCCGCCGTCTGGAATACCGTATGAAATGGGAAGAGGATTTCCTGGCTTATCTCCTGAAACTGCAGGAGAAGAAACCGGTGATCTGCTGTGGCGACCTTAATGTGGCACATCAGGAGATCGATCTCAAGAATCCGAAGACCAACCGCAAAAATGCAGGCTTTACTGATGAAGAGAGAGCCTGCTTTACCAGAGCTCTCGAGAGCGGCTTTATTGATACATTCCGATATTTTTATCCGGATAAAGAGGGTGTTTACTCCTGGTGGTCCTATCGCTTCCGTGCACGAGAGAAGAATGCCGGCTGGCGTATTGACTATTTCCTTGTTTCCCCTTCCCTGAAAGAAAAGCTTCAGGATGCGAAGATCCACGGAGAAATCATGGGATCCGATCATTGCCCGGTTGAGCTGGATATTGATCTGTGACGGATTCGGCGAAAAGGATTTCTATGGATTTGAATAATAAAAAGGGAAAAGGAGGAGTTGCTTTGGCAAGCCGCAGATTAGGTCGAGTGGAGAAAGGTCAGCCGCTGATACTTGGAGCCAACAAAATGGAGGGCGGTTATAATTTTGCAGTGGAGGCATCGGAAGATTCCGAAGTGTCCCTGCTTTTATATAAAAAAAGAGGAGCTGCCTCACCGGTGGAGATTGTTTTTCCAAAGGATTTCCATACAGGACGAGTGTGGGCACTGAAGCTGTGCAGTGCTTCTCTGAAGGATTTTGAATATAATTATAAAATAGACGGTGAGATCGTGCAGGATCCGTATGCATACGGACTTCACGGGAGAGAGCATTTCGGAGTACCTTACGATCCGGAAAAGGATGTCCGCTGTCGCTTCCTTAATGAGAATGTTTCCGGCTGGGAAAATGAAACTGCACCGGCAGTAGAATATGAAAATATGATCCTGTACAAGCTTCATGTCCGTGGTTATACGAAGCTTGCCAGAAAGATGGTTTCCCATAAGGGGACCTTTCTTGGCCTGACAGAGATGATCCCTTACTGGAAAGAACTAGGGATCAATGCCATTGAACTGATGCCTGCCTATGAATTTTGTGAGGTTCCGATCAGTAAACCGAAGGAAAGTAGTGAACACATCAAGACTCGCCGAAAGGAAAATGTAGTGAATTACTGGGGCTATGCATCCGGCTTTTATTTCAGCCCGAAGAGTGCTTACTGCAGTACCAGAGAACCGGAGCAGGAATTTCGGTATATGATCCGGGAACTGCACAAGAACGGCATTGCCTGTATCATGGAATTCTATTTTCCAGAGGAAACAGATAGCCTGATGGCTCTTCGAGCCCTGCAGTTCTGGAGAGATTTTTACCATGTAGATGGATTTCATGTGCTGGGAGAGGGATTTAACCGGGAGATGCTTCTTCGGGACGGAATCCTTTCCGGAGCAAAACTGATCTTCCAGGGCTTTGATTTTGATCATTTTTACAGAGGAAAGCTTCCGGCCAGACGTTGCGGAGCGGAGAGCAATATGAATTTTCTCCAGGATATGCGCCGTTTCCTGAAAAGCGATGAAGGTATGGTGGAGGCTGCAGCATGGCATATCCGTCATAACAGCGAGAATCATGGAGTGATCAATTACATGGTCTGCCAGGATGGATTTACCATGAATGACCTGGTGAGCTACAATTATAAGCATAATGAGGCCAATGGCGAGGGCAATCTGGACGGAAGCAGCTATAATTATTCCTGGAACTGCGGTGTGGAAGGTCCTACCCGTAAGGTTTCCGTCCGTCAGATGAGGGAGCGCCAGATCAAAAATGCCTTTCTGATGATGCTGTTGAGTCAGGGTGTTCCCATGATCTATCACGGTGATGAATTCGGCAATTCCCAGAGCGGAAACAATAATGCCTACTGTCAGGATAATGCTACCGGATGGACAGACTGGAAGGGCTTTTCCAGAAACCAGGGACTGAGGGAATTTGTAAAGGATGCCATTGCTTTTCGTAAGGTCCATCCCGTTCTTCATATGCCGGTGGAACTGAAAGGGGTAGATTATCTGACCAAGGGGTTCCCGGATGTGTCTCTTCACGGGGAACGTGCCTGGTATCTGAGCTATGAGAATACCAGCAGGCTTCTCGGTATGATGTATTACGGAGCCTATGCAAGGGAAAAAGAGGATCTGGAGGCTGCAGAGGATGATTTTATTTACATCGGCTATAATTTCCACTGGGAAAACCGAAGCCTTGCTCTGCCCAATCTCCCGGAAGGTATGTGCTGGAAAAAAATCGCAGATACCTCTCTTCACGGAACAGGATTCTGTCTGGAGGAGGAAGAAGAATATAAAAAATCAATCGAAATAGGTCCCCGCGCCATTGTGGTATTGCTGGGCAGACAGGAGGCGGAGAAAGATGCGATCATGGCACCCGTGGCTGCACTTCAGGACCATCACGAGGCATAAGCTTCTGGTGATGAAATATTGTTTTCGTATCGGGTTATATAAGCAGGGGTTGCTTCATGACCTGTCCAAATATTCCCCGACGGAATTTCTGGTAGGCTGTAAATATTATCAGGGGACAAGAAGTCCTAATAACGCAGAACGTGAGGCAACCGGCGTATCCATGTCCTGGCTGCACCATAAGGGAAGAAACAGACACCATTTTGAACATTGGGTAGACTATTCCCTTGACGGTGAGCATGTGATCATGGGAGCCAGAATGCCCAGAAAATATGTGGCGGAAATGGTCATGGACCGGATCAGTGCATCCAGAAATTATCTGGGAGAGGAATATACCTATCATGAACCATTACAGTATTTTCTGAAAAGCAAGGAGAAGCTGTGGTTTATCCACCCACAGACAAAGAAAGAACTGGAGGGACTTCTCCGGATCCTGGATAAATACGGAGAGGATAAGACCCTATGGTATATCCGCAATGTATATCTATGTGATAACCGTGGAAAAAGAGTGAAAAGCCCCAGGAAAAAGCTTCGAAATCACAGATAGGGGTGTATTTTTGGCAGGTTGTCTGATATAATATTCAGATATCAGGAGGAAGAATGAATGGATACACCAACAATTGCGAAATACTATAGAGAGAAAGATCCCATGGAGCGTCTGAAGCTTCTGGAGCAGTCCATTGCAGCAGGAGAAGAACCGGAAGAAAACAGGATCCGCAAGGAACTCTGGGAGATCCGTTACAGCGATAAAGCTGAGACTGGTGATACCAGGGCAGACGGTTATCTCGGACTCTGGATGACCATGGAGTTTAACCGGAATTCCGCTTCCAGATTCTTTGGTACAAGAAGTGCGAAGAAAGAGATAGGCAAGTATCTTAAGAAGCTGAAATTTCAGGAACTCCAGGAAAGGGGCGGCCTTTATGAGGAGCTTCTTTACCGGGAATGCTGTCATCTGGTTCTGGTCTACATGGATCTCTGTCAGACAGATAAATCCTATAACACAATGATTTTCGGCCTGATCCACATCAAGGAGGACAGTGCGAAGGCAAAGGTCCAGAGAGACATCAGGGAAACAGCTGTGGAGCTTCCGGCTAATCTTGGAATGGAAGCTGAGCTTGGAATCATCACAAGAGCTGCCAGAGAGATCTATAGGCAGTATTATCCCAACGAAGGAAACATTTAGGAGGCCGGAGCGCTTCCGTTTCAGGCTGTCTGAATACTCAGGCAGCCTTTTGTTGCCATGCATCCGATAAAATATTCTGAGACTGTTTGAACGAAGAGTCATATCGGGTGTGAAGAGAAACATTCAGGAGGTTACTATTTTATGAATCCCAATCATCTGAACGCATATGAAGTCCTGAAGGAAGAAGAGCTTCAGGATATTCATTCAAAAGGATGGCTTCTGAGACACAAAAAAACAGGAGCCAGAGTGATGCTCATCGAGAATAGTGATGAGAATAAGGTTTTTAACATTGCATTCCGTACACCGCCGAAAAACAGCACAGGTGTTGCTCATATACTGGAACACAGCGTACTGTGCGGCTCCAGGGAATTTCCGCTTAAGGATCCTTTTGTGGAGCTGGTAAAAGGTTCTCTTAATACCTTCCTTAATGCCATGACCTATCCGGATAAGACCTGCTACCCGGTAGCAAGCTGCAATGACCGGGATTTCCAGAATCTGATGCATGTATATCTGGATGCAGTATTCTATCCGAATATTTACAAAAAAGAAGAGATCTTCCGTCAGGAAGGCTGGAACTACCATCTGGAGAAAAAAGAAGGCCCGCTGAAATACAACGGTGTCGTTTACAATGAAATGAAGGGTGCTTTTTCCTCACCGGATGATGTTCTGGAGCGAGAGATCATGAATTCGCTGTTCCCGGATACAACCTATGGCTGTGAGTCCGGCGGAGATCCTGTAAATATTCCGGATCTCAGCTATGAGGAATTTCTGGATTTCCACAGACAGTACTATCATCCGTCCAACAGCTTTATCTATCTCTACGGAAACATGGATATGGAGGAGAAGCTGGAATTTCTTGACAGCCATTATCTGTCTGCCTTTGATTCTCTTGCCATTGATTCTGAGATCCGGGATCAGGAAACCTTTGCTCAGGTAAAGGACATTCAGAAGCCTTATCCGGTATCAGAGGATGAGGGAGAAGAGGATAACACCTATCTTTCCTACAATATGGTTGTGGGTGAAGCGGCAGATATCAACCTGAGTCTTGCTTTCGAGGTTCTGGATTATGCTCTCCTGAGCGCACCGGGTGCACCACTGAAGCAGGCACTTCTGGATGCAAAGATCGGCAAAGATATTTACGGCTCCTTTGAGGATGGCATCAAGCAGACTTATTTTTCCATTGTAGCAAAAGGAGCAAACTTAAACCAGAAAGAGGAATTCATAAAGGTGATCCGTGACACTCTCACAAAGATCGCAGAGGAGGGAATTGATAAAAAGGCAGTAACAGCCGGGATCAATTACTACGAATTCCGTTTTCGCGAAGCAGATTTTTCTTCTTATCCGAAGGGACTGATGTATGGCCTGGATATTTTAAGCAGCTGGCTTTATGATGATACGAAGCCGTTCTGCGAGGTGCAGCTTCTGGAGGGCTTTGATTTCCTTAAGAAAGCCCTGGAAGAGGGATATTTTGAGGAGCTGATCCGGAAATATCTTCTGGATAATACTCATGGTGCGATCCTTTCTCTGGTACCGGAGAAGGGCCTTGCGGCAAAGAGAGATAAGGAACTGGAAGAAAAGCTGGAGAATTACAGAAAGAGCCTTTCTGATGAAGAGCTTACCCGGATGGTAGAGCACACCAAAGCGCTGGAGGCTTATCAGGAAGCAGAGGAAGCTCCGGAAGCGCTGACCTGCATCCCTATGCTCTCCAGAGAAGACATCAAAAAAGAGATCACAGGGCTGACAAACGAGGAGCACCACGTAGCTGACAGCCTGTTTCTGTATCATGATGTGTGCACCAATGGTATCGGTTATGCAGACCTTCTTTTTGAAATCCATGACTTTGATGTTGACACAGTCCATTATCTGGGACTTCTGAAATCCGTGCTTGGTGCAGTGGATACGGAGAATTACACTTATGGCGAGCTGTTTAATGAAGTGAATGCGAGAACCGGCGGTATTGCCTATGGAATCGAGGTTTTTGATGATGCTCAGGATACCGATGCATTCCGTGCCATGTTTGCCGTAAGAGGAAAAGCATTATATCCGGAGATGGATTTCATGTTTTCCATGATTCGGGAGGTTCTTACAACTTCGAAGCTGGATGATACCAAACGTCTCTATGAGATCATTGCCAGAGTGAGATCCAGAGCCCAGGCCAGCCTTGCAAGTGCAGGCCATTCCACAGCAGTTCTCCGTGGTGCTTCCTACGCATCTCCGATGGCGGCATTCCAGGATGAGATGGCAGGAATCGGATATTATCAGTTTATCGAAAAACTGGAAAAGGATTTTGACAGCTGCAAGGATGAAATCGTGAAAAATCTCCGTAAGGTGATGGAAGAGGTCCTTCGTCCGGAGAATTTCTGTGTAAGCTATACCGGAGAGAGAGAATCTCTGGATGTAGTAAAAACACAGGCTGCCGGGATCAAAAAAGTCCTGTTTAACGGACAGAAGCCGGAGCCTGTGAAGCAGGCCCCCTGCATAAAGAAAAACGAAGCCTTCAAGACCTCCGGCCAGGTCCAGTATGTGGCACAGAACGGAAACTTCCGCAAAAAAGGCCTGGAGTATACCGGCGCACTGGAAATCCTGAAAGTGATCTTAAGCTACGATTATCTCTGGATCAACCTTCGTGTAAAGGGTGGAGCGTATGGCTGCATGAGCGGCTTTAAGAGAAACGGGGAGAGCTTCCTGGTATCCTACCGTGATCCCCATCTTAAGAGAACCCTGGAAGTATACCAGGGCGTGCCGGATTATATCCGTGCCTTTGAGGCTGATGAGCGTGAGATGACAAAATATATCATCGGAACGATCAGCAACAAGGATGTGCCAAGAACCCCGCAGATGCAGGGAAGTATCTCAAAAACCGCATATTTCTCCAAGGTTACAGAGGATATGCTCCAGAAGGAAAGAAATCAGATCCTCGGAGCGCAGAAGGAGGATATCCAGAAACTGGCAGCTCTTGTAGAAGCAGTACTTTCCGATGATCAGATATGCGTAGTGGGAAGTGAGACTGCAATAGAGAATGCAGAAGATGTATTCATGGAAGTGAAGCCACTGATCGGCTGCTGAGAAACAAAGCCTGCTATCCGTTAAATGGGATAGCAGGCCGTGAAAGAATTATGAGAGGATAAAGAATGGATAACAATTTTAGATCAGGCTTTGTTGCGATCATTGGAAGACCGAATGTTGGAAAATCCACGCTGATGAACCATCTTATCGGACAGAAGATCGCCATCACATCAAACAAGCCACAGACAACCAGAAACAAGATACAGACCGTGTACACCTGTGATAAGGGACAGATCGTATTTCTGGACACACCGGGTATCCACAAGGCAAAAAACAAGCTCGGGGAATACATGGTACAGGTTGCGGAGAGAACCCTGAAGGAAGTAGATGCCATTATGTGGCTGGTGGAGCCGTCCACATTCGTAGGTGCGGGAGAGCGCCACATTGCCGAGCAGCTGCAGAAGGTTGGAGTTCCTGTGATTCTCATCATCAACAAGATCGATACGGTAAAAAAAGAAGAGCTTCTTCCTGCGATCGATACCTACCGTAAGATCTGTGATTTTGCAGAGATCATTCCCTGCTCTGCCCTCCGCGGAAAAAACACACAGGATATCATTCCAAGTATTTTCAAATATCTTCCGTACGGACCGATGTTCTATGATGAGGATACAGTTACCGACCAGCCTCAGCGCCAGATCGCCGCAGAAATCATCCGTGAGAAGGCTCTGCATGCATTGGATGAGGAAATCCCTCACGGGATCGCCGTTGCCATCGACCGTATGAAGAAACGTCCGGGAAGAAGCAACATCATAGATATTGATGCGACCATCATCTGCGAGCGTAATTCCCACAAAGGCATCATCATCGGAAAACAGGGTGCCATGCTGAAAAAGATCGGAAGCAATGCCCGCTATGAGCTGGAGCGTATGCTGGAAGCAAAGGTAAACCTAAAGCTCTGGGTCAAGGTGACTAAGAACTGGAGAGACAGTGATTTCCTGATCAAGAACTTTGGATATGATAAGAAAGAAATCTGAAAATGAGTGATCTGATTACCGTACAGGGAGTGGTACTTTCTGCCATGCCGGTAGGGGATTATGACAAGCGGATCGTCCTTCTCACAAGAGAGAGGGGGAAGATCTCCGCTTTTGCCAAGGGAGCGAGACGACAGAACAGTCCGTTCATGGCAGCAGCTAACCCGTTTGTATTCGGAAGCTTTACTCTTTATGAGGGAAGGACAAGCTATAATCTGAACCAGGTCAGCGTGCAGCATCATTTTGTGGAGCTGGCTACCCGGCAGCCGGGGGTTTATTATGGATATTATTTTCTGGAGCTGGCAGATTATTTTGGCAAAGAGGGAACCGATGAGAAGGAGATGATGAATCTTCTCTATGTGACCATCAAAGCCATTTTGAATCCTCATATAGAAGATCGGCTGGTGCGCTGTATCTATGAACTGCGGACTATGGTGATCCAGGGCGTGATGCCGCAGCTGTTCCAGTGTGCGGGCTGCGGAAGAGAGCTTACGGAGGAAGAAACAGGAGAACTTTTTTTCTCCCAGGACGAGCATGGGATCCTGTGTGCAGACTGCAAAACGATGGCCATGGACAGGAAACGGATCTCAGCGGCTGCCCTGTATGCTATGCGCTACATAGCCGTGTCCCCCTTAGCAAAACTGTATACGTTTACTGTGCGGGATGATGTGCTGCGGGAACTGGAACGCCACATTTACCGGTATACGGAGCTGAATACAGACAAACGATTTAAAAGTCTGGAGATCCTGGAAATGATGAGATAGATCCCTGCCGGCTGCGGAATAACCGTAACGATTTATTTTTCAAAAGCAGGACAGGATGCAATGCATATGGAAATATCCTTGAAAAATCATGAGGATACTAGTATAATAAGACCAAAAATGTAAAAAAGGCAGCTTTTCCGGGGTTTTCCGGACGCATTTGGCGGAACAGCTGCAAGTCAAGAGGAGAGAAATCATGGAAAAGACAATGGAAAAGATAGTAGCTCTTGCAAAAGCCAGAGGATTTGTTTACCCGGGTTCCGAGATCTACGGCGGCCTGGCAAACACATGGGATTATGGAAATCTTGGTGTAGAGCTTAAAAATAACGTAAAACGTGCATGGTGGCAGAAATTCATTCAGGAGTCTCCGTACAATGTAGGTGTTGACTGTGCAATCCTTATGAACCCGCAGACATGGATCGCTTCCGGACATCTTGGCGGATTTTCTGATCCTCTTATGGACTGTAAAGAGTGCCACGAGCGTTTCCGTGCAGATAAGCTCATTGAGGACTTCTGTGCAGAGCATGACATTGCCATTGAGGGAAGTGTAGATGCATGGTCCCAGGAGAAGATGATGGAGTTCATCAAGGAACACGAGGTAGGATGTCCGAGCTGTGGTAAACACAACTTCACAGATATCCGTCAGTTCAACCTGATGTTCAAGACATTCCAGGGTGTTACCGAGGATGCCAAGAATACTGTATATTTAAGACCGGAGACTGCACAGGGTATTTTCGTAAACTTCAAGAACGTACAGAGAACATCCCGTAAAAAGATTCCGTTTGGTATCGGCCAGATCGGTAAATCCTTCCGTAACGAGATCACACCGGGTAACTTCACATTCCGTACCCGTGAGTTCGAGCAGATGGAGCTTGAGTTCTTCTGTGAGCCGGATACAGATCTTGAGTGGTTTGCATACTGGAAGAAGTTCTGCCTTGACTGGCTGAGTGCTCTCGGACTTAAGGATGATGAGGTTCGTTACCGTGACCATGATAAGGAAGAGCTGAGCTTCTACAGCAAGGCTACCACAGATGTGGAATTCCTTTTCCCATTCGGATGGGGTGAGCTCTGGGGAATCGCTGACAGAACAGATTATGACCTGACACAGCATCAGAATGTATCCGGTCAGGATCTCACATACTTTGATGATGAGAAGAAACAGAAATATATCCCATACGTTATCGAGCCGTCACTTGGAGCAGACCGTATGGTACTTGCTTTCCTCTGCAGCGCTTACGATGAGGAAGTTCTGGATGCAGAGAAGAACGATGTCCGTACAGTCCTTCATTTCCATCCGGTACTTGCACCGGTTAAGATCGGTGTGCTTCCGCTTTCCAAGAAGCTTAACGAGGGTGCTGAGAAGATCTACCAGCAGCTTTCCAAGAAGTACAACTGTGAGTACGATGACCGTGGAAACATCGGTAAACGTTACCGCAGACAGGATGAGATCGGTACTCCTTTCTGTATCACTTATGACTTCGAGTCTGAAAATGACGGTGCAGTTACAGTCCGTGACCGTGACACTATGGAGCAGGTACGTGTGAAGATCGATGAGCTTGACGCATACTTTGCTGATAAATTTACATTTTAAGTAAATATATTTTTTAATAAAAAACCTCCGGCTATTTCCTGGCCGGAGGCTTTTTTTCAACAAGTCTGTTTTTCATCCGCCAGTTTCTTGGCGAAATTCCGTATATATTTTTGAAAGCCCGGGAAAAATGCAGCTGATTGGGATATCCGACTGCATTTCCGATATCTGCGATAGACAGGGCTGTGATCTTAAGAAGTTCTGCAGCTTTGGTCATGCGATAGCTGATCAGAAATTCCTGGGGAGAACGTCCGATGGTGTCGTGGAAGATCTTGCCGAAGTAGCTTCGGTTCAGGCCGCAGCAGGCTGCGATATCCTCAATGGAAATATCATTCTGGAAATTCTGTTCAATAAAAGAGAGCGCTTCCTTGATATAAAAATCACGGATACTTCCATCCTGTTTCATGCGGACAGTTTCAGCAGAGCGCATAAAGTAATCCAGAAAAAGCCAGGTATGTCCGATAAGATGGAAGGGTGATTCCTGGGAATTATGGCTGATATAAAGCATTTCCTCCATCATTTTCTGGCGGAGATCTGCAGAGTGGCTGTGATAGACCGGATGGTCCTGACTTAAACCTGCAGTTTCCACGATCTCTTTTGCCCGGAGTCCGTCAAATTCCACCCAGGTGTACTCCCATGGAAAGTCGGTATCTGCAATGTAGGTGTTGATCTGACCGGGAAAAAGCATGAAACCCTGGCCGCTTTTTACCTGATAGGTGATGGTCTCTCCTGCGGAATTGTCTGCCATCAGAGTTCCTGTACCGGAGATCACATAATGAAAAATATAATGGTTTCGTGCGGCCGGGCCGAATGAATGTGCCGGAGTGCAGTGCTCCCAGCCGTATTGATATAGTCCGATATCAACAAAGTTTTCATTTGGAAAAACGGAGAAGAGAAGGTCATTCATATTTTTATCCTTTAGGCGCATGATCTTGTCAGGTTTCAGTAACATTATACATTAAAACAGCAGGGAACTTCAACATATGTATAAAAATGTAATTACAAAGACAGCCTGTAAAATATACAAAAAAGAGAAAAATAATCGATCAAACTTTGTGAGAAAATCAAGTTTCTCGAGAAACCTATTGATTTTCGATAAATCTGGAATATACTAATTTTAGATAAAAGTAGTGATATAGGTATAAAATATATCAAAATGCTAGATGACTTTAATGAAGACAGAGAAAAATTGCATTTTGATATAAAACAAGAAAAACGCTGCTATTTATGCAAGCATAAAGCTATGTTAAAATAGATTTCAGAAAAAAGAAACCAGAGAATAAGTATTGGAGAACCCGGATGGCCATATCAGTTAAATGGGTGATATCCGACTTATCAAATAAAAGGAAAAGGAAGGAGCATTACAAGATGCGCAACAGAAGTAAATGGATCCTCTGTATGGGACTTGCTTTTACCATGGCAGCTTCCGTTACATTGAGCGGATGCGGCACAGGTAAAAAGGACAGCGGAAAGACAGAGATCGAACTTGTGCAGTATAAACCGGAAGCAGTCAAGGCATTTGAAAAGCTGGAAGAAAAATTCAATGCCACTCATGATGATATCCATCTTACCATCGAATCCCCAAACGATGCTATGACTGTGTTGAAGACAAGATTTATCCGTGAGGACAATCCGGATA
This sequence comes from Blautia sp. SC05B48, assembly GCF_005848555.1. NCBI lineage: Bacteria > Bacillati > Bacillota > Clostridia > Lachnospirales > Lachnospiraceae > Blautia > Blautia sp. SC05B48. The sequence goes on along the minus strand of NZ_CP040518.1, from coordinate 68,388 downwards.
TCATCGGAATCGGAGGCGATGTTAACTTTTCCAATTTTATTGATTCTGATATGCTGATGGATATTTCCGATTATCAGGGACTGGATTCGATCAAAGATGCATATAAAGAAATTGATAAAGCGCTGGAATTCGTTCCGGAAGACGGAGTCTATGCGGTTCCTTACGTGGCCAATGCCGCCGGGATCCTTTACAATCGTGAGCTTTTCAAGGAGCATGGCTGGCAGATCCCGACTACATGGGATGAATTTATGAGCCTTTGCCAGAAAATCCAGGATGCAGGTATCCAGCCGCTTTATTTCGGATTTAAAGATACTTGGACCTGTCTTGCACCGTGGAATTCTATTTCGGTGGATCTTGCACCATCTGATGTATGCCATCAGGTAAACCAAGGAAAAACTACTTTTGAAAAAGAGTATAAGGAAGTAGCAGACCGTATGCTGGAGCTTATCCAGTATGGACCGGATGATCCCTTTGCCTATGATTACAATGGAGCCTGCACCGCTTTTGCAAAAGGGGAAGCTGCCATGTATCCCATCGGAAGCTATGCGATCCCGCAGATCCAGAGTGTAAACCCGGATATGGATATTGATTCTTTTGTGACACCGGCAAGCAATGATCCGTCAGAAAACAAACTGAATTCCGGAGTTGACCTTCAGTTCTGTGTGATGAATGACTGTGAGAATAAGGAAGCTGCCTATGAAGTGCTGGATTTTCTCCTTGAGGATGAAAATGTACAGACATATCTGGATGACCAGAAGGCAGTTCCATGCAAAGAGGGTGATTTCACACTTCCCGCTACTCTGGATGGTATGAAGGAATACATAGAAGAGGGAAGGATGGCCGACTACCAGGATCATTATTATCCTACAGAGATGGCTGTGGATGCACAGATACAGACCTTCCTGATGAAAAAGGATAAAGATGCATTCCTGAAAAAATTTGATACAGACTGGACAAGATATAACCGTGACATTATCCGTAAAGTACAGGACTATGAGGAGAAGAACGGGGAAGGAGAGAACTGATCATGGGAAAAAAATCTATGAGTGGAAGAAAGCTGACCTTTCTTCTGATCACCATTCCGATCGTGGCATTATTTTTCTGCTTTAACACACTGCCTCTGATCAAGGGTGTGATCTACAGCTTTACAAACTTTAAAGGCTATGGAAGCTATGACTGGGTAGGGCTTCGAAACTATAAGGATCTTTTTACAGACAGCCGTGTTGGCGGTTCCTATCTGTTTACCTTTAAGCTGGCCATCGTGGCAACTATCGTAACGAATGTACTCAGCCTGATCCTGGCACTTGGACTGAACAGCAAGATCCGTTTCAAGAGTGCACTGCGTGGAGCTTATTTTATTCCTAATGTACTTGGCGCACTGGTCGTAGGATATATTTTCAATTATTTCTTTACATATATCCTGCCTGCATTCGGAAAGATGGTCGGAAATAAAACATTGTCTTCCAGCATGCTTTCCAGTACGAGCCTTGCATGGGTAGCCATCGTGATCGTGTGTGCATGGCAGTCCATTGCAATGAATACGATCATCTATATTTCCGGGCTTCAGACAGTGCCGGAGGATGTATACGAGGCAGGAGCTATTGATGGTGCTACCGGATTCAGTAAGTTCCGTTACCTGACATTCCCACTGATCGTTCCGTTTTTCAGTATCAACATGGTTCTCTGTGTGAAAAACTTCCTGATGGTATTTGATCAGATCATGGCTTTGACAAAAGGTGGTCCTGCACAGAGTACAGAATCCATTTCCTATCTGATCTATAACAATGGTATGAGTGGCGGTCAGTTTGGATTCCAGAGTGCCAATGCGGTTATATTCTTTATTGTGATCGTGATCATTTCTGCAATGCAGTTGACTATCACAGGGAAAAAGGAGGAGCAGCTGTAATGAAAACGAAAGTAAGGGAAAAAGCGAACTGGCCGGTAACGATCCTTCTGATCCTTGGCCTTATCACAGTGGTATTTCCGCTTTATATGACAATTGTGATCGCATTCAAGCAGCCGACAGAGATGACCAACAGTGTAGCCGGGATCCTGTCTCTGCCGCAGAAATTCAGTCTTGCCAATTTCAGGGAAGCTATGGAGGTAACAGACTTCTGGCATTCTCTTGGAAACAGTGTATTGATCACTGTGATCACAGTGGTTCTTGCTATTGTAATTCATTCACTTTTAGGTTATGCTATAGCCAGAAACAAGAGAAGTAAATTTTATAAATTTATCTATCTCTATGTAGTGAGCGGTATGTTTGTTCCGTTTGCTATCCTGATGATGCCGCTTGTAAAGCAGACTGCTGAGATGGGGCTTGATAACAAAGTCGGTGTGATCATTCTTTATACGGTATTTTATATGCCTATGAACGTGCTTCTTTATTCCGGATATCTGACAAACATTCCGATGGCCCTTGAGGAGGCCGCCTGTGTGGATGGAGCCAGCACCTGGAAAACATACTGGAAGATCATCTTTCCGATCATGAAGCCGATGCATGCCACAGTGGCAGTTCTGACAGCGCTTGGAACTTGGAATGATGTTATGACTCCGCTGGTTATCATGTCCGGATCTACAGGTGGAACCACATTGCCTCTGGCACAGCTGAATTTCCAGACTCAGTTCGGAACAAACTATAACCTTGCGTTTGCCTCTTATCTGCTGGCACTGCTTCCGATCCTTCTGTTTTATCTGATCTGCCAGAAGCACATTTTAAATGGTGTTGTAAACGGTGCCGTAAAATAAAAACACAAGAAAAAGGAGGATTCACATATGGGAATCATCTACTGCGAGAAAGACAGAACGTTTACCCTGCAGACAAAAGAAACTACATATCAGATGCAGGTGGATCAGTACGGATTTCTTCTTCATCTCTATTATGGTAAAAAGGCAGAAGGCTGCATGGATTATCTTCTGACTTACTATGACAGAGGATTTTCCGGAAATCCCTATGATGCGGGAACAGACAGAACCTATTCCATGGACTCTCTTCCACAGGAGCTTTCCTGCTACGGAAACGGAGATTTCCGCAGTGCATCACTGATGCTGGAAAACGGTGACGGAAGCATGAGCTGTGATATGCGTTACAAGAACTATACTATCCGTGACGGTAAATACAGCCTTCCGGGGCTTCCGGCTGTTTATGCGGAGAACGATGAGGCACAGACTCTGGAGATCGTACTGGAGGATCCGGCTACCGGCGTGGAGGCCATGCTTCTTTACGGTGTACTTCCGGAACTGGATATCATTACGAGAAGCGTCTATGTCCGTAATCAGAGCAGTGAGAAGATCTATGTGAATAAGGTGATGTCCGCAGAACTGGATTTTCTTTACGGAGATTATGACCTGCTTACTTTTTACGGAAGACATGCCATGGAACGGAATCTGCAGAGGGTTCCGGTAGCACACGGAAGTCAGATGATCGGCAGTGTCCGTGGTACATCCAGCCATCAGTATAATCCGATGATGATCCTGGCAGAAAAGGACACTACAGAGGATCATGGAGGTTGCTATGCTATGTCCTTTGTATACAGTGGAAATTTCCAGGGTGAGGTTCTGAAGGATCAGTACAATCAGACAAGAATGCTCCTTGGTGTACAGGAGGAGTGCTTCCGGTATCCGCTGGAAGCCGGGGAGACCTTCTATGCGCCTGAGGTGATCTTAAGCTACACAGATCAGGGAATGAACCGTCTTTCCCAGAATCTGCACAGCTGCATCCGTCACCATATCTGCCGCGGCAAATATAAAACAGCGATTCGTCCGGTACTGGTAAACAGCTGGGAGGCAGCATATTTTGATTTTACAGGGGAGACTTTATATAATCTGGCAAAAGAGGCAAAGAGCCTTGGTATCGATATGCTGGTTCTGGATGACGGTTGGTTTGGAAAACGTGACGATGACAACAGTGGTCTTGGGGACTGGTATGTTAATGAGAAGAAGCTTGGAGAGACTCTCGGCGGACTGGTAAAAAGAGTCAATGACCTCGGAGTGAAATTCGGTATCTGGGTCGAGCCGGAGATGATCTCTGAGGACAGTGATCTTTACCGCGAGCATCCGGACTGGGCACTTACGATTCCGGGAAGAAAACCAGTGAGGTCCAGAAATCAGCTGGTACTTGATTTTTCCAGAAAAGAAGTTGTAGATGGAATCTTCGGACAGATCAGTGCGGTATTGGATAATGCCAATATTGAGTACGTTAAATGGGACATGAATCGAAGCCTGATGGATGTATTTTCCGTAATGACCAAGGATCAGGGACGTGTAATGTATGATTATGTCCTGGGATTGTACGATTTTCTGGACCGTATGGTGAACCGTTATCCGGATCTTCTGATCGAGGGCTGCAGCGGCGGTGGCGGAAGATTTGACGCAGGCATGCTGTATTACACACCGCAGATCTGGTGCAGCGACAACTCTGATGCTGTTGACAGGCTTCGAATCCAGTATGGCACTTCCTTCGGATATCCGGTATCGGCCATGGGAGCACATGTGTCTGCAGTGCCGAACCATCAGACAGGAAGGATCACTCCGTTACATACCAGAGGTGTGGTTGCCATGTCCGGAACCTTCGGCTACGAGCTGGATCTTCTGAAGCTGACTGAGGAAGAAAAAGACGAGGTCCGCAGCCAGATCGGGGAATTCCGTAAGTATGCGCCACTGATCCAGAACGGACGATACTATCGCCTGACAGATCCGTTTAAGAGTGAGATCTGTGCATGGGAGATCGTTGGAAATTCTCAGGAAGAAGTTCTGCTCAATGTTGTCATGGAGGAGATCCATGGAAACATGACTGTGAATTATGTGCAGCTTCGCGGACTTGATGAGAGTGCTCTGTATAAGGAACAGGCTACCGGCAGGATCTATTCCGGAGCTGCTCTGATGCATGGTGGAATGCCGCTTCCAGCAGAGTTTGGGGAGTACAGAGCTTATCAGTATCATTTTGTGCGAGAATAAAACAGAGCCTTTTTAATCTGTGAAATAAAGATAAAATAAAAGATCCGCCGGATCGAACAGTTCTCTGATAACTGTCTGATCGGCGGATTTTTTGATCGTTTGTGATGAAATATTATGTATTCTGAGAATTATAAGATCAGTGGACGGTAATCTGATAGCTTTTAATAAACTCTTCATCCGGTTTCAGAACGTTGATATTATTTTTTTCAGAGAGCGATTTTTCAAAACCACAGTCATCACAGCGTCCCATCCACGGCTCCAGGCATACAAAGGGAGCACCGGGTACGGACCAGATACCGAAATTCGGGAAGCCCTCACTGGTAAGTGTCAGATATGGAGTTCCGTCCGGGAAGAGGATACCGGCCTTTTGGATCTGGCCGTTATCAAAAACAAGAGCGTCTTTATCAAACATATGAGGAGCAATGGAACAGGTTCCGTTTTCAAGGGAAAGTGTATGTGGCTCGTCAGCAATGACTGTTCCTGCAGACGTATCGATGAGGAGATAGGTAAGAACGTCCAGGCCTTCAAAAGCAAGACGGTAATCGCTCTGGGATTCTCCTTCACGTACCGGAACACGGAATGCCGGATGGCCGCCGATGGTAAAATACATAGTTTCAGAATCATTATTAACTACTTCCCAGCATACGTCCAGGTCATGCTCCTTCAGAGTGTAGGTGATCTTCAGAGCGAAAGCAAACGGATAAACCTTCAGGGTTTCTTCGGAGGACTTAAGGACAAAGGAAAGGGAAGTATCGGTAATATCCGTGCAGATAAAATCGCTGTCCCTTGCAAAGCCGTGCTGTCTGGAAGGATATTCCTTTCCGTTCAGACGCCAGATATCTTTGTAGTTACGTCCCACGTTGGGAAAAAGTACAGGCGCATGGCGTTTCCAGTAAGCCGGATCTGCCTGCCAGAGGATCTCCCTGTCATTAGTCTTGTCATAGATTCCGGTGAGTTCAGCACCGTGGTCGGAAACGGAAATCTTAAGAAAGCTGTTTTCAATCGTTCGTGTCATGATAAACCTCCTGTATGACAGCATTCGGGTAATATTACCCCGGAATTGCTGCATGTTTTTTTCTATTTTAGCACATTTTACAGACGATAACGAGAAAAATACGATCCATGGAAAAAATAACTGGAAAATCTGTCAGATTTACCAAGAGAAATTGCTGTTTTTTGGAAGAATAACCTTGACTAATGAAGGAGAAATCTATACAATAATTATGTGCGTAGAAAACATACATTTTTATGTTTTAAAGAACAATAATTAGGAGGAAAATGTAAAATGGCAAAATGGGTTTACATGTTTACAGAAGGTAATGCTACTATGAGAAATCTTCTGGGCGGCAAAGGTGCCAACCTTGCTGAGATGACAAACCTCGGTCTTCCTGTACCGCAGGGCTTCACAATCACAACAGAGGCCTGCACACAGTACTACGAGGATGGCAGATCCATCAATGATGAGATCATGGCTCAGATCATGGAAGCAATTACCAAGATGGAAGGAGTTACCGGTAAGAAATTCGGTGACAAAGAAAATCCTCTGCTTGTATCCGTTCGTTCTGGTGCGAGAGCATCTATGCCTGGTATGATGGACACAATCCTCAACCTTGGTTTAAATGAAGAAGTTGTTAACACTCTTGCTGAGAAATCCGGCAATGAGCGTTGGGCTTGGGACTGCTACAGAAGATTCATCCAGATGTATTCTGACGTAGTTATGGAAGTTGGTAAGAAATACTTCGAGGAGCTCATCGATGAGATGAAGACTAAGAGAGGTGTTAAGCAGGACGTTGAGCTTACAGCTGCTGACCTGCATGAGCTTGCTGACCAGTTCAAAGCTGAGTATAAATCCAAAATCGGTTCTGATTTCCCAACTGATCCGAAGGAGCAGCTGGTTGGTGCGATCAAAGCCGTATTCCGTTCCTGGGACAACCCACGTGCGAACGTATATCGTCGTGACAATGATATCCCATATTCCTGGGGTACAGCTGTTAACGTACAGATGATGGCATTCGGTAACATGGGTGATGACTGTGGTACAGGTGTTGCCTTCACACGTGACCCTGCTACAGGTGCTAACGGCCTGTTCGGTGAGTTCCTTACTAATGCACAGGGCGAGGACGTAGTTGCCGGTGTTCGTACACCAATGCACATCTCCGAGATGGAGCAGAAGTTCCCGGAAGCATTCGTACAGTTCAAACAGGTTTGCGAGACTCTGGAGAAACACTACAGAGATATGCAGGATATGGAGTTTACTGTAGAGCATGGTAAACTGTATATGCTTCAGACACGTAATGGTAAGAGAACTGCACAGGCTGCTCTTAAGATCGCTTGTGACCTCGTTGATGAGGGAATGAGATCTGAGGAAGAGGCTGTTGCAATGATCGATCCTCGTAACCTTGATACCCTTCTTCATCCGCAGTTCGATGCAGCTGCTCTTAAGGCTGCTACACCGATGGGCAAAGGCCTTGGCGCTTCTCCTGGAGCTGCTTGCGGTAAAGTTGTATTCACAGCAGAGGATGCTGTTGAGTGGGCTGCAAGAGGAGAGAAGGTTGTTCTTGTTCGTCTTGAGACATCCCCAGAGGATATCACAGGTATGAAAGCTGCTCAGGGTATCCTGACAGTTCGTGGTGGTATGACATCTCACGCAGCTGTAGTTGCTCGTGGAATGGGATCCTGCTGTGTATCCGGATGCGGTGACATCGCTATGGACGAGGAGAATAAGAAATTCACACTTGCTGGTAAAGAGTTCCATGAGGGAGATGCAATCTCCATCGATGGTACAACAGGTAACATCTATGACGGACTTATCCCGACTGTAGATGCTCAGATCGCTGGTGAGTTCGGACGTATCATGGGATGGGCTGACAAGTACAGAACAATGAAAGTTCGTACAAATGCTGATACTCCTGCTGATGCTAAGAAAGCTCGTGAGCTTGGTGCAGAGGGAATCGGTCTTTGCCGTACAGAGCATATGTTCTTCGAGGGCAACAGAATCGACGCATTCCGTGAGATGATCTGCTCTGAGACAGTAGAGGAGAGAGAAGCAGCACTTGCTAAGATCCTTCCGGAGCAGCAGGGAGACTTCGAGAAACTCTATGAGGCACTTGAAGGAAATCCTGTAACCATCCGTTTCCTTGATCCGCCACTTCATGAGTTCGTTCCTACAGAGGAAGAGGACATCAAGAAACTGGCTGACGCTCAGGGCAAGACTGTAGAGCAGATCAAGACAATCATCGCTTCCCTTCACGAGTTCAACCCGATGATGGGACATCGTGGATGCCGTCTTGCTGTTACTTACCCAGAGATCGCTAAGATGCAGACAAGCGCTGTTATCCGTGCAGCTATCAACGTTAAGAAGAATCATCCGGATTGGAACATCAAACCGGAGATCATGATTCCGCTTGTTGGTGACATTAAAGAGCTTAAATACGTTAAGAAATTCGTTGTAGAGACAGCAGACGCTGAGATCAAAGCAGCTGGTTCTGACCTTGAGTACGAGGTTGGTACTATGATCGAGATCCCGAGAGCAGCTCTTACAGCTGATGATATCGCTAAAGAGGCTGACTTCTTCTGCTTCGGTACAAACGACCTTACACAGATGACATACGGATTCTCCCGTGATGACGCTGGTAAGTTCCTTAACGCATACTATGATGCTAAGATCTTCGAGAACGATCCATTCGCTAAGCTTGACCAGACAGGTGTCGGCAAACTTATGAAGATGGCTATCGAGCTTGGAAAACCGGTTAACCCGAAACTTCACGTAGGTATCTGCGGTGAGCACGGCGGAGATCCGTCTTCCGTAGAGTTCTGCAACGAGATCGGACTTGACTATGTATCCTGCTCACCGTTCCGTGTACCGATCGCTCGTCTTGCAGCAGCACAGGCAGCAATCGCTAAGAAGAACGCATAAGTAAGAATACATTTCAGGCTGAAATTTCAGTCTGAGCATATATAAAACTTCTGGCAGTCTGTAGAAATACAGATTGTCAGGAGTTTTTTTCTTTATGATATTTTTTGAAGTATTCCGACGGTTTACGAAAAATAGGATTCATGGTATCATGAAAGAAACAGGGCAGAGAATGCCAGAGGATAAGGAGAATTTTATGAACCAGGAATCACAGACACCACATAAGAGGCGGGTACGATATAAAGGAAAATATCCGAAGAAATTTGAGGAGAAATATAAAGAGCTTCAGCCTGAGAAATATAAAGATACCATTGAACATGTGATCAGCAAGGGGAATACACCGGCTGGAATGCATATTTCCATTATGGTGAAAGAGATCATTGATTTTCTGGAGATTAAGCCGGGGCAGGTTGGATTTGATGCTACACTTGGTTACGGTGGGCATACAAAGGCCATGCTGGAATGCCTGAAAGGTCAGGGACACATGTACGCTACGGATGTGGACCCGGAAGAATCTGCCAAGACAAGGAAACGTCTGGCAGAACAGGGATTCGGAGAAGATATCCTGACAATTAAACTCCAGAATTTCTGTACTATTGATGAGATCGCAGAGGAAGTTGGTGGCTTTGATTTTATCCTGGCGGATCTTGGGGTGTCTTCCATGCAGATCGACAATCCCAAGAGAGGGTTTTCCTTTAAGGTGGATGGTCCTCTGGATTTAAGGCTGAACCAGGAAACCGGGATCAGCGCAGCGGAACGGCTGGATACCATTTCGAGAGAAGAGCTTGCCGGAATGTTGGATGAGAATTCCGATGAGCCGTATTGTGAGGAGATCGCGAAGGCCATCACAGATGAGATCCGAAGAGGAAACCACATAGATACTACTACGAAGCTTCGTGAAGTCATTGAGAAGACATTGTCTTTCCTTCCTGAAAAAGAGAGGAAAGACACGGTGAAAAAAACATGCCAGAGAGTTTTCCAGGCACTGCGTATTGATGTGAACCGGGAATTCGAGGTCCTCTATGATTTTATGGAAAAACTTCCTGGAGCGCTGAAGCCAGGCGGCCGTGTAGCGATCCTTACCTTCCATTCCGGAGAGGACAAGCTGGTAAAGAAAGCCTTAAAGCAGGGCTATAAAGACGGCATCTATTCCGACTATTCAAAAGATGTGATCCGTCCTTCCGCACAGGAATGTGCACAGAATGGCCGCGCCAGATCCACGAAGATGCGCTGGGCTGTGAAGGCCTGAGTGAAGAGTGAAAGAGCAGTTCTGATACAGAAACAGAAAAATCCTGGAATGCGTTGACATCCGGGATTTTTTTTGCTATGTTATATAAGTTTACATATGATAAAGCTGCGGCTTAAACTGAATAGGAGAAAGGATATGGATGTGGAGGAAAAGAAGGACATTTTTGATAAACTGATGCATCTTCCGGTGCTGAATATATTTGAACCTTTTTATAAGAAACATAAGGAAGTTCTGATGTATCTGTTCTTTGGAGGGCTCACATTTTTTCTGAACATTGCGTTGTATGCATGGCTGGATAAGGGGCTGGGTATGAATGCGCTGATCGCCAATGTGATTTGTTGGGTGGTCTGTGTATTGTTCCAGTATTTTACAAACAGGACATGGGTATTCGACGGGCAGGTGGATTCTGCTGCCGGATTTTTAAAGCAGATGGCTTCGTTTTTCGGAGGCCGGCTCTTTACGCTGGTTGTGGAGGAAGCAATCCTTGCGGTATTTATCACCTGGCTTGGATTTAACAGCATGGCAGTGAAGCTTGTCGCTCAGGTGGTCGTGATCGTATTGAATTATGTGATCAGTAAATTAATTGTTTTTAAAAAATAAAAGATATTTATATTTGCAGGAAAGGAGTTGAACTGAAATTGACAAAGGACAAGACAAATGATATGACTGTAGGGAATCCGGTGAGCCTGATCATCCGGTTTATGATTCCCATGTGCCTTGGAAATATTTTTCAGCAGTTTTATAATATTGCGGATTCCATTGTTGCGGGTCAGTTCCTGGGAGTAGATGCGCTGGCTGCGATCGGAAGCACCGGTTCACTGATGTTTTTTGTTACCGGATGGCTTAACGGACTGAGCAGTGGTTTTGCCATTCTGGTATCCCAGTGGTTCGGGGCGAAGCAATATGATAAGATGCGTCATTACGTAGCTATGTCCATCTGTTTGGCAGCAGCCTTTGCCATTGTGATGACCATTGGCTTTGAGGCTTTGAATGAACCGATCCTACGACTGATGAATTCGCCGGAGGATCTGATGGGATCTGTGAAGGGATATATGGGAATTATTTATGCAGGCCTGATCGTAACAGCGGCATATAATTCACTGGCAGCGTTTCTCCGCGCACTTGGAGATTCAAAATCTCCGCTGTATTTTCTGATCATTTCGGCAGTGATCAATGTGTTCCTGGATATTCTTTTTATTGTAAAAATCGGAATGGGAGTGGAAGGCTGTGCTTATGCTACGGTTATCGCACAGGCAATTTCCGCAGTCTGCTGCCTGATCTATATTATCAAAAAGTTCCCGATCCTGCATCTGAAGAAAGAAAACTTTGAAATTTCTTTTACCAGCTTCCGTTATCTGCTGGCCCTTGGTATTCCCATGGGACTTCAGTTTTCCATCACAGCGATCGGAACCATTATTGTACAGGGTGCTGTAAATATTTACGGTTCTGTATACATGGCAGGATTTTCCGCTGCGGGAAAACTACAGAATATCATTGTAACTGTATTTGTAGCTTTTGGTGCGACGATGGCAACCTTTGTAGGACAGAACCGTGGCGCCGGAAAGATGGACCGTGTAAAAGAAGGAATGAAATATACCCAGATCATGGTCTTGATCTGGAGTGTGATCACTATGATCATAATGTTCTTTTTCGGAAAGTACATGACCTGGTTATTTATTGACAAGTCCCAGACAGATGTTATTAATGTTTCTGTTACTTATTTTCATACTGTATTCTGGGCATATCCGTTCCTTGGAAGTATCTTCCTTTACAGAAACGGCCTTCAGGGACTGGGATATGGCCTGGTTCCCATGCTGGGCGGTGTGTTTGAACTGGTGGCAAGAAGTGCGATCGTTATGTTTGTTGCAGGAAAAACAAGTTTTGCCGGTGTATGTCTGGCGGATCCTGCTGCATGGATCGCGGCACTGATCCCGCTGATTCCGTATTATATTTATGTGATGAAAAAGTGGAGCAGGGGAAAAAAGGAAACTGTTGCCTGAGTGGGCATAATACAGAAAATGAAAAGAATAAATTTAGGCTTGCAATTATGGAAGATACAGTTATAATGATATTATAACTGCGGAAAAAAACCAGGAAACCGGGATTCCGGGTAAGATTACAGATCCAGAAGGGAGAATATAGATCATGGAAATCACAAAGGAAACAACAATGGGCGAGATGCTTGCATACGATGAGAAGATTGCATACATTCTTATGCAGGAAGGAATGCACTGCATCGGCTGTCCGTCTTCTATCGGTGAGTCTCTTGAGGAGGCATGTATGGTACACGGACTTGATGTAAACGCTGTACTGGCAGACATCCATCACTATGAAGAGACCAAGAACCAGAAATAAATAACAGAAACGTACAGATTACGGACCGTAAGGGATAACGACTGTGCATGTTTTTTTGACATGCCGTTGTTATCCCTTATTTTTTTTACACGTTTTATACGGAAAAGCGGAGGAAAACACCATGTATGTAATGATCGACAATTTTGATTCGTTTGTTTATAATCTAAAAGCGTATTTTGAGGAACTGGGGCGTGAGATCCTTGTAAAGCGCTGCGACGAGATCACCCTGGAAGAACTGGAGGAACTGAAGCCGGAAGGAATCATTCTTTCTCCGGGCCCCAAACGCCCCTGGGACGCAGCCCTTTGTGTGGAAACCGTAAACAGATTTCAGGGAAGGGTTCCGATCTTAGGAGTCTGTCTGGGACATCAGGTGTTGGGACACTGCGCAGGTGCGGTGGTAGAAAAGGGAAAACGTCCCATGCACGGAAAGGTGACAGAGATTCGCAACTATGGAACCGGAGTGTTTGCCGGTCTGCCGGAAGAATTTAAAGTGACAAGATACCATTCCCTGATTGTCCGTGGAGAAAGTCTTCCGGAAGAATATCAGGTAGATGCAGTTTCCAAAGACGGGGCAGTGATGGGAATTTCCCACAAAATCCTTCCGTTATACGGGGTACAGTTTCATCCGGAAGCAGTCCTTACGGAATACGGTCATGAGCTTCTTGAGAATTTCTGCAAAATCGCGGAAAGATTTCAGCAGGAGCAGGAAAGGGTAGCTATAGAAAAAACAGCCTGAGCAGAGAAAATACGGGAAATAAATAGGAGCTTGAACATGTACAGAGATCATCGTATCATAAAGAAACTGGACACATATATTCCGGCAGCAGAGATCTTCCGGATCTACGAAAAGGAACTGGGAGCCGCTTTTCTGGATTCTTCCCTTGTTAACGATCTGGGACGGTATTCCGTGATCGGAAGATGTCCGTATCTGAAGCTGGTAAAGGACGGAGAGACCTTTACTATCAATGGAAGACCGGAAACAGAGACAACCTTTGAAGACTATATGCGGGAATATTTGAATACCCATGAGGACAAAAATAACAGCGGACTTCCCATCGTATCCGGAGCAGTAGGGTATTTTTCCTATGATTACGGAAGAAAACAGATGGGAGTACCATCCGGAGAAAAGGAGCTTGTGACCGTTCCGGAGGCAGTTCTGACGTTTTATGACTGTTTTATTGTAGAAGACTGTCAGGAAAAAAGAACTTATCTTGTGTCAAATGGAATCAGTGAAGACGCTGCAGCAGAAATCGGAGCGATGGAAAAAGCAATCCGGGAATTTACAGAGGCGGGGAAAAAGGAAGGATCGGAAACAGGAGAAAAAAAGGAATCCGGAAACAGTATGGTCACGGAAAATTCTCACCGTGAGAAATTCAGGATCCAGGTTCATCCCAATTTTGAAAAAGAAGAATACAAACAGGCAGTAAACCGGATGATCCGGTATATTATAGAGGGTGATATCTATATTGCCAACATGACGCAGCAGCTGACTATTGAAAGCGAAAAACCGCCTCTGGATGTTTTTTATGATCTTCGAAAAAATAATCCGTCTCCTTTCGGCGGATATCTGGATTTCGGAGACTATCAGATCGTCTGTGCCTCTCCGGAACGTTTTCTGAAGATGAAAGACCGTCATGTAAATACTCGTCCTATAAAGGGAACAAGAAAACGTGGCGTAACATCTGAGGAAGATGAAATGCTCCGTCGGGAGCTTCAGGATTCAGGAAAAGATAAGAGTGAACTTCTTATGATCGTAGATCTGGAGCGAAATGATCTGAACCGGGTGTGTACACCGGGAAGCGTGAAGGTAACCGAGCTTTTTACAGTGGAAGCATACGCTACGGTTTTTCATCTGGTATCGGATATTGAAGGAAAACTGGAAGACGGAAAAAATGTTATGGATCTTCTGGAGGCTGCATTCCCCGGCGGTTCTATTACCGGTGCGCCGAAATATCGTGCCATGGAGATCATTGACGAGCTGGAACACGGCAAGCGAAATCTTTATACAGGCTCTATCGGCTATCTGACCCTGGATGGAAGCTGCGATTTCAACATCGTGATTCGTACAGCTCTTCATAAAAACGGAAAATATCACCTTGGCGTCGGCGGCGGGATCACAGCAGAGTCAGATCTGGAATTTGAGTACGAGGAAACACTGCAGAAGGCGAAAGCGATCCTGGATGCGCTACAGTAGAGAAACATACAGAACGGTAAAAGTAAAAGGCTCTGTAGAAAGATCAGAGAATCTGACAAGGATACTTCATAAGGAGGGAGGTCAGAGGAGATGAACAACATAACCTTAGACGAATGTTTTCAGTTTGGTCTGGGAGCATTTGAGACCATAGGAATAGAGCAGGGAACCCCCATACTTCTTGAAAAGCATCTGAAAAGACTGGAACGGGCGGCAGATTTCCTGAAGCTGGGTGATCCGACAGTACGGGGGATCACAGCCGGGAAGATTGAAGAGTATCTGAAAGAACAAAAAAAACGTCCGGAGGTGCAAAAAGAATTTGACGGACTGGAACACTGTGCGCTGAAGCTCATGCTCACAAAGGAAAATGCAGTGTATTCTCTTCGTGCCAATCATTATACGCCGGAGAATTATGAAAAAGGCTTTACCATGGATGTCAGCAAGGTGAAACGGAATGAAACATCGCCTCTTGTATATCATAAAACCATGAATTACGGGGACTGTATCCTGGAAAAACGAAATGCAGCAGTTGCAGGAATGGATGAACGGTTGTTTCTGAATACAAAGAAACAGATATCTGAAGGGACAGTAAGCAATGTATTCTTTGTGCGAAAAGGCGTGATCTATACACCAAAAGTTAGCTGCGGACTTCTCCCGGGAATCCTCCGTGAATACCTTTGTGACACGGAAGAGGTGGAAGAAACCTATATCTATGTTCAGGATCTTAAATGGTATCAGGAATGCTTTGTCACCAATTCCCTGATGGGGATCATGCCGGTGCGCCAGATTGAGGGAATCCGGTTCGAGGAAGACAAAGTGACGAAGGAGCTGATGGGAAAATATCAGAAGATGGTCAGAGATACTGTGAATAAGAAACAAGTCGGATAAAGGTTATTGCGAAACCATCACATTCCGGAATGAGAAATAAAATGTGGATAGCTGATTTCTGAGAAATGTACTTGAAGATGGCGGAAGTATAATCAGGAATTCGAAATGATACATAGAATGATAACGGAATTTGACAGAATATGACCAAGACAATCAGGGATAAAGGTGCATCAACCTGGAAATACTAGGGATGATGCACTTTTTTTGTGCAGACTCAACCAAAATCGGTCATAAATTTTGTGAAGTAGTTTGGTTGACTTTGAACGAATTTGGAAGTATACTAAGTTCAACAAATAAGGAACAACAAAAAGCGGTCAGAGACCCGCAGAAATGCGAATACCCGCTTAACAAATAGGGAGGAGAAAGAAATGATCTGTACCGTTACTTTTAATCCATCTCTGGACTATATCGTTTCCGTAGAAAACTTCAAACTGGGGCTTACCAACCGGACCAGTTCCGAGCTGATGCTTCCGGGCGGAAAAGGAATCAATGTTTCCACAGTGCTGATGAACCTCGGGATTGAGAATACCGCACTTGGTTTTATGGCAGGATTCGTTGGAGATGAAATCGTAAGAAAACTTGAGGAAATGGGAGTAAAATCCGATTTTATCAGGATCCCGGAAGGTGTTTCCAGGATTAATCTGAAACTGAAATCCATTGACGGAACCGAGATCAACGGAATGGGACCGGAGATCAGCGCAGAAAAAGTTCAGGAGCTGATGGAAAAGCTTGACACACTGAAAGAAGGAGATGTGCTTTTCCTGGCAGGAAGCATTCCATCATCCATGCCGGATGACATGTATGAGAAGATCATGGCGAGACTGGACGGGAAAGGTGTGATGATCGTTGTGGATGCAACGAGAGATCTTCTTGTGAATGTACTGAAGTATCATCCGTTCCTGGTGAAGCCCAATAACCATGAGCTTGGAGAAATCTTTGGCGTAGAGCTTAAGACCCGTCAGGATGTGATTCCTTACGGAAAGAAGCTCCAGGAAAAAGGAGCCAGAAATGTGCTGATCTCAATGGCCGGAGAGGGAGCTGTCCTGGTAGCGGAAGATGGTCAGGTATTTGAGAAACCGGCACCGAAAGGAACACTGGTAAACGGCGTAGGAGCCGGAGATTCCATGGTAGCAGGCTTTATGGCAGGCTGGATGGAAAAACAGGATCACGAATATGCATTTCACATGGGAATTTCCGCAGGAAGCGCAAGTGCATTTTCTGAAAATCTTGCCACAAGGGAAGAGATTCAGGCTGTATATGAACAGGTGACAGAGGAGTAAATAAGAAAGGGGAAGGGAAGATGAGAATCACAGATTTGCTTGACAAAAGAAGCATATCACTGGATGCGGCACCGAAGACGAAATCCGAAGCGCTGGACATGGCCGTAGATCTTATGGTAAAAAGCGAAAAGATCAGCGACAGGGAAGCTTATCGGAAACAGGTGTATTTAAGAGAGGAAGAAAGTACGACAGGAATCGGTGAGGGAATCGCCATTCCTCATGGAAAATGTGATGCGGTAAAGAAACCGGGACTTGCTGCCATGGTAGTAAAAAACGGTGTGGAATTTGAGGCACTGGATGATGAGCCGGTTACCCTTCTTTTCCTGATCGCAGCACCGAATACAGAAGATAACATTCATCTGGATGTACTCAGCAAGCTTTCCGTAATGCTGATGGATGATAATTTTACAGAGTCCTTACGCAACGCAGATTCTGTAGATGAATTTATGGAGATCATCGACAAGGCAGATGATGAGAAAAAAGATATTGATGAAAGACTGGCAGATACAGGAAGTTCCGAAGGAGCCCGAGCTAAACTGCTGGCAGTTACCTCCTGCCCCACAGGTATTGCCCACACCTACATGGCAGCAGAGGGACTGGAAAAAGCAGCGAAGGCGAAAGACTGTTTCATTAAAATAGAGACACGAGGCTCCGGCGGAGCAAAAAATGTACTTACGGATCAGGAGATCCGGGAGGCAGACTGCATCATCGTAGCAGCAGATGCCAAGGTTCCTATGGATCGTTTCGATGGAAAGAAAGTCATCGAATGTCAGGTTTCTGATGGAATCAGCAAAGCGGACCAGCTTGTTGAACGTGCGATTTCCGGAGATGTTCCGGTATATCATGCGGCAGCAGGCAGTCAGAGCTCTTCCTCAAATACAAAAGCAGGCGGCGGAGCAGGCCACAAGATCTATATGCAGCTGATGAACGGTGTATCTCACATGCTTCCGTTGGTTGTAGGCGGTGGTATCCTGATCGCTCTTGCGTTCCTGATTGATGGTTTAAGTATAGATTTAAATTCCCTTCCTGCAGACCAGAGAGCAAACTTTGGTACAATCACACCGGCAGCGGCTGTTCTGAAAAGTATTGGTGGCACTGCGTTTGGTTTTATGCTTCCGATCCTGGCAGGATTTATCGCAATGGCCATCGGTGACAGACCGGCACTTGCAGTTGGACTTGTGGGCGGTATGATCGCGGCAAACGGAAAATCCGGTTTCCTTGGAGCTCTTCTTGCAGGCTTCCTTGCAGGATATCTGATCCTCGGACTTCGTAAGGTTTGTGATAAGCTTCCGGAAGCACTGGAAAAAATAGCGCCTGTACTGATCTATCCGGTCGTTGGTGTCCTCCTTATGGGACTTTGTATGACCTTTATTGTAGAGCCGATCATGGGTGGTATCAATACAGGATTAAATAATGCCTTGACAGGTATGGGAAATTCAAGTAAAGTAATTTTAGGGCTGATTCTCGGTGGTATGATGGCCATTGATATGGGTGGTCCGTTCAACAAGGCAGCATATGTATTTGGTACAGCAGCTATTGCGGCAGGAAACTATGACATTATGGCAGCAGTTATGGTAGGAGGTATGACTCCTCCGTGTGCCATCGCACTTGCATCTCTGCTGTTTAAAGACAAATTTACAAAAGAAGAGCGTGAGGCAGGACCGACCAACTTTATTATGGGACTTGCATTTATCACAGAAGGTGCGATTCCTTTTGCGGCATCTGACCCGATCCATGTACTTCCGTCCTGTATCGTTGGTTCCGCAGTAGCCGGAGCGATCTCCATGTTCTTCAACTGTACATTGATGGCACCACACGGTGGAATCTTCGTATTCCCGGTTGTAGGTAATGCACTGATGTATCTGGTCGCATTGGTTGTGGGAACTCTGATCTCAGCTATGCTTCTCGGTGTACTGAAGAAAAAGGTTGCTTAAATTTTTTAAAATTAAAAATAAAAAACCTGGAGGATAAAGAAATGAAAGAATTCAAGTATGTAGTGACAGATAACGAAGGAATCCATGCACGTCCGGCCGGAGAGCTTGTGAAGCTTGTAAAAGGTTTCGAGTCCAAGATCACTATCGAGAAGGATGGCAAGACTGTAGAGTGCAGAAAGCTTCTTGCACTTATGGGACTTGGCGTAAAGAAGGGCCATGAGGTTACCTTTACATTCGATGGTGCAGACGAGGATGCAGCATACGAGGCAGTAAGCAAATTCATGCAGGAGAACCTGTAATCTCAGAATGAGTGAACAGAAGGCATCCCGGTCCGGTGATCGGGATGTTTTTTTTGAAGGAGGAAAAGGAATGCTGACGGAGCAGAGATACGAGATCATACTCGGCCTTCTCAGAGAAAAAAACAGTGTTACGGTAACAGAGCTGAAAGATATCCTGGATGCATCGGAATCTACGGTCCGCAGAGACATCACGGCGCTTTACAAGGCGGGGAGGCTGACCAGGGTTTTTGGCGGTGCGGTAGCGCTGGAACATACTGTCAATGCCTATGAGCCTACCGTAGCCCAGAAAGTTGAGCTGAATATTGAAGAAAAAAAGAAGATCGCAGCCTATGCGGCAGCTCTGATCCGTCCGGAAGATTTTGTGTATCTGGACGCGGGAACGACTACCGGATATATGTTGGAACATCTGGAAGGCTCCGGGGCGACTTTTGTCACCAATGGTGTTTCCCATGCCAGGGCTCTGGCTCAGATGGGAGTTCGTGTATTGCTGATCGGCGGAGAGCTGAAGGGATCTACGGAAGCTGTGATCGGAAGTCAGGCCATGCAGATGCTGAAGAATTATCATTTTACCAAGGGCTTTTTCGGGACCAATGGGATGACTCAGAGAGAAGGTTTTACCACGCCGGAATCCAATGAGGCACTGGTAAAGCGAACAGCCATGGAGCAGTGTCTGGAAAAGTACGTGGTGTCTGACAGCTCCAAATTCGGACAGATCAGTGCGGTGACATTCTTTTCATTTGACGGAGCGGTAATTCTGACGGAAAGCTGTTCCAAAGAATATAAAGATTGCAGAAATATACAGATCGTATCATAGAAAGATCACAAATAAAAAACCGGTTTGGAAGAAAAATTCTTCGTAAACCGGTTTTTTATTCGTTAAGGATCTGTCTCAATCTTCCTTGGAGATCATGGATTCCAGATCTTCCACGGAAATATCTTTTTTGTGCATCAGCTTGAGCAGACGTTTCAGTTCGGTAGCTTCCTTTGCTTTTTGCTCAGCTTTGCGGATCTCATCCAGCTGAGCTGCCAGTGCAGTTTTTTCATCCTCCAGCGCTGCTATCTTTTCGGTGTAGGCAGCAATCTTGGAATCTACTTTGGAAATTTTCTCATTGAGTACTTCTATCTTTGTACGTCTCTGTGCCATATGAAACCTCCTGATAAAAATATTACTTCTTATATACTATACAATAGCACAAACGACGATGAAATACAATTGTGAATTAATGTACGATGTGTTATCATATTACTGTTCACTGGTAATATTCCGCGATGTGTTTTTTGTGAGCGAAGGTCACAGAAAACCCGAGACATACTGCGCGAATTTATGCGATCAGCATAAATTCTGTGCATCGCGAAGCGTGTTACTGAGAACGGGGTGAACAGTAATGTTATCATGGATGTATATAATATTTCAGAAACGCAGGAAAATACTATGAATAAAGATAAGGGCGTATTTATGACTGCCCAGGAAGTAAATAAAGAAATAGAAATTCTAAAGACGGTTTTTGACATTGTAAGACTGGTGGATGTCAGCCGTACAGCTCCGGTAAATATTGGCTCAGATGATTGCTCTTATGAAGCAGAACATAAATGCTTTGCAGTGTGGAATAAAAACAGAAGATGTGAGAACTGTATTTCTGCCAAAGTTTTTGCCCGCAAAAACAGAATGACGAAATTTGAGTTCGTCAATGATGACATTTATCAGGTGATCGCCAAATATGTGGTTATAGACGGGACACCTCTTGTTATGGAAATGGTCTTTAAAATGACGGATAAGATTTTTCTGGGAGCTTACGGAAGCGGGCCTCTGATCGATAAGATCAGCAAATTCAACCGGGAATTATATGAAGATCCGCTGACTGGTGCCAGAAACCGGAGGTATTTTGAGGAACAGCTGAAACCCCTGGATAAGATGGTGGCTATAGCTATGATCGACGTGGATAATTTTAAACAGATCAATGACAGCTATGGCCATGTAGCCGGAGATGAGGCGTTGTGCACCATTGTCAGAACGATTTTTGATCATGTGCGGGCAAATGACGTGGTACTGCGTTATGGAGGAGACGAATTTCTTCTGATGTTTGAAGAAATTCCGGAAAAGGTATTTCAGCAGAAGCTGGAAGATATCCGGAAAGAGATCGCAATGGCAGATGTGCCGGAATACAAAGAAATCCGGCTTTCCACGAGCGTGGGAGGTGTATATGGAAACTGTAAGGTCAGAGATGGAGTGGTAGAAGCGGACAAGCTTCTCTATCAGGCCAAGCGGCAAAAAAACTGTGTTGCTTACAAGCGGATCTGACGGGAATGGCAGAACAGCCATTGGAGGCAGAATTATGTAACAGACGCAAGAGATATTTCTTTGGCAGGTAAAAGGAGAAGGGCGATATGAAGATAATCGCAAGGATCAGAAGTGATTTTCCGACAAAATTCGGAATCCCACGTCAGAGCGGCCGAGTGGAAGAACTGGCAGCCTGTATTGTTTTTGAACCGGAATACCGGGTGCGTGAAGCGGTAAAGGGACTGGAAGATTTTTCGCATATCTGGCTGCTGTGGGAGTTTTCACAGTCAATCCGTGAGAACTGGTCCCCTACGGTACGTCCGCCACGTCTGGGCGGAAATGAAAGGATGGGTGTATTTGCCACCAGATCGCCCTTCCGCCCTAATCCTGTAGGCTTATCCTGTGTGAAGCTTGAAAAGATCGACATGGAAAGTAAAGAAGCTCCTGTACTGATCGTATCCGGTGCGGACCTGATGGACGGAACCCCCATCTATGATATCAAGCCATATCTGCCTGTGGCAGACTGTCATCCGGAAGCACTGGGCGGCTTTGCGACGAAGGTGGAGCAGCAGTTTCTACAGGTGGAAATCCCGGAAGAATGGAAGGCAAGGATCCCGGAGGACAAGCTTTCTGCATTGGAAGGTGTGCTCAGAGAAGATCCGAGGCCTGCCTACCAGAAAGATCCGGAGAGGATATACGGAATGCCTTTTGCAGGGATGGATGTTCGTTTTCAGGTAAAAAACGGCATACTTACAGTATGTGAGATCACAGAATATAAAAAATCAGACAAAATTTAAAAATACCTTTGACAAACTTTTTAAGTGATGATATTATAATAAATGAGTTAGCAAACACTAACTCATTATTTTGAAAATGAAGTTAGTTTAAAATAACATTGAAACAGTCATATAAAAGTTCAGAGATCAAAGGAGAGTGAATTATGAGCGTTGTAATTGTAGGCGGTAATGAAAGAATGGTATGTCAGTATGAGGATATCTGTAAAGGCTTCGGATGCAAGGCGAAAGTCTTTGCCAAGGAAAAAGGAGCCATGAAGAAAAAGATCGGGGTGCCGGATCTGATGATCCTGTTCACAAGTACTGTTTCCCACAAAATGGTAAACTGCGCAGTTGAAGAAGCAAAGAAAAAATCCATTCCGGTATGCCGCTGTCATACAAGCAGCGCTGCAGCTCTTGAGAACATTCTGAAGCAGTACTGTGCATAAGAAACCGGTCAGGAGATACTTTTCTCTTGTATAATTTGACTTTTTTTGCAGAAATGTTACAGAAAGGCTTGCAAAACTACAAATTATTCAATAAAATAGCCGTAGGTTTCTGTGGTAAAGCGTTGCAGTGAATGGTGAAAATGCAGCGCTGGAAGTCGAAATTACAGGTGAGAGGTGTTATCATGAAAAAAGTTGTAAAATTCGGTGGAAGTTCTCTTGCAAATGCGGAGCAGTTCCAGAAAGTGGGCGATATTATCCGTAGTGATGAGAGCCGCCGTTATGTAGTTCCGTCAGCTCCGGGAAAGAGATTTGACGATGATATCAAAGTGACTGATATGCTTTATGGATGTTATGACGCAGCATCTAAAGGGGAGGATATCACTGAGAAGATTAATGCGATCAAGGCGCGATATTATGAGATCATCAAGGGTCTCGGACTGAGCCTTTCTCTTGAGGAGGAGTTCAAGAAAATCGATGAAGATTTCCGTGCACAGGCAGGAATCCAGTATGCGGCATCCAGAGGAGAGTTCCTCAATGGTAAGATCATGGCTGCATACCTTGGATATGATTTTGTGGATGCAGCTTCTGTGATCCGTTTTGATAAAGCTGGTAATCTGGAAGCGGAGGAGACCAATAAACTCCTTTCCAAAAAACTCAGCAAATCCCAGCATGCGGTTATTCCGGGATTTTACGGCGCATGTGCAGATGGCACGGTAAAGACATTTTCCAGAGGTGGTTCTGATGTGACCGGATCTCTGGTTGCAAAAGCTATTCATGCAGATATTTATGAGAACTGGACGGACGTTTCCGGTTTTCTTGTAACAGATCCACGCATCGTTCACAATCCGGAGCCTATCGAGGCAATCACATACAGAGAACTTCGTGAGCTTTCCTACATGGGAGCTACTGTTCTTCATGAGGATGCCATTTTCCCGGTTCGTAAAGAGGGAATTCCGATCAATATCCGTAACACAAACAGCCCGGAGGATAAAGGTACTCTGATCGTAGAGAGCACCTGTAAGAAGCCGAAATTTACTATTACCGGTATCGCCGGAAAGAAAGGCTTCTGCTCTATTAATATCGAGAAATCCATGATGAACAGTGAGATTGGGTTCGGACGCAAGGTACTTCAGGTATTTGAAGATCAGGGGATCAGCTTTGAGCATGTACCATCCGGAATCGATACCATGACTGTATATGTTCATCAGGACGAATTTGAGGAGAAAGAGCAGCAGGTTATCGCAGGTATCCACCGTCTGGTACAGCCTGATTTTGTGGAGATGGAATCTGACCTTGCACTGATCGCAGTTGTTGGTCGTGGAATGAAATCCCAGAGAGGCACTGCAGGAAGGATCTTCTCTGCTCTTGCCCATGCAAATGTAAATGTAAAAATGATCGACCAGGGTTCCAGTGAGCTGAATATCATCATCGGTGTAGAGAACCGTGATTTCGAAAAAGCAGTCAGAGCAATCTACGATATTTTTGTTCTGACACGAATATAAACAAAATCCGGAAACGGATTTTGTTTATGAGGAAGTAGCGAAGCGGATTCCGAATATCCGATCGATTAAATCCGGAAACGGATTTTGTTTATATCCGATTGATTAAATCCGTCGCAGGACAGTATATTACACGTCCGGCGGCGGATTTTTTTGGACTAAAAATAATACAATCAAATTCAACAGGATTTCCAAAGGAAAGACAAAGATATTGTACATTGTGTCGAAAAATGCTTGATATGAAATAAACAGTATTGACAAAAACTTAACTTTTGTGTAAAACTGACATATAAAAAAATCAGAAAGGCAGGCAGTCAGCCATGGAGAAACAGATCAAACTGGATGAAAAAAGTGCACAGGAGTTTGTCAGTGCAGCCAGCAAATGTAAATTTGATATTGATGTATTTTATAACCGTATTATCATTGACGCAAAGTCGATCCTCGGACTTTTGAGTCTGGATCTGACAAAGACTCTGACAGTAAAGTGTTACGGAGAAGATGAGGATTTTAACCGTGTTCTTTCCAAGTATGCAGTAGGTTGAGAAATATGAATAAGGAAAAACGGTGATAAAAGGGCGCAGTTCATGAGAAGAAAAGCAGAACATGCGTCCTTTTTATTATGGGGAGCTTTCGGATCATATTTTATGGTATAATTCTGGTATAGCATGGAAAAAGAATAGTTGCCGGGCTGGAATTCCGGCAGCTGCCGGGAGTGAAAATATGGAAAAACCAAGAGTACGGATTTCTGTCAGAAATCTTGTGGAATTTATACTGAGGAGCGGAGATCTGGATAACAGCAGTGGGACATCCGGAGATAAGGAAGCCATGTTAAAAGGCGGAAGGCTTCACCGCAAGATACAGCGGAGTATGAAGGGCGATTATCAGGCAGAGGTTTCTCTGAAAAAAGAAAGTGAATACGACGATGTGGTCATTCAGGTTGAGGGCCGTGCAGACGGGATCTTTACAGAGGACGGAGCCGTTTATATTGACGAGATCAAGGGAACTTACGGAAATGTCCAGGCAATGGACATACCAGTAGCGGTTCACCGTGCCCAGGCTATGTGTTACGGACTGATCTGGGGAGAAAAAGAGGGGATTTCAGAAATCCACATTCAGATGACCTACGCTCATCTTGAGACGGAAGAAACCAGGAGATTTCGTGAGGATTTTTCCATAGAGGAGCTTAAAGGCTGGTATCAGAAGCTTCTGGATGCCTATCACAAATGGATCGCATATTCCCTTAACTGGAAAAAAGAGAGGAATGCATCCATGAAGGATCTGCAGTTTCCGTTTCCATATAGAGAGGGACAGCGGGATATCGTTAGTGGTGTGTACCATACGGTTTCCAGCGGGAAGACCTTATTTGTCCAGGCACCTACCGGCGTGGGAAAAACCATGTCTGCCATTTTTCCTTCGGTGCGCGCTATCGGTGAGGGAAAAGGGGAAACACTTTTTTATCTTACCGCAAAAACCATCACAGGAACTGTGGCGCAGGAGGCATTCCATATCCTGCGGGAAAAAGGTCTGAAATTCAAGGTGACGGCGATCACGGCAAAGGAAAAACTGTGTTTTCAGGATACTCCGGAATGTACACCGGAGAAATGTCCTTATGCAAAGGGACATTTTGACCGGGTAAATGATGCGGTTTATGAGCTCTGGACCACAGAAGAGGTATATTCCAGAGAAGTGATCCGTGCTCATGCAGAAAAATGGCATGTATGCCCTTTTGAAATGTGTCTGGATCTCTCAATCTGGGTAGACGGGATCATCTGTGATTATAATTACGTGTTTGATCCCAATGTTCATCTGAAACGTTTTTTCGGGGAAAATATTTCCGGGGATCATATTTTTCTGATCGATGAGGCCCATAATCTGGTAGAACGTGGCAGAGAGATGTACAGTGCCGGTATTTCCCGTCGGAGTCTGGTCGCCCTTCGAAAGAAGATAAAAAAGCGTTTTTCAAAACTGGCCAGAACGCTGGACAAAGCAAATCGCCAGATGATGGAACTGGAAGAGAACCTTGCGGAAACGGGAAAAGGGTATCAGGTGCTGCCCAATCCCGGAGTACTGCCGATCACATTTCTTACAATATCAGGTGAACTGGAAGAAATCCTGGAGGAAAAAGAGCTGGAAGAAGAACTGCGCAGGGAAATCCTGGAATTTTATTTTATAGTGCGTGATTTTTTAAATGTTTCAGAACTGGTAGATGAAAATTATGTGGTGTATACCGAAAACCACGTGGAAGAAGGATTTCGCCTGAGATTGTTCTGTGTGAACCCGGCAGAAAATCTGGGAGAATACCTGAAAAAAGGGAGAAGTGCTATTTTCTTTTCAGCTACAATGTTTCCAATGCTCTATTACCGGGAGCTTTTGACAACAGACCGTGATGCCTATGGGATTTATGTGCAGTCTCCTTTCCCAAAAGAAAACCGCAGGATTCTTATCGGCAGCGATGTAAGCAGCCGGTATACCCGGAGAAATCGTGCAGAATACCGGAAGATCGCCGGATATATTGCCAGGTGTGTCTGGCAGAGGCCGGGAAATTATATGGTGTTTTTTCCGTCGTATCGTCTTATGGAAGACGTACTGCAGGTTTATGAGGAAGAATTTTCCGTAGACTGGGTGCGCTGCGTGTGTCAGACACCGGATATGACAGAAAAGGAACGGGAAGGATTTTTGGAGGAATTTCAGGAACGGGAAGGTACCCTGGTAGGGTTCTGTGTCCTTGGAGGGATTTTTTCCGAGGGTGTTGATCTGACAGGGGAAAGTCTGATCGGGGCAGTGATCGTAGGAACCGGACTTCCCCAGATCGGCAGTCAGCGTGAGATCCTGAAAGAGTATTACGATAAAAAGAATCACTGTGGTTTTGATTATGCATATCGCTATCCGGGTATGAACAAGGTGCTTCAGGCCGCCGGGCGCGTGATCCGCACAAAAGAGGATAAAGGCGTGATATTGCTTCTGGATGACCGCTTCTGGGACCGAGATTACCAGGAAATCTTTCCCCGGGAATGGCAGGACCGTACAGGCTGCAGGCTGGATACGGTAGAAGGCGCAGTGGAGACATTCTGGAAGAGGTTTACTTGACAGAACTGAGAAATCCGATATACTGATAGAGTCTTTATCTGGAAAATCGCTGGAGGAATGCGTGGATGCCGGATCAGGACAGGAAACTGTAAAACAGGATCATAAGAAAAGTGAAAGAAGTATATGAGACGAAAAAAAATATATAAAGTATTGGCATTTTGTCTGAGCACAGTGATGCTCGCACAGCCGGTTTTTGCGACAACAGTGCAGCAGACGGCACAGGGAAGCCTTGGTTCTGTTACGGAGGAGTCCCAGATACTTCCAATTCCCGGTGAAAGCGGGAAATATATTCTGAAAAGCAATGGCTTTTACTGCCTGAATGAAGATGGAACCAAAGAAAATACTCCGGCAGTGTATTATTTTGATCATTTTGAGATCGACGGAACGGTTTTTGATGGATATTATTATCACGACGAAAGCGGTAAGTTTACAGCGGGAAACTCGCATATGGTCCAGATCACCGATCTGAAGGCGCCGGCAAAAGACGGCAGCGGTGCGGAAGTTTCTTTTGACGGCTGTTATATGGTAAACAATCTGGGAAAGCTCAGCGCCTCTCCACAGGTACGTTATATGGATAATCTGGTGGTGGACAAAACAACGTACAACGGGCTGTATTATTTTGATGAATATGGAAAAATGGTTACGGATCCGGGTATCCATTATCTGGAAATGAATGCTGCAGGACAGATGTTTGACGGATATTATTATTTTGGCGGAGAAAACGGCGTTCTGCTCCAGGAAGAGGGAGAGACTCCGGAGGGATTTTCCGTTGATGCATCCGGAAAAGTCGAGACTAAAGATCTGGGAATGGATGGCCTTGAGAAACGGCTTGCGGATCTTCTTGGAACCTATGAGGGTACATGGAGCGTTTATGTAAAGGATCTGACCAGTGGTCAGGAGTTTGAACAGAACAGCCAGTCGCTGTACTCAGCCAGTCTGATCAAAGTGTTTGTCATGGCCCAGACCTATGCCAACATGGATACAGTCCTTCAGAGCGAAGCGGCAAAAATGAAAAAAGATGTTACAGATCCGTCCGTATCCACAAAGGTCAATGATCTTCTCTGGAATATGATCACAGTCAGTGACAATGAATCCTTTAATGAGCTGGTACGTCTGCAGACAGCATCGGGTGTTTTTAAGGACGGAGCGCAGGCTGTAAATGGATTTCTTGCGGAACAGAAATTTGCAGATACTTCCGTTCAGCACATCTTAAGCCCGTCCTCGTCAAAGGACGTCGGCCTCGGCGGCAGGAACACCACTTCCGTAAAAGACTGCGCAGAGCTTCTTTTCCGGATCTATAAAGGAGAATGTGTATCGAAAGAAGCTTCGGAGGCTATGCGTAATCTGCTTCTGAACCAGCAGGTTACTACTAAGATCCCCAGCGGGATATCTGCGTCCGTGGAAATTGCAAATAAGACTGGAGAAACGGATACGGACCAGCATGATATCGCCATTGTATATGGAAAAAAGACTACATATATCCTCTGTGTGATGTCAGAAGACTGTAAACCTGGGGACGCAGTTTCGCATATCCGGGATATTTCCGGTATTGTTTATAATTATCTGAATATGGACCTTGACCAGGGGTGATCTGTGAGTTAGAATAAAAAACAGCTGAGCAAGATCCTGATGGATATTTCCGACAGAGAAGTATCCGAAATGTTCGTGAAAGGAGAATTCTATTATGAAGACAGTACATACAGACAAAGCACCTGCAGCAATCGGACCATACTCCCAGGCTATTATCCATGGAGATACGCTTTACACATCCGGTCAGATCCCGGTGGATCCGGCAACCGGAGAGGTAGTTGGAACAACCATCGAGGAGCAGGCTGACCGTGTTATGAAGAATCTCGGAGCAGTTCTGGAAGCTGCCGGTTCCAGCTATGAGAATGCAGTCAAGACAGTATGCTTCCTTGCAGATATGAACGATTTTGCGGCATTTAATGAAGTATATGCCAAATATTTCGTAAATAAACCTGCACGTTCCTGTGTTGCAGTCAAGACACTGCCAAAGAACGTTCTCTGCGAGGTAGAAGTGATCGCAGCAATCTGATGATTTGATAAAAAATCCCTGTTGTCTGATTTCAGTCAGACAGCGGGGATTTTTTTCGTGGGGATAAAGTATTTTTCTCTGTTCTGGAGTGCACTCCTTTTTTGTTTTCAGGTGTTGAAACGGTAATATTTTTCTTGTGTACAGTAGAGCGCTATAGTATAATAAGACCAGTTTTTTGGTATACGTGTAAAAGCTATAATAAGGATGATCGGCAAACCAGATGAAAATCTGGGACGCAAAGCTACAGGGCCTGTAAAATGGCAGCCAGTTGCATGAAATGACGTGCACTGTCTGTGAGACGGTGCTTTTTTATGGTGTTATTCGGTTATGAACAAGCAGCGAAGCGGATTGCGAATATCCGCTGTGATCGAAAGTCATTCTTATGGACATTATGATGCCGGTAATGAATGGTTATGAAGTTGCAAAGACAATACCGATCATTGCAATGACAGCAAATGCATTCACGGAGGACAGAATAAGAGCAAAAAAAGCAGGGATGGATGAACATATTGTTAAGCCTGTTGATCTGGGATTACTGATAAAAGTAATTCATAAATTGGTGGAATGTAATTGATGTAGCAATGATAAATAAGCAGTGAAACATAATAGGAGGACAAAATTATGACAATACAGGAATGCTATGAAGCTATCGGAGGAAATTATGAAGATGTTTTAGGACGCCTTCGAAGCGAAGCACTGATTCGGAAATTTACATTAAAGTTCCTTGAGGATCAGAGTTACCCGCAGTTAAAACTGGCATTGAAGAATAGAAATTATGAAGATGCTTTCCGCAGTGCACACACATTGAAAGGGGTTTGTCAGAATCTTTCTTTTGACCGTCTGTATGAGGTTAGTAATGAGTTAACAGAACTTTTGAGAGATAGAACCGGAGCGCAGCCGGGGATATCGGAGGCAATGGAAAAAGTAACAGAAGTATATGAAATGATGATTGAAGAAATAAAGAAGGGACTGTCGAATTAAGTGATGCGACACGACTTTCTGTTTATGACCGGGTGTCCGGAATATCATAAAACCCACATGGATAAAGGAAATAAAAAATATGGATAAAAGACAAAAGATCCTGATCGTAGACGATTCAGAATTTAACAGGGATATGTTGAAGGAGATTCTCAGAGAAACTTATAATTACCTGGAAGCTGAAAATGGAAATCAGGCAATTCAGATTATGGGAGAAAATCCGGGAATCGATCTGATGCTTTTAGATATCAATATGCCACAGATGAATGGTTTTGAAGTTCTGAAATGGATGAACCAAAGTCGGTGTATAGATGAAACTCCGGTAATCATGATATCTTCTGAAGATGCTGTTGATACGATGCGTAAGGCATATGAGCTGGGAATCACGGATTATATCACACGACCGTTTGATTCTGTGATTGTAAAGAAAAGAGTTCAGAATACCCTTGGACTCTATATGAAGCAAAAGCATCTGATCAATGTGGTTTATGATCAGGTTTACGAAAAAGAAGAAAATAATAATATTATGATCCGGATTCTGAGTAATGTATTGGGATCACGTAACAGTGAGAGCAGAGAACACATCCTGCATATTAAAACAGCAACGGAAATGATGCTGAGACAACTGGTAAAAATAACAGATGCTTATCCTATGACAGAGGCAGATATTTCTTTGATCACAACAGCATCTTCTCTTCATGATATTGGTAAGATCCGTATTTCGGAAGAAATTCTGAACAAACCCGGCAGACTTACCGATGAAGAATTCAAGATTATGAAAACTCATAGTGAGCTTGGTGCAGATATGATCCGGGATATGCATTTCCCAAAAGACAATTCATTGGTACGTGCTTCATGGGAAATCTGCAGATGGCATCATGAAAGATGGGATGGAAAAGGCTATCCGGATGGCCTGAAAGGAGAAGAAATACCAATCTCCGCACAGGTGGTGTCGATTGTCGATGTTTATGACGCACTTACAAGTGAAAGATGTTATAAGAAAGCATTTGATCATGACACAGCGATTCAAATGATCCTGGATGGGCAATGTGGACAATTTAACCCCATCCTCCTTATGTGTCTGAAAGAACTGAGTCTTCAGCTTTCAAAAATGATTGATAAAGAGATGGATGATACTAGCTATTACCATGAAGTACAGAGACTTTCAAATGAGATACTCAGCGACAGATCTTTACCGAATCATAATTATTCACAGAATGTTGTCAGGGTCATGAAGGAAAAACTCGATTTCTTCAAATCGAACAGTGGCATGAATTCAATTGAGTACAATACAATTTCAGGTCAGCTGACTATATTAAACGGAAAGCAGCAGATATTATGTCAGAGAAATAATCCGAATTTCAATCTGTTCAAAGAATTCGGAGTAAATGAAGAAGATGTTCATCATATTCAGGCTTTATTACATCAGACATCTGTACAAAATAAAGAAATCTCTGTGCAGATAAAAGCAACGGTGGAGAATGTCCGCCAAATGTATAAACTGAAGTTGCATACATTGTGGTCGCCTTTAAAGAAGGATGGATACATCGGGGTCGTTGGATATTTTAATATTGTAAAATAGAAAAATGCAAAGGAGGCTCAGAAGGAGGATCCCAATGAAAAAGAAAAAATGGAACAAAGTTTTGCCGGTGTTCCTGGTGATGGTGGCAGTTATATCACTTTTGTCAGGCTGTGGCGGGAAGAGCGCGGAAAAAGAAGATGCAGATACGATCACGGTGTATTTGTGGAGCACAAACCTGTATGAAAAATATGCACCATACATCCAGGAACAGCTCCCGGATATCAATGTTGAATTTGTAGTAGGGAATAATGATCTGGATTTCTACAAGTTCCTTAAGGAAAATGATGGATTGCCGGATATTATAACCTGCTGTCGTTTTTCACTGCATGATGCAAATCCTCTGAAAGACAGTTTGATGGATCTTTCCACAACAAATGCGGCAGGGGCTGTCTATGATACATACCTCAGCAATTTTATGAATGAGGATGGAAGCGTAAACTGGCTTCCCGTG
This sequence comes from Blautia sp. SC05B48, assembly GCF_005848555.1. Taxonomy (NCBI): domain Bacteria; kingdom Bacillati; phylum Bacillota; class Clostridia; order Lachnospirales; family Lachnospiraceae; genus Blautia; species Blautia sp. SC05B48. Next base: position 36,170 of record NZ_CP040518.1, on the reverse strand, counting down.
TGTGCGGATGCACATGGTTTTGTAGTGAACAAAGACCTTTTTGAAAAATATGATATCCCTCTTCCGACAGATTACGAAAGCTTTGTCTCTGCCTGCCAGGAATTTGACAAAGTGGGGATTTGCGGGTTTACGGCAGATTATTATTATGATTATACCTGTATGGAGATGTTGCAGGGGCTGTCTGCATCAGAGTTGTCTTCTGTGGCCGGACGTAAGTGGCGTACTACCTACAGTGGCCCGGATAATACAGAGAGAGAAGGTCTGGACAGTTCCGTCTGGCCGGGGGCTTTTGAACGTATGAAACAGTTCATCCAGGATACAGGGCTTAGCCAGGATGATCTGAACATGACTTATGATGATATAGTTGAGATGTATCAAAGTAACAGACTTGCCATGTACTTTGGCAGCTCTGCCAGTGTAAAAATGTTTCAGGATCAGGGTATTAACACAACGTTTCTTCCATTCTTTCAGGAAAACGGTGAAAAGTGGATTATGACTACACCATATTTCCAGGTGGCTTTAAACCGCAATCTGACACAGGATGAGACACGTCGAAAGAAAGCAATGAAGGTACTGAACACAATGCTTTCGGAGGATGCGCAGAACCGGATCATTAGTGATGGACAGGATCTGTTAAGCTACAGTCAGGATGTGGATATCCATCTTACGGAATATATGAAAGATGTGAAACCTGTGATAGAGGAAAACCACATGTATATCCGTATTGCGTCAAATGACTTTTTCTCTGTTTCCAAGGATGTGGTTTCTAAGATGATCTCAGGAGAATATGATGCAGAGCAGGCTTATCAGTCATTTAATTCCCAGCTTCTTGAAAAAAAATCCACTTCTGAGAATATTGTGCTGGATTCAAAGAAAACTTATTCCAATCGCTTCCATACCGGTGGAGGCAATGAAGCCTATTCTGTTATGGCTAACACCCTGCGCGGCATCTATGGGACGGATGTACTGATCGCAACCGGAAACAGCTTTACCGGAAATGTGCTGAAAGCCGGTTATACAGAAAAAATGGCAGGTGATATGATCATGCCAAATGGTCTGGCAGCTTACAGCAGCAAGATGAGCGGTGCTGAACTGAAAGAGATAGTTAAAAACTTTGTAGAAGGCTATGAGGGAGGCTTTAATCCGTTTAACCGTGGCTCTCTGCCGGTGGTCAGTGGTATTTCTGTGGAAATCAAGGAAACAGAAGATGGTTACTCATTGAGCAAAGTTACAACGGGCGGAAAACAAATTCAGGATGAGGATACTTTCACGGTAACCTGTCTTGCGACACCAAAATACATGGAGGCTTATCCGGCAGATGAGAATATTGTGTTTGATGGAGGAGATACCACTGTGAAAGATACCTGGACAGGATATGTTTCAGATCGTGATGCCATTCTTGCAGAACCTGAAGATTATATGACTCTGAGGTGAGAAGAATGGATATTAAGAATCATAATACAGATAGAAAGAAGCCTGTCAGGAGAAAACAATTAAAGGCAGCTGTCTTTATAGCTGTTTTGGTGGGAATTGCTTTGATGGTTTTCCAATATTTTGGATTTGTGTCGAAAACTATTTATGAGGAAAGTGTATCTCATCTGACGGAGGTTTTTCATCAGTCTGATAATATGCTGAGAGAACTGACAGATAAGAACCTGACCTATCTTCATATGTGGGGTGAGAATCTGCAGAATACCGCCAGTGAAGAAGAAATTCGTGATTATATAAAGAAAGCGCAGGAAGATGCAGGATTTTTAGAATTTTATTTTCTGTCAGCTGACGGGAACTATAAGGTGATAACAGGCGAAACCGGGTATCTTGGATTACAGGAAAATATTGAAGAGGAGATCCGGCAGGGAAATGATGTGATAGCAAATGCAGCAGTTCCCGGAAAATCCCAGCTACTTGTTTTTGCTACACCCAGGGCTCATGGAATTTATCAGGGATTTGAATATGATGCGATTGCCATTGCTTATGAAAACTCTGATATCATAGATGTACTGGATATTTCTGCTTTTAATGGAAATGCCCAGAGTTTTATTGTTCATCCGGATGGCCGTGTTGTGGTCGATCATTCTTTTGAGTCATGGGGGAATGTGTATAATTTCTTCGGTGTTCTGAGAGAGAATTCCGATATGTCTGAAAAAGAGATCAATAAGCTTTCGGAAAAGTTTAAAGCAGGACGTACCGATGCGATGCTGGTGAATCTGGATGGAAGGAGCTACTATCTGGTCTATGAAAAATCAGATATCCAGGACTGGATGTTTCTGGGACTTGTCCAGGCGGATATTGTCAATGCCAGTATGAATAGCCTGCAGCGTAGTACAATGCTTCTTGTTGGCATGATCGTGCTCTGTATTGCCGCCTTTTTTATCAGCCTTATCATTCAAAAAAGCAGGGCAAGTCTCAGGAGAAAAGATACAGAGATCCTGTACAGGGATGAGCTGTTTCAAAAGCTGTCAATGAATGTGGATGATGTTTTCCTGATGCTGGATGCCAAAACATATGAGGCAGATTATGTCAGCCCGAATGTGGAAAAACTGTTGGGATTTACGGTAGAGCAGATCCGGAAGGATATTTATGTTCTGGGAAAACTGCATCCACGGGATTCTAAGAATCCGAAGAAGAATTATCTGGAGGGAATCCAGACTTCGGAACAGAAGGAATGGGATTTTGAATATGTTCATCAGAAAACAGGAGAACGGCGTTGGTTTCATATTGTGGCAATGGGCAGTGAGGTGAACCGGAAGAAGAAATATATTCTGGTTATGTCGGACCGTACCTCTGACAGGAATATGAATCAGGCACTTTCTGAGGCAGTACGTGCTGCGGAGACAGCAAACAGGGCTAAGAGTAATTTCCTTTCCAATATGTCTCACGATATCCGGACGCCAATGAATGCGATCATCGGCTTTACGACACTGGCTGTAAGTAATATTGATGATAAGAAAAGAGTCAGGGATTATCTGGGTAAGATCCTTTCCTCCAGTAACCATTTGCTTTCACTGATCAACGATATCCTGGATATGAGCCGGATTGAGAGCGGAAAGATCCATCTGGAAGAAACAGAGGTCAGTCTGTCAGATGTACTTCATGACCTGAAGACGATCATCAGTGGGCAGATCCATGCGAAGCAGCTGGAACTTTATATGGATGCCATGGATGTTACCAATGAGGATGTTTATTGTGACAAGACGCGACTGAACCAGATACTGCTGAATCTTTTGTCTAATGCAGTCAAGTTTACACCAGCCGGAGGAACCGTCTCTGTCCGGATCAGACAGTGTCCTGGGACACAGAAAGGCAGTGGACTGTACGAAATCCGGGTAAAGGATAACGGAATTGGCATGAGTCAGGAATTTGTGAAGAAGATATTTTCTCCCTTTGAGAGAGAGCGGACTTCCACTGTCAGCAGGACCCAGGGCACAGGGCTTGGTATGGCCATTACCAAGAACATTGTGAATATGATGGGCGGTACCATTGAGGTTCATACAGAACAGGGAAAAGGTACTGAATTTATTGTTCGTCTGCCATTTCGGATTCAGTCTGAGCATCAACGTATAGAGAAGATCGCAGAACTGGAAGGACTTAAAGCATTAGTTGTAGACGACGATTTTAATACCTGTGACAGCGTGACAAAAATGCTTGTGAGGGTTGGAATGCGTTCGGAATGGACACTTTCCGGCAAGGAAGCTGTTCTACGTGCACGGCAGTCTATGGAACTGGGAGATGCGTTCCATGCTTATATCATCGACTGGCGTCTGCCGGATATGAATGGCATTGAAGTTACCCGCCAGATCCGCAGCCTCGGCGATGATACGCCAATCATTATCCTGACTGCATATGACTGGTCAGATATCGAAGTGGAAGCCAGGGCGGCCGGAGTGACTGCTTTCTGTGCAAAACCAATGTTCATGTCAGATATCAGAAATACCTTGATGAGTGCTATCGGCCAGAAGCTGGCAGAGGATACAATCCTTCCGTCAGTAGATTCGGATTTCAGGGGCAGATGTATACTGCTTGTGGAAGACAACGAACTGAACAGCGAAATTGCTGTGGAAATCCTTAATGAATATGGATTCCTGGTTGATACTGCCGAAAATGGTGTCGAGGCAGTGCAGAAAGTCCGAAATTCTACACCGGGTAATTATGATCTTGTGCTGATGGATGTGCAGATGCCTGTAATGAACGGATATGAGGCCACGAAACAGATCCGTGCGCTGGATGATCCGGCGCTGGCAGGAATTACTATTCTTGCCATGACTGCCAATGCCTTTGATGAGGACAGAAAGAAAGCACTGAAATGTGGTATGGATGGGTTCCTGTCCAAACCAATTGTCATAGAGGAATTGATCAGCATCCTGCAGAAGAACCTGGATTAGGTGTTCGGAGTATCAGAAAAACCACACAAATAAAGGAAATAAAAAATATGGATAAAAGTAGAAAAAAATCAATCGTACTATGTGCTGGTATATTTGTGGTTTTAGGAATATGGATGGTATTGACGGTACCATGCCGGGCTGCCGAGACGAATAACGATGAAAAGCAGTCACGGATCATCCGTGTCGGCTCATTTGAGGATACCTTTAATTATGTCGATAAAAACGGTGTAAGACGAGGATATGGATACGAACTCATGCAGGCTCTGGCAGGTTACACCGGATGGAAACTTGAGTATGTGAAATGTGACTGGTCTGACTGTTTTGATAAGCTTGAAAATGGTGAGATTGATATCATGGGTGATATCTCTTACACCGATGAACGTGCACAAAAGATGCTTTTCCCGGATGAACCGATGGGGGAGGAAAAATATATCCTTTATGCTGATTTATCGGATACGGATATTGGAATGTCTGATCTCAAGTCTCTGGATGGGAAACGTGTAGGTGTGCTCATGGATACAGAACCTGAGCTCATGCTGACAGAATGGGAAAATAAGAATGGCATACATACAGAACATGTAAATGTGAATAATAATGATGATGTCGAAAAGAAATTAGCAAATCATGAGATCGACTGTTTTGTATCTCTGGAGGAATCTATCTGGTCTGAACAGGGAATATCATCCGTTACCACGATTGGCAAATCAGGCATATATTTTGCAATAAATAAAGAACGCAGCGATATCAAGACGGAGCTGGACTATGCTATGCGTCAACTGGAACAGGATAGTCCCTTTTTTAAGACAGATCTGTATAAGAAGTATTTTACACTTGATTATATTCAGGTTCTTACAGGGAAAGAAAAGATCTGGGTGGAAGAGCATGGAGGTATCCGGATAGGATTTTTGAACAATGATCCGGCAATCTTTTCCATGGATGAAGAGACTGGAAAACTTACCGGTATGCTGGCGGAATATACCTCCTATGCCAAAGATTGTCTGGGAAATCAGACACTGGAATTTAATATACAGGCATATGATAATTATGATGAAATGATTCAGGCGCTGCAGAACCGTGAGATTGACATGATTTTTTATGTCGGCAGGAATCCATATTTTGCAGAACAAAACGGATATGCACTTACAAACACAGCCTGGACTTACAGTTTGATGGCCGTAACCGATGAGAAAAAATTTGATGAAAATAAGGTGTATACTGTAGCTGTGCCAAAGGAAAAATATGCCTTAAAACAGCATATTGCATTCAGCTATCCCGAATGGAAGATCGTAGATTGTGATTCGCTTGACAATGCAGCAGATATGGTCATCCAAGAAAAAGCAGACTGTTTCCTCATGGGAGCAAGCCAGGCGCTGATATATGATAACAGTCAAAACTTCAAGAGTGTTCCACTTACAAAAACAATGGAGGCATGCTTTGCTGTAAGAGGTGGAGAGGGAAGCCTTTTGTCAATACTGAATAAAACTATAAAGGCTATGCCGTCTGACATGCTTACAAGTGCACTTGCTATCTATGACAGTACTGCAGATAAAGTAACATTTTTGGACTTTATAAAAGACAATATGCTCGCTTTTTTTGTTACAGCAGGACTTTCTGTACTCACTATCATTGGTATTATCCTCGTACTTTTGCGGAAGGCAAAGAAAGCAGAAGCTGTCGCAAAGCTTGCGGCAAAGAATACAAAAAAACTTAATGACAAACTGGAAATCGCTTTGAAAAAAGCAGAGGATGCCAGTCTGGCAAAGACTCGTTTTCTTAACAATATGTCTCATGACATCCGTACTCCTATGAATGCAATTCTGGGTTATGCACAGCTTATGGAGGAAGAACTAAAAGGAAAGGATCTGCCTGAAACTTCAGATCATCTGGAAAAATTGCGGCAGTCAGGAAATCTTCTTCTGTCTATCATAAATAATGTACTTGATATGGCCCGGATTGAGAGCGGAAAGATGGAAATTGATGAGAACTATGGCCGGATTGAAGATATTCGGCAGACTTTATTTGAAATATTTGATGATGAAGCAAAGAAAAAGAATATTGCACTTCATTACACAATAAATGTAGAGCATGAACATATACTGACAGATACTACCAAGGTAAAAGAAATATTTGCCAATATCCTGAGCAATGCCATAAAATATACTCCATCCGGTGGTTCTGTTATGGTAAACATAGACGAATTAGTATGTGATGAGCCCGGGTACATGATGGTAAGGACCAGGGTGAGCGATACCGGAATCGGTATGAGCCAGGATTATCTGACAAAGATTTTTGACGCATTCACGCGTGAGCGAAACACTACAAAGAGCAAAATCACAGGAAGCGGATTGGGAATGTCAATCGTAAAGAAATATGTTGATCAGCTCGGCGGAACAATAGATGTGGAGAGTGAGCCTGGAAAGGGCAGCACCTTTACTGTAACATTAAAACACAGGATAGCGGATGAAAGCTATTATGTGAAAAAACACGATGAAAGCTCGGGAACAGCCAGTGAAATCCTTGAAGGCAGGAATATCCTTTTGGCAGAGGACAATGATCTGAATGCAGAGATTGCAGAAGCAATACTTGAGCGTGCCGGTCTTAAGGTTGAACGTGTGGAGGATGGCATTCAGTGTGTAAACAGGATAACAAAAATGCCGGCAAGAACATATGATATGATCCTCATGGATATACAAATGCCCCAAATGAATGGTTATAAAGCAACACAGGAAATCAGACACTTGCCAGATAAGGATAAAGCGTGTATACCGATCATTGCAATGACGGCAAATGCATTTGAAGAAGATAAGCGGGATGCTGTTGCAGCCGGAATGAATGACCATATTGCAAAGCCGGTTGATCTGAGTATTTTAATATCTGTCATCGCAAAATATATAGGATGAAACAAGTTAAAGCCTGTTATTGCGTTCTAAAAAAAAATCCTGTATAATACCAAACTGTAATATTGTATCATTCAGCGAACAGAGAAATACGCTGTGAATCATTAAAAGAAGTCAGGAGGACATAAGTACATGCGAGTCGATGCGGACGATTTTGCCCGACCTTGCAGCTGCGGGAGGGAGCACCACATAGACGTTAGAGAAATTGTAATTGAATCAGGAGCTATCGGGAAACTGGAAAAGGAAATGTCAGACGGTGATCTGAAAGAATATATTTCCCCGCTTCTGATCTGTGACACGAACAGTTACAAAGCTACAGAGGAACTGATGGAGGATATCTATGACCGGTGTCAGGTACTGATCCTGGATGCTGAAGGTCTTGAGGCAGATGAGCGTGCCGTGGAGATCGTGGAGAATTATATGGAAGAGGACATCGATCTTGTTCTTGCAGTTGGAGCAGGGACGATCCATGATCTCAGTCGTTTTGTCGCCCATCAGTACCGGATCCCTTTTGTCTCTGTGCCCACCGCAGCCAGTTCAGACGGATTTACTTCCACAGTAGCAGACATGACCTGGAATGGTGTAAAAAAAGTATTTCAGGCATCTGCGCCGCTTTTTGTCTTTGCGGATACAGATATTTTTGCAGAGGCGCCTGCAAGGCTTACAGCAGCCGGGGTGTCGGATATTCTGGGAAAATACATTGCGCTGGCAGACTGGAAGATAGCAAGTATTCTTATGAATGAATACTATTGTACAGAGGTGGTAAATCTGGAAACAAAAGCGATCCGGACTGTTAAGGATAATCTGAAAGAAATCGCAGCAGGAGAGAAAGATGCATGTGAGAAGCTGATGTATGCACTGATCCTTTCCGGACTGGCCATGCAGATGACAGGAAACTCCAGACCGGCATCCGGAGCGGAACACCATATGGTCCACCTCTGGGATATGGAAGTGGTCAATGGCCACCTGAATGCTCTTCACGGGGAGAAGGTTTCTGCAGCAACCATGTTGGTCCTTCTGGAATATAAAAAGCTTGCAGATGCTATCAGAAGAGGAACCTGCAGAGTGCATGCTTTTGCAGACGGAGACAGAGAACTCCTGCAGGAGACCTTCGGCAGAAAAGGGATTCTTGGAGCACTTGAAAAAGAAAACACTCCGGAACTTCTGGATGATGTGAGCATAGAAACACTTTCCGGTGCACTTCCGGAAATCCTTAAGATCATAGATTTTCTTCCGGCAGTTACAGATATGCAGGAGATGATGAGTATCGTCGGCTGCATAAGCAGAGTCCGGGATATCGGACTGCCGGGAAAAGCAATCGAGGAAAGTCTCAGACTTGCACCGTATACAAGAAGAAGGCTGAGCCTTTTAAGACTCCGGAAAATGCTCACATACTGAGCGGGAACAGCTCATAAAAGGTTCTTTTGACTTGACATAAATTTTCAGGAAAGGCAGTGATGAACGGTTTGATGAGAGTAGGAATGGGATATGATGTACATAAACTGACAGAGGGCAGGAAGCTGATCCTTGGTGGTGTTGATATTCCCTGGGAAAAAGGTCTTTTGGGCCATTCGGATGCGGATGTTCTGATCCATGCGATCATGGATGCACTTCTGGGAGCTGCGGCTCTTGGAGATATCGGAAAGCATTTTCCGGATACAGATCCTGCATATAAGGGAATCTCCAGTGTGAAACTTCTGGTGCATGTTGCCGGATTACTGAAGGAGAACGACTATGCGATCGGAAATATAGATGCTACCATCATTGCTCAGAAACCGAAGATGGCGCCGCATATTCCGAAGATGAGAGAAAATATCGCAGAAGCACTTGGGATTAAAATATCACAGCTGAATATCAAGGCGACAACAGAGGAAGGCCTTGGATTTACAGGACAGGGAGAGGGTATCTCCTCACAGGCGATCTGCTCCCTGTACAGAATCGGGAAATTGGAGGAAGAGTAACATGAAGATTTTTAACACACTGACACGCAGAAAAGAGGAATTTGTACCTCTGGAAGAAGGAAAAGTTAAAATGTATGTCTGCGGACCTACGGTATACAATCTGATCCATATCGGAAATGCCCGTCCTATGATCATTTTTGATACGGTGCGCAGATATATGGAATATAAAGGATATGAAGTAAATTATGTATCCAACTTTACCGATGTAGATGACAAGATCATCAAGAAGGCCATTGAAGAGGGTGTTTCCGCAGAGGAAATCTCTACCCGTTATATCAAAGAGTGCAAGAAAGATATGGCAGATATGAATGTAAAACCTGCTACAACTGCACCCCAGGCTACACAGGAGATCCAGGGCATGATCGACATGATCCAGACTCTTATTGATAAAGGATATGCATATCCGGCAGCTGACGGGACCGTTTATTTCCGTGTAAAGAAATTCAAAGATTATGGCAAGCTTTCTCATAAGAACCTGGATGATCTCCAGTCGGGATTCCGTTCTCTTAAGGTATCCGGTGAGGATCAGAAGGAAGATCCGTTAGACTTTGTGCTCTGGAAACCAAAGAAAGAGGGCGAGCCGTCCTGGCCGTCACCGTGGTGCGACGGACGTCCTGGCTGGCATATTGAGTGCTCTGTTATGTCTAAGAAATATCTTGGAGAAGAGATCGATATCCATGCAGGCGGTGAGGATCTGATCTTCCCGCATCATGAGAATGAGATCGCACAGAGTGAGTGCTGCAATGGTAAAATTTTTGCAAGATACTGGATGCATAATGGTTTCCTGAACATCGATAACCGCAAGATGTCCAAATCTCTCGGAAACTTCCGTACCGTTCGTCAGATCGGTGAACAGTATGATCTTCAGGTCCTTCGTTTCTTTATGCTGAACGCACATTACAGAAGTCCGCTGAACTTCAGCGCAGATCTTATGGAAGCAGCAAAGAACTCTCTGGAGCGTATCCTTGAGGCGGCAGGCAAGCTCAGTGACCGTAAAGACAATGGGGCGTCAGAGAATATCACAGAGGAAGAGCTTGCGCTTCTCAAAGAGGCAGAAGGTTTTGTTACCAAATTTGAAGCGGCCATGGATGATGATTTTAATACCGCAGATGCGCTTGCGGCAATTTTTGAGCTTGTTAAATTTGCCAACACAAACGTAGATGAGAACAGCTCAAAAGAGTTTGCAGGTGGCCTTTATGAGGAACTTTTTAAGCTCAGTGATGTGCTGGGATTGAAAATCGAGAAAAAAGAAGAGATTCTTGACAAAGAGATCGAGGATCTGATCCAGGAGCGCCAGGCTGCAAGAAAGGCAAAGGATTTCAAGAGAGCAGATGAGATCCGTGATGAGCTCCTGAAAAAAGGTATCATCCTCAAAGATACAAGAGAAGGTGTGAAATGGCAGAGAGCTTAAAGAAACTTAAAGAGCTGTTTGATCTGAAAGACGCAGACCTTCGGACTTATTCGCCGCTGACACTGGCCTATATCGGGGATGGTGTTTATGAGCTGGTGATCCGTACTATTCTTGTGAAAAAAGCGAACTGTCCGGTAAATCGTCTCCACAAAAAAGCCAGCAGCCTTGTAAAAGCATCTGCACAGTCGGGTATGATGGAGATCCTCGAACCACTTTTGACAGAAGAAGAAAAAAGTGTATATCGAAGAGGAAGAAATGCCCATTCCGCTACCATGGCCAAACATGCCACCATGGCGGATTATCGGCGTGCTACAGGTTTTGAGGCGCTGATGGGATATCTTTACCTGAAAGAGGATTTTTCAAGGATACTGGAACTGGTCCATGCAGGACTTGAGAAGGAGGAAATTTAAATTGACTGAAATGATAGAAGGAAGAAATGCGGTACTTGAGGCATTTCGTTCCGGTAAATGTGTTGATAAACTGTTTATTCTGGATGGCTGTCAGGACGGACCGGTCCGCACCATCGCAAGAGAAGCCAGAAAACATGATACCATTGTAAAATTTGTTCCAAAGGAACGATTGGATTCCATGAGCGAGACAGGTGCGCATCAGGGAGTGATCGCACAGGTTGCGGCTTATGATTATTCCACAGTAGAGGATATCTTAAAGAAAGCAGAAGATAAAGGAGAGCCTCCGTTTATCATTCTTCTTGATAATATTGAGGATCCTCATAATCTGGGAGCTATCATCCGTACCGCAAATCTTGCAGGTGCTCATGGTGTGATCATTCCCAAACACAGAGCAGTAGGACTGACTGCTACGGTTGCCAAGACGTCGGCAGGCGCACTGAATTATACACCGGTTGCCAAGGTTGCTAATCTGGGACAGACTATTGATGAACTGAAAGAAAAAGGCATCTGGTTCGTATGTGCAGATATGGACGGAGAGGTGATGTATCGTCAGAATCTGACAGGGCCTATTGGCCTTGTGATCGGAAATGAGGGAAATGGTGTAAGCCGCCTTGTAAAAGAGAAATGTGATTTTACTACCGCGATCCCGATGAAGGGGGATATCGATTCCCTTAACGCTTCTGTAGCTGCAGGAGTCCTTGCTTTTGAGATCGTAAGACAGAGACTGTCAAAATAAATACATCAAATACAGCCATAGCTGTTCGGAGAAAAAATGTGCCGATATAATGAGATGACGGATGAAGCTCTTATCGAAAGACTTCGTGCAGGGGAATCTGCAATTGCAGATTATCTGATGGAAAAGTATAAAGGTCTGGTCAGAAAAAAGGCTCGTGCCATGTTTCTGATAGGCGGAGACACGGATGATCTGATACAGGAGGGGATGATCGGACTGTTTAAGGCAGTCCGTGATTACCAGCCAGACAGGGAGGCGTCTTTTCAGTCTTTTGCAAATATATGTATTGACAGACAAATCTATACTGCCATTAAAAGTTCAAACCGCCAGAAACATCAGCCACTGAACACTTATGTGTCTTTAAGCGACGGAGAGGCGGAAGAAAGTTTCAGAGATTCCTGTGTGGAGTATGATAATCCGGAATCGATCCTGATCGACCGGGAAAATGTGGCGGCTCTCGAAAATGAAATAAAAAAGAGCCTGAGCCCTCTGGAAAACAGGATACTGCAATTGTATCTGGATGGAAATGGATATATGGATATTGCCCGGATCCTTGGAAAAACACCGAAATCCATTGATAATGCACTGCAGAGGATCCGTGGGAAAATTAAAAGCTATTTTTGAGAAGAGTAAATACCTCTTTCCTTTTGAATGTAAAAGTATTAAAATAATACTCATAAGGAGCAGAATAAGAAAGGAGGCCAAATTATGGCAAAGATCAATAAATACTGGGGACTTGTTGCAGTAGGAGCGCTTACCGCCGCCGCAGCAGGAGCTATCGCAGCACTTGTATCCAGACGATCCGTATGCGAAGAAGACTTTGAGGATGATTTCGAAGATCTTGATGATTTCAAGGATCACGAGAAGAAGGAAGAAAAAGAAGAGAAAGAAGTTTTCCAGGACTGGGACAAGACTGCATCTGAGACTGTAGAAGTTTCCAAAGAGGCAGAGGATGCTGAAGAGGCACCAACAGAAGCAGAAGAGGAAACACCTGCTGATGATGAATCGGAGGCCGAAACAGAAGAAACAGAAGAGACAGAAACAGAAGAGACAAAGACAGAAGAGTAAAAAGAGAATCCTGCGTGCTGTGTCTGTGAGCGACAGCACACAGGATTTTTTGTGCTATAATCATGAAAATATGAATTTTTAAAAAAATAAAAATAATGTATTGACAATATAACAATCATCTGATAATATAAACAACTGTGAGCGACATAAACGTCGCGAAACAAGCTGCTGTGGCTCAGTCGGTAGAGCGTCGCCTTGGTAAGGCGGAGGTCACGGGTTCGATTCCCGTCAGCAGCTTTTTTTGTGTCCAAAAACAGACAATTTTTTGTTTAAATACAGGTTTTGCGGGTTTCAAAAACTCCGGATTTATGATAAGATAAAACATCAGGATGATATTTAGGAGGGAAAGCAATGGAGAACGAAACAGTTTCCAAAAACTTTATTGAAAATATTATAGACAAAGATCTTGAAGAAGGCGTTTATGACACCGTGCATACACGTTTCCCACCGGAACCTAACGGCTATCTTCATATCGGACATGCGAAATCCATTCTTTTAAATTATGGATTGGCTCAGAAATACAACGGAAAATTCAATCTCCGTTTTGATGATACCAACCCTACAAAGGAGAAATCCGAATTTGTAGAGTCCATCAAGGCTGACGTGAAATGGCTTGGTGCAGACTGGGAAGACAGACTTTTCTTTGCATCTGATTATTTTGACCAGATGTATGAGGCGGCAGTGAAGCTTATTAAGAAGGGCAAGGCCTTTGTCTGCGACCTGACTGCAGACCAGATCCGTGAGTACCGAGGAACTCTTACAGAGCCGGGTAAAGAGAGCCCGTACAGAAACCGTACTGTAGAAGAGAATCTTCAGCTTTTTGAAGAGATGCGTGAGGGCAAATACGGAGATGGCGAGAAGGTTCTCCGCGCCAAGATCGATATGGCGTCACCGAATATGAACATGCGTGACCCGGTCATCTACCGTGTAGCCCGCATGACACATCACAATACAGGTGATAAATGGTGCATCTATCCGATGTACGACTTTGCTCATCCGATCGAGGATGCCATCGAGGGTGTGACACATTCTATCTGTACTCTGGAGTTTGAAGACCACAGACCGCTTTATGACTGGGTTGTAAAGGAACTGGAATATCCGCACCCACCGAAGCAGATCGAGTTTGCAAAGCTGTACCTGACCAATGTTGTTACGGGTAAACGTTATATCAAGAAACTTGTTGAGGACGGCATCGTAGATGGATGGGATGATCCAAGACTTGTATCCATTGCTGCACTCCGCCGCCGTGGATTTACACCGGAATCCATCCGTAAATTTGTAGAACTCTGTGGTGTTTCAAAGGCTAACAGTTCTGTAGATTATGCAATGCTTGAGTACTGCATCCGCGAGGACCTGAAGCTGAAACGTCCGCGTATGATGGCGATTCTTGATCCGATCAAACTTGTGATCGATAACTATCCGGAAGGACAGGTTGAGTATCTGGAAGCTCCGAATAATATGGAGAACGAGGAACTTGGAACCAGAAAGATCCCGTTCAGTGGAGAACTTTACATTGAACGTGATGATTTCATGGCAGAGCCTCCTAAGAAATACAAACGTCTCTATATTGGAAATGAAGTTCGTCTTATGAATGCATATTTTGTAACCTGTACAGGTTACGAGGCAGATGACGACGGAACGATCCGTGTAGTCCACTGTACTTATGATCCGGAGACCAAGGGTGGAAATGCACCGGACGGACGTAAGGTAAAAGGAACGATCCACTGGGTGGAAGCATCCAATGCAGGTAAAGTTGAGGTAAGGCTTTACGAAAATATCGTAGATGAAGAAAAAGGTGTTTACAATAAAGAAGATGGTTCTCTTAATGTAAATCCAAATTCTCTTACGGTAACAAGTGCTTATGTAGAGCCGGAGCTTCTGAAAGCAAAAGGCTATGACAGCTATCAGTTTGTACGTAACGGTTTCTTCTGCGCAGATATCCATGATTCCAGGGAGGGAGCACCGGTATTTAACCGCATTGTATCTCTGAAGAGCTCTTTCAAATTACCGAAAGCATAAAAACTGTCAAAAAGAATACGAAACATATGACAGCAGTACACCGTGAACAGGTATCAGGGTGTACTGCTTGTTTTGTTTTATCGTCATCATTTCGGTTGCGCCCGTTTACAGAAACGGTTATACTGATAACACAGGAAAGAGAGGAATTACACATGAAGAAAATCGTGCTTGCTTCCGCATCTCCCAGGAGGCGGGAACTTTTAAGCCAGGTAGGAATCACCTTTGAAGTGAAGCCTGCCAGCGGGGAAGAACTGATCACCAGTGCAGAGCCTGCGAAAGTGGTGGAGGAACTTTCTCGTCAGAAAGCTATGTTTACGGCATATGCGCTGGAGGAAGAGAGGAACCGGGAGCTGAGAGATGTGGTTGTGATCGGTGCAGATACCGTTGTATCTTATGAGGGCAAGATCTTAGGTAAACCGGCAGATGAGACAGCTGCAATAGAGATGCTCGCTATGCTGCAGGGGAACACGCATCAGGTATATACCGGTGTAACTTTACTGATAAGAGAAGAAGAGAGATGGGAAGCTCATACCTTTCATGAGTGCACGGATGTGAGCTTTTATCCGGCGACAGAGGAAGAAATAAAGGAATATGTAAACAGCAAAGACCCAATGGATAAAGCCGGAAGCTATGGGATCCAGGGCGCCTGGGGAGCCTATGTGAAGGGAATCCGTGGTGATTACAACAACGTGGTGGGACTGCCTGTGGCAAGACTGATCTATGAGACAAAAAAACTGGGAATGAACCTGAGAGGATGAAAGATAAAATGATAAAAGCTTGTATATTTGATCTGGATGGAACAATTGCGGATACACTGGAATCCATGGCATATGTGGCGAATGAGATCATGGAAAAGTTTTCCCTGAAACCACAGCCGACAGATAATTTTCGTTATTACAGCGGTGAAGGTGCAGATATGCTGATCAGAAGATGCCTGATCGATGCAGGAGATCCGGAACTGGTACACTACGAAGAAGTCAGGGAACTTTATCGCAGGAAATTTGATGAAGATCCACTGTATAAAGTTGTGCCATACAAAGATATGCCGGAAACTCTTCAGAAGCTGAAACATGCAGGCCTTAAGATGGCTGTATGCTCCAATAAGCCTCATATTGCGGCACAGAAAGTGGTAAAGGCGATCTATGGCGATCTGTTTGATGAGGTGATGGGACAGCAGGAAGGGATCCGCAGAAAGCCGGCGCCGGATGGACCACTGAAAATCGCGGGAGATTTTGGCGTAAAGCCGGAAGAATGTATGTATATCGGAGATACAAAGACTGATATGCAGACAGGAAATGCTGCCGGAATGTATACCGTTGGTGCGTTGTGGGGATTCCGCGACAGAGAAGAGCTTGAAAATAACGGTGCAGATATTGTAGCAGCTGTACCTGGTGATCTGTTTACTATTTATGAGGAGAAGCAGCATGATTAAGATGGTTGCCAGTGATCTGGATGGAACGCTGCTCATCGGTGGAAGACAGACGCTGCCGGAAGAGATATTTTCGCTGGTAAAGGAACTGAAAAAAATGGGAATCCTTTTTGTGGCAGCCAGCGGCAGACAGTATGCCAATATGAGGAATCTTTTTGTGCCGGTAAAGGACGATATGGCATTTATCAGTGAAAATGGCGGGCTTGCTGTTCAGAATGAGAAACTTCTGTACTGCGACAGCTTCGACAAAGAACTGGTCAGTGAGATCATTCAGGCGATATGGGAAAAGCCCGGAGCGGAATTTTCCTGTTCTACAAAGGATTTTTATTATATCATGCCCAAGACAGAACATTATCGCCATCTGATGATCGAGGAAGTAAAAAACCAGTGTAAGATCATAAAGAGTTTTGATGAGATCACAGAGCCTTGTATGAAGGTTGCGGTTTACGAGAAAGAAGGAATGACGGAGGAATCCATCCGGTATTGGAGGGAACGGTTCAAGGATAGATGTACTGTTGTGACATCCGGATTTGCGTGGGTGGATTTTGTTCCATTTACCACGAACAAAGCAAAAGGGATCCGTAAATACCAGGAACTTCTGGGAATCGGACCGGATGAATGCATGGTGTTTGGGGATGAATACAATGATATTGAAATGATGAAATCTGTAAAATACAGCTTTGCCATGAAGCATGCGAAGCCTGGGGTAAAGGCGGTTGCTTCCTACGAAACAGAGAAGGTGGAACCAGTACTTCGCAGACTGATCGCGGCGGGCGGAGATATAAAGGAGGTACTTTAATATGTACAAGAAAGAATATGTCCAGACATTTCTGGAAAAACAGGGTCAGCTTTTTGATGAGCCGGTAGCAGAGGATTTTGAGGAGGCAGAGGAGTTCCTCGAGGATTGCATGGCAGTTGTGCTGGATTCCCTGAAGGATGTAAAAAAATATCTGGATGGAATGGGCGCAGATGTGGATGGGCTTTCTCTGAAGGAACTGGAAGAAGAAAGTGAAGTGTTCAAACTTCCGGACGGAAAATATATGATCGTAGAAGGCTGACGGAAAGCAGGGATTACACCTCTGAAAATTAAATATGATAAACTTGCATCAGCAAAAAGAAAGCCCTGCGTAGAAAGGGTAAATGTGGGGAAAATAAAATGATGTAAAGGAGGATGGAATATGAAAAAAAGCAGAGTGCTGGCAGTCATCATGGCTGTGCTTATGATGGTAACGCTGCTTCCATCGATGGTATTTGCCACTGCAGCTCCATCGGGAACTCTTGATGGAAAGCTGAAGGTCAAAGGAACACTTGCGATCGGGTCTACTTTAAGTGCAGATTACTCAAAGGTCAAGCCGGAGGGGATCACAGATGATAATGTGAGTTTTTCCTGGTCATTAAAGGACGGAGATCTACTTACAGAAGTAGGAACTGACAAGACTTATAAAATTGATGAAAAAGATCTGGGTCTTCCGATCGTTCTGAAGATTACCGGAAAAGAAGAAACGGGAGTCAGTGGTGAGCTTACGGTGACGACCCAGGAAGTTTCCGAAACAGAAGAGGAAGCCAAAGCATTGGCAGAAAAGAAAAAGGAAGAAGCCAAAGCAGCGGGAACGTCAGAGGAACCTGACAGTGCTCAGCCTGAGGAAACCATAGAGCCGGCAGAAGAAACAGAGTCTGCGGATGTACAGGAAAATACCGGCACACAGGGTTCCACAGATGAGCAGGAATCCACAGATACCCAGGAACCAGCAGAAAATCCTGTTGTAGAAGTAAACGGAAACGGAGAACAGTCAGGGTCTCAGAATACCGATGAAACAGATGCATCCGGAGATAGTCAGACAGAGACACCGGATTCCGCAGATACAGCAGCAGACGCTTCCGAAAAAAATGAGGAACCGACATATTCGGCATCTGCATATACGGAAGATGGAAGTGGAATTCTGGATTTTGGTTCCGTGGAAGAAGGATATACGGAAATTCCGGAAGCACAGATGGTTACTATCACAAATTCCGGAACCGGAGATCTTAATTTTAAAGAGATCGCCCCGGAGAATTTCATGGCTGCAGATATTGATGATGCGCCATTAAAGAGTGGTGAAAGTGTTACTGTGTGGGTAAAACCACGAGAAGGTCTGAAGGCTGGAGAATACAAAGATCTGATCACGTATCAGACAGAAGAAGGTGCCGATGTCTTCTTTGAAGCGGACTTTACAGTAAAAGAACCGGAAAATAAAAAAGTCGAAGATAATGAAAATAATGAGCAGACAGATCCCGGGGAAACATCGGACCCTGCAACGGAAAAAATATACAAGCTAACTGCGAATCCGACAGAACTGCCTTTTGATGATCTGACTGCCGGTTATGAAAAGGTAGAAACAACAAGTACAGTCACGATCAAAAACGAAGGTACAGAAGCTGTGACGTTAGTACAGCCTGAGTCGGAGTTTTTTGATATTGCGCCGGTCAGTGAAGTGGAGAGCAGCGGAAATATCCAGTTGGCGCAGGGAGGAGAGCAGACCTTTACCGTACAGCCTAAACTTGGACTCTCTGCAAAAGATGATCCATACGTGGAAGAACTTGTATTTGCTTCTGATGAAAGCACTGAAGCATCTGCTACAGTGACGGCTTCGGTTATGGTAAAGACAGAAACACCAAAAACAGTTACTGCAACAGTGAAACCGGAAGGTCCTCTGTCTTTTGGAACACTGGAACAGGGCTATGAGACCGCACCGGATGCACAGCCTGTAACTGTAAAGAATACAGGCACAGAGGCTATCCGAATCCAGCTTTCTGTTCCGGAGGATTATGTGGTGGGAGAGCCTTCTGCGGAAGTGCTCAATCCCGGAGACGAGGCGGCAACCTTTACCGTACAGCCCAAGACAGGTCTTCAGGCCGGAGATCACAGCGGTATGATTTCTGTGACAGATCAGAATACCGGAAACACACTGGCCGAAGTCCGGCTTGAATTTACAGTTTCGGAACCGGAACCGGATCCAGAGCCAGGTCTTTCGGTAACAGACAGTCTGGAGTTTGGAACCAAAGAAGAAGGCTATAAGGAACTTCCTGATGAGCAGACAGTTACAGTTACCAATACCGGAAATACAAAGATCGTTCTGAAACAGCCATCATCAAATGCATATACAATTGGTACACTTTCTGCCACAGAGCTGGAAGCAGGAGATAATGCAACCTTTAGCGTACAGCCGGTCAGCGGACTTTCACAGGGGGAATATCTGGAAGACATTGTGATCGCCAATGATGCAAATGTGGAAGCTTATGTAAATGTCCATTTCAGCGTTACAAAGAAAAAAGCAGATAACGGTGAGAAAGCGAATAACCTTACAGGCATCAAAAAACCATCCGATATCAAAGATCTTCCTAATGGAACCCAGAAAACCCAGAAAGCCCTGAAGCTTCCGGGAACAGTAAAGATCACTACAACAAAGGGAGAGCAGAAGGCATCTGTTAAATGGGATGTTAAGGGATCTTCTTATGATCCGTCTTCTGCAGAACGTCAGATATTTAATGTAAAAGGTACTGTCATTCTTCCGGATGGGGTTAAGAATCCCAACAAGATCAGTACAGTGATCGCAGTAAGTATTACAGTAAACGGATATCAGGGCACGGAAGCCGCTGCATCGGACAATAAGATCACAGGAATTGATTCCAATGGCAAGTATGATACCAATACAAAGATTACCTTTACAGCAGCTGGCGCAGGGATGGATAATACAAACCCGCGTAAAGGAGATACCAGATATCAGCCGAAGAGCTGGAAGATCACAGAGACCCGTACCTGGGATGGAGAACCTTATACCGCAACATTCCGTGTCAGCAAGCCGGGAAAATATACTCTGAAAGTTACCTTTGGACAGCAGAAATATGACGGCTCCAGCTGGAAGGATACCGGTACACAGTCAGAAAGTACGGTTACTTTTACGGTATCACAGGCAGCAGTTCTTACTGCGACTCCGAGTCCGGCAGTGACACAGACAAATCAGAAATCTGCAGTGCAGACGGGAGACAGTACACCGATCATGACATTTGTGATCATTTTGATCGTGGCTGTGGTATGCATTGGAGGAATTCTTGTATATCGTAAAAAGAAAAAATAAGAACAGAATGTAGAAGATTGTTTTACAGCACCCTCCGTACAAAAAAACGTACGGAGGGATTTTTTTGCACATAGAGATCCGTTTTACATGCTGTTACTAGCACTCTATAATGATGAGTGCTAAATTTTTCTTGACTTTTGTAAAAAGTCGTATTAGTATATATTTATTGAAAAGAACAACAGGTTTCCGGCTCTGCCGGAACATCAGAAATAAAAATAAAAACAAAAGGAGAGTGACATATATGTCAGCAAAACATGGCAGTTTATCAATCAACAGTGAAAATATTTTTCCGATCATCAAGAAATGGTTATATTCCGACCATGATATTTTTGTAAGAGAGATGATCTCCAACGGATGCGATGCGATCACCAAACTGAGAAAGCTGGAAGTTATGGGAGATTATACATTCCCGGAAGGTTACAAACCGGCTGTAAATGTTATCGTTGATCCGGATCAGAAAACCCTGAAGTTTATCGATAACGGTATTGGTATGACAGCAGATGAAGTAGAGGAATATATCACACAGATCGCTTTTTCCGGTGCTACAGAGTTCCTTGAGAAATATAAGGATAAAACAACCGATGATCAGATGATCGGTCATTTCGGACTTGGATTTTATTCTGCATTTATGGTTGCAGATGAAGTTCATATCGATACTCTCTCTTACAAAGAGGGTTCCACACCGGTACATTGGACCTGTGACGGCGGTACAGAGTATGAGATGGCAGACGGAAACAAAACAGAACCGGGAACAGAGATCACTCTTTTCCTCAATGAGGAAAGCCTGGAGTTTGCCAATGAATATCGTATGAGAGAGGTTATTGAGAAGTACTGTTCTTTTATGCCGGTAAATATCTATCTTTCCAAAGCAAATGCTGAACAGGAGTATGAAACGATCGATGAGGCAGATCTCCGTGAAGATGATGTGGTAGTTGAGCATATCCATGAGGATGCTAAGACAGAGGAAAAGGAGAATGATAAAGGCGAGAAAGAAGTTGTGGAAGTTTCTCCTGCCAAAGATAAAGTAAAGATCAATAAACGGCCGGTATCCTTAAGCGATACACAGCCGCTCTGGATGAAGCATCCAAATGAGTGTACGGATGAAGAATATAAAGAATTTTACCGTAAGGTATTTATGGATTACAAGGAGCCGCTGTTCTGGATTCATCTGAATATGGACTATCCGTTCAACCTGAAGGGTATCCTGTATTTCCCGAAGATCAGGACAGAGTATGATTCCATTGAGGGAACCATCAAGCTTTATAATAATCAGGTATTTATTGCAGATAACATCAAAGAGGTGATTCCGGAATTCCTTCTTCTTCTGAAAGGTGTGATCGACTGCCCGGATCTTCCACTGAATGTTTCCCGTTCTGCGCTGCAGAATGATGGTTTTGTGAAAAAGATTTCTGAATACATCACCAAGAAAGTAGCAGATAAGCTCACCGGAATGTGCAAGACAGACAGGGAGTCTTATGAGAAGTACTGGGATGATATCAGCCCATTTATCAAATTTGGATGCATCAAGGATGCGAAATTTGGTGAGAAGATGAACGATTATATCCTCTTTAAGAATCTGGACGGCAAATATCTTACCCTGAAAGATTGCATTGAGGAAAATAAAAAAGAAGAAACAAAAGCAGTTGAAGAGGAGAAGACAGAGGAGAAAGCTTCCGAAGGATCCCAGAATGAGGAACCGGAAAAAACGGTCATCTATTACGTGACCGATGAGGTACAGCAGAGCCAGTACATTAATATGTTCCGTGAAGCGGGTAAAGATGCTGTACTGCTGAAGCATGTGATCGATTCACAGTTTATTTCCCATCTTGAACAGCAGGATCAGACGATCCAGTTCAAGAGAATTGATGCAGATCTGACAGAAGAGCTTCGTGAAGACGGAGAAACGGATGAAACAACAGTCAAGACACTTACTGAAGTGTTCCGTAAGAATCTTGGCAAGGATAAACTTGAAGTAAAAGTGGAGAAGCTGAAAAATGAGGGAACTGCAGCGATGATCACTCTTCCTGAGGAGAGTCGCCGTATGCAGGATATGATGAAAATGTACAATATGTACGGAATGGATCCGAATATGTTCGGCGGTCAGGAAGTACTTGTACTGAATGCAAATCATCCTCTTGTAAGATTTATAGCAGAAAATCAGGGGTCAGAGTATGTTCCGGTGATCTGTGAACAGCTTTATGATCTTGCAATGATGAGTCATAAACAGCTTTCTCCGGAGGAAATGACAAAATTTGTAAAGAGAAGCAACGATATCCTTATGGTTCTTACAAAATAAAACGACATACAAAACGATCGAAAGGCTTCGCCCGTAATGGGGCGAAGCCTTTGCTTTTTTTATAACAATATGCGTATCTTTAACACAATTCAAGGAAATTTAAATAAAATAATAGATATTAAATAAAAATAACCTGTAAAATATGACTAAAAATTTAAATTAGTATCTAATATGTATAAAATAAATTTTCAGAAGAAAGCGAAAAATATAGATAAGTGTCGTATTATATGTAAGGGAGTGCTTTTGAAAAGAGAAAAGAATGAAATGGAGGAACAAATGTATGAAAAAGGTGTACGGATTGATCAGAAGACTTGGCGCAAATTCGAAATACAAAGGATATTTTTTCGTTGCGGAAGCGGTAAAGATTTCTATGGGGGATCAGTGTAAACCATTGCGGATCACAAAGGACATTTATCCATGCCTGGCACGGAAGTACAGATCAACACCTACCAATATTGAGCATGATATCAGAACAATGGTAAATGTGTGTTGGGAAGGAAATAAAAAACTGCTGGATGAGATTGCAGGATATCCTCTGGAATACAAGCCTACCAACAGTGAATTTATTGATATGCTTGCGTATTACCTGAGGGAAATAGAAGAAGAGAATTGACTACAGCCTTTCAAAAAGAATCTGATTCCTGGACAGAAAGCTCAGGATCATATCATCCCAGAACTGCTCCGGGCGTTTATCCATAGAGAATGTTTTGAGCGAGGTTCCGGTAGTACAAAGAAGGCTGTTATTTTTAAATTGAAGATTTAAGAATAGTCCGTCTATCTGTTCGGAGGAAATTCCGAAATCTGTATTTCTCATTGCGGCTTCAACTCCGCTCCGACTTAAATGCAGCACGATCCTGAAGCTTAAGGGTGTACGCTTACCGCGGATCACAGACCAGCAGAAAGGTCTGATGTCCTTCCAGAGAGAATGTGTCCGGCCGTGCTCTGCAAATCTGTTCATGCTGTCTGTATCAAAAAAATCTTTCTGAAGCCTTCCATCAATGGTAAAAGTATTAAAAGTAGTCACAGTCGCTTCGGACAGACAGAATTTATCAAATACTTCTCCTATAAAAAGTTTGTTTGTGAAATCCCGGATATCAGTGATCCTTAATGCAAGCATGCCGCACTTCCTTTCTTTTATGTGATCGCGTGTAGACATTATATCTCAGATAAAGAAAAAAGGACAGACTTTTTAAAAAACTCTTTTCAAATATCTGTTTATGTGATACGATAGATGTGGTATTGAATACTACATATAATGGAAAAGAGGACGATATAATTGAGCTATAAGATTGCGATAGATAGCTGTGGGGAGCTTTTAGATGAATGGAAAAATGACGGCAGGATTGAATCCATACCACTGACGTTGACGGTGGGTGGTGAGAATATTATAGATGATGAGAATTTCGATCAGAAAGATTTTTTAAAGAAGGTTGCGGCCTGCCCGGAATGCCCCAAGTCTGCATGCCCTTCTCCGGAACGCTATATGAAGGCATATGAGTGTGATGCGGAACATATTTATGCGGTGACACTTTCGTCAGAATTGAGCGGTTCCTATAACAGTGCAATTCTTGGAAAAAACCTGTTCCTGGAAGAGCAGCCGGAGAAAAAGGTTCATGTATTTAATTCCAAATCTGCATCCGGTGGTCAGAGTCTGATTGCCATGAAGATCATGGAGTGTGAAGAAAAGGGACTTTCTTTTGGAGAAGTAGTAAGTGAAGTAGAGAAATATATTGAAGAGATGAGCACATTTTTTGTGTTGGAGAATCTGGAAACTCTGCGCAAGAACGGACGTTTGAGCAGAGTGAAAGCTCTGGTGGCCAGTGCGCTGAAGATCAAGCCGGTTATGGGATCTACTCCGGAAGGAACGATCTGTCAGCTGGACCAGGCAAGAGGCATGAATAAAGCAATCGTAAAAATGGTGGATCACATTGGAGAGAAGGGAATCAACATTCCGGAAAAGACAGTTGCCATCACTCACTGCAATTGTCCGGAAAGAGCGAAGATGCTGGAGGAGGCTATCCGTGAGAAACTGAATCCTGCAAAGATCGTAGTTATGGATACTGCCGGTGTCAGCAGTATGTATGCCAATGATGGTGGCGTTATCGTAGCAGTCTGATCAGAGAAAATCTCCAGTTCAGAAAATTATCACATTTCTTCAGGGAGTTGCTGCTTTCCTTTTGAAAACAAGTGTGCTATAATGAACGAAGTATTGAAGCGGCAAAGGAGAAAGACAATGAGCCAGAAGAAAGTTGACAAATATAAAAACAGTAAATACTCGCGAAACAGTGCCCTGAAGAAGGAGCGCGCAGAATTTGTACTTGAGATGGCGGCATGGATCCTCATCGCGGTTCTGCTTGTGGGCTGGATCGGATATTCCGCATACGCCAAGATCCAGGCGAAGGAAGCCAGTGTGAAGGTGGATACTGTGATGGATACTTCTGCATTGACAGATTATATTTCCGGATTATCTTCAGACAGTGCGGAATAGAAAACACATATGAAGTGATGGGTTCCCGGGATGGGTTGAAGCATCCCGGGGATTTTTATATACAGGATAAATTATAATACAATAAAAAACGGGTCTGCCATAAAGCAGCCCCGTTTTGACTTATACGTTTTTTATGGTTATAGAATTATAACTTTGTAACGTTAGCAGCCTGCATTCCGCGAGCGCCCTCTGTTAAGTCGTAGGATACAGCCTGTCCTTCTTCAAGAGATTTGAAGCCTTCACCATTGATAGCGGAGAAGTGTACGAATACATCCTGTCCGTCCTCACCTGTGATAAAACCATAACCTTTTTCTGCGTTGAACCATTTTACAGTTCCCTTGTTCATTTTGTGTTACCTCCATAAAAATAAAAAAAATTAAAATAGCCTTCTGATGATAATAAAAAATCACCAGATTTCACAGACTATATTCATGTAAATATAATCTCTAAAAACTAGTGATTTTACATTAAATATCTTGCCATGCTCTGATTATATAACCCGTGTTTTGAAATGTCAAGGAGAAAATTCCAACAATTCCGGGGTGTAAAAAGGGGCGAAATTGCTTTGTAAAAAAATCTTTATAAATAGAGAAATATCGTGTATGATATAGTAGAATGCAAGCGGATTGAAGAATCTGCTTTGAAAATACAGGATGAGAGGAGAACAGAAATGGGGATTCTGATTCGAGGAGGCCGGATCGTGGATGCGGCTACAGATACGGATAAAACAGGCGATATTTATCTGGAAGACGGAATCATTGCGGAAATAGGTCAGAAGCTGAAAAAGAAAGATGGCGACCGTGTGATCGATGCGAAAGGAAAGCTGGTCATGCCGGGAATCATCGACCTTCATGTCCATTTTCGTGATCCGGGCCAGACACATAAGGAAGATATCAAGAGTGGTGCGGCGGCGGCAGCACGTGGTGGTGTGACAACTGTAGTTGCTATGCCAAACACAACTCCCACTATAGATAATCCGGACCGGGTAAACTATGTACATAACAAGGCTGCGCAGGTTTCCGGTATTCATGTACTTCAGGCAGGTGCAGCCACCATGGGAGAAAAAGGTACTGAACTTGCAGATATTGCCGGAATGGTGAAAGCGGGGATCCCGGCAGTGTCCGAGGATGGTAAATCTGTGATGAATACAGCGCTTTGTAAAGAAGCAATGAGGATCGCAGCAGAATGCGGTGTACCGTTTTTTGACCATTGTGAAGATATCGATCTGCGTGGAGATGGATGCATGAATGAGGATGAGAACGCCAAAAGACTGGGGCTTCCCGGAATCTGCAATGCAGTGGAAGATACCATTACAGCCAGAGATATCATTCTGGCGCTGGAGACAGGAGTCCATCTTCATCTCTGCCACTGTTCCACTTATGGAGATGCCCAGATGATGAAGATCGTAAAAGAAAAAGGATACGACAATATTACAGCTGAAGTATGCCCGCACCATTTTATCCTTTCATCAGATGATATTAAAACAGATGACCCGAATTACAAGATGAATCCGCCACTCCGTACACCGAAGGATGTGGAAGCACTGAAACAGGGCCTGAAAGACGGTACCATCGAGGTGATCAGCACGGACCATGCACCGCACAGTACACAGGAAAAAACAGGTTCTATGAAGAATGCACCATTTGGGATCGTAGGTCTGGAAACAAGCCTTCCGCTCACCTATACAGAGTTGGTGGAAAAAGATGTGATCACACTGAAACAGATGGTTGAGAAGATGTGCCTGAATCCGGCGAAAATCCTCGGGCTTGACAGAGGAACTCTCCAGAAAGGCCATCCGGCAGATGTGATCATCGTGGATACGGAGCAGGAGTATGCTATCGATAAAAATAAATTTGTTTCCAAAGGACATAACACACCGTTTGATGGCTGGAAAGTAAAGGGAAAAGTGCTTTATACCATCTGTGACGGAAAAATTGTATTTAAAAACCAGGAGGAGAAAGAATCATGATTAACAAACTGATCAGCAATATCCGCAAAACAAATGCACCAATCGTTGTAGGACTGGATCCTATGCTGAATTATATTCCGGAGCATATCCAGAAGAAGGCTTTTGCAGAGTTTGGAGAGACTCTGGAGGGCGCTGCAGAAGCAATCTGGCAGTATAACAAAGGGATCGTGGATGCGACCTGTGATCTGATCCCGGCAGTGAAACCACAGATCGCCATGTATGAGCAGTTTGGTATCCCGGGACTGATCGCATACAAGAAAACGGTTGAGTATTGTAAATCCAAAGATCTGGTTGTGATCGGTGATATCAAAAGAGGTGATATCGGTTCCACATCTGCAGCATATGCAGTTGGCCATCTGGGACAGGTTCAGGTAGGTTCAAAAAAATATGCAGGTTTTGATGAGGATTTTGCAACGGTTAATCCATACCTTGGTTCTGATGGTGTGAAACCTTTTATGGACGTATGCAAGGAAGAGAAAAAGGGTATCTTTGTTCTGGTCAAAACTTCCAATCCATCAAGTGGTGAGTTCCAGGATCGTGTCATCGACGGCCGCCCGCTCTATGAGCTGGTAGGTGAGAAGGTTGCACAGTGGGGCGATGAGCTTATGGGTGATGGATATAGTTATGTTGGTGCTGTTGTAGGTGCGACCTATCCGGAAATGGGAAAGGTGTTAAGAAAAATCATGCCGAAGACATTTATCCTTGTTCCCGGATATGGTGCTCAGGGTGGAAAGGGCGCAGATCTTGTCCATTTCTTTAATGAAGACGGACTTGGTGCTATCGTAAACTCTTCCAGAGGAATCATCGCTGCATACAAGCAGGAGAAATATAAAGAGTTTGGCGCTGAAAATTACGCAGATGCTTCCAGAGCGGCAGTAAAAGATATGATCGCGGATATCAGCGGTGCGCTGGAGAACAGATAATACAGGAGGCATTTTATGAGTACATCAGAAAATAAAAAAACAAAAAAGCCCTGTAAGATACTCAGCCAGGAATGTATTGGTACAGATATTTACAGTATGTGGCTGGATGCAGGTGAGATCGGAAAAAATGCAGTGCCGGGACAGTTTGTATCACTTTACAGCCGTAATGGCGGTAAACTTCTGCCAAGACCCATCAGTCTCTGTGAGATCGATAAAGCAGAAGGAAAACTGAGACTGGTATATCGCGTTACAGGAAAAGGAACCGGTACGGAGGAATTTTCCAGACTTCATGCAGGGGTCCCCATTGAGACTATGGGACCTCTGGGAAATGGCTTTCCACTGGATGCAGTAAAAGGCAAAAAAGTGTTTCTCATGGGTGGTGGAATCGGAATTCCGCCAATGCTGGAAACTGCTAAACAGCTGGAAGCAGAAAAGATCATGGTTCTCGGATACAGAGATGAGCTGTTTTTGAATAAAGAATTTGAAGCTTACGGAGATGTCTATGTGGCAACAGAAGACGGCTCTGCAGGAACAAAGGGAAATGTTATGGATGCCATCCGTGAGAACGATCTTGAGGCAGATGCAATCTTTGCCTGCGGACCTGCCCCGATGCTCCGTGCCATCAAGGCATATGCGCTTGAAAAGGGAATTCCGTGCTGGATCTCCATGGAAGAGCGTATGGCCTGTGGCGTAGGCGCGTGTCTTGCCTGTGTGTGCAAATCCAAAGATGTGGATTCTCATTCTCATGTTCATAACAAGAGAGTATGTAAAGACGGACCTGTATTCCTGAGCACGGAGGTAGAGCTATGAGCAGAATGAATGTAAATCTTGCCGGCGTAGAACTTAAGAATCCGGTGATGACAGCGTCCGGAACATTTGGATCCGGAACAGAATACAGTGAATTTGTGGATCTGAACAGACTTGGTGCGGTTGTGACAAAGGGCGTGGCAAATGTACCATGGCCGGGAAATCCCACACCGAGAGTGACAGAGACAGCATCCGGAATGCTCAATGCCATTGGTCTTCAGAATCCAGGGATTGATGTTTTCTGTGAAAGAGATATTCCGTTCCTTAAAAAATATGATACAAAGATCATCGTCAATGTCTGTGGCAAATCTGCAAGGGATTATTGTGAGGTTGTAGAACGTCTTGGAAACGAGCCTGTGGATATGCTGGAGATCAATGTTTCCTGCCCGAATGTCAAGGAAGGCGGAATTGCCTTCGGTCAGAATCCGAAAGCTCTTGAAGAGATCACAAAAGAAGTAAAGAAATATGCAAAACAGCCGGTGATCATGAAACTGAGCCCAAATGTAACTGATATTACCGAGATGGCGAAAGCAGCAGAAGCTGGCGGTGCAGATGTTCTTTCTCTTATCAATACCCTGACAGGCATGAAGATCGATATTAACAGACGTACATTTGCACTGGCAAATAAAACCGGTGGAATGTCTGGCCCTGCAGTAAAACCGGTAGCTGTCCGTATGGTATATCAGGTGGCAAATGCAGTATCCCTTCCTATCATCGGTATGGGAGGAATCGCAACTGCTGAGGATGCTCTGGAATTTATTATGGCAGGTGCTACTGCAGTGTCTGTGGGAACTGCAAACTTTTTTAACCCTTATGCTACTGTGGAGATCGCAGATGGTATTCAGGCATTTCTTGAAAAACAGAAAGTGGAAGATATCAATGAGCTGATCGGAGTAGTGAAATAACGGAGGATTGCCGTATTTGCAATTCTGTTGTTCATATGTTAGAATTAACAGGATAAATAAAGGGATTTTACACTGGAATTGCAGCAGAGTGTGGATTCTGGGTTTGTCGTATATATGAAAAACATGGAGGATTAGATAAATGGAACAGTATAAGCAGGAATTTATTGAATTTATGATTGACTGTAATGTCCTGAAATTTGGAGATTTTACTACGAAATCAGGAAGAAAGACACCATTTTTTGTAAATACAGGATTTTACCGTACCGGTGCGCAGCTTCGCAAGCTGGGACAGTATTATGCAAAAGCGATAGAAAGCAAGTTCGGACTGGATTTTGATGTGCTGTTTGGACCGGCATACAAAGGAATTCCGCTTTCTGTAGCAGCAACTATGGAGATCAGTGAAATGTACGGAAAGGATATCCGTTACTGTTCCAACCGTAAAGAAGTGAAAGACCACGGAGATAAAGGAATTCTTCTTGGCAGCCCGATCCAGGATGGGGATAAGGTAGTGATCATTGAGGATGTTACGACCGCAGGAACATCCATTAAAGAAACACTTCCGATCATCAAAGCACAGGGAGATGTAAATCCGATAGGCCTTGTGGTTTCTGTTGACCGTATGGAACGTGGCCAGGGAACAAAGAGTGCGCTCAAAGAGATCGAGGAAACCTACGGTCTTCAGACTACAGCTATTGTAACTATGGCAGAGGTTGTTGAGCATCTCTACAACAAAGAATACAAAGGCCGTGTTGTGATCGATGATAAGCTGAAAGCTGCCATTGATGCATATTATGACCAGTACGGCGCAGAATAATATTGTTATAAAAGGTCATAAAAGAGCGGCGGATTCCGAAGGTCCGCTTTTACTGGGAGGACGCAGCCTTATGAATGAAAAAATTTATAAAACTATGGCGAGCAGCGGGGCGGGAAGCCTTGCACTCGGTATTGTCGTTCTGGTGACGGGACTTGTCACAGGAATTCTGATGATCGTGAACGGTGCGAGACTGCTCAGAAGAAAATCAGAGATATTAATCTAATATGATCTGAAAAGCCGCACGTTGTTCCGTGTGGCTTTTCGGACTATTTAAGCAGGGGAGAATATTGGAAAAAGGGACAAAACGCAGAGTAAAAAAAATCGGGACAGCTTTTTTTGTACTGTATGTTCTTGTTCTTGTGTATCTTCTGTTCTTTTCAGAAGGATACGGAAGAGTGGCGGATGCAGAAAGAGAATACCGTTATAATCTTGTTCCGTTTGTGGAGATCAGGCGTTTCTGGACTTATCGAAAAATAGTGGGTACATTTGCGCTTTTCACAAATGTTTTTGGAAATGTGCTGGGATTTGTGCCATACGGATTTATTCTTCCGGTAATAACCGGAAAAATGCGAAATAGCTTTTTTATCATATTATCCGGATTTGTTATCAGTCTGACGATAGAAGTGATCCAGTTGATCACAAAAGTTGGCTGCTTTGATGTGGATGATATGATATTGAATACTCTGGGCGCAGCGCTTGGATATGGGATTTATGCAGTCTGCGACAGGATTAGGAGAAAAATTAATGGCAAGAAGATATAGATATGTATTTGCAAAAAAAAGAGAAGCTTCCAAGGGAAAATGGTCTGTAGGACTTGCGGTGGCTTCCCTCGTGCTGTTTATCGCGGCAGTTGTGCTTGCACTCTTTTTTGATGGAAAGCTCGGGGGCCTGATCGGCGGAACCGGGCTTTTTGCCATGCTGCTTTCTGCATATGGGTTTACACTGGGGCTTTCCAGCTTTTCGGAAGAAAACCGGAAACACAGGACGAGCATGGTCGGGTCTATTTTGAATGGAGTGATCCTGGTTATCTGGCTGGGACTTTTTTTATCGGGGGTATAACAGATGGATAAAAAAGAACGCTTAAAAAAACAGCTGGACTTTATTATGGAAATAGATAAAGTCAAGAATATTTTCCGTCAGACATATCTTGCAGACGGAAAGCGGAAAGAGAATGATGCGGAGCATTCCTGGCATCTGGCGTTGATGGCAGTGCTTTTGAAGGAATATTCCAATGTGGAAGTGGATCTTTCGAAGGTGATTCCTATGGTACTGGTGCATGACCTGGTAGAAATCGATGCAGGTGATACCTATGCATATGATGAAAAAGGAGCGACAACCAAGGAATACAGGGAGAAGCAGGCTGCAGAACGGATCTACGGACTATTGCCGGAAGATCAGGGACAGTGGTTAAAAGCATTATGGGAGGAGTTTGAGGCTTACGAAACCCCGGAGGCGAAATTTGCCCATGTGCTGGATAATTGTCAGCCATTGTTTCTCAATGATGCTTCCAATGGGAAAAGCTGGGAAGAGCATCAGGTGAAGAAAAGTCAGATTTATAAGAGAAACCGGAAAACGGGAGAGGGTTCTGAAGTGATCTGGGAATATATGAAAGAACTCGTTGACAAACACATTGCCCTGGGGCATGTGATCGATGATGAAAAAGATGGGAGATGAAGTCTTGGAAGAATGCATGAAAGAACGTTATGGACTTGCGAAGGAACGGATCCGTGAGATCATAACAGAAGAAACCGTAAAAAAACCGTTTGGAGATTTTTTCAGAAACAGGGCAAAGTTTCTTTCCATGGCAGCAGATGTGATGGATGAGAGCTCAGCAGAGCTTACGATGGAGGAGTTGAAGGAGAGAAATCATTGCTTTTATCAGGATATCCTCCCGGAAAATTATGAAAGCAGCTATGGAAATCCGGCGTATGCAGTAAAGCAGTTGGGAGAATACGGAAAAGCCTTCAGTTTTCTGTATGCAGAGATCGCAGGAACTGTAGCTTATGCACATGAGAAAAGGCTGTGGGATATGATCGTATCCATGGAACTGTTTCTGGAAGTATATTCTGCATTTTGCGAGGAAGAACTTCCGGAGGCTGCAACAGTGGAAGGGATTCTCCGTTCCTATGTGAATGATTACTGCCAGGATATGATGGAGCAGAGGATACGGGAAGGTGTAGATCCGGAGCTTGACTTTGCGGCAGATATCATCATGAATTCGGATCTTTCCGATCTGAGATATCTGTATCGCTATGGCGAGTTTGTTTCAGAAAATGAAACAGGAGTTGCAGAGTTTCTGAACTCCCTTTCTCAGGAAGAAATCGATAAGATGGCTTTTACCTATACAGAAGGCTATCGGATCGGATTTATCACCGGACGGAAGGATATCACAAAAAAGAAAACAGTAAATATCCGATATAGTCTTGGCTTCGAACGGATGGTAAAAGCAGCGATCCTTCAGTTTGAAAAAATGGGTCTGAAGCCGGTAATCTATCGCCATGCAACGCATGTGGTAAGTAAGAGAGGGGCAGTGAGAGTAGGCTATACAGGCGGCGTTGCCAATCCGCAGTACGATTACGATCATCGTCAGGACAGTGCATTGTTCCTGGATGGGGATTTTGTTCAGCGAAAACTTCGGGCTATGCAGACTTCCTATGAGAAGTACAGAGAACTGGCAGAAGTACATGGTGGTCCGGCCTGCATTGATACATTTGGAGAAAATCCTTTCTCTCCGGTAAGTAAACCGGAAGCTTATGCATTAAGCGAGATGCAGCAGAAGCTTCAGACAGAGCTTGACAATGAATCCGGACAGATCGTAAACCGATACATCAAAGGTGATGAGAGAAGTTTTACGATCATTGCATATCCGGTTCCTGAGATTGGTGGAAATTATGAGGAAATTTTCCGTGAGATCGTAAAGATCAATACATTGGATTACCATCTCTATCAGGAAATCCAGCAGACGATCATCAATACCCTGGATACCTGTGAGTGGGTGGAAGTCAAAGGACGTGGAGACAATGAGACGGATCTTCTGATTCATCTTCATGAACTGACAGATCCGAAGAAACAGACGAATTTTGAGAACTGTGTGGCAGACGTGAATATTCCGGTGGGCGAAGTCTTTACATCTCCACAGCTGGCAGGCACAGGCGGAATCCTTCATGTGAAAAAAGTATATCTGAACGGTCTTCAGTTCCGGGATCTGAAGCTGGTATTTGACTGCGGCCAGGTTATTGATTACACCTGTTCGAATTTTAAAACCGAAGAAGAGAACCGGAAATATATTGAAGATAATATCCTCCACCACCATCCGAAGATCCCCATGGGAGAGTTTGCTATCGGTACAAATACCACAGCCTATGTGGCGGCGCTGAAATACGGAATTGCGGATAAGCTTCCGATCCTGATCGCAGAAAAAATGGGACCGCATTTTGCTGTGGGCGATACCTGTTACAGCTGGGCAGAGGATACACCGGT
Organism: Blautia sp. SC05B48; assembly: GCF_005848555.1. NCBI lineage: Bacteria > Bacillati > Bacillota > Clostridia > Lachnospirales > Lachnospiraceae > Blautia > Blautia sp. SC05B48. Next base: position 2,063 of record NZ_CP040518.1, on the reverse strand, counting down.
ATATAATCCGGATGGAAAAGAAATCATCGCCAGGGATAATGAGATTTCCGAGATGCGAAAGGATGACGTAAGCCTTGCTTATTATGGCTGTCATACAGATATTACCATTCCCTATGATGAGCTTGGAAGCATCCGTGTGATCGATGATGAGGGAGAAATGCTTTCCATTATCGAAAACGGAAGGTTTGTTCTTCCGGGAACAGAGGAATTAAACCGTCCTTTTGAGAATCTTCCATTAATTAATAATATAAGTTAATTAGTAAATTTACAGTTTTTCCGATCGTATTGACAGAAAGTGAGAATATACGTAGAATAACCATAACAATAGTCAAAGGACACAGGTTAATATTCAGTTAGTGTACCATGAAAGGAGAACACAATGGCAAAAGTAGGAATTGTAATGGGTAGTGATTCAGATATGCCGGTTATGAGCAAAGCAGCAGATATCCTGGAGAAACTGGGAATTGATTATGAGATGAAGATCATTTCCGCACACAGAGAACCGGATGTATTTTTCGAGTATGCAAAGACAGCAGAAGAAAAAGGCTTCAAAGTTATCATCGCAGGCGCAGGAATGGCAGCTCATCTTCCGGGAATGTGCGCGGCGATCTTTCCAATGCCGGTGATCGGTATTCCGATGCATACAACATCTCTGGGAGGAAGAGATTCCCTTTACTCAATCGTACAGATGCCAAGCGGTATCCCGGTTGCCACAGTAGCGATCAATGGTGGTGCCAATGCGGGACTTCTTGCTGCCAAGATCCTTGCAACTTCTGACGCAGAGCTTCTTTCCAGACTGAAAGCCTACAGTCAGGATCTGAAAGAGCAGGTCGAGAAGAAAGACGCAAGGCTTCAGGAAGTTGGATACAAAAATTACTAAATAAATCTTTTACCATAAAAATAAAAAAGTGTTGTCATAAGGAGGACATTATGGATTACAAGACTTCAGGCGTAGATATTGAGGCAGGATACAAATCAGTAGAGCTGATGAAAAAGCACATTGCCAAGACGATGAGACCGGAGGTACTTGGAGGAATCGGCGGATTCTCAGGTGCATTTTCCATGGAGAAATTCAAAGATATGGAAGAGCCTACTCTGGTTTCCGGAACAGACGGATGTGGAACCAAGGTTAAGGTAGCCATGGTTATGGACAAGCATGATACCATAGGAATTGATGCCGTAGCCATGTGCGTAAATGATATTGCGTGTGCAGGTGGCGAGCCATTGTTTTTCCTGGACTACATTGCCTGCGGCAAAAATTATCCGGAAAAGATCGCAGAGATCGTAAAAGGCGTTGCAGAGGGCTGTGTACAGTCTGAGGCAGCTCTGATCGGTGGTGAGACAGCAGAGCATCCTGGCCTTATGCCGGAAGATGAGTACGACCTTGCCGGATTTGCGGTAGGAGTCGTTGACAAAAAAGATCTTCTTACAGGAGAGGCCCTGAAACCAGGAGATGTCCTGATCGGTATGGCTTCCACAGGTGTTCATAGCAATGGATTTTCTCTTGTACGTAAAGTATTTGACATGACAAAAGAGTCTCTTGATACTTATTATGAAGAGCTTGGAACAACTCTGGGAGAGGCGCTGATCGCACCGACCAGAATCTATGTAAAAGCACTGAAAAGCATTCGAGAGTCTGGCGTGCAGATTCATGCATGCAGTCATATCACAGGTGGCGGCTTCTATGAGAATATCCCACGTATGCTGAAAGACGGAACCAGAGCCGTTGTCAAAAAAGACAGCTATCCGGTACTTCCGATCTTCAAGCTCCTTGCCGAAAAAGGAAATATTGATGAGCATATGATGTATAATACATATAATATGGGTCTTGGAATGATCCTGGCAGTAGATCCTGCAGATGTTGACAAAACAATGGAAGCTATCCGTAAAACCGGTGACAAGCCATATGTGGTAGGAACCATTGAAGAGGGAGAAAAGGGAGTGACCTTATGTTAAAGATCGGTGTTCTTGTTTCCGGTGGGGGAACGAATCTTCAGGCGATCCTGGATGCTATTGATGCGGGAGAGATCACAAATGCAAAAGTAGATATTGTGATCAGTAAT